>NZ_JBFPMW010000001.1:0-1074367 GCF_045999855.1 Tolypothrix campylonemoides VB511288_2
AGCGCAACGCTCACAACTTCCCTCTCGACTTGGCTGCAACTGAAGTTGCTCCTGTCGCAATCAGCGCTCCTGCTATCAACGGTTAATCATTAATTCAGAGGCGCGGTTCACCGCGTCTTCAGAAGAGAAAAAGCGCTCCTCATGAGAGGGGCGCTTTTTGATCTTGTATTTCTCCTATTAGGATGCTGTTGGCGTCGGATAATCTCCTCATTTTCAGGCTGAGCTTGGAAACGAGAAATTGAGAGATTATCGAACTTACAAACGCTGTAACTCAACAGTTAAACTCCGGAGTTGTGATGAGTGGGGAGGTAGTAGCGCCGAAGTTCCATTACGACAAGCGATTTCCAGATCGTAAGGAATATTGGTACAAGGTTCTAGCACGAGTACGTAATGATTCTGCCAACCGCCAAAACTAGCAAACACCCAAACATATGGAAAATCAGCAGTATCAAAACTCATGAGCAAAGTAGAAGCCGAGCGCTGATTGCGAATTCCGCATTGCCCTACAGCCAACTGAGAACTATAATAAAATTCCTGTAGTTGTGACGATCGCGGTGGAATACGCTGTACGTTGACTTCACTGCCATCGGCTGCAAAAGCTTTGGGAAAGGGAGTTTTTTCCTGGCGACCAATAATTTTACTGAATTCCAGAACAGCAGGCTCAATAGTGCAGTCTGGAAGGAGAACTTCATCTCCTTCTTCAATAGCTACAGCTGTATGTTGCTTAAATAAAAACGGAATGGTTTCTTCCGACTGATTTTTAAACAAATACTTTATAGTCGCTTTTGCTTGCTTTTCATCAAGAGTAATGGTTTTTTCTACCTGCACTGGTACTGTTTGACAAGCAAGTGCCATCTTGACACTTAAATCAGACTTTTCCAACAATTCCCAAGCTTGCGACCACAATTCACCGTGATCGACCAAGTGCCGATTCTGGAAAACACCCGCCGCATCATTGGGAAAAATTTCATCCCAACCACCAGTCCAATTGCCATCAAAAGATGCACCCACTTCAAGGTTGCGGGATAGCTGTGGATCGTAATCTGAAGGATGCCACAGCCACTCGTGTCCTGTTTTCAAATCTTGCAACTGGTCGATGCGACCGCCAAGGTCTGGTCTAATGGAAAGTTGAATTTCAGAATTTTTCAGGGTAATTGTCATTCCTGGAAAGCGCGATCGCGGTTTTATTGCCAATCAACTCAGAAATTCTACAATTGCGCGGAAATACGTGCTTCTATCGTAGGAATTAACCTCGGATTCTACTGCACAAGCCAACTTATCAAACTCGGCATAACTTTTCTAGGGAATAGGCAAAGAACATAGCTCATAAGGCTTAGCAAAACAGTTCTTCGATCTAAAAAGTTGAGTCTCATTGAGTAAATTGCTCGGGAAAACCAAAGGATTTAAATCAGCAGGAAAGATGAAAAATTCTAACCCATAGAGGCATCCCTTATGGTAAAGCGAGATAGCTTCTACCAAGGGGGAAAACATAATTGGAGTCCACAAGCACAATCTGCTGCTGTAAAAGTAGACAACGACGCGGCTCGTTGCGTACTCATACTGCGGGAGAGGAGTTTGCCAAGGTGAAACCATACTAATACCAGACTCATCTGTCAAAAGGTAGAAGAGGTGTTATCTATCATTTGACTTATAGATACAAGTGATAACAACTACCTTTAGCTAGTTGCTTCTTTTCTAGATGTAATAATGATTATCTAAAAGTACTAGAAGGTTTAAGATGAAGCTCAGTAAAAATACAGGAAACTGCAAGACAAGCTTTTTACTTACCCCAAACTCTGGTAACAAAAATCGAGCCAAGCACGAACAAGAAAAAGTATAAACATCGTTATGAAAGAGCTAAAGTTTTGTTAAGATGCTTATGCTAGTATTTCATCACGAAAAACGCTTATCAAGGTGTGAAGAAATCTGTAAGTACTAGCACCATTGAGTTAAAAAGATCGGACAATGAGCAGCTACATTTTCTTCGACGATGCCCTTCGGATACTTGTAAACGCCTTCCTGGCTTCGGTTTTCTTACTTATTGCTGTTTCTGGCATAGGTTTGGCAATCATCGAAACCATTGAAAAATCGGGCGATCGGGTAGACACAAAGCGATTGAATTAGGATCTACTTACCTAATTTGATACTAATAAATTTTACGTATACCAGAAGTTTTACTCCCTTTAGCGAAAAGTGTGTTTTTTGTCAAGAACCATAAAGCAGAAGTGTTCGTTTGTGAAAAATCTTGGGAACACTAAAGCATAAGAGTCTCATAGCGCTGCACTATCCACCAACAGCGATCCAAGCACGGGTAGAGGCACTGCTGATGAGACACCAATTAGGGAGTAAACAACAATGGGTCTATTTGACAAAGTGTTTGGCGCACACAGCCAAGTCTACGACATCCTTACGCCAGCAGAAGCATTTGCTGCTATCACCTTGGCTGCAACTGCCTCAGACGGATATCTTTCTGATGAGGAGGCTCGTAGTATTTCTGCTACGCTGTCTCGGATGAAGCTCTTCAGAAGTTATTCCAATGATGTCATCAACAGAATGTTCGACAAGCTTCTTGGTATTCTAAGAAGAGACGGTTTAGACGCTTTGTTTAACTTAGCAAAGGAATCTTTACCTTACGACTTGAGGGAAGCAGCTTTCGCAGTCGCTTCGGATTTGGTGCTAGCTGACGGTATCGTGACTCGAGAAGAGCAGGATTTCTTGAACGACTTGTGTCATGCTTTGGATATTTCTCGTAACATTGCTACCCAAATTGTGGAAGTGATGGTAATTAAAAACAGGGGCTAATGCTTTTCTATTTTGAAAATAGAGAATAGGGAGCGGAAATCGGGAAGAGAGATTTTCATAACAGCCAAAACTCATATAGACTCAGTTCAAGAGATTTTTATACATTAGGCTTGCCAAAGGAGTTTTATCTCTTTTGGCTCTACATACATGGCTGGTCAGAGAGTCATGCGATCGCTGTTAAAATTTCCGGGCTGTTCCGGAAAACTTAGAACAGTATTAACATTTAAGGAATCTTGTCCTACTTATGGGCGGGGTACGCCCTAAGTGAAGTCACGAAGATTAAAATTTAGAAAATATGTCTTTTTCTATCACTCTCAGCCAACTAGTTAAAATTCTTTCTGCCCGCTCGGCCAATTTATCTGAAAATGAGCTAGCAAAATCGAGCATCGGTATACAAACAGACAGCCGTATTATCAAGCCTGGTGAAATATTTGTAGCTTTACGCGGTGAAAAATTTGACGGACATGAATTTATTCAAAAGGCAATAGACAAGGGTGCTTTGGCGGCTGTTGTCGATTTTGAATATGAGAATGCTGAATTTCCTATCTTGCAAGTCAACGATACGCTCTTAGCTTATCAGAAAATTGGTAGATGGTGGCGGGAGCAGTTTCAGATTCCAGTTATTGGGGTCACGGGTTCTGTAGGTAAAACCACTACTAAGGAACTTATTGCTGCTGTTTTGGCGACAAAAGGAAAAGCCCTGAAAACCTATGGCAATTACAACAATGAAATTGGAGTGCCAAAAACTCTGCTGCAATTGGCTCCGGAACACGATTTTGCAGTCATTGAAATGGCGATGCGCGGAACAGGACAAATAGCCGAACTCACTCACATAGCGAATCCCACTATCGGAGTGATTACTAACGTTGGCACGGCACACATTGAGCTTTTGGGTTCAGAGGAAGCGATCGCTCGAGCAAAATGTGAGTTGCTTGCAGAAATGCCTAAAGATAGTGTAGCAATTCTCAACCATGATTGTCCGTTATTAATTGAAACAGCAGCGAAAGTGTGGCAGGGAAAAGTTTTAACCTACGGTTTGTCGGGTGGTGATATCCAAGGCAGACTCGTTGATAGTGAAACCATTGAAGTTGGTGGGATACAGTTACCCTTACCTTTACCCGGACGCCACAATGCAACCAACTTTCTAGCAGCTTTAGCAGTCGCGCAAGTGCTGGATATAGATTGGTCGTTTTTAGAATTGGGTGTGATGGTCGAAATGCCAGGAGGACGATCGCAGCGTTTTACTTTATCCAATGATGTGGTTATTTTAGACGAAACCTATAATGCTGCACCAGAAGCAATGCAAGCAGCATTAAACTTACTAGCAGAAACACCCGGTCATCGACGGATAGCCGTACTTGGTGCAATGAAAGAATTGGGAGAGCGATCGCATCACATTCACCAAAAAGTAGGAGAAACAGTGCGAAAATTAAACCTAGACGCTTTGTTAGTTTTGGTGGATGGAAATGATGCCCAAGCTATAGCTGAAAGTGCAGAAGGCGTACCCTGTGAATGCTTTTCAACTCACGGAGAGTTGGTCGATAGGTTAAAGACATTTGTACAAGAGGGCGATCGAATTCTTTTTAAAGCAGCACACTCCATAGGATTAGATAAAGTTGTCAGTCAGTTCCGGACAGAGTTTAACAGTGACCAATGACCAATGACCCCCCTTTTTAAGGGCAGGGCTGTTTCATTCACTCTCTTAAGGATTTTGTCAAGAGTATTAGCCAGAAATTTTCGGCAGTCGGTGAGCGAAAAATGACAAATTCAATCACTAAATTTAAGTGCGTTAGCGCAGCTTGCCGAAGGCATCGCTCTTCTCATGAGCAAACAAAATTTTTGAACTACCTGATTTTTTTGGTTCATACGCTTGTAAATTCAGTCCTTATAGGGAATGAAACAGCCATACTTTTTAAGAGGGGCTTTGCGTCAGTTTTAATATTTAATAAATTTTCTACGTAGCACTGAGTAATTTATGTGTTGATGTCGCCATGGTTTCGTCACAATGAAGCAATATGTTGTTTATTAAAACTTGTCTTTTATGTAAATTTTAAATAAGTTTATATCGGGTTAAAAACGTATTGAAAAACTGCTGTTATATTTGTTTTGGGAAATATATTGTGCGGAAAACAGACTATTTCTTAAGGTAGCCAAATCTGTGCGCTTTATTAACTGAAACAACTTTCTTATGAAGAAAATTAGCAGACGTGTAGAGCGACAAATTATTTGTCCGTGACGACGAATTATTTGTCGCTCTAGAACAAATATTAAAAGCGGGCGATGGGACTCGAACCCACGACGTTCACCTTGGGAAGGTGACATTCTACCACTGAATTACACCCGCAAATAGTTAGTATTGTTATTTAATTTAGTATTGTAGCACAATTTTTTAATCTCGGCTAGCGTGTGGTAAACTTCTTTACAAGATATCAATAATTTTAGTTGTGCTTGATACAGGGCTTGAACTTTTGTCATCTTGCCACATTTATCATAAATTGATATAAGAAAAACGAATTTAACTTCTCAGTATTTTTTGTTCGCTACACGGGTAAAAGTAGCGAATGCAAAATGGGACACAATGTAAAGTTATGTTAAAAAGTTGCGTCAATGAAGAAGCTCATTGTCTTTAGACGTGAGGCACAGGCTGAATTTGACCAAGGAGAAAACGAATCAATATACTTATAATTAAGCTAAGTTGGCTCTACTGTGTAAAACAGTTAGGACGCTTTCTTATTAGCTGGATGTCGGATTTGTTATGTCTAAACCAAAAATTTTACAAGAAGGAACTAGTTACACTTTTCGTTCTTACTTCGAGTTACCTTATGAAACAGAAGATATTTTAGCTGAATTAGGTTATAGCTTTTCACGAGCGCGTATTACTTTACCTTCTTCTCAACGCATACCACAACGTTTACCTGAATTACGTCAGCAAATTGAGGAGTTGTTACCACTAGTTACTTTATCGAGCGAAACTGCACGTCGAGAAATTATGGTAGCACCAGTACTTTCGGAACTAGCGCGTTTTTGTAAGTGTCAAATGCGTTTAGAATATCCTCTCCAGGTAAATTCTCGACTCAAAGGTAATCTAGATTATTTACTGCGAAATATGAACGCAGATGAAAGAGGTAAAAGTTTTCTGGTAGTTGAAGCTAAAAACGACGATTTATCAAGAGGTTTTACTCAACTATCAGCAGAGTTAATTGCTTTGGCAATAGCAGAAGAACAAGATATTCTTTATGGTGCAGTTACAGTAGGTGATACTTGGCGTTTTGGTTTATTAGAACAACAACATCTCCATATTACTCAGGACATTAGTTTGTATCGCGTGCCTGATGATTTAGATGTTTTAATGCAAATATTGATTGGAATTATTGAATAATGAAATTGCAAAGGACTTTCCCAGGCGGAACCTGGGAAAAAGTTGCTCGTTCTGATTCATTAATTTGCCAACAAGACCCTTACGGAAGTTAGAGATCTAAGCCGAAGCAAAATATCTCATTTCAGTTAGCAGGCGGCAAATCCCTTACCACGTTGTTCCCTTCAGCAACATTTCGCCGTTGCTTTTTCTTCATCCCAAAACCGTGTTTAACTATATTCAGCATCCAGTTTTGGAAATCATCAATATATGAGAACAACACGGGTACGACTACCAAGGTTAGCAAAGTAGAAGTGGTAAAACCTCCCAAGATAGCAACACCCATTGATTGACGGACTTCTGCACCAGCACCAATTCCCAATGCTAGGGGAACAGTACCTGCGATGGTTGCTAGTGAAGTCATCATAATTGGGCGCAAACGGGATACTCCTGCTTCTATCAGTGCTTGACGTTGGGTTTTTCCTTCCTCCATGTTGATAATCGTGTAGTCAACTAATAGAATTGAATTTTTTGTGACAATCCCCATCAACAACACAATACCAATCAAAGCATAGATTCCCAAGGCTTTTTGTGCGAGCATCAAACCTACCAACGCGCCACCCAAACAGAAAGGTAACGCAGCCATAATTGTTATGGGGTGGAGGAAGTTATTATACAACAAAACGAGAATTGCATAGATACACATTAAAGCAAGCCCCAATGCACCGCCAAAACGACCGAAGATGTCAGACATAATTTTGGCATCACCAGAGTTTTGCAACGTGACTCCTGGAGGTAGCTTCTGCATAGCAGGTAGTTGATTGACTGCTTTCAAACCATCTCCCAAGGAAATTCCTTCTAAGTTCGCTTCTAAAGAAACTTGACGGGTGCGATCGAAACGGTTTATACTTGCGGGTCCGCTGCCAAAGCGGATATCTGCAACCGCCACTAAGGGAACGACACCTCCGTTAGAAGTGGGAACTTGAAGATTTTTGAGAGTCGTGAGATCCTCACGGGCTTTGGGGTCAATTTGGATGCGGATGGGGATTTGGCGATCGGGTAAATTGTATTTTGCCAAGCTAGCATCATTATCTCCAATCGTAGCAAGAGATGCAGTGCGGGCAATAGATTGCACCGAGACTCCTAAATCAGCCGCCCGTTGCGGATCGGGAACAACCAAAATCTCTGGTTTCACCAAACTTGCACTCGAAGATATCTCTACCAATCCCGGTATTCCCCGCATTTGTTTTTCGATCGCATTTGCGGCTTGGATTAAGGCTTCGGGATTTTCACTGCGTAAGAGTAAAGTTAAATCCTTGCGACCACCAACAGAACCAGCACTTTGGAAACCAATTCTTGCACCCGGAACTTGTTCTAGCAGAGGACGCACGGATTTCTCAAACTCTACTTGAGAAACTTTTCGCCCTTCTTCTTTAGGCTTCAACCGAAGTGTAAGTGTTGCAGTATTTATATCTTCTACAGACAGCACACTCAAAACATTGGGATTGTCCTTAACAAGGTTGGTGATTTGGGTTGCGACCTGTTTGCTATCTTCCAAAGAAGAACCGGGGGGGAGTTCTGCGGAGATAATAGAAATTCCTATATCACCACCATCCACCAATCCCTTGGGAATGAGAGGAACAAGCATCAAACTAGCAATGAAGAATGCGATCGCAATCCCCATCGTAGTTAACCTGTGACGCAATGCGAATCTGAGCAGGGATTTGTAGGGTCGGAAACGCTGACGGGAGGAGGAAAGGTGTGGAGTGGGGGAATGGGAGAACTTGCCATTCTCACCTTCTCTGTTCGGATGCTTATCCTTCATCAAATACGCCCCCATCATTGGCGTAATCATCCTGGCTACCAAAGTTGAGAAGATGGTAGAAACAGCAACAGTCAGACCAAAGGGTTGGAAAAATTGACCGGGAATACCACCCATAAAAGCAACAGGTAGAAATACGGCAATAATTGTTGCTGCACTTGCTATCACAGCCAAACCCACTTCATCAGATGAGTCAAAAGCTGCTTGCCTTGCTGACTTACCCATTGACATGTGCCGTTCCATGTTTTCAATTTCTACGACAGCATCATCTACTAGGTTACCCACTGCTAGGGCAAGTGCCAGTAAGGTCATGTTGTTAAGAGTATAACCCAAAGCATACTGCACGGCAAAGGTCGGAATCATGGAGAGTGGCAATGCTACAGCCGTAATTAATGTTGCTCGCCAGTCACGTAAAAATGCCATGATAACAATGACTGCCAGTATTGAAGCTTGGATTAATTCATCAATTGTACTTTGGTAAGAGTCCCTAACAAAAGCAGCCCTTGTAAAAATTAAGTCCAACTTAACATCAGGGGGAAGGGTCTTTTGCAGTTTTTCGACAGATGCTTTGACACCTTCTTCCACTGTCACCATAACACTACCCGTACTTCGCAGGACTTGGAACGCAACCACAGGTTTGTTATTCAAGCTTGCAGATTGTCGCACATCACCGTAGCTATCTTCTACCGTTCCCAAGCTAGACAAAGGTACAGAACCACCTCCAGGTAAAACAATTTCGTAGTTTCGTAAAACTTGTACGCTAGCAGCACTACCGAGAGTACGAATATTTTGTTCGCTACCACCGAGTTCTGCACGCCCACCTGGTAAGTTAATGTTAAAAGCCCGGATCTGCTCGTTGACTTGAGTAGCAGTAATACCTAAAGATTGCAAGCGAGCCGGATCTAAGTTAATCCGAATTTCTCGGTTCACTCCACCTATCCGATTCACTTGTGCTACCCCTCGCACCGCTAGCAACGCACGGCTGATAGTTTGGTCAACCAGATTGCTTAATTCCTCTACAGAACGCTTATCAGATCTGACTGCATAGGTTAGAATAGCACCCCCAGCAAAGTCTACGCGTTGCACGATAGGGTCATTAATGTCTTGGGGAAGGTTTTGACGAATTTGGGAGACAGCATTGCGAACATCATTTGTAGCGCGGTCTGTGTTTGTCCCCAACACAAAATTAATGGTCGTTGTAGAAACGCCATCGGTGACTGTCGATCGCAATTCGTCAATGTTACCCAGCCCCGCCACAGCGTCTTCAATTTTTTTAGTAACTTGAAATTCCAATTCCGCAGGTCCCGCCCCCGGTTGCGTGACTTTTACCTGTACTGTTGGAACATCAATATTAGGGTTAGTATCAATCCCTAAAGATTGGAAAGAAAACCAACCCACTATCGTCAAAATCAAGAATAATACTATTGTTGGAACTGGCTTTTTTATCGACCAAGCTGAAACATTGAAAGACATGGAAGTTTTGTGAGTAGTAGGTTGTTAGTGGGGGCGCGGCGACCTTGCGCCCGTACAGCTGTTATGCAATGCCTTAGGCCCATTTATTTATGAGTGAGAAATTAACTATCAGCATTAACGACTCGTACTTTGTCACCATCTTTGAGATAACCAGCACCTTGAACAACGATGCGATCGCCACGTTGCAATCCTTTTTTAACTTCCACTCTGCCACCAATAAGAACCTCTCCTAGTTCTACTTTTTGGGCGCGAACGGTGTCTTCACCCGATAGCATGAATACGATGACACTGCCATCAGATTGTGGTAATACGGCTTTTTGCGGTACACCAATACCTGTTGTTGTTGTGCTAGTAATAGCAGCACGAGCAAACATACCTGGTTTCAAAGAAGTCGTAGCAGGTAAATTAATTTTTACCGTTGCTTCGCGCCTTTGCTGATTGACAACAGGTTCTATTTCTCTCACTTTTCCTTCCAATTTCACCCGACTATCCAAAGCGGAAGTGACTTGCACGGGTGCATCAATTCGGACTTGTGGCAATTGAATTTCTGGGACTCGTGCAAGTAACTCCAACTCGCCATCTTGAATAATTGAGAACAATTTTTGTGTTCCACCAACTACAGTTCCAACTTGAGTTTGTGGCGGTACGCCTGTCACATCTCCAACTCGTGCCAATTTTTCTGCCACAACTCCTGAGACAGGGGCGCGAACCACAGTTTGTCCGAGTTGAGTTTTGAGTTGTCCTATTTTAGCCGCACTACTCCTGACATTCGCTTGGGCGCTATTAATATTAGCTCGAGCAATATTGACACCTGCCAATGCACCGCCAATGTTCGCTTGAGCGTTCTTAACATTGGCTTGAGCGCTTTTTATATTGGCTTCTGCAAGGCGTACTGCCTCTCTTGCCGTTGCCAAATTTGTTGTAGCAGTATCAAATTGTTGGAGGCTAATTGCTCCTTCATTCGATAATTTTTGATTGCGATCGAAATTGAGTTGTGCTTCTCTCAATTTTGCTTTAGCTTGAGCTAAGTCAGCTAATTTTTGCTGGACAATTGCTTGATTGGAAGCAACAACTGCTTCGCTCGATGATACTGCTGCTTGTTTCGATATCAAATCAGCTTGTTTGGAAGCAACATCCGCCTGTTTTGCCTCTACTTCCGCTTGTGCTTGCCGAATTTGGTCTTTAAGAAGAGAATCGTCTAAGATAGCCATCACTTGACCGACTTTGACTTTTTCTCCTTCCTTCACAAGAATTTGTTTGATTTGCAAACCATTTGCTTGGGGTAAAACTGGAGTTAGATCGCGTGCTGCTACACTTCCCGTTGCATACAATGTACGAGCAACACGGGTTGTTTCCACTAGTGCAACAGTGACAGTCATGTTTGGTGCTATTGCCACCGATTTAGTTGCAACTGGTTGTTGGTTCACCGAAAGATTACTGAAAAGGCGCATTCCTCCAAAGGAGAGAGCAACACCCAGACCCGTACCTACTAACAACGGTATTAGCCAAGGGTTACCTTGCTTTGGAACCGTTATTTCCTCTTCCCTAATGGCGTCTTTTACCACCACTGACTCTTCTAGTTCTAGTTTCGATAAACTCTCTTCACCCACAGTATGATGCCTCCGCTTTCTAGCAAACCTCGATAAGCAGCTTTGCTTAAGAAAGTTTAAAAATGATTGCTGTACATTAAATATGACGTATTTCTCCTGCTTCCGGTTGTGTGATTCCCCGGAATATACCCATGACAAAAGTCATATCTTTAGCAGTGGCTGGTAAACAGTAAGCCGTCGGGTCACTGGTCACTGCTTTATTGCTGTGCTAAAGTCAGAAAGATTTACTAGTGAATTGGTTGTTTGCCAAGTCACCAGGGAATCTGTTCCATAAAAGCGTTCAAGGGGATACTTGTCTACTCCGGATTTATCATCTAATTATGAAAAATTAAGAGAATCGATAAAAAAATCTTATCACTTGAGTTATTACTATGTTTAATGCAACTGAGATTTTAATAGATAATTTTGTCCAGCAAATTCGTGAAGGATACACTCGTACCTATGGCTGTTACAAGCATGATTACCAAGATATCATAGCTTGGGCAGGTAACATGGCTTTGGAAAATATTGCCAACAGTGATGCTTTGTATCATAACGTAGAACATTCCATCTTAGTCACTTTAGTTGGGCAAGAAATTTTGCGTGGGAAACATATACGTGAAGGGGGGGTTTCCAGTGAAGACTGGTTGCATTTTATTATTTCCTTACTTTGCCATGACATTGGTTATGTGAAAGGGGTATGCCGTCAAGACCGAGAAGAAGAAGGGTTGTATGGTACGGGTAAAGACGGAAAAATGATTAGTCTGTCACCAGGTGCGTCTGATGCCAGCCTCACGCCTTATCACGTTGATAGAGCTAAACTCTTTATAGATGAACGTTTTGGCGGTCATAAACTGATCGATTCTGAGGTAATTAAGAGAAATATTGAATTAACTCGCTTCCCAGTACCAGCTGTCGATGACCACCAAGATACGCATAGCTTTGCAGGGTTGGTGCGTGCGGCTGATTTAATCGGTCAGTTAAGCGACCCCCGTTATTTAAAAAAGATTACTTCCTTATTTTATGAGTTTGAAGAGACTGGGATGAATAAGGTATTGGGTTATCAAAACCCGGCTGACTTACGCAAAAACTACGCCAAGTTTTATTGGAATGTCGTCTATCAATACATTCACGATGCGTTACGTTACCTTTCTCTCACCCAACAAGGCAAACAAATTATTGCCAATCTTTACTCTAACGTGTTCGTTGTAGAACACGAAAAATCTCAAGAAGATAACCTCTTGCTGATGGAGAAACTGCGTGCATAAGGAATTATGAATTAAGAATGCTGAATTATGAATATTACTATATAATTTCATAATTCATAATTTATAATTCATAATTCCTATGAATTGGTGGCACAGACTTAAAAAAAATCCTTTAGCAAAATTTGGGGCAATTGTGCTCTTGATTTTCTACACACTGGTCATTGCAGCTGACTTTGTCGCCCCTTATGACCCCTATGCCTCTCAACCAAACGGTTCTCTACTGCCACCAACTCGCGTTTATTGGGTTTCTCAAGAATCAAAACAATTTATTGGTCCTCACGTTTATCCCACAACTCAGGGCGAAACCAATTTAGAAACAGGCGATCGCGAACTGATTGTCAACTTCAAAAAGCCTTCACCCTTAAGACTTTTCGTACAAGGCTCTACTTACCGTTTATTTCAGTTAAGCCTACCCCTCCCGCCTAAATGGGAAGAAGTCGATATCATTCCCGGTATTCCGTTAAATTGGCATCTATTTGGTGCTGATGGTGAAGCAAAGTTTAACCTTGTCGGTACGGATGACCAAGGACGCGATCAATTAAGTCGCTTGCTTGTTGGTGGTCGAATCAGCTTGTTTATCGGTCTTATAGGAGTCTTACTTACTTTTCCCCTGGGACTGATTATAGGTGGAATCTCTGGATATTTTGGTAGCTGGACAGATAGTATTATCATGCGCTTATCTGAAGTGCTGATGACTTTCCCCAGCATTTATCTTTTGGTCACTTTAGGAGCAGTCTTACCACCGGGTATATCTAACACCCAGCGCTTCTTACTGATTATTGTCATTACTTCCTTTATCAGTTGGGCAGGATTAGCACGGGTTATACGCGGACAAGTGCTTTCCATTAAAGAGAGAGAATATGTCCAAGCCGCTAAAGCGATGGGAGGCAAACCGCTTTACATTATCCTTCGTCACGTACTGCCACAAACCGCCACTTACATCATTATTTCTGCGACTCTCGCTATTCCCGGTTTCATCGGCGCAGAAGCCGTACTCAGTCTGATTGGATTGGGAATTCAGCAGCCAGATCCTTCTTGGGGCAATATGTTATCTCTAGCAACCAACGCTTCTATTCTAGTCTTGCAACCTTGGCTTATCTGGCCGCCAGCTATTTTAATTATTCTGACAGTGCTGTCTTTCAACTTACTGGGTGATGGGCTGAGGGATGCCCTCGATCCCCGTAGTTTGCAACGGTAGTACAGGAGCAAACTCACTAGCGGATGCTGACAAACCCAGCTTTTGTAATTAATTCCTGTCCTTGAGCGGTCAGTAGTAAGCGAGCATAAGCTTCACCTGCTTGTTGGTCAAGCTGATTGTTCTGTTTAATCACCACTAATAATCGCCGACTTAGGGGATACTGACCGCTTAAAAAGGCTTCTACGTTGACTTGGTTGCGTTGTTGCGGACATTGAGACAGGGGAATAAAAGGTAGCTTGTAAGGAGAAACGAGTTCATTGGAGTTACGACCCACTGGCAAAGGCTTAACGTTACACTGCGATATTACCAAGGGCGCAGAGGTGTAATAAATCCCCCCAGGATTGACCGCTACTTGACGCAAAGCCTCTGTTGTCGTTGGCATAAATACAATATGACTCCCAGAATCTCGGTCTTTCTTACCGTAGGGTATAATTTTTAGGTTTGGACCACCCACTTGGTTCCAGTTGGTGATTTTGCCTGCGTAAATATCATTAAATTGGGCTACAGTTAAACCTTTGATATTCAAGCTTGGGTTAACAGCGATCGCAACGCCATCAATTGCCACAGGTATTTCTTGAAGCGAAAAACCCCGCTGTCGCGCTTGCTCGTATGCTTCATTGGGAATCGGAACAGAAGATTGAGAAAACGAGAGTTGATTGTCTAACAACATCTGGATACCTGTCTGAGAACTAGGAGCACTGCGATCGGGATCGGTATAGCGCAAGCGAAACTGAGGCCATACGTTTTCAATAACCGGATCTACTGTTTTGCGGATAGAGACCCAACTCGTGCTACCACCGTAGTTAAACACTCCAGATGGTACGTTCTGTACGGAGGAAAAACTTTCAACTTTGGACTGCCCTAGTGGTTGCGATTGATTGTTGGCTAAACCACCTATATCAAGACCTGAGTGCTTCATGAACCACCAAACACCACCTCCTACTAATCCCACTGTAATAAGCAGAGCCAAAATGAGAACAGTGGTTTCGGACTTTTGGGGCATAGACATATATGAATCGCTCGTACCGCCAGAATGGCTTCTAAAATAGCAGCTTACTCCTTTAGTATAAGTTAAGTAAAAGTTAAACATAAATTATTGTTAATTTAAGAAATCAGACTGCCAAGCACTGATTAACTGAGATAGGAGGGAACGGAAACTGTAAACATAGATAAGTTCGAGGAAGTCAAAATAGACCTCACCTCAAACATTGAGCGCGATCGCGAAGAAGTGTGAGGTTTATTGAAAGCACCTTAAACATTGTCGGTATTATCTGGAGTCAGTTTCAAAGAAATGGTTAAAAGGAGATATAACTTTGCGGCTGCAAGTGACCTCGAACCAATCGTTTTTGGTGCCTCAAGACCGGGGTATTCTGCCCAAAACGTATCCGACTGGATTCACTTTGTAAAGTGTCATGGTATACAACGGGTTTGCTGCTTGCTTCCCGATCTCCAGCTAGCGCGTTACTCAGATCTCTTAGGAACCTACCAACAGGTATTTGGGGTAGAACGAGTTTGTTGGGCACCGATTGAAGACTTTCAACTTGTTAACAGTGAAACCTTGCTCCAAAAGATTCTGCCGTTCCTAGCAGCAGCAGACCAGCTTGGGGAGAAGGTCGTCGTCCACTGTTCTGGCGGGATTGGTCGAACGGGACATGTTCTAGCGGCTTGGTTAGTGAGTAGACGAGGATTATCCAACTCAGAGGCAATTGCATCCGTAAAGCGGACGGGAAGAAATCCGTATGAAGCGGCAATTGTTGCTTTACTTAAAGGTCGCAATCCTTGGAAAGTTGTAGCACAACTGAACGCACTTTTAGATAATTGTCGTGCTAATGATATGTACTAGTTATTAAATTCAGGTATTCCAAAGATTCATTAAACGTGAGATTGACAGACCTCACATTAACTAGAATTCATCAAGGTAGCCTTTTGTATGTAAAAAATGAATGAAAATTCATATGAATCGTTCTTGAATTGCGATCGCAATTTTTAATTTTTGGCTAATACCTCTGCAAGAGATGTTCTGTTAGCTGAAAACTAGAAAAACAAACGGTATGGAGACAATATGAAAAACAGAACAAAGAAGCAAATTGACTGTGTAGAAAAGCTCAAGATACTGGGAGATGACACCCGTCTGTCAGTTTTACAACTCCTCATGAACAGTCCGAGGTATGTGGGGGAGATGAACGCAATTTTGGGTTTGGAACAAAGCCTGCTCTCCCATCATTTGCAAGTTTTGCGTCGGGCAAAGTTGGTTGTGCAAGAGCGTGATGGAAAAGCGGTTCTTTACCGCTTGGCTCCAGAAGTGGAATTGACTGCAAGCAAAGCTTTAAACCTTGGTTGTTGTGTTCTCTATTTTCAAGAAAATTTGTAGTTCGATTTGATTATGCTAAAAAGATCGCAATTTTTGGTTTCTGTTGGAATGGGGCTGCTGAGCTGTGTTTGGCTCCAAAGCTGTTCTTCAGCAAACCAAACAGCAAGTAAGGTTCAAGACAAACTTGTACTGACTGGTTCCAGCACGGTAGCACCGTTAGCAGCAGAAATTGGCAAGCAGTTTGAATCCAAACATCCAGGTGTACGAATTGATGTCCAATCGGGGGGGTCTTCTCGCGGTATTTCCGATACTCGTCAGGGAGTAGCTGATATTGGTATGGTTTCCCGTGCTTTGAAATCAGAAGAACAAGATTTAAAAGCATTCCCAATAGCCAGTGATGGAGTGACGATAATTCTTCACAAAGACAATCCGGTGTCATCTCTAACTGACGCGCAAGTCGTAAATATTTACACTGGTAAATTGACAAACTGGAAGCAGGTGGGAGGTAAGGATGGGGTGATTGCGGTTGTGAATAAAGCAGAAGGGCGTTCTACCCTAGAATTGTTTACCCACTACTTCAAACTAAAAAATACCGATATCAAAGCGCAAGTGGTCATTGGTGATAACGAGCAGGGAATTAAGACTGTAGCAGGAAACCCCAATGCAATTGGCTATGTTTCTATTGGGTCGGCTGAAAATAGCGTGGCTGGTGGAAGCTCGATTAAACTGCTACCTGTTGGTGGTGTGACGGCGACAACAGCCAACGTGCAAAATAGTACTTTTCCTATTTCCCGCCCTCTTAACTTTGTAACCAAAACTGAACCTCAAGGACTGGCAAAAGAATTTATTAATTTCGCACAATCGCAACAGGTAAGTGACATTGTTAAAAAGCAAAACTTTGTTGTCGTTTCCAAATGACCTATGGTTAGTTTGGATACTCCGCTTCCTCACCGTAATAGCAGGAGCGATCGCACTTTTAATTATCGTCTTTTTGATTTTGGAGTCGTTACCAGTCCTCAACCATATAGGGCTCACTCGATTTTTTACCGACTCTTCTTGGAACCCAACTGTAGGGCTGTATAATCTCTTCCCCATGCTTTTGGGTACACTCTTGGCGATGCTTGGGTCTGTGCTAATTGCTACACCAGTTGGAATTTTGTCTGCTGTTTTTTGCCAATTTTACGCTCCAAAAGCAGTCGCAAAGCTCTATCGCCGCTTAATAGAACTATTAGCGGGAATTCCTTCTGTAGTTTATGGTTTCTGGGGACTGGTAGTGCTCGTTCCTTCCATTAGCAAGATACATCCACCAGGACCCAGCCTTATTGCTGGCATTGCTATTCTGACAGTGATGATACTGCCAACCATTGCACTTGTTGCTGATGCAAGTTTGGCAAAAGTCCCAACCTCTTACCTTCAAGGAGCTACAGCCTTGGGATTATCCCGTTGGGCTACCATTCGCAAAGTTGTATTTCCATCTGCCAGATCGGGATTATTCACAGGTTTAATTCTTGAAACTGGTCGTGCGATTGGAGAAACAATGGCAATTTTAATGGTGTGCGGTAATGTCGTACAAGTTCCAAAAAGTCTGTTTGACCCCATACGAACACTAACAGCTAATATTGCCTTGGAAATGGCATACGCTACAGGGGATCACCGTTCTGCATTGTTTGTGAGCGGGTTGGTGCTAATGGGAGCGATTGTATTACTGGTTGCTGTTGCAGAAGTTATCAGTCAGGGAAAAATTTATGACTAAACCCATTTTACGCTCCAAAGATTGGCTCCCTGCAATTGTTGTTTGGACAACTGCTGTTTTGGTGACTGCTCTGTTTTTTTGGATACTCAGCGATCTTCTTTGGCATGGTATGGGGCATGTGTCGTGGAAATTTCTAACGACCGAACCGGAAAACGCGGGTAGAGAGGGGGGAATTGCGAGCATTCTTGTTTCTACTTTCTTGATTATGGGAGTTTGTATGGCAGTTTCCATTCCCATTGGTATTGGTACGGCTGTTTTGCTAGCCGAGTTTACCCCAACACAAAACTGGTTTGGTGCTATGGTGCGGCGTAGTTTAGATGTACTGGCTGGGGTCCCTTCTATCGTCTTTGGATTGTTTGGCAATGTCTTTTTTTGTAAAGTTTTAGGGCTGGGGTTTTCCATATTGTCGGGAGGATTGACCTTGGCGTGTATGGTGCTACCAATCTTAATTCGTTCTACAGAAGAAGGATTTCGCGCTGTTCCAAATGAATATAGATTGGGAGCCGCAGCCCTTGGCTTCTCCCGCACGACCACTCTATTTCAATTGTTGTTACCTGCTGCGGTTCCTGGATTGCTTGTGGGATTGGTGCTTGGTATTGGTCGGGCGATCGCAGAAACTGCTGCTCTAATTTTTACAAGTGGATACGTAGATAGGATGCCAGAATCGCTGCTAGACTCCGGGCGTGCTCTTTCGGTTCATATTTTTGATTTATCAATGAATATCTCTGGAGGAGATGCTAATGCCTACGCTTCAGCATTAGTATTACTGTTAGTATTGCTATTGATTAATGGTACAGCAGCATGGATTGCAGAACGTTGGTTGCATAAAAGATTTTTTTCTATATAAAAAGAACGACAATAAGCCGATGATAGTAAATGCCAGCAATAGAACGACTGAAACATTCATTCAAACAGAAAATTTAACTCTACAATACGGGCAAAAAACAGCCTTCGCTAATGTTAACTTGAGTGTAAATGCAGGGGAAATATTGGCATTAGTTGGCCCTTCAGGTTGTGGGAAAACAAGTTTTCTCAGTTGCTTGAACCGTTTGACAGATATGATTCCAAACTGTCAAGTCAAAGGCGCAATTCGGATTGGTTCTGTAGAGGTACTCAACCCTAAAATTAACGCGACCGCACTGCGGCGTCAAGTCGGGATGATTTTTCAAAAACCCAATCCCTTTCCTTTATCCATTTGGAAGAATATGGAATTACCACTGCGAGAACACGGTATCCGCAACCGCGAGGAAATTGATAGGATTGTAGAAACAAGCCTACTGGATGTGGGATTGTGGGATGAAGTCAAAGACCGATTGCATACTTCTGCTTTAGCACTTTCAGGCGGACAGCAACAGCGTTTGTGTATAGCGAGAGCTTTGGGTTT
The DNA here is from genome assembly GCF_045999855.1 of Tolypothrix campylonemoides VB511288_2. Taxonomy (NCBI): domain Bacteria; kingdom Bacillati; phylum Cyanobacteriota; class Cyanophyceae; order Nostocales; family Tolypothrichaceae; genus Tolypothrix; species Tolypothrix campylonemoides. Next base: position 18,956 of record NZ_JBFPMW010000001.1, read on the forward strand.
GCAACCAGAAGCCCTGCTTTTGGATGAACCTTGTAGCGCCCTCGATCCCATTTCCAGTGGGATTGTCGAAGATTTAATTACTAGTTTGCGTCAGCGCTATACCTTAATAATTGTGACGCACAACTTAGCCCAAGCCAAGCGCATTGCAGACAAAGTTGCCTTATTTTGGGTTCAGGGCGGCGTTGGACAGCTCGTTGAGTCGGGAAAGGTGGAGCAAATTTTTAATTCTCCCCAACATCCCCTGACAGCTGCTTATATAACGGGTGCAAGGGGTTAACTGTTAAGTTTAACATCCAAAACAGTATGACGTTTCTTTTGGGCTAGTTGCTCCTGATGGTGCGTATTGAACCAAAAATAAGTGGAGCTTGATTTTCCCAATCTTTAGACGCTAGGAAAGATGGTTGGGAAATACCTTTTATAATAAAGATTGATTTTTACCCAAGTAGGTCGGCAAAAAACCAAACTCTATAACGAAAAGTAAAATCTTTATATTTTGCTCTGAGTTTTGCTTTAGCGTGGCAAAGCGCAACTACAAACCAATGATAATTACAAACACCAACTTACTTATTAAGGCAGCACGATCGACAAAAGCATCCGTAAATTTATGAATTCTTGGAATCAGCACTTAACCACCAAAGTCGCCAGTTCATTTCTCATTTTATCTTTATTTACTGTCGGTGTTGTGGGAGGCGTCGCCTTTTTTAAAGCGAGGGAGGCGCTAAAAACGTCTGCTTTCAATCAGTTGCGCGTGACTGCAACCCTCAAGGAAGGAGAAATTACTCGTTGGTTTGAGGATCAACAGCGAGATTTTTTGCTTGTCACTCAGTTTCCTGATGTACAAGCAAACGTCAAGGTACTCTTAAATAACCCAATAACTGACCCAAAATATAAAACTTCTCACGAGATTCTCTCTGAATATTTAAAGAACGTTGTTAAACTCAAACTAAATTTTAAAGAAATTTTTATTATCGATCGCACAAACAAAGTCATTTTATCCACAAACAAAGGACGTGAAAATGAGTACGAAATTTTAGCCAGTATTACGTATATTGAAACAGTAGAACCGGGCAGTTCTTTCGATCCAATTTTTTATGTTTCTCCTGAGACAAATAAACCATCAGTCACCTTAGCAGCGCCTCTTCGCGATGCTAAAGGGACTCGCCAGGGAGTCATTTTAGCTCATCTCAATTTAGAAAGAATCGATCGAATTGTTCGAGAACGAAAAGGTTTGGGAAAAAGCGGTGAAACTTATTTAGTTGGTTCCCTCATCACGCAAAACACTTTTATCTCTAAAGAATCTTCCAATATTCAAGAATATCCTGAGGGTGTAAGCAGCAAAGGTATAGATGATGCGATGAATGGCATCAGTGGAGAAGATTTATATAAAAACTATGCCAATATACCAGTGATTGGAGTTTACCGTTGGCTAAACGATCAAGACCTTGCTCTTTTAATAGAAATGCATCAAGAAGAAGCTTTTTTGCCCGCACGTCAACTAGCAGGAACAATTGTGTTAGTAGGGCTAGTATCGGTGGGATTCCTCTTGGTTGGAGTTTATTGGCTGACACGACAATTAAAAATTTCCCGACAGCAACTAGAGAATTACAGTTCCAAATTAGAACAAAAAGCTCATGAAGCAGAAGCAGCTAACCGCGCTAAAAGTGAATTTTTAGCGAATATGAGCCACGAACTCCGGACTCCCCTCAATACAATCCTCGGCTTTACCCAACTCTTGACTCGCGATCCATCTTTCCAATCTTCCCAAATCGAACAACTTGAAATTATCAGTCGCAGTGGCGAGCATTTGTTAACCTTAATTAACGATGTGCTTTCCATGTCAAAAATTGAGGCGGGCAGAACAACACTGAATGAAAATGGTTTTGATATGTATGGTATGCTGGACTCCTTAGAGGAGATGTTCCGACAAAAAGGAGAATCTAAAGGTTTAAAACTGATATTTGAGCGTTACCCTGAAGTTCCCAGATATGTGCAAACAGATGAAAGCAAATTGCGCCAGGTTTTAATCAACTTAATTGGTAATGCGATTAAATTTACAGAAGAAGGCGGTGTGGCGGTTCGCGTGAAAATGGGGAACGAACAAACAAACCAGCAGGCTCCCCAATTAGATACAGACTCACGATACAAGATCTCGACAACTCGTAAACTTCATTTTGAAGTAGAAGATACTGGTTCCGGAATTGCACCCTCTGAGATGGAGAGATTGTTTAGACCTTTTGTTCAGACAGAAACTGGTCGGAAATCTCAGCAAGGGACAGGTTTGGGTTTAACCATCAGCCAACAATTCGTGCATCTGATGGGAGGTGAGATTACTGTAAGCAGTACATTGGGTCATGGGACCATTTTTTCTTTTGACATACGAGTTGTCCCGATGGAAAGGCTGGAAACTCAAATTCAGCAAAAACGACGGCGCGTTCTTGCTGTCGCTCCAAATCAGCCCAAATACCGCATTTTGATAGTTGAGGATAAATGGGAGAATCGCTACCTCTTGCTCCAAATGCTGACATCTCTGGGCTTTGAGGTCCGGGGAGCAGAAAATGGTTTAGAAGGGATTCGTTTGTGGGAAACTTGGGAACCGCATCTAATTTTAATGGATATGCGGATGCCAGTCATGGATGGGTATGAAGCAACTAAACGCATCAAAGGTCATTTAAGAGGTCAAGCGACGACCATCATTGCTTTGACAGCAAGTGCATTTGATGAGGAAAGAGCTGTCGTTTTGTCTGCGGGATGCGATGATTTTGTACGCAAGCCCTTCCGGGAAGAAGTCATTCTAGAAAAAATGGCTCAGTTTTTAGGAGTTCGTTATGTCTATGATGTCAAGGATGAAGTTAAAAGCAGCAAGGATGAAACAACGCCTTCGTCCTTTACCCTAGAACCCTCATCCTTGGGAGTTATGTCTCCTGAATGGATAACACAACTTCATCAAGCCGCGCTTTGCACTGATGAGAAGCAAATTTTTAGCTTGATCGAAGAAATACCAGAAGAATATGCAACTCTTGCAAATTCCTTAATTGATTTAGTTGAAAATTTCCGGATTGATAAAATCATAGATTTAACACAACCCAATTGAGATGAACAACCGTCAAGAGCAACCGCCAAAAGCAAATATTTTAGTTGTAGATGATACACCGGACAATCTGCGACTTTTATCCGCCATGCTCACTCAACTTGGGTATGAAGTTCGCCGAGTGATTAACGGACAAACAGCTTTAAAGACAGCACAAGCAGCGCCCCCAGATTTGATTTTACTGGATATTATGATGCCTGACATGAACGGTTATGAGGTTTGCCAACGTCTTAAGACATCACCCCTGACTCGCGAGATTCCAGTGATTTTTATTAGTGCTTTAGATGAGGTTCTTGATAAGGTAAAAGCTTTTGCTGTGGGGGGTGTTGATTACATTACCAAACCATTTAGTGAAGAAGAAGTTTTTGCTCGTGTGGAAAATAGTTTGACTATTAGAAGGCTGCAAAAGCAACTCACGGCTCAAAATATGCGCCTGCAACAAGAAATTTGCGATCGCCAAAAAGCAGAATTAGCGCTGTACCTTTCCCAGTTTTATTTAGACAATTATAAAGATGCTATCTATTTTGTAAATTCCAATGCGCGACTTATTTATGTTAATGAAGCAGCGACTCAACATTTGGGCTATACTCGCGAAGAACTATTAACCATGACAGTTCCCGATCTAGATCCCAATTTTTCAATAGATCTTTGGCAATCCTACTGGCAAAGCTGGAAACAGAAGCGCTGTTCAACTTTTGAAACTCTCCATCAAGCAAAAGACGGTCAACTTATTAAAGTAGAAGTTACTGTTAATTATATAGAATTTAACGGCGAAGGATACCATTGTGCCACCGTCCAAAAACTTCCCAACTTTTAAATGTCACTGGTTATCGATCGCCGATCGAGCAGCTTTATTAAACGCGTGTAAAACCCCGTCTCTTGTGGGTGGTGCAGTTGACTTTATAACTGCTTTTTTCAAGAGAAGCTCAGTGTCAATCTTTCTAAAATTTGCTTCAGTACCATTGCCGTCCAATCGACATCAAGTTCAGTTGTCTCACGTCCTAAGGTCATACGAATAGCGCCTAAAGCAACATTTTCTGCATATCCCATTGCTAATAATATGGGGCTGGGATTGAGTTTGCCACTATGACAAGCAGCACCCGCACTAATACCAATACCAGCTAAATTCATTTGTCTCACGAGCGTTTTTCCACTCAGCTTTTCCCCATCTGCATATTCCAGGCAAAAACTCACGTGGTGAGGCAATCGGTTTGTCAGATCGCCTGTAGGGATTAAACCAGGAATGTCGGCAAGTTGGGCAAACAAGCGATCGCGCAATGCAATCAACCGAGGTATTTCCACAGCCATTTCTTGGGCTGCTAATTCTGCAGCCACTCCAAATCCTGCAATTGCAGGTACTGCGTGAGTACCGGAACGCAGCCGATGTTCTTGTCCCCCACCTCCCAACATGGGTACTAACTCCACACCAGAACCTACATACAATGCTCCAGCCCCTTGAGGTCCGTAAATTTTGTGACTTGAAAGGCTTAATAAATCCACAGGTAAACTTTGTACATCTATTGGCAAGCGTCCCACAGCTTGCACTGCGTCGGTATGGAACAAAACACCAGCACTGCGAGCAATAGTCGCTAATTCCTCAATTGGTTGTATGGTACCAACTTCACTTTGACCGCAAACAACTGATACCAATACAGTATTGTCTTGTAACGCTGCCTGCAAATCTTTTGGGTTGACTCTTCCTTTAGAATCGACCCCCAAACGAGTCACTTGCCAACCCCATACCTCTAACAATCTGGCTGGTTCAGCAACAGCAGAATGCTCAACACTAGAAATAATGATGTGTTGGGGTCGAGTGTACAAACGGGCAACACCCATAATAGCGAGATTATCTGATTCAGTACCTCCAGAAGTAAAAACAATAGATTCGGGCTGACAAGCGTTAATCAAACCAGCAACCTGCATTCTTGCTTGTTCCACAACTGTTGCTGCCCGTTGTCCCCATTCATGCAAACTAGAAGGATTACCCCACTGTTGGGTAAGGGCTGCTTGCATGGCAGCTATAGCTTCTGAGCGAATGGGAGTTGTTGCACTGTAGTCAAGGTAAATTTGCATAATTTTAAATTAGGCGAGAACACACATAACTGGGCAGCTAGTTCTTTTTATTTTGAGCTTATATATTTCATTTGCCCAATTATTACCACCTCTGGGCATCAATTCGTAAGCGTACAGATGGATTTTTGGTAACGGATGCGGTAACAGGTATAACGAGCGCTGGTTACCGCTTACCGATCGCTGTCGTGAAACTACTGATGGCGATCGCAATAACACTAAATTAACTTCCGCAATTGCCATCTTGTTATTCTTGTTATTTAAAACAATACTAGTAGAGGTCTTATTCACAATAATTTATAGTTGATAATTCAATCCGTTTCAGATCTGACTCGCTCTCCCCTAGTCCCCCTTAAAAATGGGAATTGGGGATTTCTTTAAGGAGTAGATATTGTTAAATGAACCGTTTTCTTTGATATTTCCACACTAAATTTATAAAATATCAACAACTATTAATTGGAGAGAATTACCTACTCTAATTTTAATGAATTAGTTTATAAATGTTTGTTAACAGGGTGAAATTCATGTCATTTTTATTCTCTTACTATCATGAAATTTATCCTGAATCTTATAGCTCTTAAAAAAGATAAAATTCCCTACAAAAGCATCCTTTTTCTCTTGTTACTGCTGATTGGTGGAATAACATTATTTAATAATTTTCAGCAATCCTCAAAGGAAACGCTTCTTAAACCACTTCCTCAAGACCCTGCTATTAAAGTTTATTTTAACCACAATCCAATTTCCTTTTATAAAGATCCTTACAGAAACTTTACTCGGAAAGGGGATAATTTAGAACAGCAAATTATTGACACTATTAGTCAAGCACGATTCACTGTAGACATAGCTGTGATGGAATTAAGACTTCCAAAAGTTGTGGAAGCCTTAACTCTTGCCCACAAACGTGGAGTAAAAGTCAGGGTATTAATAGACAGCAAATATAATAAGACAATAGCTGATTATACACCAGAAGAAATCGCCAAAATGAATCAACATGACAAGCGAGCTTATGAAGAATTAAAGCGATATCCTGTTGATGCTCTGGCTATATTACGTGCTAGTGGAATTGAGATAAAAGACGACACATCGAGCCGTGCGCCCAAAGGCAGTGGGCTTATGCATCACAAATTTGTGGTTGTAGATGGAAAGACAACGATTATATCTAGCGGCAATTTGACAAATTCTGACTTACATGGGGACTTTAGCAATTTAGACAGTCGGGGAAATCCCAATAACACTATTGTAATTCCAGACAACAAACAAATTGCTAGCGTTTTTACTCAAGAATTCAATTATATGTGGCAGGGATTATTTAAATCCTATAAACCAAAAAGAAATCTGGTTGAAATTCCGGTTGGACGTGGGACGATCGCAGTTAACTTCTCTCCAAATCGCAAAAAAGACAATATTGCAACTACGAGTAATGGAATTATTGCTTCTTACATACAACAAGCCCAAAAGAGCATACACATTGCCGTGTTTGTGTATTCCGATCAAAAAATTAGCGATACTCTTGGAGAAGTTCGCGATCGCGGAATTGAAGACATCAAAGTGTTGATAGATCCTGATTTTTTTAGACAACCTTACTCCAAAGCATATGATGCTATGGGTGTTTGTCCGCACCCAAGCAAAAGCAGTCGGTTTATCAAAGTGAAACCTTGGAAGCGTCCTATAACAACTGTGGGTTTTCCTACAGGACTGATGGGCGATCGCGGAGTACACAGTAAGATGGCTGTTTTAGATGGGGTATTAGCGATCGCGGGAAGTCATAATTGGTCTAATTCAGGAAATTACTTAAACGACGAGACTTTAGTATTCATTAAAAATTCCATTGTTGCCGCACATTATGAAAGAGAATTTAATCGGCTATATGAAACAGCAGAGTTGGGACTAAAAACTCTACCATCTGCACGGAAATGTAGTATTATATCAATCCTAAATCAATTGTAAAAAATTTGGATTGCTAATAGCTAATAGCTAATAGTTAATTGCCAGTTTTTTATTAGCCATTAGCCATTAGCAGTCTTCACTCTTATTCTTATATTTTATTTAGGACTGCTATATTAGTTAGCGTTTAGTGGTTGGTAGGGTGTGCATTACCCGCTATATAAAGCATTTGTGTGTCATAATCCTACCTATCAACCACTAACTCTCTAACTCTCTATCAAAAGGAAGGTTGTGATTTATCTCTACTTTGAGAAAGAGGAAAATTTATCTTCTCACTTTCTAGGATAAAACCAAAGCTAGAGAATAGGAGAACATTGATGAAAGTTGATGAATTAGCACAAGACCTCAGAGAGCAATTACCCCAAGAAGCCCAGCAGATTTTCGTTGCAGCTTTCAATGCTGCTCAAAGCGACGGTATTAGCGAAGACGGTGCGCGTCAAATTGCTTGGAACAGCGTTCGCAACCAGTACGGTCAAGACAAAAATGGTAATTGGTATGCGAAGGGTGAAGTCACTGCTCAGCACTACAAAGCTGTTACCTCTGGTGGTAACTAGGACTCCTTACATAAAGTTATCAGTTTAAGGGAACAGCAGAAAATAAATTACTCCCGGAATGTGGGATGGGCGTCCTTGCCCATCCCTAGCTATTATTTGCTAAGATGCCAGTACAGCAAAAAATTTTGAGACATTTTTGTCTTAATGGTTTAAGTATATGCAAGACTCTGTATTTGTTATATTTATTGCTTTCGGGTGTATATGGATCTTAATGGGAGGAGCGGCTTTAATAGCTTTCCTAAAGTCAGAAGGAGAAGAAATTCGATTTGGGAAATGGGGGTTGATTGTTGCCATCCCGATTGTTATCCCCATCGTCGTTGCGCTTATCATTGGCGCATTTTATCATTAAAAGCTTACGATCTTCTTTTTTCCCACTAAAGCAATAAAAAAATATATGCCTTCGCATATATTTAGTAAAAATCACTTAATAAATTTTATTAACGATCGACGTCAACCCGTATTTTCTCGCGGGGACAGCGCCAAGGTTGAGCATTTCTTGTCCCAACATAGACACAACCTTGCGATCGCATAGCATCATCAGAGACACCATCTGGTTTATAGAAACGCCAGCGTCCTTGGTCATCCGGTCCCGATACTGCTCGGATTGTGCGTCTTTCATAGGATCGCCTGTCGTATCGGTCGTCGTAGCGATCGCCATAATTTCTATCAGAAACTTGCACCGAAATTCTCCGACTCGGACAGCGCCAAGGGATTTGCGTTCCAACATTAACGCAGCCTTCTGCTCTCATAGCGTCATCGGAAACATCGTTTGGCTTGTAAAAGCGCCACCGTCCTTGGTCGTCAGGACCAGATACCGCACGCAGAGTTTGGCTATAGGAACCTCCGCGATCGTATCGGTCATCATAGCGATCGTTATCATCCCGACTTTCAATTTCTACCCGAATTGTGTCGCGAGGACAGCGCCAACGTTGTGCATTTCTCGAACCAACATCAACGCAACCCTGTGCTCGCATTTCGTCACTAGAGACATTACTGGGTTTGTTGAACCGCCACCGTCCTTGGTCATCCGGTCCCGATACCGCTCGGATTGTGCGTTTGTCCCTATACCTCTGAGAGATTACTAAGGGAGAATCAAAAGCTTTTACTTCCTCTGCGGAGACAATAGGTGCATGCATTCCTACGGTTGTCGCAGAGATTAACAAAGCCACAGATAAAGCAGAAGTTTGATAGAGATACATTTTCGTATGGTGATGATATTTGCTTGCTTTTTAAACTGAGACCTACTTAAGAACCACTACTGAAAGAGGGTTAATAACAGGTTTGCCGATCTATGTATAATGACGGAATAATTAACAACTGAGTTCCTAAATTTTAACAGCAAGCAGTGACCAGTAACTAATGACAGAGGTCGCAAACGCTGAGATTCTTTAGGGTAAGAAATAATGCGATCGCACTTCCAGCATACAGAAAATTACTATGAATACACCAAGTAATGTTAGCTATCAAGTTCGACCAAACAAACCAATTGTCTTAGCTAAGATCGATCCCAATGCCTCTGAAAATTACAAAAACAAAAAAGACGTTGAAGAGGAGCTAGAATACCAGCGCCAGCGTCTTCAAACTTTACAAGAGAGATTGTACGCAGAACATCAACGCAGTCTACTGATTGTGTTGCAAGCCATGGACACAGGTGGCAAAGATGGCACAATCAAACACGTTTTTAGCGGAGTTAACCCCCAAGGCTGTCAGGTGTGGTCGTTTAAAACACCCTCTCAAGAGGAGTTAAGTCATGATTTTCTCTGGCGTTATCATCACCGAGTCCCACAGCAAGGAATGATTTCTATCTTTAACCGCTCTCACTATGAAGATGTTTTGATTGTTAGAGTCAAGCAGCTAGTCCCTCAAGAAGTTTGGGAAAAACGCTATCAAGTTATTAATGAGTTCGAGCATATGCTGACTCTTAACAAGATTAAGATAATTAAATTTTTTCTACATATTTCTAAAGACGAACAGAAACGACGGTTGGAAAGTCGGTTGCAAAATCCCAACAAGCATTGGAAATTTTCCCATAACGATCTTAAAGAGCGTTTGCTTTGGGATGACTACCAAGCAGCCTTTGAAGACGCAATTAATTATTGCTCAACCGCTCATGCTCCGTGGTACGTAGTTCCTGCTAACAAGAAGTGGTATCGAAATTTAGTTATTGCACGTACAATTGCTGATACCCTGGAATCGATGAATCCACAATATCCGCCAGCAGAAACGGGCTTGGATAAAATTGTTATTCCAGATTAAGAAGAGAAATGAAAAGATTGAGGCGATTGGAAATCGCGTCTATACAAGCAAAGTCCACCTACGTGGACTTCATCTTAAGTGTGTGCAAATGGACTTAGGTTTCACCGAAAACCCTAATTGTTGAGATAATTTCTTTGTGCGATCGCGCTCCAACCACCATCAATAAATAAACAAAATTCCTACTTTCACAAATCCAATGGGATTACCGCCCGAGTGCAAATTGATAATAACTCTAACTAAGGCAAAACCCCAAAAATCTTGTGGAGAACGAGGGGAAATATATTTGCTCAGTTCGTTTGCTTTTTCTGTTTAGAGAGTGGAGTTGTTATTTTTCAGAATAATTCGCTAATTCTTGTGCTACTTCTGCTATCATTTGTCTCCGAATCGATAAGGGAGCAATAACTTCGCCTTTCGGTCGCCATTCTCGCAGGCGCATCAGGACGTTGATATCGCCGTCTCGTATCCAGGCGTTGTAATAAGCATCGTCTTTAGAACGTTGACTGATAATTTCTAACAACTGTTGGCGTTCTTGCTCGTTTGAAATATTTTGAGCAATTAATTTAGGGAGTTGGTTATAGGAAACTTCACAAAAAGTAGGATGTCTTATTGTGTTTTCTACGTACCACTTGGCAAATTCTTTTGGGAAACGGAGAATGAGCCATTCTTTTTTAAGATAGAAATTGAGCCCCCAAGCATCTTTCAACTCTCGATCGACATCCGATGGGATTGGTAAATTTCCTGTTTGCCACATCTGCTTTAAGATGGTAGGAATGAGGGGATCGTTCCATGCCAGCAGTTGCAGGCGATCGCAAGCAATGCGGTCTAGGCGGTAGTTGTGCCATGCTACATTATTATCGGGATCTGTGCCATATGCACTGAGGTATTTAGCACGGCGTCGATAATGCAGGCAAACTGGGTAAACAGTCACTTTGACTTTGCTTTCAGTTGCTGCTATCCAATACTCGAACTGCACTACGCTACCAGAGGATTTGCGCCAAAGCTGTTCTAGCTGTTCCTGGTAATTATCAACTCGGTCTTGCATTTGTGGAGAAAGGATATAGTCTAGGTGTAGGAATATTCTTTGGTGCGGGTCTTTGGCATAAAGTCCTCTAGAGGCGGAAGAACTGGCTATTTGCTCCCATAACTTTCCTATAATTAACGATAAGTTTGGCTGTACAAAGGCGATGGATTCCAAGATTTGCAGGAGTTCCCACGTCTGTGCTAGGTCTAGAGAAAACAGACTCAGTTCTGGGGTTGTTTGAGTTGGGGGCGTTGGTAAATCTTTTATTAAAACAGAACGATACTTTTGTATTTCTGTAATTTGCAACCAACCCAGGCGGACTAGTTGTTTGAGATCGTCCCTTAAAGAACGATGCACGGTGGCAAAAGGATGTTGTTGTAGAGCCTTTTGTAATTCCTCTTCGCTCATTCCTGTCAGTTGAATTATGGATTGCTGCCATTTGTCAACGCTCAGATGGAAGTTTTGCTCGAAGACTATTTCTGAAAAAGTTTGATGGCAAATGCAATTGCGATCGCTACATTGGGCGGTGATGTCTTGAGCGTTTATGCGATCGCTTTTGGGATGACGGTAGGCAAATAAGCAGTCCCGCAACTGTGAGTATGTAAATGGTGTTGGGAGTTTGTTTACCCAGTTGGTTTGACTGCTGTAGAGTTTGTTGATGAGCACCCACAATCGCAGCGATCGTTGTAGTCGGTTAGCAAGTTGTCCTGCAGCCAGCCATTGCAAAATTTCTGGGGTAGGTGGGAGAAACGAATTTTCAGTCAATTTTACAACCTATCTATAATATGAGATCGTCACAATTTGTATTATCCTTTTCGGCAATTTAAAGTATTTAATAATACTTAAACAAAAGATTATCATTTACATAAAACTTAATTGTCTCCTGTAAAGCCTTGTGCAGCAATAGTTTTCCCAACTAGTTCTGAAAGTATCGGCATTTTGATGAATAGAATTGTAACAATAATATGTTTAATAGAAGACCCCTCTTCTACTGAATATGCAATAATGTCAGAGAAACAAAAGTTACCAATCAGTATGAGTGAGGCTACTATCCCAGCTTTGCGCCTGCACCTGAGTGAATCAGTGGTAGCACAAGGTTTTAAATACCAAGTGCTATCGATTGAGTTAACGAAAAACGATCGTTTGATAGAACCGCAAGATATACAAAATCTAGAATTGCCTCCTGGGATTGATACCACTGGTGGCGTGGCGATCTCCGGTCGCGCCCCGATGTGGCTTTATTCTTACCTCACTCATAAACTGGATAGTACCGATTGGGTGGCTTGCTATGACCCTCGTTTGGGAGCAGTCGTGTCTGTCACGCACTCTCATCAAGTCCGTATCGGTCAAGTTATTCCTATGAGTCCACCAAATGGAAGCCAAAATCATCCATTTGGTAAGGAAAAAAGAAACATGGAAGCTGGGCTATGTCCGGCGTTGATGATAGTAGGACCGCCAGATAGCGGTAAAAGCGTACTCTCCCATGCTTTGTTTCAAGCTTTATTATCTGACCATCCTGAGATTTACTTACAACGCGCTCACTGGGATGGAGAAGGGAACTACATTTTGGAATTAAGTGCAGAGGCGACTCATGATGAGATCGAAGCCTTCAAGAAACTTAATAAGGGGGCTTTGACAGAACGGTTTTTTCCCTATCATGCTCAAGCAATATTACAACTGCGGAAGCAAAAGTCTTTGGTGATTGTAGATGTTGGGGGGATGGTACAGCCAGAGAAACTGCCTATTTTAGAAGCTTGTACTCACTACTTGATTATTAGCTCCAAGTCAGAAGAAGTGGATGCTTGGCATGAGTTTTGTCGGGACAGGGGAAATTTAAAGCCTGTAGCAGTGATTCACAGTCGTTTGGAGGAGATAGAAGAGGTTCACAAACAGGAGCCATATTTGGAAATAACTTGCGGTCCTTGGGTAAGGGGACAGGTGAAAAGTGTTTCGGATGTGTTGCTTAAGCAAGTCAAAAAGCTGCTACAGCATTCTGCCCAATGATGAAGACTGGCTTAGCCAGCACAAGGATGTTATGACAAATTTACCAACTTCTGCCAAAAATGTCGCCTTAATCATTGCCCAACAAGCTATGTGGGCTATGGCAAAATGGGCTGATGCTAATTTACCAAGTGATTGTTACTTTCCTGAAGATTGTCATGCTACTAAGAAAGCTAAAGCTGAAGAACAGCTAAATTGGTGCGACAATACCATACTGCAAAAGCCGCCTGATAATATTTTTAAGCCTTTGCGTTTGTTATTTGACCATGTGAAACTGGATAAAGGTCAAGACAAACATCATTATTGGGAAGCACAAGCGATTGAAAATAAAGATAAGTATCCCATTATTCCCTATCCTCAATTCTATCCTCAAAATCAGAAGCCGGGACAAGATAAATTGGAGGGATTGAAACAGCAAATTAAAGATGAGATTGAGAAGCTTCAGTTAAAGCTTTATGACTGGGAAAATCTCTCTTTCTTGATGATGGTTTTGGAGAAGTTTGGCTCCTACATCAGCTTTGGTGAGGCGGATGATATAGCCCTAATTGATATGGTACGGGTAACAGCAGCAGTAGCAGCTGCCCTGGCTCATAATTCTGCATCCGACAATCTCAGTTTAATTGCAGGTGATTTATCAGGTATTCAAAAATTTATTTATACTATTTCTTCTGATGGTGCCCTAAAATCTTTAAGGGCAAGAAGTTTTTATTTGGAATTAGTTACAGAGGAAATTGTACAGCAAATATTGGATAGATTAGATTTACCACGCACAAATGTTATTTATGCTGGTGGAGGAAATTTTTACATTTTAGCATATGGCGATACAAAACAAGTAGATAATGTTGTCAAGTCTGTACGAAATAGCTTTAACAAGTGGCTAATGAACAGTTTTCAAGGAAAACTATTTTTAGCAATTGATTACTTACCTTTTTCTACTCAATATGTCAATAAAAAAGAATTCGCTACGTATTGGAAGCAGATAACAACTAAACAGTTACCTGTGCATAAAAATCGGAAATTTGAAATGTACCTTAGCGATTTTCTCAAGCGAAAAGCCAGTTATGAAACATGTCGAGTTTGTCATAGAGATGATATACCAAAACTCAAACCTTTAAAAGATTTAGATTCTTCTCCTGCTTGCTGGCTCTGTCGGAAAATGTTTGAATTAGGAGATAAATTGTTTAAAGTCAAGGCAATCGTTCGTTCATATAGAGCCACTTTCAAGAAAGAAGTAAAGGTAGAGAAGATGTACAGGTTTTATGTCTCGGGCGTGTACTACTTCTTATTTGAAGATATCAATAACGCTATGACTGTTGATGATGCTGAAAATATTTTTTTAATTAACAATTGGCAATTAAAGAACTACCGACATGAAAATATAACACCACTGCTTCTGGGAAACTATGGTCAACTCACTCAAATTGAAGGTGAATCAGGCTATATTCGATCTGGTGAAATGGCAAAAAAATCAGAAGAATCAGGGTGTATTCCTAGAGTAGGTTATTTACAAATGGATGTTGATAAACTGGGGAGGATATTTGCTGAAGGTATAAATGAAGAAAGGCAAAAATTATACTTACTGAGAATGGCTGGACTATCACGACAAATGAGTTACTTTTTTAAAGTCTATCTTAATAGTTTAGCGGCTCAACGTGAAGATACTTTTATCATACCTATTAATAATCAAGTTAAAGTTTTAGAAAAAGTAAAAATTTTAAGTAAGAATGAACGAAAAAATTTACTCTTTATATATGCTGGAGGTGATGATTTATTTATCAGTGGTTCATGGAATGAAATAGTTGAATTAGCCTTTGATATCTATCAATGCTTTCGTGCATATACAGGCCATAATCCAGATATTACTCTATCTGGAGGAATAAGTATTGATGAACCAAAATTTCCTCTTTATCAAGCTGCTTCTGCTTCAAAACAAGCGGAAGAAGCAGCTAAAGAAAAAGGTAGAGATAGGTTAGGTTTATTTGGTGAGTTTTTCAAATGGGAAGAATGGATAACTACAGAAGATTTGTCAAGCGTTATAGAAGATTTATCAAATGTTTTTAATAAGAAAGATAAAACTTTATATTATCTTAGACTAGAAACCCAGCCAGAAATCTTTGGTGTTTTAAATTTTGTCAAACAACTAACTGAACAACTAGAACCTAGTTCTGACTACTCGCGTAGTTTCATTCGCAGTCTTTTAGATACTGCTGAAGCACAAGATATAATGATCGAAAAAAAAGTAGAACAACAAAATGCTGAACAAGAAAACCAGATCCGCTACTACTTGCATCTACCTAAATTAGCTTATGCTTTTTCTCGTCTACCAGCAACAGTACGCGATAAACCAGAATTCTCTCCTATTCGTCAATCTTTAATGAATCCTCTAAACGCACGTTATTTTCGTGCGATCGCTACTTGGATTGAACTTCTTAATCGTTCTCGGTAATTAAAATGAGTAATAGCATTATCGCAAAAAGTGACAAGATTGCTAAAAGAATTCGTGACTTACGTAACCAAAAAGGACAGCCAGGAACTTTAAAAGACTATGATAAAAATCAGATGCTTCAAGATGCTGAGTCTTTTGCTGATGACATTTGGCTTTTTGGGCTAGAACTTAGTCAAATAACTTCTTTTTTAAAAAATGTAGATAGTCTTAAAAGAGAAAATAATTTTTCTAAAATTAGTTCTGAGTTACCTAAAATTAAACAAAGTCTTCAGATGCCTGCTCAAGACAATGAAGCGATTAAATCTATTAAAATGATTATAGATGCTGCAAGCGATAAGGTGAAAGATTTACAAGACTTTAAAAATTTCATTCAACTTATTGAGTTATTTACAGAAATTACTGATAAAATTATCAGAACTATCAAGAAAGGAAAAAATATAGGTCTTAAAGATTATCCGATTCGTCAACTTGTTAAAGATTCTGAAGAATTTGGCTATTATCTAAAAACAAATGGTTTAAAGACTAATCAAATTCGCAAATTTCTAGATACTGTTAATCGTCTAAAAATAGAAATAGCTGTAAAAAGCAAAGATATAGAACCTGATTCAGGAGTAATTTCCTTACAAAAAATACCTAAAATTGACACACAAGTAGTCTTACTAAAACAAAAACTAGCTTATGCTACTGCTAGAGCACCTGTAGTACAACCTTTAAAAGAAGTCATGGACGTGGCAATTGACCAAGTACATGACACCGATGATTTTGAGCGTTTCTTTCAACTTGTTGAATCGATTATCGCTTATCACAAAGCTGCTGGAGGAGGAGATTAATTATGACTGTACCATTAGCACAAAAAAGATTATTAGGCAAAGTGTATATTAAAGCCACCTTAGTTGTGGAAACAGGGCTGCACATTGGTGGGGGTGAGGGTAAACTCGATATCGGTGGAATTGATAAACTTGTTGTTCGTGAACCGATCACAAAACATCCTTACTTACCTGGTTCATCTATTAAAGGTAAGTTGCGTTCAATTCTAGAACGTTTTTTAAATAAACCTTTGAATCGCGATTCTGCTGGAGTTTGGCGCTATGAAAGTGATGACATCCTAGATGGATATACAGAAATTACACAGAAAGAGAATAAAGATAATATCTTAGTTTTGTATCAAGGTTCTCAAAGCTGTGAACTCAGTCGTTTGTTTGGTGCAACTGGTAAAGATTGCTGGTTAAAAATATCTGATGCTGATGCTGATGGATTACCTTATTTAGAAAAACCTAGAAAAATTAAAAAGAACAGTACCAATTATGGTGAGTTTGATGAAAGTGGAGAAGAATATGTAAAGGTTAAAGGAAGAAATACACCTGCACGCTTGATTGTTCGAGATTCTCATCTACTACAAGAGTCTATTAAAAAACTTGAAAAAATTGATACAGGTTTATTTATGACCGAACGCAAATTCGAGAATGGTTTAGATAGAATTACAGCTGCTGCAACTCCTAGACAATTTGAACGAGTTCCAAAAGGAGCGAGATTTGATTTAGAAATGATCTATAGTGTAGAAGTTGAAAATAAAAATGAAGTCAAAACAGATTTAATAAATATTGCACTTACCCTTGCAATGCTTGAAGATGATGCTTTAGGTGGGCATGGTTCACGAGGCTATGGTAAGGTAAAATTTGAAAACTTTGTGCTAACCCAACATAAGTATTCTTTAGATGAAAGCGGTGGCTCTATCTCGATAAAATCGACTTCCGATACAAATCCTAATTTAGATATTAAGAATACCACTGATTTATTCAAACAGTTAGACACAGAAAATAGCCAGTTACAGCAGCTTCTACAAATTAGCGAAGCGCAAGAGACTGTTGCTGTAAAATAGTAAAAATTTTTATTTATTCCTATAGTGGTGAACGTGAAGTGTGCTGTAAAATAGTAAAACTTGATTTTGGTAGTAACCTTGCTCATTTTGGTGAGTTAGGCATTGGTATTGAACAAACTAGTGAAAGAGTGCGTTCTGATACTCTCTTTAGTGCTTGGATAAGTTCTTACGCCAAATTCTTTGGTAAAGAAGATGCTGGAGATTTACTAGATAGATTAGTGAAAAATCCTCAATCACTATTTCAACTTAGTTCTACTTTTATCTACTCTAAAGAAGGTAGCCGCTATACCTATTATTTACCTAAACCATTACTTTTACCAAATGGGTACCCACAAAATGATTTAAAATTTACTAAAAAGTATAAGAAACTTAACTACTTACCCTTAAAAATCTGGCATCGTTGGTATCAAACTCAAGAGGGATTTACTGAAGATGATGAAGATGAATTAGAAAATTACCCTGAGGTTTCTCTAGCTTTAAATAAAGCAGGAACATTTAATTATCAAAAAGTTTACACAATTAGTCTTGTCCCCAAAGTTGCTGTAGACCGTACTACAAGAGCAACAAATTTCTACCATACTGGCTTTGTGCAATTTCTCTCGAAACCAGATGAAGATAAACAAGCTGGTTTATACTTTATCATTAAATTCCCTAAACCAGTAGATGAGAAACTTGTACAAAGACTAAAATTAGCTCTCGACCTTTTGGGAGAAGAAGGATTAGGCGGTGAAAGATCTAGTGGTGCAGGAAGATTTAAACCTAATTGGATAAACGAAGAAGAGAAAGAATTTGAGAAGGATTGGAAAAATATATTAAACCCATCTGAGGTAAATAAGAATAAGCCAAACTACTGCTTAATTAGCTTGTATTGGCAAAATTCGCTACCAGATGGACTACTAGACGAATCTGCTGCTTACGAGATTCAAGAACGAGGGGGTTGGATTGTATCTCCATTTTCTGGTCGTCAACTACGCCGTCAATCTTTGCGAATGTTTACTGAAGGTTCAGTTTTTCCATGTTCTCCTTTAGGAGAACTAGCTGATGTGACGCCAAAAGAATTTCATAAATATCCAGATACACACAAAATATATCGTAGTGGAATTAGCTTTAGTCTTTCAATTAACGCCCCGGAGTAGAAATTATGGTCAGTTCTCCCAACACCATCCGGAATAAACTAAACACTTACAAGGAATGCAACTATAAATCTCAACGTATTCAGTTAACAAGTCCTTTAATTCATATTGGAGCAGCAGAATCTGCTCTAACTCCCTTTGACTATATTCAGAGAGATATACGTAGTAGAGAACAAGTACATCGATTGATTTACTTTCCCAATAATAATGCTTTAATAACAGTTTTATCTCAACAGGGAAAACTAGATAATTATATTATGCTTATCAAGCACTATATTAATGAAAAAAATGCTTATAGGTTAACTCAAAGACGTGAGAGTATCCTAGAATTGCTTGAAGAAATACTGGGTAAAAAATGGTGGAATTATACTCATATTTTTCCCGCTACAAGTATTAGCCACAAACGGACAAAAGAAGAAATTAAAAAACTAAGACCTTCAATTCGCAATGGTTTTGGAGAATTATATATACCTGGCACATCTATTAAAGGAGCAATTAGAACTGCGATTGCTTACTATTTACTTAAATATCAAGTATCTACGACAAGGCTGAGTGACATTGAGCAAAAATTAAGGCAACTTAACTCCGTCTTTATTAAAAGAAAAAAGGCTTACCTAGATGACGAAAGATTAATTAAATTGGCTAACAATCAAGAAATATCTTTGAGCAGTTACTTATTCTCGAATTTTAAATTCACCCACAAATATCGCCCTTCTCAAGAAATAGATACTCCTAATACAGATTTTATGAGAGCTATAAAAGTTACTGATTCTTACTCATTAGAAAAAAATGATACTGACAATTTATCTATAGTAGCCGAAGTGATTTCCTCTAGTTTTTATGCCAATGATAGTGGAAGATTAGCTAAAGAAAGTGCGAAAAGTAATTTTGTAGAAATGGTTTGGAATGTTCAAGCAGAATTTAATCTTACTATTGATACGGAAATGCTATCCCAGTTTCAGCATGAACAGGGAATGCAGTTACCTCGCCAACTATGGACTATAGAAGGCATTCTAGAAATTTGTCAAGAATTTGCACAAGCACAATGGGAGCATGAAAAAAGATATTGGAACGGTATTCAAGATAATCCTAATGATGAAAAACTAAACTTTAGTCGTATTCGCCAGTTCTATAATAATAATTGTTCCTATAATCTTAGACTTGGCTGGGGAAGTGGAATGATGGGAACCACAATTGGTTTACATTGTCACGAAGAAACTCGAGAACACATTCGTAACGCTTGCGGTATTTCCACCAATTCTTCAGAGACTCCAAAATCTAGACGCACTGCAATAATTCCTACTCGAACCAGCACAACCAAACGACCTTTGGGATGGGTTCAGCTTACTTCTATGGAGGCCGTATGCTAATTCGATCTACTTGGACATTAACTGTATCCGAGCCAGTTTTTCTACCCCGAGCTTATAGCTTGGAACTAGTGAAGGACTTGCACAGAAGAATGCAAATATCCTTTGCCGATATAAAAATCCCTGCTGTTACTTATTCAGGAATCATTGGTTCTTGTTCTACCTCCGGAGACTTTATAACTTTTAGTCCAAATAATTTTTACAAATTATCCCTTTGTGGTTTACAAGATATGACAGCAAAGGTAATTTCTAACCTAGATCTATCTCCTTACTTTGAGTTTTTAGGAACAAAGTTTGATGTAGTAAATCGACAAAATGAAACTACCAGCTACGAACATCTTTATCACACTCTCGTTGCATCTGAACCGGAACCTATTAAGCGATTTTATCTAGACTTCATTACTCCTACTGTTTTTGCTCAACAGAGAACTCGTTTAGCCTTACCTGTACCTTACTTGATGTTTCGTAGTTGGTTAGAACGATGGAATCATTTTGCACCAGTTTACTTAGGTAGTGATGAATTAATGACTTTTTTGAGTGATGTAATTACACTGAGAAAGCATAAAATTCAAACTAGAATATTTAAATTAGCAAATGGATTTGTCAATGGTTTCACAGGTAATGTAACCCTACAAGTTTTGCACGGTACTGAGCCATTATTGGCAAATGTTGCGAATCTTCTAGTTAACTATGCTCAGTTTACAGGTACAGGAATGAAAACTAGATTAGGCATGGGTTTAACGAACATTAATTTAATGTATTAATTATATAATCTGGAGAAAAATATGGGAGTTTATCATTTAATGGGCTTGGGTCTTTCACCAGGAGTAGTTACAGGTCCAATTTCTTATCTAGCTAAACTTTATAATAATTGGGAAGTTGAAGGAAAAGAGTTCTTTGCCCGTTCAGGTGAAGAAAAGCAAAGAGAAAAAGGTGATCAAGTAGGTGGTATACAATTACTTATCCTTTTTACCACTAAAGAAGTTATTAATGGTGAAGTTGACTGCAAACCATACATAAAGAATCCTTACGGAAAAATAGGAGGCAACCCTGAGAAACGAACTGATACTATGAAAAAGATACTTGAGCCTCTTTTGATACAAGAGTGGTCAAAAATTAAAAGTAGTCAAAATAATACTGGTATTATTTACTGGTGTGAAGTGGAATTAAGTGATATTAAGACAACGTATGAAAGAATTGCTAAAGTAGTAGCTTCACTGGCAAAGGGAGGCGGTAAGCAAGGCAAAGAAATATGGATGAATCTTACAGGCGGCAATAATGTGATTAATTCGGCTTTACAAATGGTAGCTTCTTTATCACATGAAGTTTCTCGTCTTTATTATGTTCAATCTGCTAATGAAAAAGCAGAAAAATGTGTATATTTCACTAGTGAAAAAAGAGAAGAATACTGGGTAGAATTACCAGTTATACCTTTGGTTCTAAGTGATTTAAATAATGCAGTTTTAGAGATACCTAATTTAGAATTAGGTATCTCATCAAAAGAAGTTTATGGACGATTAAAGGGTCACGAACGTTATTCTATTCTCATAGAAGGAATAGATTTTGAACAATTTAGGGATACAACTTTGCGTTCGATGAATAAGTTAGGTTTAATAACAGTAAGAAAAGAATATGAAACAGGTAATGGCATCTGTACTCTAGGCCCTCAATGGGAATTGATTTTAAAATACGAAAGTATTATGAATGAAGCTAAAGCAGGTGAAGAGGTATTGACTATTGAGAAGTTAGAGCAACAAAAAACTTGGATTAATCGCCAAGAAATTAGACTTAACTAAGAGTAGTTAAAAATCAATCTATAAAATGTCCAAAATCCTTTTAGTCACTATCGGGGGTTCTTTCCAACCCATCATCACCACTATCCAAAGCTTACAACCCGACAGGGTGATATTCATTGCTTCTGATGGTGAAAAGGGTAGCAAGTCCCAAGTCATAGGTGAAGGAACTCCCTGCGAGGTGCGTCGGGGTGCAGAAGTTATCGAACGACTACCCAATATTCCCACACAAGTGGGGTTAGGCGATCGCTTTCAACCACAACGGGATTTAATTCTCGTACAAAACCCGGACGATTTAGGCGAATGCTATTCTAAAATTCGCGATCGCATCTCTAATTTACAGCAAGAAAACAGTCATGAGATTATGGCTGATTACACGGGTGGAACCAAAAGTTTATCGGCGGCGATGGCAATGGCTGCTATTGACTGCGGAATTTCACTATATATTACCATTGCTGCAAGGGATAACTTGGTGAAGGTAGAACGGGGAGAAGTTACGCAAAGAGTAGACACCAGTTTTCGTTCCTAGGAAACGAGATTGTTTAGCTGTCTTTCACACTGTTGAAATATGTAGTTAACAACAGCAAATAATTTCTCTAGCTCTTGGATTGTGTAAAAGGTAATATTTCTACTAAAAACATCTGCTTCTAGCTTGCCAAATTGCCAGCGATCGCCATTAGAAGCAATACCATAGATAATTATTTGCATATCTCCATTAAGTTTTTGAGCAGCAATCATTTCTGCCAAACATTGCGCCCAAGCAGCTTCAAAGTTATCCTGTTTGGCCTCGACCAAAATGAAGTATGGCTTATCAAACACCACTTTTCCTAAAGGAGATTTTCTCGCTACAATATACTCCGGGAAACCTGAAAGTTTCTCGTCATAATTTAAAGAATGATGACTCCAAAGAATGAAATGACTGCGATAGAATTTCCAAACTTCTTTGAGAACTGGATAAACTAAATTTTCACAAATAGCAAATTCTGAGTTATCAACAACACCATCTCTCATCATGATTTGTAAATCTTCTCGAAAATAATCAGAGATATTAAACTCTGTTTCTCCAAGAAAATTAGATTCTGTATAGGTAACCTGAAATTCTACGAGAACTTCACTTAAAGTTTTATAATTACTGAAAGCCATAATCTCCTCAAAAATTACCGATTTGACGTAAGAATTTTTTGTTTGATCTTAAAGCACACAGGCAATACAGTGCGTTAGGCGGTTTCTTAACACTCATGCATCTAGGAGCATCCCAATGAATGCACGTTACCTTCAGAATAGAAGAACCTATATACACAAAGCTTGCCTTCGCAGGCTATTAGTCCGCGTAGGCGGACTTCGTTTGTGTAGCCGTGATTTCCAATCACTTAATGTTTTTCCAAATTGCGATGCTCCCCACATCAGCCGTGCCCCTAGGACTGTGGTCTATTTACCTGAAAATGGCTGTAAAGTTAAGGTAAACTCACAAAGTGTCCGCCCGAACAGAGTGTTGTTGCATGCCTCGTTGGTTCAACATTGCAGGTCCTTGCCAAGAAGATATCCACTATATGCTACCGCCAACAGCTAGGTTGCCAGATATAGAGGAGTTAATTCAACAACGGAGTTACTTTGTAGTTCATGCACCTCGACAAACAGGCAAAACAACCGCAATGTTAGCCTTAGCAAAACAACTGACAGAAAGTGGGCGTTACACGGCAGTTGTGGTATCGGTAGAAGTGGGAAGCGCGTTTAATAATGATATAGGTGCAGCAGAATTAGCGATTCTTGGAACTTGGCGCGATACAATTGAAGTCCGACTACCCAAAGATTTGCAACCACCTGTTTGGAATAAAGAAGAACCCGGACGGAGAATTCGAGCCTCTTTACAGACTTGGGCGCAAGCGTCTTCCCGACCTTTGGTAATATTTATTGATGAAATTGACTCGCTACAAAATGAAACATTGATTTCGGTGTTACGCCAGTTACGCGATGGTTATCCCAATCGTCCTCATAACTTTCCATTATCTGTGGGGTTGATTGGTTTGCGCGATGTACGCGATTATAAAGTAGCTTCCGGTGGTAGCGATCGCTTAAATACGGCGAGTCCCTTCAATATTAAAGTGAGTTCCCTCACACTCAGAAATTTTAACGCCCAAGAAGTAGCAGCATTATACCAACAGCATACTGATGAGACTGGTCTACGCTCTCGCAAGCAGCTTTGAAGTACGATCGCGTACTTTTATGTATTATATGTATTACTCAATTATGGCTTAATTTGTTCAGGAGATTTGTTAACCTATGGGTTGAGTGAAAGTACTCTAAATTTCAGTACCTTTGTTAGAGTAACTTGGTTTAAGCTATCTACTGTGGACACTTCTATTCTGCTTAAAACTTTTCTTGCTGTCTTTGTTCTTGCAGATGCTATTGGAAACATACCCATACTCTTGGTTTTAACTAAAGGTATGGAACCAGAGCGCAGAAACAAAGTTATAGATAAAGCTATTTTGGTAGCAATTGCAGTTCTTTTAGTTTTTGCCTTTGGTGGCAGATTTATCTTAAGTTACTTGGATATTAGTTTGGGATCTTTGCGAGTAGCGGGGGGACTGCTGCTGTTGTTAATCGCTTTACAAATGCTTCAAGGAGATTTAGATACACCAATTATCGATCGCGATCGCGATGTTGCGATTACACCATTAGCTTTGCCATTGCTAGCAGGACCGGGTACTCTGACAACAGTGATGTTACTAATGGCTGAATCCCCCAGCCCTCATATCAGCGTCATTGGGGGTATTGTGGGAGCAATGTTTCTGAGTTGGTTAATTTTACGTTTATCAAATCAGATTGATAAATGGATTGGTGCAGAAGGAGAGGTCATTATTACTCAGCTTTTGGGTTTTTTGTTAGCGGCGCTAGCAATTGAAATTGGTAGTACGGGGATCAAGGAATTATTTCTTGCGTAGTTAAATAAGCTTAAGTTTTACCCCTTCCCTTTCACGTTAGGACTCAAGGGAGGTAAAGCCAAGATCTTAATTTTTGTTACATAAAAGTTGCCTAACTAAAGATAAATGCATTAACACGCTATATTTTATACTAAAAAAATACGGAAAAGTCTTGGATAACTATAATTCGGTTGCGGCTTGGCTGCCACTAATTAAAATCTATATATGGATAGATGTAAAGATAATACGTACCATGTGAGACAGAAGCAATTATTGGGAAAAATATTACAGTAAGACACAGCAACAAAGTTAAGCAACTGACACTAGGAATTTAACTGTCTGGTGTACAGCAGCTAAGGATCTTTTCCAGATCGCTTCTAAGGTTAAGCGAAATTAGCTTTGTTGGGTAGGTATCAAACAGAGTAGATAGGGAGCAGTACTGGAGATAGATTGAATGAAAAAATTTACCTTTTATGTTGTTTTGTTGCATTGCTTATTTTTAGGGATGTCATCTGCTAAAGCAACGGATGGCAAACCAGATGTAACCCAAGCAACAGATTTAGTGGATAGGTTATCCATGAAGGATGGAAATGTAAATTATGATACAAAATATACGGATAAATCTATTCTAGATACATCTTCTCGCACGGGGCTAAAGCGAGACCAAGTTTGGGTGCTTGACCAAAAAAACTCGCAAGCACAACGCAAATCTTTTACGTGGGTTGTAAATGATACTAAGAAAGTGGGGCGGCAACCTTTTCTCCAAGTACAGAAAAATTTAGATAAGTCTGAAGAAACTGGCGAAAAAGCAGGCTCTACTGCAAAACCAGCACCAAAGGAGGAATTTGAAGCTTTTGACAAAGTTATTAAAGATACCGAAAAACTTGAAGGGTTATTCACTTTATACCGAAATAAAGAACAGAATAAGATATATTTAGAAATTAAACCGACTCAATTAAATAAAAATTACTTGGCTACAGCAACGTTGGAATCTGGTATTGGTGAAGCTGGAATCTACAGTGGTATGCCCTTACAAGATTTCTTATTTTACTTTCAACGGACAAATAAAAATATCCAATTTGTAGTTCGTAACGTCAATTTTCGCGCTCGTGAAGGAGATCCCCAACAGCGATCGCTCGCCCGCTCTTTTAGCGATTCAGTTCTTTATTCGATACCAATCAAAAGCATTCATCCACAAAGCAAAACCGTACTTATAGACTTAGGCGAACTCCTGCTAACAGATTTAGCAGGATTATCTTATAGTTTGGGAATCTCCCCAGGTACGGATAAGTCATATTTTGGGAACGCTAAAGCTTTTCCTCTCAACATGGAAGTGGAGTCAGTTTTAAATTTCTCCAGTGCTAGCGGTAGCGACAGCAACATATTTCGTTATGCTTCTCTAGCAGACAGCCGTGGATTTACTTTGCGCGTTCACTACAGTTTCTCCGAACTTCCCAACAACGGTTACCGCCCCCGCCTAGCAGATGAGCGAGTCGGTTATTTTATTAGTGCGTACCAAGACTTGTCAGATGACGATCGCAAAGAACCCTTCGTCCGCTATATCAACCGATGGAACCTAGAAAAACAAGATCCCAAAGCAGCTATTTCACCACCTAAAAAACCAATTATTTTCTGGATTGACAACGCAATTCCCCTAGAGTATCGAGACGCTGTTAAAGAAGGTGTCTTGATGTGGAATAAAGCCTTTGAAAAAGTTGGATTCAAAGATGCAATTCAAGTTCGTCAAATGCCAGATAATGCGACTTGGGACCCTGCAGATATACGTTATAACACCATTCGATGGATTAACACGGTAGATGGTTATTTTGCTTTAGGACCATCTCGTGTCAATCCCTTAACAGGAGAAATTTTGGATGCTGATATTCTCGTTGATGCTAGCTTTATCAGAGCGCTGAAGGGCGAATATCGCAAACTCGTCCAACCCAACCAAGCACAAGCCCGAACTCCCCTATCAACATTGATGCAGGAACGTCTCTTGTGTAACAATCGCTTGGACGCTAAAAACAATGATACTTCCAACCAAAATCAATCAACAGAAGGACTCAACAACCGACTGTCTCAATTAGCAGGCGCATTCGATCTTTGCTATGGAATGGAAGCAGCCAACCAATTTGCTTTTGGTTCTATGGCAATTTCACTGTTGCAAGACACACCTCCAAGCAGCGAACAAATAAAAAACTATATTCATCAGTATTTACGTCTTATTATTGCTCACGAAGTCGGACATACTTTAGGGTTAAGGCACAACTTCCGTGGAAGTACTTTGCTTGCTCCCGAACAATTGAACAATACAGAACTTACTCGCAGCAAGGGTCTTATCTCATCGGTGATGGATTACATTCCACCTAATATTGCACCTAAAGGGACCAAGCAAGGGGATTATTTTCCCAGTATGATAGGAATTTACGATGAGTGGGTCATTAAGTACGGTTACGCACCCCTATCTGTTGCATCCACTACTGCTGAAAAGCCCTTGTTGGATAAAATCGCCAGTGAATCTTACAAACCCGAATTAAGTTACTCCACAGACGAAGATGTTTTAGACCTCGACCCAACTTCTAATGCATGGGACAATAGCAGTAACGTTCTAGCATATTCTCAGGGACAGTTAGACAATGCACGGTTTATGTGGGAACGTCTGAACAAAAATTACCCCAGTGCAGGTGAAAGTTTCAGTGATGTCAAAGAACGATTTGGCACTGTATTTAGTAATTACGTTCAGAATATTTACTATACTTCAAAATACATAGGCGGTCAGTCTTTCTACAGAGTTAATCCAGACAATCCCCAAGGGGAATTACCCTTTCAACCCGTACCCGTCGCACAACAACGACAAGCACTTGAGATTTTGCAAAAATATGTCTTTGCTGAAGATGCTTTAATTTTCCCACCAGAACTGCTGAATAAATTGGCTCCTTCTCGCTGGCGTCACTGGGGAAGCGCACCCCGAACCGGGCGATTGGATTATCCAATTCACGATTTGGTGTTATTTATGCAAGGCTCCGTGTTAACAGATTTGCTTTCAGGCGATCGCCTTTCCCGTCTTAAAGACCTCGAACTGAAAAGCAAACCCGAACAAGCACTGACTTTACCAGAACTATTTGATACCTTACAAAATGGAATTTGGAGTGAGGTCCTCAAACCAAACGGTAAACCCATTAAAATATCTAGTTTGCGTCGGGGTTTGCAGAGAGAATATCTCGACCTTTTAATGAGTATGGTATTGCGTAAAAGCAACGTTCCAGAAGATGCTCGCACGCTAGCATGGTATAAACTAAGACAGTTAAATGAAAAACTGGATGGAGCGAATTCCAACGACGATTACACCAAAGCTCATTTGCTGGAAACGCATGACAGAATTAACAAAGCGTTAAATGCTCAGTTAGAGGCAAAGTAAGAAGTTAGTGGTTAGTGGTTAACAACTAACCACCTACAACAAATTAATTCCTTAACGCACGTAAGAAACGTTGCAAACTTTTAAACATATTGGGCTTTTTCGCAACTGGTGTCCCTTGTGTTTCAGATGCAGAACCTTGTTTCGCTAGAATCGTATCTAGATCATCTCCTGAGGGCTTTTGCGGGAGTTCTGCAATTTTTTGATACTCCCCACGGTTTTCTAACCAGACTTCCCACTGACCGGGATAACAGCGAAAGACCGCAGTTTCATTATCTATAGGGCGAAGATAATAGCAGTTTTCAATTGTACTGATAAAGCGATCGCGTAACTGTCTCGCTGCATAACCAATACCCACCGCCCCTAAATCTTCCAAACGCGGATTTAAGATGACGAGCGGGCGATCTCCTACCAGTTGAGCCATCTTTTCGACTTCCCCAACTTCTACGACAGTAGGAGCAATCAGAAAGAAGATTTCGTCCTCTGGCTCAATTTTCTTCTCCAAAGACAATCTACCAGTGCCTATGTCAAAAATTTTAAATGGCACATCCGTCCACTCTCGACTTGCAAGGGCGGCTCCTCCAGCATCGGGAAAGAAAACCTTAAGTTTTGACCCATACTCTGCAAAAACTGCTAGAAATTGTTCTGCTACAGGCATGGGTTTGAGTTCTGGAAACAAAAAGTCAACTTGTATCCGCTTGCATCCATCTGCTAGTGCTGTTTTAGTTGCCTCGCGAGCTTGAGCGATCGCATCTTCAAGACTGTTTGGAAGTTCTGCCATGTTAAATAAAGTTTTGATTTAAGACTTTAGATCTTAACAACAGATGGGCTTGCAAGATCCCCAACAACTCAAAGGTTACTGATAGCGAATGAGGGGTGATACCCCCCACCCAGCACAAAATTTCCGTTTTCCTCTTGTTCCCAGGTTAAGCCTGGAAATGCCTTTGAAGTATTGTTTTATTTAGAACTTCCTGAATCTGAGTCTGGAATAAACTTTAGAGCAACACCATTGATACAGTAGCGTTTGCCAGTGGGTTTGGGACCGTCATCAAAGACATGACCCAAATGACCGCCACAACGACTGCAATGAACTTCAATTCTAGTCATAAATAAAGACCGATCCACAGTTGTATCGATCGCACCTTCAATGGGATTAAAGAAACTAGGCCAGCCGGTCCCACTGTTATACTTAGTATCTGAGACAAATAGCGGTTGACTGCATCCCGCACACTGATAAATACCTTGAGCGTACTCCTTGTTTAGTGGACTTGTATGAGGACGTTCTGTCGCATGTTGGCGGAGTACGCAAAACTGCTCTTGGCTCAAAGTCTCTTGCCATTCTTGTTCGGTTTTCTTGACTTCAAACTCTGTATTTTTTGAAGTTGTCATAACTTTTGATTCCCCTAATATATATAGTCATCCTAAATCATTCTTGGAAAAATTTTAGGAACTGTAAGGTAGGCATTCCTCACCAAAAGTATGTAGGGTTAGCAATGCCAACCCTATATAGATTTCAAAGATTGCCATTAGTTTTGTTAATAATTAACTGTTAACCCTATACAAGAAGGGCTTTTTTTTTAAATGTTTTTGAATTAATCTTTCATAATTATGTTATGATATCCAAATTATTTAAATATTAAAAAACAATTAAAATTACCTTAAAAAATGTTTGAAAAGTCCTTTCATCAGTAGCAAAACATTCAATAGCCTCCTAAATCCCCCGATAAATTGGGGGACTTTAAGAGTATTTTTCCCGTTTTAAGGGGGGCTAGCGGGGATCGCTAAGTGCCTAAAATCAGCTAACCACTTTTCAAACAACCCCTTATTTCAATCTAAGGAAGTCAGAGACAAAAACGCAACTATATAACGATTGAGTAAAAGCTTTGTATTTGGCTTGGAGTAGTGCTGAGAGCGTATGTACTGCAAGCATAACCCAGTGATGATTATTTGCGATCGCTGACTTCTTGCAGTTCATAAATATTTTTGTGCAAGTCAAGATAAGATTAAGATGAGGTTATCCAATTCTTCGGAATTTACTTGTATAAATTTTTTGTATTTTTCAGTGAGGAGTGCTATTAACCCCAAAATAGGAGACAAGGTGCTGATTTTACGTCCAGCATACGTAGCTGGCAAAATAGGGGAGATTTGCGGTCAAGAAGCTTCGGGTGATGGCACTCCAGAACGGTGGCTTATCCGGATTGAAGATGAAAATGCCACACAAAGTTTAGTGGTATCGCTGTTTCCAAAAGAGTTTGAGGTCTTCAAGAATGACTTTGAGCCATTTTAGGGTTCATCTGGTGGAAGTTCTATATTGTTAGGTGGCTCATCGCCGATTCCCAATTCCTTTTTGCTGCGCTTCAGCTGTTTCCAGAGGGCTTTAACCTGGTCGTAAGCTTCTTCAGGAGAAAGTTTCCCAGATGTTTCTAAACTGGTGATAATGCCTACTTTCTGGGCAAATTCTTGAAGATTGGCGTTAAAAATTAAATTTTCAGGTTTGACTTGACCGTAATAGCGACCTCGAGGGTAGAGAAAATTTTCTTTGTCTTCTTCGTTTGACTGTTCCATCTGCTTACTTCCGTTGCGATTATTTTTCTATTATACTTAATCTTTTGTTAATCTAAGTAAATTTTGTAACATAAAAAATTAAAATTACGTGGCAGATTCTATGAGATAGATTTTCCCGAGCAAAAAAAGTACACTATTTCAGGGCAACACTTAACAGAGAACATCCTGCTAAAAATTCTCTTCTTTGTCGCGAACAGCGACTTCTCTTATACGCTATTAAGTAATATTTCTGAACCTGAACGTTTAAGTCTTAACTTTAGTAATGAGTATTTATCTTCCCCTAGAAACACCACGTCTTATACTCCGGGACTTTGTAGAATCAGACTCGCAAGGAGTCCATGACTATGCTTCCGATCCAGAAGTCGTTCGTTACTTACCTTTTGGTCCCAACAGCGCAGAAGACACCAAAAATTATCTACAAACAGAGATTAAAGCTCACCGAAAAAGAAACCGCCAGCATTTTGCCCTTGCAGTCACTTTAAAAGAGGACAAGCAATTGATTGGCGCTTGTCGTATTTCCATCACAGATGCCAATAAGCCAGAAGCTTCTATAGGGTTTTCCTTGGCTAAGAAATTCTGGGGGCAAGGCTATGCAACGGAAGTTGGAGAAAAACTTTTAGAATTTGGTTTCCAGCAGTTAAAATTGCATCGCATTTTTGCGATTTGTGACTCTCAGAATAATCTCTCTGCAAGAGTTTTAGTAAAAATTGGCATGAGACAGGAAGGCTATCTGCGCGAATATGAATCGATGCGAGGAGAATGGCGAGATATGTTGCTGTACGCAATTTTAGAGAAGGATTGGATACAGATGCAGATTCGGAATATTTAGCTTGAACAGCAACTAGTTATTTTTTTGTCCTCTACGACCTGCCAATCTTATCCTTCAATCATCTTTAGCTTAATCGGTTAAACATTCCGAGCAAGAATTCACGCTGTGTATTCTCCAATAACTTCAATTTGACCCACAATGTTTTTATTCAACTGTTCCAGTTCCTCAGCAGGAACCCACCATTCCTTGTGATATGACGCTCCTACTTGATGAATTTCATATTTATCCATGAATTCTTTCTTAACCTTAAAGCGTGTCACATAACCCACCCCACTGTCTTTAACATTCCACTTAGTAGCAATTTCTTTGGCATATTCTTCGTTTGTCACGGGGTAAAAAATTGGTTGTTCGGGTAGTCGAGGTGGCCATTGAGTATAGCCACTTTGTTTAACTAATTCCAGTTCTTTCGGTCCAGTAGGACGGTATAGAGTTACTGTTTCTTCCATATTTTTTTCTGTGAATCATCATACTTGTCTATTATTGACATATTGCGATCGTGACAGCACGGGTTCAAGAGCAATACTGTTGCTCAGAATGAGCACCAGGCGATCGCACCTGACAGTTCGTCATGTATGGCAGTACACGCCCAATTGACCCATGTTGCAGTTTTCAGACCATTTCATTTATAAAAGAAATGAAGCCGTAAGTTGTTTATTATTTGTAGTTTATCCAATGGAAATTAGAAAATTAACAAAACATGATGCAGAAGATTATAGAAATATTAGATTAGAAGCTTTATATAACAATCCAGATTCTTTTGGCTCAATGTATACTGAAGAATCTTGGAAAACGATAGATGAATTTAGAGATAAAATACCTGAAGACAACAATAACTTTATCTTAGGCTATTATGAGGATAAAGAGTTAATTGGAATTGTTGCATTTCATCAGGAATCAAGAATAAAACTCAGGCATAAAGCATATATTCGCTCTATGTACGTTCAACCAGAAGCTCGGGGAAAAGGTATAGGGAAGTTATTACTCAATGAATTAATCAAAAGAGCAAAAACTATGAATGAGATAGAAATCTTATTACTTGATGTTGTTACAAATAATAGAAAGGCAAAACAACTTTATGTATCTTTTAAATTTCAAACCTATGGAGTAGAGAAAAAGGCGTATAAATTGAATGATAAATATTTTGATATAGAATCCATGTCTTTACAGATTAAATAATAAAAAACAAAAATGCTTGTAGAAAACGGGAGCATCCCAATTTGGAAAAACCACACCTGCGATGTTCTCAATCGCAGCTATACAAACGCTCGTCCCTCCGGGTATCTCAGGAGCACAGACGCTAAGCGCAAAGCGCACGCTCCGCGATGCCGCAGGCTATGCCCGTAAGGGCTATACGCGTTGCGAAGCTATGCCCGCAGGGCTATACGCTAGTTCCCAGGGCGCGGGAAACCCCTCCGGGTATCTCCTGACGGAGACGCTTCGCGTTGCGAAGCTATGCCCGCAGGGCTATACGCCAGTTGCCAGGGTGCGGGAAACCCGCCTACAGCAATGGACTCACCACCTGCTTTCCCTAGACTCACCGCCTGCGCGGACTGCTCTTAAGCCTGCGAAGGCAGGCTTGCTTGTATAGCCCCAGAATTCCATTCTGAGGGCAATATCTATAAATCGCTTTTGAATTCCTTGGTCAAAATCAGTTGCATAACTTCTTCCTTCGTTCCAAGTCCCCACCATTCCAAACAAGGAAGATGACCGACTCGGGCACACAGATTAAATTGAACGTCTTCCAGCCAAACCCATCGATTTTTATCTAATCTCCAACCCACGCGATCGCCAAATTTTTCCCACACTTCTTTCTCATCTCTTAGACCTAGTTTGCCACCGCACTCCAAAAAAATTTGTTTTTGAACGCTAAATCCAAATCGCCCCTGGCTGTATGTTATCCACAGTCGATCGATTATCTGTACATCTGCTTCTGCAATGTTCAAAATTCCTTTTAACGGTAACCAGTAATCATCATCTCGAATGGAATATTCTCCTCCAGCCAGTTCAAATACCAGCTTGCGAGTTTCACTGTCTGCATTCTTCCAGTATCCGGCTTGCAGAAACTCGTGCAAATTGCGATACTTTTGTGGAATGTTATTCAATTCAGCCATTAGCACCTTTGGTTGAGGTTTACGTCTCGGTTGCAAGCAGGGGATTTCTTGCAAGTATAAAGGGCTGTCCGGTAACTGGGAAACAGCCCGAGCTAGAGCAATATAAGCAGCTATTTGAAACGAAGAAGCTCGGGAATCAATGGGATGGTAAGAGCCTCCTGTAATTCTGACATTCGTGTTTTGATAAGGAAAGGGCACATATTGCGTGTAGCGGTAATCTTCTACTTCTTCAACAAGCGCTTCACACAACCCTTGATAAACAGCCTTCAAATAAGACTCTGTGATTAAGTATTCACGATTAAAGTTTGGGATGTGGTTTTGGGTAACTGACCACAACATAAAACACCCATCTGTATTTGGATTCGGTTCCAACTGAAGAATGACGTGTCCGTAACCATGACCATCTGCACGAATATATTGACCTTCACCAATAATCGAGGTTTGCACCTGTGGAAGGCTCCTGAAATCGCTTTTAGGTTTGTGAATCAGTGGATAATGGCTCATTCCTACCTTACCCAATCCGGCTTAATTCCATCGAGCCAAGGACGCAGCATTTTCCCAACTACCTCAACTGCGATCGCCCTTGGCGCAAGCTGGGTACAGCTTATCGCATCTTCTTGGCGGCGGAGTATGGCGTAGGGAGTATAAGCTTCAAAAGCGTCCATACATTGATGGCAACCTTCTTTGCAAAAAGCAGCAAATGCAGGAATGGAATCAAGGTTCTCCGGCCAGTAAATTGTTTCTCCATTGCGCTCTACACAATAAACTCGATACTCCAAACGCCCGAGATTGGGCAGGTTAACAGTGTCGTCATCATAATCAACTTCTGCCCGAGCGGCTGCTTCAAAATCGGGGGTATCTAAAACAGAGTAAATCAAGCAATAATGAACCGCATCTGATGCCTCATCACTCCAGTACTGAGCCACCATCATTGCCGCCGATCGCAAGGAGGGATATTTTTGAAAGTTCATTTGCACAACAGGGATGACAAACTCATCCATCAACTTTTGCCGCATTTGTGCTGCTTGCTTTTTCGTGTAAAGGTGTTCTAGTTCCATTGTTCTACTTGTTCGGTACGTTGTGCTAAAGAAAGTTTGTGCAAGTAGCACTCCAAAATGACGGGTATTCCATCACCAGATCGCTCTTTTACCCAATCCAAACCAAAAGTATCTTTGGTAATGGGCTGGTGTATATCAGCACTTCCGGTATTACTTGATACGTGTAATTCCTGAAGGCCCTCGTATTCTTGCAAGCGCCTCCAAACGTTTTCACTCATCGCCCCCTGGCATAACTGAATGTAAACGTGAGACACATCAACCGCCAGCTGCAAACCCAAATCCATTGCCCAAGCTACTTCTTCGCCATTACCCAAGCAGTACTCTGGATACATGGTTTCTAGAATCAAATGATGGTAATCGCCCAGCTTAACTCGACTGTCCCACAACTTAGCACATGGATGGTTCTTGAGAGGAGGATGTATCGAATTTGAATTAACAACACAATCGCCATTGTCGCTCCACACTTTGGCTCTCAACCGACGCCAGCTAAAACCATGATGGGTACGGACTGAAATTTGTTTTTCCTCCAGCCAATCCTGAAAGCCTTCAGTTGGAACCAACCCAGGTGTCAGCTGCAAGCCACCTATACCCAAGCTGAGTAATTCTTCAGCCGCTGATTGCATGGGTCTTCCTTGGAGACACGAGAGAGCAAGATACAACATAACCTTAAGTTTGTAAGCTAAATTCAGTGGGATCGATCCCCCAATTCACCCAACGAATGGCTTCTCTTGCACTGGTAATATCCGGAGGGACTCTCAAAGCGTGTACGTGGGCGGTACTGGGACAGGTCATTGCTAGCAGGTGAATGGGTTCTACATCATTAATGGCATCAATTTTTAATAACCTGTATTCCTGCCAAGTATCTAGTTTCTTAGCTTGCAGTTCTTGGCAAATTTTGGAGTAGCCAATACCTTGGATCAAAACCCGCCGCAATTCGGCATTGTTTTCTGTTAGCAGCCATTGAGATCGCCATTTGTTTGGATGTACCATACCGTATTTTTCCGGTAATATCACGCCATGATAAGCATAAATACTACTGAAACCATCTCTGAGTTGAATTGCCGGGTGTCCTTCACCGTGGAGCAATCCTTGAGAATCTCTCTCAAGATGGTAAGGGCGATCGCACACCAAACACACCCCTTCATAAGTCCACAGCCAACCGCAATGCTGAACCAACAATTGATAAGCCTGCCATAACTCTCGGTTAATAGAACAGTTGAGAACCGAATAGCAAAAGTCGAACAAGCAAGCCATTGAAACCAAATATTCAGTTGGAACGCAGTCTTGGGCGGGATTGAAGTAACTGGATGCATCTTCGTCATTTAAAGAGTGTATCAACTGCGATTGCTCCACAACCGCAGTGTAAATTCTCCGCCCAATTGAGTTCCACAACTCCTGGTGCAATGCTTCATACAGCTTTGAATGCAGTTCCAACCAAAGTTCGTGACTGAGTTGTTTTCTAACACTCTGTATTAACTGAGTTTCAATATCGATTGTTTGGTTTCCCCAAATCTTTAAAAAGTCAAATTGTTCTATAGCCGCGATGGGGCTGGCAAAATAAAAGACGCTGGGTTTGGGCTTACCCATCAAACTGTAAATTGCTTCCACAGCAGTTGTGGCTTGCTCGATTTCAACCTCTTGAGTGGAAAGAGCCAACTTGCACCACTTGTCCCGGTAAGTTGAAATCAGCGCTTGTTGTTCGGTTGTCAGTTTAATCTGCAACATATCTCCAACCAGCCGGTTCGTATTCTCTTTGTATCCTCACCATCCACACACCCCTGGGAATTGCTATTTCTTTATGTTCCTCATGGCTGAGCAATGCAGTTTCTGACAGCACCTGCAAGTACAAAGTCCCATCTTCTTCGTAAAGTTGGGCACTTCCATCTGTAATGCGGTGCTTGTGACCTGTCACTTCCCCTTCAGCCAAGGTGAGGTGAGGAAGTTTTTTTCCTGTAGATTGCTGTTGCTTTGTGGGGATGAGCAACACGTCTCCCTGTCGTAATGGATTCATGTCTGGATTTTTATGTATTATTTTTGTATTATAAAAAGATTATGCTTGAATGGCAAGCGATCGTTCGACGATTTTAGGCACTATTAAGAAGGAATGGCACGCGTTAGATAGGTCATTGTGAAACGGGTATACCGATCTTCATCAATAACTGAGGTTTGCAGTTGTGGAAGGCTCCTGAAAGTGCTTTGAGCTTTGTGAATCAGTGGATAACGACTCAGATAAGTTTAGACGAATTGCATTATGATATTGGTCAAACAAAATAAAAAAGAAATCGAACCAGCATTTTGTCATTTTGCTCAAAACTTTTATGCTGAATTTAAATGTAACTTTCATTCGTTTCACCTATCAACATTAATGCGATAAACCCCCAGTCCAACCAACTGCTTTTTACAAACATATATCGCAGCCAAATGTCAACAATGGCAGCATAAAGCAACTGTATCTATACAAAAATTTATAAATGAAACGGAAATGACGTTTTAGCATAAAAGCCATAAGCTATCGAAAGAAAGTAGAAAGCCTTGAATACTCAACTCGCAGTTAAGGAAAAGTTACAAACCTCGCTTGAGAAAATTGATACCCAAGGCGATGGTTCTCCTATTACCAATTTGAACCCAGACAAAACCCGTACCGCAGAAATCGAACAATTGACAATAGAATTAGAAAGTGTCAATCCCAATCCCAATCCCCTACTCTACGCCACTTCTTTGCTCAATGGAGCTTGGCAACTAAAATATTCTACTGCCAGAGAAATCCGTTCTTTAGCCTCTCTCCCATTAGGATTAAAGTTGGGCAAAGTTTATCAGGTGATTGATGTTGCAAATAAATTATTTTTTAATATAGCTCGTGTTAAACATCCCCTGGGATTGGTATCAGGATTTGTCAAAGTGACAGCTCGTTTTGAGCCAGCCCAAACAGAGTCATCAGATTCCCCGCACAAACGCATTAATGTCTATTTTGACAAACGCTACCTGTCTATTGAGAAGGTTGTTGGTATCGCAACTCCCCAACTCAATCCATTTAAGGTTGTTCCAGCTAATAATCCTACCAACAGAGTACCTACTCTAGATATTACTTACTTAGATGAAACATTAAGAATTGGGCGAGGGGGAGATGGAAGTTTGTTCATTCTGACTAAATCCAACGATTTTGCTAATTCTGGCTATTCGGGTTGAAACACAAATTATATAACAATCCTAAATCATTTGGAAAAAAGTTGGATTGCTAATAGCTAATTGCTTTTTGACCATGAGCTATTAGCAATTAGCAGTCTTCACTTTTATTTTTATATTTCATTTAGGACGGCTATACAATAACAAAACCGACCCCACAAGTTATAATGGCGCAGATGTTATAAGCTAACAAATTACTTCTCATATAAGAACAAAAATACTAATATAAAGTTAGCACAAATAACTGCTTGGTAAGCTGCTATGACTTTAGGTACAATCAACCACTTATCTTTGACGGTAAGCGATCGCACCAAATCCGAACCATTTTACGACCAAATTTTACAATTCATGGGATACCAAAAAGTAGAAAAAAATGAGTATTTTACGATGTGGTGGTTGGAAAATGGAGGAGCTTTCTTAATTTACAACAGCCGTCCGGATTCTCCCAACAAAACGCACGATCGCTATTCCCCTGGGCTGCATCACCTTGCTTTTAATGCTGAAAGTCGAGAGGAAGTCGATCGACTGTACCAAATTGTTCTGGCTCTAGGCGGTACAATTTTGGACTCACCTGCGGAGTACAACCACTACGCTCCTGGTTATTACGCTTTTTACTTTGCTGACCCAGATAGCATCAAACTGGAATTTGTACATATGCCAAACCTACCTTAAAAACTAACAAAAGGTAGCAGCTAGTGAATATTTTTGTATAAAATATTACTTTTTTGTTATGTCATTTCACTGTTAATGAGATGCCCACCCAATTTTTCAATTACGGGCAGGCACTATATCAAGATTTTTTGTTTCAAGGATTGCTTTTATATCATGTTCGACTTATGACTGATAAAGTCATAAGTTCGTAGCTGCGGTGTCCAACTGGCGGTATTCCTAACAGCGCTCGCAGGCATAGTAACTACAAACCGAGTATAAGTGTTTACCCGAACTGGATACTAATTGCTTTTGACACTTTGTTCTTCTTGGGGTTGAATTTCGCAGACAACCTCATGGAAAAAAGTTGTTGGAGCTTTAACAAACAAAGGCAACATTTCTTTGAGGATGTTATCGTAAGCTTCGCTGTGGTTGGTATCCATATCTTCAACGTTTTCCCAAAAAATAACAGCGATTCCTTTATCAGTTCCCGGTTCTTGGAGAAGGTATGCTCCTTTGAAGCCATGGGTATAGGTTCCTACTGCTTGTTCGTAGAGTCGCTTGGCTTCTTCAAATTTGCCCGGTTTAAACTCTCCTATGGCTACGTATGCAAATTGGTGTCTTAGAAAATCTTGGAAATCTGACATTGTTTTTCTCCTGGAAAATCTTTAACCGTAGATCAACGCTGACGAACGCAGATAATTATCGGTCATAATTGGTATGCTCTGGTAGTAGCAGTGCTTTCTTTAATCTTAGTAACGTTTAGCGATGAAGCTCCGCATACTGTCTCAGTGTCAACAAATTTACAAGCTTTGATTGGATTGCCCTAAGAGGATGTTTGAGTCAACAAATTTACAAGCTTTTATCGGATTGCCCTAAGAGGATGTTTGAAAAGTCCTTTCATCAGTAGCAAAACATTCAAGCTCCCCCTAAATCCCCCGATAAATTGGGGACTTTAAGAGTATTTTCCCCCCTTTTTAAGGCTACGGTGTACACACATCTTTAGAGATCTCCCTAAAACCCGGATATATTGGGGTAATTGAATAATTTCCCCCCCTTTTTAAGGCTACGGTGTATACACATCTTTAGAGATCTTCCTAAAACCCCTAATAAATTAGGGGACTTGAAAAATTTTCCCCCCTTTTTAAGGGGGGCTAGGGGGGATCGAAACTGCCAGAAGGCATTTTAGGAGACTTGTGTGTACACCGTAGCCTTGAAGGGTAGTAAAGCTATAATTAGGAGAAAAGACACGCCGACAGGCACTAAGGAAGCAATCGCAATGGCAGAATTAACAATTCAAATTCGCTTTGGAACTTGCTCAACGTTTAAAACATGACGCAAAATCACTTACCCGAATTGCTGTGGCGATTGCTAGACGTTGCTAATTCACCACAGGTTCAGCAGACAGTCCTAGCTGAGACTACAGATATTCCCGCAGTTTATCAAGAGGTTCTTGATTTTTTAATTAAACGTCCAACACCAGAAGAAATTATGACTTTTAAAGTTTCATCCCAAGCTCAAACACGCCTGCAAGCATTATTAGAAAAAAATCGCTCTGCAATACTCAGTCCAATAGAATTAGCAGAATTAGATGTTTACGAGCAATTAGAACATATTATTATTTTACTAAAAGCACGAGCCTCTACTAGAATTTAATAAATGACTTCTAAATTCAATTCCTGCCGAACTACGTAAGCTAGTCATAGAGAGAGCATTTAGACGCTGTGAATATTGCTTAATCTATCAAGATTTTTCAATCTATACCCATGAAGTAGACCATTTTATCGCCGTAAAGCATGGAGGTGAAACAACTGCTGAGAACTTAGCACTTTCATGTTTATCCTGCAACCGCTATAAAGGTTCGGATTTCGCTACTATAAAGAATAGAAGGAAAAACTCAGATTGGTCACGGGACTGTAAGGTTGCTTCAGTTCAAAGTTCCTAATCGCATACTTCAACGGCAAGTTTTGATGAATCTAGGACAATACCCGTAGGAGTAAAAACGTGTTTTGTTTAATCTGAACTTCCCCAATTGACAAATGGTTTCATCTAAAAACATCACAAATTTTTCACTACAATACAGCCAAATTTGGTAACTTCACAACGATGGGACAAGAAGAATCTTGATATATTTCAGCCCTTAAAGGCTTGTGTATGAGTTCATACCAAAGATGACCTACCCGCGCATCAAATCCTTCAGGTTGACCTCTCATAAATAAGTGTACGCACTTGGCATAATTGCTGGGTAACAACTGCCAAGAAAAATGGCTTTTATGACCAACGTGTGGGTGAGTCAAAAAATTTAAATGTACGTTAGTCATCAAACCGTATGCTGGATAGGGTGGCTCGCTAGACCCAATAGCAAACCAATCAAATACGGGGAAAACTTGCTGGATATCTTCTGTTCGTCCCAGGTTCATGTGGGCAAAGTAACGAGGAGCAAAATCAGGATAAACGACTTCTTGTTGGTTGAGAACCCAGTCTTGTTCTATCCTGGGCTTCCCTTTCACATAAAGTTCTTCAACCAAGTAATTGGCACCAGCATACAAACTAATGACTCTGTAGAGTTCGCAAATTAAATGGCGCTTACTGCCAGTTCTTGGCTCTGTACAGATATAATCGAAGGGTTCGGAAGCAATAGTTATGCTTGCACGTACCGGACCTGTGGAATGAGAGACCAATCGGTAAGAATGATTGAACAAGCTGACATTGTAGTATTGCGATGCAGGATGAAATTGTTCTGGTAGCAAGAGTTCATCTACTTGCATGCACCGCTTTTCTGGATCTTGTCCGATCCAGTCTCCTTTAGCAGCCCGAAATGGATCGAGAAGTTCTTGGTAGTCCAGTTGTACGCTAGTTGCTGAACCAGAAAACCAGTTTTGCCAATTATCTTCAGGTGCAGGTATGAGGTTGAACCAAATGACAAGACGGCTGTTGGAGAGCCTGACTCCTCGCGCCTGTCCCGATGCACTATAAACAACTTCTAACGATGGCTCAACTAAGCCAGATAGCACGGGTTTGCCTCGGTCTAGTCTCACAAAGGTAGAAGCTAGCACTTCATCTTCGGAACCGGGTGGAATAACTTTTGGTAAAGAGAAAACTAAGGTATCGCGAGAGGAATCGTCTGGATCGATGCGATCGACTTGAGCGTTTAGTGGTGTGTGTGACAGGTCGCGCAAATCGCTTAAAACCAGTTCTTCGGGTAATATTTGGAATTGCTGGTAGATCGGTTGCCAGGGAATAGTAAAATGACCGCCCCGCCAGTAATTGGAGGGGTTGAAAATAGAAAGCAAATGATGGGATTGCATATTATTGGTTAGCTGTTAGTGGTTTAGCTGTGAGGCATTGAATTGAGGGAGATGGGGAGAGTGGGGGAGGGCGTAATATGCGCCACAGCTTAATGGTTTGTGGCTCACAGTCGGTAGTTAGTGGTTGATGGTTCATAGAACAACTAACAACTACTCCCTTTCCGCCCAAAGATTACCTATTTAAATGAACCGCACTCGACACAAAGAGCAAGGGAATAAGAGGAAAAGCAGATCGGTAGTCTTATAGGGGGAAGGGAGTAACCATTAACTACTAACCACTAACAATTCATCAATGACTGCCAAAAAACGATGAATTTCTTCAACAGTGTTGTAGTGTGTTAACCCGATCCTCAGGAGTCCTCCACTTGATTCGACTCCTAATTTTTCAGTTAAACCGAGTGCGTAAAAGTTGCCGTTCCAGGTGAAGATACCGCGATCGCCTAAAGCTTTAGCAACTGTCTGAGGAGCGTGTTTGGCTAATCGAATTCCAACGGTTGGTGTTCGCCAGTCAAAGCTGCTTGGATTGGTAATACCATAGAGAGTTACACCGGAAATTTGTAGCAATCCTGAAATCAACTTGTAGCTGAGTTCTTTTTCGTATTGCTTGATTCCTAGCATGGCTGCTACTAAAGCTTCTCGGCGGTTTTCAACACCAGGTAAAAGTTGGTGACCTATTTCAGCTAGATAGTCAATTGCTGCTACCATCCCCGCCAGCCCTTCATAGTTTTGAGTCCCAGTTTCCCAACGTGAGGGGATTTCATCTGGGGCTGGTTGCACTTTGTAAGGAAGCAGGCGAGTCAGATGTTCCCGTTTTGCATACATAACACCCACATGGGGTCCAAAGAATTTATAGGCGGAACAACTGAGAAAGTCGCAATCGATCGCATGCACGTCTACCGGACCGTGAGGGGCATAGTGAACCGCATCTACAAAAACCATTGCTCCAACAGCACGAGCAAGTTTGACGATTTCTGCAATGTCGTTGATTGTACCTACAGCATTGGATGCATACCCCACTGCTACGAGTCGCGTTCGTTCGTTGATTTGCTGCTTGAGATGGTTCATGTCTAGGGTACAGTCTTCTACATTGATATCAACTGTACGAATGACTGCGCCTTGTTCGGAAAGTGCGTACCAAGGGGAGACATTGGCATAGTGGTCGAGTTTGGTAACGACAATTTCATCACCGGGTCGCAGTTCTCGACCAATGGCTCGACTTATGGTGAAGGTGAGTGTGGTCATGTTGGAACCAAACACAACTTCGTCAGCATCACAACCTAACAAATCGGCGATTGCCAAACGCGCTGATACTACAAGTGAGTCTGTTCTCTCACTGGTGGCAAACGCCCCATGTGCGTTAGCATTTGACTTTATCAAGTATTCTGCGATCGCGTTGACTACAGGGCTTGGGACTTGAGTACCGCCCGGTCCGTCAAAAAAAATCACGGGTTGACCGTCGATC
Organism: Tolypothrix campylonemoides VB511288_2; assembly: GCF_045999855.1. Classification (NCBI taxonomy): domain Bacteria; kingdom Bacillati; phylum Cyanobacteriota; class Cyanophyceae; order Nostocales; family Tolypothrichaceae; genus Tolypothrix; species Tolypothrix campylonemoides. The sequence continues at coordinate 62,008 of NZ_JBFPMW010000001.1, forward strand.
TCTTGGGAGAGAGCGGGAAAGCGATCGCGTATCCACTTTAAATCTAGGTCAACCATCGTAGAACACTCCTTTTTTCTTGCTGAATTGCTTGGTGATTTGCAAACAATATATTTTTCCTTTATAGGATGGGTATCCTCTCCCGTCCCTTCCACAAGAAAGGTACCCCAGTCCCCAGTTCCTAATCTCCTTTATTATCCTGAGGATTTAACCCCGGACAAGTAATCACAAACACATCCCTGACCCCATTTTCTGCAGTGAGTGCTTCGATAGCTGTCGTAAAGTGGAATAGGTTGCGATCGCTAAAGACTAGTAACTCTCCAGGATGGAGAATTTTGGTAAAAATTGGGTTGTCACTCTTAGATTTATAGAGATGAGTTTCGCCTCCTTCAATTCCCTCCCTATTCACAGCAAAAATCCCAATCATATCAACACCATCTCTGTGAATTCCTTCTGGTGCTGGGTTTCCTACTTTCCCTGGATAAGCAACGGTTCTAATTTGATGAACTGCCACTTCTGTATGAATTGAACAAATTTTACAAAACTCAAAAAATTCCAACACAATTCTTTGGAAATCCTCAATCTTAATGAGTTCATCCTCAAGTTCTGCAAATTCTCTGACTACATTACCAAGCAAAGGATTGTATTTTTTCGCCTGATATAAAGCTCTATGAGGTAATTTGACTAAACCCTCTTCTGCAACCTTGAAATGAGATAAGCGTCTAAAGCGGTAATTATCTTTTATATATGGATCTAGAGGTAGATTTTTATAAAACGGCTTTATGTTATCTACGTTAACAGCTGCAACACTGTCCAACGCATAACTGGTGATGCAATCAAAAACTTCTTTTCTTAATTCCAACATATGATTATCCTCCTTGGCTCAATATTAAGTAGCCAAGTTAACACGTAAAAAATCAGGGTTGGCTCTATAGTCAGACCCAAAGCCAAAAAAATCAGTTAAAATTTATACGCTTTTGCTACTAATAAAGAATTTACGCAGAGCAAACGTTATGGGTGATGCTCGATTTTTGTTAGCAGCTAGACGACTCAAACTGTCGTTTCACTTGGAAAAAGTTAAAGTTTCTTAACTTTTTAATCCAGATATTGTTTAAGTTTATTTAACTTCGTTCTTTGCCCTCTTTTCTTTCGGTGCTCTTTTCATACACCTCTATCCTTAATTATATGCAAGGAAAAATTGACTTGCAATAGCAACCTAAATATTGTTCATAAAGTCTTTATCTTAAAATCCTTCCGTGAAATCTCTGATCCCCGGCAGTTTTAGTAAAATTAAATATCTGTTATTTTAGTGAGAGTCTTCTCAGACAAACCTTTCTTTACAATCTTAACGTAATCAAATATGAATGTAAGGATTCCTATCCTGCTCTAAGATTACCTAATTAAATGAACCACAAAGACGCAAAGTACACGAAGAAAGAGGAGAAGCTCGGTAATCTTATAGTGGGAAGGGAGTAATACCGTTTCCAATCGGTAGGCTTTCCATAAAGTAAGGAGCAGGGGCTCTTCCGTACTTAGTGGGGAGCATCTCAATAAGTGAAAAAACACGCCTGCGATTAAAATCGCGTCTATACAAGCGAAGTCCACCTACGTGGACTTCCGGTCTGATTCCTGATATCGTGTTTCTTACCAAAACAATACAGGCGGACTTTGTTTGTATAGCAAGAGAATTCTATTCTAAGGACAATCGGTCAAGAGCATATGGTGTAAAAATATCTTACTCCCTTACCAACTCTTGGAAACGCTTATCAGCTGCAATGTCATCAAAATCTATGTCACTGGCTGCTTGTTCCTTAAAGTTAGGATTGAGGTTAATTGCTTTTTGCAAATTGTCCAGAGATGATTCAATCTGCCTCTGCATCGCAAAACAGATAGCTTTGTTATAGTAGGCATTGGCATAATCTGGTTTAATTTCCAATGCCTTATCAAAGCTTTCAATTGCTTCATCATCTCGCCCTAGCATAACTAGAGAGTAACCTCGGTTATTCCAAGCTTTATGAGAGTTAGGCTTAAATTTGATAGCTTTATCAAAACAAACAACTGCGTCTTCATCTTGTTCTAACTCTTGCAATGCAAGACCCCGATTTAACCAAGCTACTCCATCATCGGGTTTAACTCGCGTAGCTTTTTTAAAAGCAATCAAAGCTTCCTTATGTCTTCCTAAGTATCCCAGCGCTACACCTACATCAACCCAAGCCTGATGGTAATCAGGCTTATGTTTCAAAGCTTGCTCGTAGGAATCAATTGCCTCTCGATACTGTTTTAATCTTCCTAAAGTCATCCCTCGGTTTAACCAAGCAGCTGCATTGTTTGGTTGAATCTCAATGGCTTTGTTGTAAGCAGCAAGTGCATCTTCATAGTTCTTTTGGGCAAAAAGAGTCTCTCCCTGTTTGATATATTCTTCTACCTGAGAATCGGTTTGAGTATCAGTAGATGCTGGAACTATTTCAATTAAGCGATCGCTAACAGGTTCTGGACTTACAGTAGAAATAACTTCACTGCTCACCTCTTGCGGTTGTTGCAATTTATCCTGTATTTCTTCGTGTTCTTTTTTCTCAACCACAAAGGTTACAGACTCTGCACTTGCTTGAGAAGCAACATCAGATACCTGTTCGAGAATTGAGTCTTTTTGCTGAAGGGCATCTCTTTGCAATTCAGAGAGTTGTGAAATGAATTCCGATTCCAACTGCTCTAGCTTTTCCAGAACGAGCGCTTTTTCTTGTCTGGCATCTTTCTTAAGTTCAGAGAATTGAGAAGTCAGTTCATTTCCTGATTTTTCTAAATCTTCAAGAATAATTTTTTGTTTCCTTTGAGCATCCAAGCGCAACTTAGAGAGTTGTGAAGTAAATTCCGTTCTCAACTGCCTTAAACTTTCAATAACTTTATTTTTTTGTTGTTCTATATCAGACTCAAATCCAGATGCATAGGATTTCAGTTGATTTTCCAACTCTATCAAACTGTTATTAGTTGCATTTTTTTTGTCTTGAGCACCAACTTTTAATTCAGAAAGTTGAGCAGCAAACTCTGTTTGTAACCGATCCAAATTCGCCAGAACTTGATTTTTATGTTGTTCTGCATCTGAATGCAAACCGGAAATTTGAGAAGCAAACTCTGATTGAGATTTTGCCAAATCTCCAAGAGCAATATCTTTTTGCTGTTGTATTCCTGACTTTAGCTCCGTCAACTGAGTAGCAAATTCTGATTGCAATTGCTCTAAGTTTTCCAAAACTCTGTTTCTGCGTTGTTCTGCATCTGAGTGCAAGCCAGACATTTGAGAGGCAAACTCTGACTGAGATTTTGCCAAATCTCCAAGAGCAATATCTTTTTGCTGTTGTATTCCTGACTTTAGCTCCGTCAACTGAGTAGCAAATTCTGATTGCAATTGCTCTAAGTTTTCCAAAACTCTGTTTCTGCGTTGTTCTGCATCTGAGTGCAAGCCAGACATTTGAGAGGCAAACTCTGACTGAGATTTTGCCAAATCTCCAAGAGCAATATCTTTTTGCTGTTGTATTCCTGACTTTAGCTCCGTCAACTGAGTAGCAAATTCTGATTGCAATTGCTCTAAGTTTTCCAAAACTTTGTTTCTGTGTTTTTCCGCATCTGAGTGCAAACCGGAAATTTGAGAAACAAACTCTGACTGAGATTTAGCTATATCTTCAAGAGCAATATCTTTTTGTTGTTGTATTCCTGACTTCAACTCTGTTAACTGAGTAGCAAATTCTGCTTGCAATTGCTCTAAGTTTTCTAGAATCTTATTCTTGCTTCGTTCTGCATCTAAATGCAAATTTGAAATTTGAGAGGAAAATTCCGCTCGAGATTTTGCCAAATCATCAAGAGTGATTTCTCTTTCCTGCTGTAATCCCGATTTCATCTCACCGATTTGAGATGTTACTTCAGATTCCAAGTCTCCTAAATTATTCAGAGTCAGGTTTCTTTTCTGTTGAGCCTGCAATTCAAATTCCGATAAGTAAGAAGCAAACTCAGCTTCTAAAGTTTGTACCTCTTGTTGAGATTTTTGTACTAAACCTGTGAGTTCTGCTAATATCTGCTCTTTAGATTGAGAAATTTCAAATGGAACTTTGGATAAACTTTCTTGTTCTATTTTGATTTTTTGTTGTAGAGTTTCCGCTTCCTTTTCCAGTTCGGAGGAAACGTTTTTAATTTCATATATAAGTTTTTGTGATTCCTGCTTGACAGTGACTAGTTGTTTTTCTAACTCTTCAAGTCCCTCTAACCGTTCCATGGCTTTATCCACAATTGCACGGATTGCCGCCCGTCGTAACAGCAGGAGCGAAGCGATCGTTGTAACTGGAATAAGAGTCAGTATACCAAGCCAAACATTTAGTAGTATAGTTGTACGCACAAAGGAACGTTGTTCCTCCGACCATTGTCCTCCTTGTCCCCGATTTTGCCTTAAGACGGCGGGAGCTACTTCCGAGGAGGAGGATGGTGGTTTTTGAGCGCTAGCAACACCAACGGACAAGACAACAGGTGAAAAGACAATAGCGCTTCTCAACAGTAAGGTGAAGATTATCTGATTTTTGCTCTTCATAAAAACATTCTCTTTCCGTTGGTAAGTTGTCAAGCAGCACACTTATCCAATTTAGCAGTCTTGTCCCTATCCTTGGGAGAGGCTTGAGATTAAAAGATAAAAATATTGGAGCTTTTGGCACTTCCAATTATACTACAAAAGTAGTATGCAAGATTATCTTTGTTAAGAATGAGTGTAAAGTACTAAGAACCATGACTTATTCAGATCCCATAACTCAAACACTCTGAAATTACACCACTGCAATTCCTCGGCTTTTGAAAATATCCACAGCTTTCTTTACCTGTTCGGGTGTGGGAGGTAATGTATCTTTAAGCTTGTATTCATAACCTAGTTGCTCCCATTTATATTCACCCATCTTGTGAAACGGTAAAACTTCCAATTTTTCAACATTTTTGAGTGTCGCCACAAAATTAGCTACACCCTCGACATTTTGTGTTTCATCTGTAAGTCCCGGTACTAAAACATAACGAATCCAGACTGGCTTATTAATATCACTTAAGTATTTTGCAAGCGCTAGTGTTGGTTCAATAGAAACGCTAGTGACTTTTTTATATGTTGCTCGATCAAAAGATTTGATATCTAACAGCACTAAATCAACAAATTCTAAGACGGGTTTCGCTATCTCTAGCTCGCAAAAGCCCGATGTATCTAAAGCAGTATGAATTCCCAACTCTTTACAGCGTTTCAAAATTTCTTTAACAAAATCTGGTTGAAAAAGAGGTTCTCCTCCACAAAGAGTTACGCCGCCTCCAGAGGCTTTCATATATGATGTGTACTTTTGAATTTCTACAATCAATTCATCAACACTGGTTAGTTTTCCATCTTCTATATGGCGACAATCAGGATTTGCACAATAAAGGCAACGAAGGGGACATCCTGTAGTAAATATTACAAAACGTATACCCGGACCATCTACTGTACCACAGGTTTCCACAGAATGGATATAACCTAAGCTGCTATTAGAGTTGGTTGTTGTTTGGGAAGACCGACTCAGCATACCTCTGCCTGTAAATGTGCTTATTTTGACGAGGTCTTAATTTGACCTCTCATTTCAATTTATAGGTTAAAAGTTTGAAGAACTTGTGAAGGGTTGAAAACTGCCACTTAAAATTTACTAATTTGTAAACACAACTTCTCGATGATTTACACAGAATAAGAAATTGGACTTTTTTGTTCAAAGTCCAATAAAAATCCTGTCGGAAATCTAAAACCCGAAGGAAGTAAAACCACCATCAACAGCAATACATTGTCCCGTGATGTATGCTGCTCCGGGCATACACAAAAATGCGACCAATCCAGCAATATCTTCCGGTTTGCCAATACGACCCATCGGGGTTTTTGCCAGCACAGATTCCAAAAAGGTTGAGTTATTTAGTAATGGCTCTGTTAGCGGAGTTTGGATAAACCAAGGCGCAACGGTGTTAACACGAATTCGATCGCCTGCCCATTCTACCGCTAATGAACGAGTTAGTTGTACTAGCGCGGCTTTTGTCATACCGTAGGGAGCACCTGTGCGAACGGCAGTTAATCCGGCGACTGAGCCAACATTGACAATGCTACCCTCCTTGCTGGCTTTTAGTAACGGATAAGTGAGTTGACAAAGTTCAAAAACCGAATCGAGATTGGTCTGAAAGATCGATGCATACTCTTGTAACGAATAATCCACTGCTTTCTTGCGAATATTGGTACCAACGTTATTGACTAAAATATCGAGTTCATCCCTAAATGCGGATTTAATCTCACTGAGAATGGTTTGGCGACCTTCTGTGGTTGCTACATCTGCTGCAACGCCATGTGCTTTCCAATCTTGTGCTTGCCAAGATTCTAATACCTGTACCATCGTTGCTCTATTACGGGCGACAATCATCACCTCAGCACCCAAAGCCAAAAACTCTTCAGCGATCGCTCGCCCAATTCCTTTTGTTGCTCCCGTAATCAGCGCTTTCTTTCCAGCCAGTGCCCAACGCTCGCTCATGGTATTCTTCCTATATAAACAGATTGTGCAATTGTGCTGTCTGTTAATCCGTAATTTTATTAAATTCTCAACCGTAATTTATTTTTTAAATACGTATCTTTAAGTTTAAAGCATACTTAAAAGGCAAACATAACAAAGCTTCTTAGGGCAAAAACACACGCTCGTACAAGGATCTGATACTGTTAGCAAAATATAACTTAACATTTAACTGATGGAAAAACCCGATTTTAGAGATGGGGTTGTTCAAGGTGTTTAAACTATTCATGGCGAAGCACTTCACTGACTATCCTTCGGGGCGTTGGTTTGACTTCAGTCCCATAACCAAAACGCAGCAATATTTGGGGATAACCTGAAGTATTCAGAAGACTTCTCAGTTGCGGACGCAGTTCGGGAACTTGTATGGGCTGGTTTAAGAAGGATGCGGAAACACCGACTGCTTGTCCGAGCAGTAACAGTCTTTGTAATGCCTGTCCCGCATTCAGCCAGCTGACAATGGTTTCTTCTTCTGTACCCAATACCGCAAATACTGGCGACCCCAGAGCTAATTCACGTTCTTTGGCGGCTTGTCCCCTACCAGTATCAAAGGTACGGTTGCTATGGGCTATCATAGGAGTAGTAAAATCTAGCAGTTCCCCAATGCTTTGAGCGTAAGCGGGCATACCATCATGAGTAGCATTGCGGCTTGAATGCAGCCATGCTGCAAGCTCCCGACGAAAATGCGGATTTGCTAGCTGAATGCGATCGCCTTCTGTAACGAGATCTGCTACCCCATTACGAAGGTCTGGCTCTTGAATAAAATGAAGCCATGCACCTTCTTCAAGTACTGACTTCTCCATAATAGCGAGGAGAGTCTCCGGGATGGGTTTATTTTGAAAAGCCAATCGGTTTGTATGCCGTTGCTTAATGGTGGCAAATAGCAAAAATTCTTCTTCTGTTTGCTTTCTTTGACTTCCCAACCAGACATGAGCTAATAGATCTGGATCGTCTGGATTGGGAAATGTTTTGACGACATCAATGTAACCAAAGTGTCTGATGGCTAACCTTAAGTTATACAACGCTGCACCACAACTCATAATTAATTCCCGATCTTGGGGGTCAATCACGGGCAAAGCACGGGTTCTGTCAGCATATAACTCAATGGTTTCATGGGCAATCTTAAACAACCAAGGTTGAGCGTTGTATTGTGATGGAGCTAGAACGGCATAGTTGATCAGAAAATCCAGCTGCTCGGAGGGACTACCGCGTTTGGGAAAGTTAATCTCTGAAACGTTCCAAGGGCTTAAAGGTTCAGACGATATTATCTCTGACATGATTTTTGCTTAATAAATATTTATAAATTTTAAAGCATTTTAACAAATACTCATTATTGTTAAGTATATAATACACGCTAAAAACTATATATAGTATGATTTTTTCTTTGTTACGATAGGGGTTTTGAAGCCTACGCAACGATCTCCATAGAGCTGCTTTGGGCATCACAGGAAGGAAATTTTGGGAGATTTTTTATTTGGAAGTCCCTCGGTTTGTCGTTGTGCTAAGCGTTAAAGCACAATGACAAACTGAGTAGGATTTATGAATTTCTCAAAGGTAATCCAAGTTACTACAACGATTACATCCGTTCGTGGAATGTACGTTTAATTACATCAAGCTGCTGTTCTCGCGTCAGTTTGATAAAATTGACAGCATACCCGGACACGCGAATTGTTAATTGTGGATAGAGTTCGGGGTGCTCCATAGCATCCAACAGCATATCTCGATTCAAAACGTTAACGTTGATGTGGTGACCGCCATCATGGAAGTAACCATCTAGCATTCCCACTAAGTTATGGATCTGGATATCTTCTGTTTTGCCCAACGCAGACGGTACAATCGAGAAGGTGTTGGAAATTCCATCTTGACTGTGTTGGTAAGGGAGTTTGGCAACGGATGCCAAAGATGCGATCGCACCCTTGGTATCGCGTCCGTGCATGGGGTTAGCTCCTGGAGCAAAAGGTTCTCCGGCTTTTCTTCCGTCTGGGGTATTGCCTGTCTTCTTGCCATAAACCACATTAGAGGTAATAGTCAGCACAGACTGGGTGGGAACAGCATTCCGGTAGGTCTTGTTCTTGCGGACTTCATTCATAAACTTGGTAACCAAGTGAGCCGCAATAGTATCTACACGGTCATCATTGTTCCCATATTTAGGGAAATCTCCCTCTATTTGATAATTTACTGCTAAATTAGCTTCATTTCTCAATATTTTTACTTTAGCGTATTTCATAGCAGAAAGTGAATCGGCAACCACAGATAATCCTGCAATCCCACACGCCATGGTACGAAGGATATCCCGGTCATGCAGTGCCATTTCCAATCGCTCGTAAGAATATTTATCGTGCATGTAATGGATGACATTCAAAGTATTAACATAAGTCTTAGCCAACCAACTCATCATCCGTTCAAACTTGCTGAGCGTTTCTTCGTAATCCAAATATTCAGAAGTCACAGGCGCATAAGCAGGTCCAATTTGTTCGCCAGATTTTTCATCTTTTCCACCATTAATTGCATACAGCAAACACTTGGCGAGATTCACGCGTGCGCCAAAGAACTGCATCTGCTTGCCAATTCGCATTGCAGAAACACAGCAAGCGATCGCATAATCATCGCCCCAGTAAGGACGCATCAAATCATCATTTTCATACTGAATAGAGCTTGTATCTTTAGAAACTTTTGCACAAAAACATTTAAACTCTTGAGGCAAACGTTCCGACCAAAGAACGGTCAAATTAGGTTCAGGTGCTGGTCCCAAATTATAGAGAGTATTCAGGATGCGGAAACTATTTTTAGTGACCAAAGATCTGCCATCTTCACCCATACCACCAACGCATTCTGTCACCCAAGTTGGATCTCCGGAAAAAAGTTCGTTATAATCTGGTGTCCGTAAAAAACGAACCATTCGCAATTTCATGACAAAATGGTCAATAAATTCTTGCAATTGGGTTTCTGTGAAAATCCCCTTCTTTAAATCGCGCTCAAAGTAAATATCTAAGAAGGTAGAAACTCGCCCCAAAGACATAGCAGCACCATTCTGTTCTTTAACTGCAGCCAAGTAACCCAGGTAAAGCCACTGCACGGCTTCCTTAGCATCACTAGCAGGACGGCTAATATCGAAGCCGTAACTCACAGCCATTTCTTTGAGTTCAAACAAGGCGCTAATTTGTTCGGAAATCTCTTCCCGCAATTGGATGACTGGCTCGTCTATCGCATCAACCTCCAGGGATTCGAGTTGTTGCTTCTTATCATCAATCAAACGGTCAACTCCGTAGAGAGCAACACGACGATAATCACCAATAATTCTGCCACGACCGTATGCATCGGGTAAACCAGTAATAATTCCAGAGTGTCGCGCCAATCGCATTTCGCGAGTATAGGCACTAAAAACTCCATCATTATGAGTTTTGCGATACTTAGTAAAAATTTCCTCAGTTTTTGGAGCGAGCTTGTAACCGTAAGCTTCCAGAGAGTTTTTCACCAGTCGAATCCCACCAAAAGGCATAATAGCTCTCTTGAGAGGTTTCTCGGTTTGCAAACCAACAATTTGTTCTAATTCGCGATCGATATAGCCGGGAGCGTGGGAATTAATAGTAGAAACCACTTCGGTATCTGCATCCAGAATTCCTTTCTCCCGTTCTTCCTTCATGAATTGTACGACTTGGTTCCAAAGCTTCTGAGTTTGTTCGGTTGCTTGTGTCAGAAAGGAACCATCACCATTATAAGGAGTGTAGTTTTTTTGGATGAAGTCACGGACATTGATTTCCTTCATCCATAAGCCCGGTGCGAAACCTTGCCACTGCTCAAACATATCTTATGCCTCCCGAGGGATAGGAGAGATGGTGCTCCTCACTTTACACTCCACTCTCCTTAACTTTTCCAAGTTCAGTTATAAAAAGATATTTTGAGGAACTTGTGAAGATCGACCCCAAACACCAAGCACAACTTACTGTATCAGTCCGACATACCTCACAGCTTGTCTCACGGGATGCAAAATCGCTTCATTCGGTTTTGACTTGGGCTGTACTCGCTAAAGCTTCAAAAAGTGCATAAGTCAATTTTGCTTGTATTTATTAAAAGGTGTAAGGGAAGAAAATCAAATTGATTCAATTATAAAAGCGTAATTTGATTTGACTTTTCCTAAAAATTACTTGAAAGTAAGCTATCCAAGCATTACTTATCTCTCAATCAAAATCATTCATTTAATCGGGATAAAACCATGTCTGCTTACAACGTTGAATCATATCACAACTGTTGCGAATTTACTGTACCTATCAAGTTGAATATTCCCATACATATCGAACCAACAGTGGCAATCAAAACACCTAATGATGTACGAGAAAAACTGAATATCCATGTTGAGCCAGATATTTATCTCAAGCCAGAAGTTAAAGCAGTACAACCCGTATGTCATCCCCAGAATGGCTATGAGAAATACCAGTTGCCTGCCGAACAAACTGCATAACTAACATAACTATCATCTCTCACTCATACCATTCTTGAACGAACCAAAGGAATTAAACTCATGTCTGAATACAATGCTGATTGTTATAAAGCTTGCGAATTTACCGTACCTATCAAATTGAATATTCCCATTCACATCGAACCAACAGTGGAAATTAAATCACCTAATGCGGTGCGTGAAAAAGTTGCTGTTTATCTCGAACCAGATATCAAACTTAGCCCGGAAGTCAAGGCACTGCCTCCTGTTTGCTATGAAAATGGCTGTAACTAACCTAAGTTGTTAGCCGAACAAACTGCACAACCCACATAACGATTATCTCTCATTCACACCAATCTCTATCTAACCAAAGGAGTTAAACCAATGTCTGAGTACAAAGCTGATTGTTATAAAGCTTGCGAGTTTACCGTACCTATCAAATTAAATATTCCCATTCACATCGAACCAACAGTGGAAATTAAATCACCTAATGCGGTGCGTGAGAAAGTTGCTGTTTATCTCGAACCAGATATTAATCTGAGTCCAGAAGTGAAAGCACTACCCCCAGTTTGTTATCAAAACGGCTATGACAAACATTAATTGTACTACTTCTCTAAATTAAGGCTGCACTTTGTCGATTGTAGCGGGTTCATCCCAACTCAAGCTTTTTTGTAGGGAGTATCCCAATTGAGAAAAATGCTAACAACCTTTTTCAATCTGTCGCCTGATTTTAGAGAAATGGTATAACCTGCGCGATCGCATTTGAAAGGAGGTAGCTTGTTTTGATACTGCCTTCTTTCTTCTCTAAATTATAAAAATCATAACTCTATAGTTGAGGGATACCATGTCTACATCACCTGCTCCAATCAGCCCTTCAAATAAAAGCAAAATTAATATCTCTATGATGTTAAAATTGCCTATTGAGATTGAGTTAGAAGTTATGGGAATTCCTCCAAGCCAAGCCCAGGAAATAGAAGAAAATCTTAATTTGAATGAAAAATCTGAGTACCAGGTTGTAGTTAGCGGGATGAATTTAGCTAAAATTGAAGACTCTCAAACATTCCTCAGTCAGATTGTAGAACAGCTTCAAGAAGAAAACAAACTTTTTTCTACAATCTCCCAAGTTAAGCTTGAGGAAAATAACACCACCAGCATGGAGGAAAAAAGTTTGATACTGAAGGATAAATCTGCAAAAACTTTGTCATATTCTCAAGACTGTACCACTATCCCAAATCAAACACTACTACCTCAAAAAAAGTGTAGGTTCCGTTTCAGCGAATCACTCAATGATAGTATGACCTTTGCTCTTAACTCTATGGGAGCCATTTTATTTCTAGGAAAACTTGCTAATTATAGCTGGGAGTAGAGCAAAAATTTTCTGTATTGTGTTAACATATTGATTGTTAATTTTTACAATTGCGTCTTTCTTAAGACTCAAATTAGCTCTATCTAGATCGGAGCCATTCAACTGAGTGAATTTTAAATTTGCATTAGTCAAATTAGCATTTACCAGAGTAGATTTCCGCAAATCTACACCTGCTAAATTAGCTTCTATTAAATTAGCTCCTTTAAGATTAGCATTTCGTAAATCTGTTTTTTCTTTTTCATTTTCACTATTAAGATTAGCATGACTCAAATCAGCTTTTACCAAATTTGCATATCGCATATTAGCTCCTCTTAAATATGCTCGTTTAAAACTCGCTCCATTCAAATTTGCATTTTTTAGATTAGCCCGATAGAGGTCAGAATTACCTAAATTAGCACGAGATAAATCGGCATTATTTAAGTTAGCCCGATCGAAGTCAGCTTCTTGAAGATTGGCATCAGATAAAGTAGCATTATTAAGATTTCCTTCATTGAGGTTAGCCTTACTTAAATTTGCTCTGTTTAATTGAGCTTCTTTAAGATTGATACGAACAGCAGTAATTTGTGAAAGATTTGCATCAATCAGGTTAGCATTACTTAAATTAACTTCATTAAGGGAAAGACCACTAAAATCCGTCATTATCCCATTGGCTTTTTGAAGATTCGCCTTATTTAAGTCAATTTTTTTGTAACTTAACTTTTTTAAATTAGAAAGGTCGCATTGAACGCATTGCTTGGTATCTACAAGCTTAGTCAAATCTTCTTCTTTATAGGCAAATACAGGAGATTGCCATCCAAAACAAGTTATAAAGATGAAAACTAGCAAAATAAGAATTTTGAGGATAAGGAAGTTCATACCTTTATACTGGTTTGTATTCTTATTGACTAACAATAGGCGAATCAATTCCAGGATAAATCACTCATTTGTGAATTGTCATCATAAATTGGCTCGTTGTCAGTTCTATACTGCTTCTCACCCTTTGTCACGTCAGCCTGCACAAGAAGGACGAGCGTTTGTATAGTCGCGATTTCAATCGCTACAAGAGAAACCAAGAACATTTTTGGCGTTATAGCGTCTTCGACTACTGATATAGTACCTAACATTGGCAATACTGTCTCAACTACTGGTTCGATTTTTCCTCGCTCGTTTCCAACCTCTGGCTGGGAATGCAGACGGGTGGACTGCTTGCTGCCTCGCTTAGCAGATCGACACAGGAGGCGGAGCCTCCATGAAGGCATTCCCAGGCTCCGCCTGGGAACGAGGTGAGGTGTTAGACTCACCATTCGCCAACAGTATTTGTAAAAGTTGCTCGGGATTTTTTTGCAGCCCCAAGCAGGTTTTGTTTGTCTAGTTGTGTACAAAGAGTTGCCAAGCTGCTTAAAAAAATGCTTTCAAAGTTGTTAATGGAGTTGAACGGAATTTTACTGAACATGAAGCGCCAACACGCATCGCTTATTTCTCTGACTCTCATCTCATCTTTTATCGCACCACATTCAGCGATCGCCGCACCACCAAGAAACCCAGATAAAACAGTCAATTGTGACATCCTAGTTGTGGGTGGTGGGCTTTCTGGTACTGCTACCGCGTATGAAGGGTTACTTGCAGGTAGAACAGTATGTCTGACAGAACTAACTGATTGGCTTGGAGGACAAATTTCTTCTCAAGGAACTTCGGCTTTGGACGAACGCCCAACCCAGCGAGCAAAACAATATTACTCCCGTGGTTACTTGGAATTACGCCAGCGCATTGAGCGTCATTATAAAGGAGACCTCAATCCCGGAGATTGCTGGGTAAGCGATTCTTGCTATTTACCTCGTGACGGTCATGAAATTTTGAGTGCTATGCTCAAGGATGCTGAAAAGAGGGGTCGAGGAAAACTGCAATGGTTGCCCAACACGGTTGTTAAAGATTTGGAATATAGCAGCGATGGTAAACTGATTAACGCCGCGATCGCTATCCAACATCAACCAGCCAAAGGAGCACAGCCCCTAAACACATTCCCCCTATCTCAAACTATTGAAGACGCCTATACCTACGAAAACTCTTCTCGGTTTACAAAAAGCATCATTCGCCTTGTTCCCAAGCCAACCAAAGCCAAAGGAAACACGAATGCACCAAACTGGTATGTCGTAGACACTTCAGAAACAGGGGAAATTATTGCCCTTGCTGATGTTCCTTACCGATTGGGTATTGATGCTCGTTCTTACTTGGAACCTTCTTCTTCTAGCGCCACCAATGACCCCTACTGCACCCAAGGCTTCACCTATACCTTTGCAATGGAGGCTACCGAGCAACCGCAAAATCAAACAATGCCCCCATTCTACCAACAGTACGCACCTTACTACAGTTATGAACTAAAAAGACTGGCAAGCTTTCCATTAGTATTTACTTACCGTCGTATTTGGAGCCCCAGAGACGGGGAACCGATGGAATTTGGAGGAGTCAAATTTTCTGGACCCGCCCCAGAAGACATTTCCATGCAAAACTGGACTTGGGGTAACGATTACCGTCCGGGAACTTCTGCAGACAACCTCATTTATACTCGCCAGCAGTTACAAGCCTCCGGACAGTTGAAACCAGGTGGTTGGATGGGTGGACTGCGGACAGAGGCGTTACGTAAAGGTGAAGAAATTGCCCAAGGCTATTATTATTGGCTGGTAGCTGGAACAACAGATTCCCAATTAGGTGATGGAGTCAAGCAGGTGCAGCCCAATAACCGCTATCTATCCGGGTTAGATTCTCCAATGGGGACAGCACACGGCTTATCAAAACATCCTTATATGAGAGAAGGAAGGCGCATTATTGGACGCCCCAGTTGGGGACAACCCCAAGGCTTTAGTATTTGGGAAATAGATATTTCCCGCCGCAACTATGACGACGAATACTACCGCAAGACACTACCTGCAGACGAATACCGCCGTTTAAAAGCTGCATTGGCGGGATTGGAAGCAGCAGCCGTGCTTTCCGGTCAGCAAAAACCTGATAATGTAGCCCGACGGACTCGTTCTACTATTTTCCCCGATGCTGTAGGTATCGGTCATTACGCCATTGACTTCCATCCCTGTATGACACAAAGTCCTCCAGAAGCACCTGGTAATACAGAACGTGCGGGAGAAAGACGTGGTGCGGGACAAGCTTATCCCTTCCAAATTGCTTTAAGAGCAATGATTCCACAAAAAATTGACAACTTATTAGTTGGTGGTAAAAGCATTGCTACCAGTCATATTGCTGCAGCCGCCTACAGGGTACACTCCTTTGAATGGTCTGCCGGTGCTGCAGCCGGAACAACAGCCGCTTTTGCTCTAAAAAATGGTATTGCACCTTACCAACTCGTTGACGAATTACCCAAACCAGAACCTCAACTCCAGATCCTAAAACAGTTGTTGGAGAAAAACGGTAATCCCACTGCTTTCCCCGATACCTCAATTTTCAACCAAAATTGGGAAGACTGGAAATAGAATGATGAATTATGAATTATGAAGTATGAATTATGAATTGAAAATTTGTACATTCATAATTCATAATTTTTCTGAGAGTTTTTGCGCTAAAACAATTAAATCAGAAGGTATCATTACTAGAGTTGTTGTGTTATTTTCTGCTCCTATTTCTGTGAGCATTTGTAACCGTCGCAATTCTAAAGCGGCTGGATTTTTTGCAATCAATTCAGAAGCTTCTGATAGCTTAATTGAAGCTTCTTGTTCTGCTGATGCTTTAATTATACGAGCGCGTTTTTCTCGAATGGCTTCTGCTTCTTTCGCCATTGCTCTTTGCATTGCAAGGGGAATCTCTACGTCTTTGGTTTCTACTCTTTCAATGACAATTCCCCAAGGTTCTGTGATTTCGTCTACAATCTCTTGAACTCTAGTATTGATTTTGTCTCTATTTTGCAATACATCATCTAAAATGTTTTGCCCTACAACATTACGTAAGGTGGTTAGAGCAGTTTGATAGACAGCCATTTGATAGTTTTCAACTTGATTAATGGCTTTAGCGGGGTTGAGAATTCGGTAGTAGAGAACAGCATTAACTTTAATCGTCACACTGTCAGCAGTTACAGTTTCTTGCGGTTCAATATCTACTGTTTTAGTGCGGATATCTATCTGAGTCTTTTGGTCTACGATAGGAATAATCCAATACAGTCCCGGACCTCTCACACCACTAATTCTACCCAAGCGGAAGATAACCCCACGCTGATATTCCTTATCTAACTTACATCCTGATAGTGTGAGAAATATTAAGAAAGTAAAGAAAGCACCTGTTAACGCTTCCATATGTATGGTTCAGTGAATAATGTCGAATTGAAGAAAAACTAAAATGACTTCCGTCTTTTGCGAATTGGTAATATGAGTGAAGCCAAGCGGCGGAGAAATCGGTAACTTTTGCGAACAATATCTAAGAGAAAGTAGGGAACTCGTAACCGAAGCGGGCAAAGAATAGGACGGTACAACCAGTAGTAAGCTTTCTTCAAGTCATTCCACTTGGAACAGGTTTCTTCTTGAAGGAAGTCAGAAATATCTACGACTAACCCTTTACCTTCATGCATCATTACGTTGCGCCCGTGGACATCATGAGGGTAAAGACCTCGCTTGCGGGCGTAATCTAAAGC
Source organism: Tolypothrix campylonemoides VB511288_2 (assembly GCF_045999855.1). NCBI lineage: Bacteria > Bacillati > Cyanobacteriota > Cyanophyceae > Nostocales > Tolypothrichaceae > Tolypothrix > Tolypothrix campylonemoides. The sequence goes on from NZ_JBFPMW010000001.1 coordinate 78,990, forward strand.
TCGGTCAATATCCCGTATAACCCGTACTGGAATCTGCAAGCCTAGGTGCATACAGTCATAGAGGGTAACTCCATAAAGGCGTTTTAGGATTAACAAGCCGTCTTTAGCATAATAACATTCGGAAAAAGCAGGATGGGAACCCAAACGTTGATAAACCTCTACCTCCTCCTCAAAGCCCGGTCGTCCGGGTGCATAAATTTTTACGACTTGGTTCGGGTATTCAGGATGATAAACGACAGCCGCGTAATTTCCCGATCCAAGGCGTTGCCAAGGATGTGGAATATACTTGACTTGAACTGGATCGTGAGGATTGACACTCTCAATCTGCAAGTTGGGAAGTAATTCCTGGTGGATACTTTCAATGAGTTGTTCTATTTGCGAGCTATCTACACTGGATTTATAGAGGGGATCGGGATACCCCTGCGATAGAGATTCATCAATCATTGGAATTCCTCGGTAGAGGGATACTTCGCAGGAACTATGAAGTGTTTGGAATAAGCACTTTAATGCTTCCACAAGGGAAGATAGCTTTTACTATAAGCTTTTTAAAGTGACTTTGGCTAACTGGTAGTAAGTACAAGATCTCACAATCATAGGACTTATTAACGTTAGTACCTACAGTTCCTACCATTAAGATTCCCAATTCAAGGCATAAATTTAACAAAGGACACCGGGACTAGCGATTGGCGATCGGGCATTAACTCCCGAGTCCAGTGTCTCTAGCTTCCAATCCTTTTACCTACATAAAGTTGCTCAATCCAAGCAATCACATCAGCCTCAGAACCTGAGTAATAACGCTTACCTGTTATGGGGTCATAGGCTTCCCAATAAGTGCTACCATGACGATCGCATTTCTGCCAAACTTTTAATTCGTTTGCACTCGCCAGTTCTTGAATTAGTCTTTGCCAGCGTCCCTGCAACCATGACCATAAAGCGGTTTGCTTGCTAGATCTGTCTTGGAAGTTTTTCGGAAAACTTACGTTGGAGGAATTGGATTTCAAACTCAGACCTTTCATGACAGTGTTCTCCAAAGCTTTTTTGCGATCGCTAGCCTAACAACACTTTTTTTGGTAATCAAAACATACAGTGCATACCTTCCATAAATAGTGTTTATATATAAGGATGAGGATGAATATTCTCTTCTGCCACGCCACTTGCTGTAGCCTGTGAAACCCGTCCACCGCAGTGGCTCCTCTGTCTCCTGCCCTCTGCCTTTCTTAATAAGACATTTTTACTACAATGAGTAATACATTAAAACCAGGAGTTGTCATGAAACTATCCCAGCTTCTAGCCGTGGTTGCAGTAGCAGATAACGGTAACTTTAGCGAGGCTGCTTTAGAACTTAACCTTTCTCAACCAGCTGTCAGTCACGCTATCGCTACCCTTGAAGATAGTCTGGGCGTACAATTATTTCTTAGAGGGCGGCATGGTGCTGTGGCGACACCAGCAGGAGAAAAAATCGTTCATCACGCCCGCTTGGCATTAGAACACCTGGAGATGATGCGAAAAGAAGCAAATCTACATAAAAGTTTACATGGTGGTGGAGTACGAATAGCCTCCTTTCGGAGTGTAGCTACCCATATATTACCGGAAGTCATGGCAGATTTTCGTTCTTGTTATCCAGAAATCGCAGTGAGCATAGTTGAGCGACCGAGCTATGTTGAGATAGAACAAACACTTCGAGATGGGCAAGCTGATATCGGGTTTACTTACTCCCCCACTCCGTCTGAATTTGAGGCTTGGGAATTTCTGCGCGATGAATACGTTGTTCTTTTTCCGCCACAAACAAAAATTAGTAGCAACCAAATGACTTGGGAAAATATAGCACAATACCCTCTCATTTTACTCCCTTGCTTACCCTGTGCCCAACCCCTGCACACTCATGTTAAAGCACACGCACCATACATTAGCGCTCATTCTTCCATACAAGAAGATTCAACAATCGTTAGTCTTGTGTGTAAAGGATTGGCGGTTGGGATGTTACCGTATCTAGCTGCTAAACCCATTCCCCAAGAAGTGCAAGTGTTTCGTTTGCCCAATCCTCTTGAACGAGTCATTGCTGTAGCAACACTAGTAGATGCTTTGCACAGTCCCGCAGTCTTTGCTTTTTTAGAAACCTTGAAAAAGTACGCTGCAGTGAACACAAAGCAAGGCAACTCATTGAATGAATATAATTTAATGCAAATGGTATAGTTCATTCAAGCATATTTATGACTGGTAACCAGCAATGTATTCCTCAAGGGGAAAGCGATCGCCTAAAGGTTTTGCGTCGTTATGAAATTTTGGATACACCTCCTGATGGCGCATTCGATCGCATCACTGCAATTGCTGCTAGACTTTTTAAAGTGCCTATTGCTATTGTAAGCTTGGTAGATAGCGATCGCATTTGGTTCAAGTCTCGCTACGGTTTGGATGTAGAACAGGTAGAGCGATCGCCCGGTTTATGTGCATCGGCAATTCTTTCAAATGATGTTTATACCATACTAGATGCTAGCAACGATGTGCGTTCCCTAACAAATCCCCTAGTTGCCGGTGAAATGGGCTTGCGTTTTTATGCAGCTGCGCCACTCACAACCCATGATGGTTATAATTTAGGCACGTTATGCGTTAGTGACAAAAAACCTCATACTATTTCTGAAGAAGAAAAGTCTATTTTGCGCGATCTAGCAGCAGTCGTGATGGATGAGATAGAGATGCGGCTTGCGGCTTGCAAGGTCGCACGGTTAAATACCGAGCTCGTCCAAGCCAAAGAAGCCGCAGAAGTGGCAAACAAAGCGAAAAGCCTCTTTATCGCCAATATGAGCCATGAATTGCGCTCGCCTTTAAATGCGATTCTTGGTTTTTCTCGGTTGATACAGCGCAGTCAAGATGTATCTGTAGAAAATCTAGAAAATGCTACTATCATCATCCGCAGTGGGGAGCACTTGCTGTCATTGATTAATCAAGTATTGGATTTCTCAAAGCTGGAATCCGGGCGTACAACTGTTAATCCAAATAACTTCGATCTTTGCTGCTTGCTAGACGATCTCGAAGATATGTTCCAACACAAAGCCAGTGAGAAAGGGTTGGAATTAGTCTATAATTATACTTCCAGTCTTCCAAGATACATACGGACTGATGAGGTGAAATTACGCCAAGTGCTTATTAACTTGATAAGTAATGGAATCAAATTTACAAATCGAGGTAGGGTATTGGTGAAAGTGGGACTCGCAAGTGAAAACTGCCAATCGGGGGAGACAAAGGAATTGACCTCTTCAGCGATCGTCAATTCCCAATCCCGCATCCTCTTTGAAGTCAAAGACACGGGCGCTGGGATTGCGGCTGAAGAGTTAGACAAACTATTTGAAGCTTTTGTACAAACAACAACAGGAAAAGAATCTCATGAGGGTACGGGTTTGGGATTAGCCATAACACGCAAGTTCGTGCGTCTTTTAGGAGGTGCAATCAACGTTTGTAGTGAAGTGGGAGTGGGTACAACTTTTAAATTTAACATTCCAGTGACTGTAGTTGATGCAAAAGACATTGACATCAAACAACCATCAAGAACTATTGTATCATTAGCAACCAATCAGCCTCAATACCGGATTTTGATTGTTGATGATAAACCCCTAAATCGTCAACTGCTGAGAAAATTGCTTAACCTCAAGGGTTTTGAACTTGAGGAAGTCAGCAACGGTCAAGAAGCTATTGAAATTTGCGAAAAATGGCAACCGCATTGCATATTTATGGATATGCGGATGCCGGTTATGGATGGATATGAAGCAACACGAAAGATTAAATCGACCCTTACGACTCTCAAAGGTGAAGCTATTAAAATTATTGCTTTAACAGCGAGTGCGCTAGAGGAAGAAAAAGCTATTGCTCTGTCTATCGGTTGTGATGACTTTATCCGCAAACCATTTCGAGAGTCAGAAATTTTTGGAGCATTACAAAAACATCTTGGAGTTCAGTTTATTTATGAAGAACAAACGCCAAATCCGTCTTTTGATCGCGTACAAGCTACAAACATCAACCAAACTGCTCTAACAAATCTGACACAACAACTTGCTGCTTTACCTCCAGATTTGATCGGTCGGTTTTATCTAGCAGCCCTCAATCTTGATACAGATGTTGTACTAAATCTTATTGCCGAAATCCGCCAAATAAATGATCCACTAGCTAGCATATTAGAGGATTTAGCTCACAATTTTCAATACCAGCAGATCTTAACCCTAACGCAACCAATTTTATCTTAATTATGAGTTCGGAGCAAACTCCTCTGTCAAAGGGAAATATATTAGTAGTCGATGATAACCCAGCAAATTTACGTCTTTTAGTCGAAATTTTATCGAAACAAGGATATAAAGTAAGACCTGCCCTCAATGGTCAACTTGCCCTGATGTCAGTTGAGGCAACTTTACCCGATTTAATATTACTCGATATTATAATGCCGGAAATGGACGGTTATGAAGTCTGCTCTAGATTAAAAGCATCTTCTCAAACTCAAAACATTCCGGTGATTTTTATCAGTGCTTCAGAAGAGGTGTTTGATAAGGTAAAAGCTTTTGCAGTTGGTGGAGTCGATTACATCTCCAATCCGTTTCAAGTGGAAGAGGTTTTGGCGCGTGTTGAGCATCAATTAAGTATTCGCAGACTCTCCCAACAACTGGCTGAAGAAAATAAACGGTTGCAGCAAGAAATTTTGGAACGACAAGTCGCGCTGCGCGATCGCAAACAGGCAGAGTTAGGATTGCGTTTGATGACAGAACGCTTGCAACATCTGCTCTCTTCATGTCCTGCAATCATATATAGCTGTAAACCAGGGGGAAATTATCGAACAACTTTTATTAGTGAGAATGTTAAAACGATTCTTGGCTATAAAGCACGAGAATTTTTAGAAGATGGAGATTTTTGGGCTGTCCATATTCATTCAGAAGATGCCAATCGCATTTATACAGAAATTTCAAAAATTTTTATTACCGATCGACATTCACACGAGTATCGTTTTTTACATGCTGATGGAACTTATCATTGGTTGTTCGAGCAATTGAGGCTAGTCAGAGACGCTACAGGTCATCCTATTGAGATTGTGGGATATACAGTCGATATTACCGAACGCAAGCAGGCAGAGTCAGCATTGCGGGAAAGTGAAGAACGCTTCCGTACTATGGCAGATACAGCCCCTGTTATGATTTGGATGTCAGGGAAAGACGCCCTTTTAAACTTTTTCAACCAAGCATGGCTCGATTTTACCGGACGCACGATAGAACAAGAACTCGGTAATGGCTGGCTGCAAAAGGTTCACCAAGATGATGTGCGACACTGTCTAAGTAATTATATGCTGGCCTTTAGCGATCGCAAACGATTCAGTATGGAATATCGTTTTTTGCGTGCTGATGGCGAGTATCGTTGGATTTGTAATACAGGGATTCCCAGATTTACTCCTCTTGGCAAATTTGATGGCTATATTGGTTCCTGTGTAGACATAACCGAACACAAGCTAGCAGAAACAATACTGCGAAAAGCACTAGAAACAGCAGAACTTGCGAACAAATCCAAATCTCAATTTTTGGCTTCCATGACTCACGAATTGAGAACCCCTCTAAATGTTATCCTGGGTTTTACGCAGGTTATGTGTCGCAATCATGACATTTCCAGCGAGCATCAAGAATATCTCAGCTTAATTATGCGTTCCGGCGAGCATTTGCTGGAATTGATTGATGACATTTTAGAAATGTCTAAAATTGAGGCAGGTAGGATCACCTTAAATAAAAGTAGCTTTGATTTATATAGACTTTTGCACAACGTGCAAGAAATGTTCCTGCTTAAAGCCAAGTCAAAGGAGTTACAACTTATCTTTGAACGTGCAGAAGATGTGCCTCAATACGTGCAAACTGACGAGGGAAAATTGCGTCAGGTGCTAATTAACCTGCTAAGTAATGCTGTGAAATTTACAGAGGTGGGTAGTGCGACATTGCGTGTACGGCTGAGAACTGGGGACAAGGGAGACAAGGGGGACGAGGAAGAAAGTTCTACCGTGTCTACCGTGTCTCCCCCTTCTTCCCCCTCTCCCTTGTTCCTAGTCTTTGAGATTACAGATACCGGACCCGGTATTGCTATAGAAGAAATAAATTCCATATTTGAACCATTTACTCAAGGTTCCACTGGTTATAAATCTCAATCGGGGACTGGTTTGGGTTTACCAATTAGCCGTAAATTTGTAGAACTTATGGGGGGAGACATTTCAGTCCGCAGTACTGTAGGTCAAGGTACGACTTTTACGTTTGATATCCCCCTGGAACTAGCACAAGAAACTCACGTTCAAATTTCTCAGCCAACAGGTCAGGTGGTGGCATTAGCATCAGACCAAAAAAAATATCGCATCTTGGTTGTTGATGATGAGTGGACTCAACGTCTGCTTTTAGTTAGACTCCTAACATCTGTTGGCTTTTCCATACGTGAAGCAGAAAATGGTGAGCAAGCCGTTTCTTTATGGTCAAGTTGGGAACCTGACCTAATACTTATGGATATGCAAATGCCGATCGTGAACGGTATGGAGGCAACTCAGCAGATTAAGTCGCATTTGAAGGGTCAGGCAACTGTTATTATTGCCCTAACTGGTTATGCTTTTGAATCGAATCGCGCTCTAGTGATGGCAGCCGGTTGCGACGACTTTATCAGTAAGCCTTTCCGAGAAGATGTGCTTTTTAAAAAAATTGCTCGTCATTTGGGTGTGCGTTATGTTTATGAGGAGCACGAGCGATCGCTCTCGCTTCAATCTGGAGAAAAGCTGGAGAATTTAACCCCTGCTGAACTGAGTGTTATGCCTGCTGAGTGGCAACAAGAACTCTACTGGGCTGCAGCGAGCTGTGCGGATGATAAAGTGCTCCAGTTGATCGCACAAATTCCCGACCAATATGGCAATTTAAAATTAGCTTTGGCAGATTTAGCAAAGGACTTTCGATTGGATCGCATCTTGGAATTAACAAGCATAGCGGCTTCATCGTAAATCTATAAAGACGAAGTCACTTGTTTTACAAAGTGGTATTAGGTAGTGTGTTGCCGGGGTTTTCGGAAAATACTAACAGCTTCTTGGGCTTAAGAAGTAAGAAATTCTTTTCCTTTTTAAGTGATAATACTAAAAAGACATGGCCGTTATTTAAGTTTTAAGTAATACTGCAAAAAATCTAAGTATAAACTTTTAAAAAAAAAGATCTAGGATTAGCAATACTTACAGCTCCTTTATATTTTTGCCAATACAGTAATATTCTGTAAAAATGTGATAAAAATTTAACAGTCTTCTGGAAACCCTTTAATAAGTCGCGTAAGATAAGTTACAGACAAAATGCAGTTGACAAAAATTAGATTTTGATAACTGTTTCACTACCCAAAGTTATTTCGTTTAAAAATTAAGCATTTGAGCCATGAAGAAAAACACTTGTTCTAAATTATTAGGTTCTGTTTTGTTCGCCACTGGAGTTACAGTTGCACTCATGGCTGCACCAGCACAAGCAGGCAACAGCAAAAATCAAACCAACGGCAATACTCAAGCCAACGGTAATTCTCAAGCTAACAGCAATACTCAAGCCAACGGTAATTCTCAAGCTAACAGCAATACTCAAGCCAACGGTAATTCTCAAGCTAACAGCAATACTCAAGCCAACGGTAATTCTCAAGCTAACAGCAATACTCAAGCCAACGGTAATTCTCAAGCTAACAGCAATACTCAAGCCAACGGCAATACTCAAGCCAACGGCAATACTCAAGCCAACGGCAATACTCAAGCTAACAGCAATACTCAAGGCACTCAAAATACATCTAGTACAAGTTGTAACGTTACTGATGTCTCTCTTGGCAGTACTAATGCTACAGCTTGTAAGGGTCCTTTGGATGGCAATGACACCGGGGCACAAGGCACCTTGCTTAATGCTCTAAATGGTGGTCTGTTTCAAAACAATTTGGCTTCTAACTACACTTACACGTGGGCATTAGCTGATAAATCGGATGGCTCGAATGGTTTGTTGTCAGCAGATAACGGTGACCCTTCTGGTGACTGGAGTCTAAGCAAAGCACTTCCCAGTGATACATTTGTTCTGAGCCTTAAAACTAGTACAGCGTATAGCGCCTATCTGTTCACAGGCGTTGATTTCTCTAAAACAGGTTTACAAGGATTGTTCAATACTATTGGGGTTGCTTTAGACGGTAATGACAAGAATGGTAAGGATTTGTCTCACGCATCGCTGTTTGTAGCGACTAAGAAAAATAATGAAAAACCACCTGTTAAGAAAGTTCCAGAACCCGGCACTATACTCGGTCTTGGCTTGACAGCAGCTGGAATGGTTGTTCGCCGTCGCAAGTCTAATTAGCTGTTATAACCAAAAGTTGTAGCTAAGTTTTTCCAAGTTATCGTGCATTTAAATTGTACTTTTGGAAGTCTGAAAGCCTTGCTGTAAGGTTTTCAAATGGCAAAATTAAATGCATCTCAGCCCATATGTTAATATGCCTGATTCAGGCATATCTGGGATATATACCTCACAAAGCCTTAAGCAAGAGCTGATACAATAAAATCTTTTGGGTGCGCCCCGCCCTAATTTGTTTTAGGCGCGGGATTTCTACTACGATTGTATCTATAGGACGTTGCTGCTATGGTTGGCTCTCAAAGCTCAGCAAATCTAAATGCTTTGGATTGACCATTAGCGCTTTCGCAACTAAAAAACCTGCAACAGTCCAAGTTTGGTATTTCCTGGCATCTTTACCAATTAATCGACCATTTTTACCATCGTAATACTCGGGCCAGGAATCTTCACTTAAACGTTTCTCAGCCAGTTCGATCGCTTGACTTGCTAAATCCAAGCGATTTGTTTTTTGACATGCTGCTGCTAGTAACCAGAGCAAAACGGGCCAATTCCCACCATTATGATAAGACCAAGGGGAATTTTTTGGATCGCATCCCGTTATAATTCGCCACTCCATACCCTCAAGTGCAGGGAAGCAAATCTTTACTGGCATATTCCCTATGAGATCGTTCCAGCGTTTTTCAATTAAATTCATAATGCTTTGAGATTCTCGAACGCTAGCAAGAGAGACGATCACCGCCATTAAATTACCCACAGTAAAAAAACGGAAATCCATACGTCCGGGACCGAGATTACCTGCAAGATAACCGCCGCTATCGGGTAACCATTCCGTCAACCAATGAGGAATTGAATCAGCGTATATATTGAATTTATTGGCCACTTCTTTGCCAAACTCATCGCCTTTGTACCGATAAATTTCATTTAAGCGCTTGAGATCGATCCAATAATATTCCCGAAGATGATAAGTCAAACTTGCTAGACGTTTGTGAACGCTGTTATAAAGGTTGCAAGCAGCGTCATCATTTCTTAACAACAAATCGCCAGCCGCACGCAAAGCTGCATAAAATAAAACCTGAATCTCTAGTGGATGTTCGTAAACGCCCATACGACGATCGATCATAAAAGAGCCATCAGGAACCAACATCGTTGGATACATGGCAAACCGATGGACAAGGCACATTTGTAGAATTAATTTGATTCCTTTTTGAAAGTGTTTTTGGTGAAAAAGTGAAATATCACCTGTTGCTTTGACATATGCCCGAAGTAAAATAAGCCACCACAAGCAAGAATCAACGGGAGGTACTTTTGCGATCGCGTGTTCTCCAAAATCAGCCGTCAAAGACTCGCGACCATCCTCCGATTCTACCTTAAAACTAGCTGGCATAAGTCCCGGCCCCGGTTTAAAGGAGTCTATCTGTGGCTCCTGACTCTGCAAACTAAGAGTTTCTGTCAAAAAGTTACGTACAATTTCGGGCTTACCTTTAATTAAAAAAGCAAGTGCTGATAAGACAAAATCCCGAATAAAGCATTGGTCGTAATTCAGTGCATTCGATCCTGGCTCGAGAGCAGCTACTGTTCCAATCGGACGACCTTGATAATAAATAATAGATTGTTCAAGCAATTGCCATGCTTCTTCTTCTATACCGTGTTTTGCTATCATGAATTACGCGCCCCCAACATAGTTCTGTGATAGTACGTCTACCTAAGTTTGTTGCATAAAAACTCTTTTGCATAGGAATTACCCATCAAAAATTAAGAGCAACAATTTAAGTATCATTTTAAATAGACGCGCTAGTAGGATGTGTTAATGCAAAAAAACACAACGCACCCAGTATCAATATTGCCTAATAAGATATATAGTGCGTTATGCATAGTGCTAACGTACCCTATACACAGTGATAATTTTCCTAACCTAAAGGGAGTAATTTGTTGTATTAGATCCTTTTAGCTCCCCAATGTCTTAAAGGAAGTCGCATACCTATACTCACGATCTTTACCTGTATTTGACAATTAATGGATCGCGCCATTTGTATCATCTGTTTGCAATTTCAGGAACCGCACATAGTGACACTGCTTAGCGATCGCTGTATAGCTCTCCCATACCAAAAACTCTCCGTACAACTGACTTCATCAAGCCAGGAAATACTTGAAAAGCCGTTGTCCATAATTTTGCTGTACCAACTACTACATCAGACTGCTGATACTTAACAGCATGCCAAATTGCCTTGGCTACATCTTCAGGCTTCTCTAGGAGGGGGCTTTGGAATGCTTTGTCCACCAATTGATAGCGTTTGCGAGCCGTTTCCTCGTCCTTTCCGCGAAAAAGCGCTCGTTCCATTAAACGGGTGCGAATAAAGCTCGGATAAATTCCACAAACATGGATACCTTTGGACGATAATTCTGCTTGCAACGCTTTAGTTAGTCCCGTAACAGCATATTTACTTGTGGTATAGGGTATTTGAAAAGGAATTGGATCTAGACCGCCAATGGAACTGACATTAACAATTGTTCCTTTCCGTCGTTCTAAAAAATAGGGTAAGAGTGCCTGAATAGTATAAATGTACCCCATAAGATTTGTATCTATAACTTGGTGCCAATCACTCAGGGAACTTTCTTCCACAGGTCCCATAAAAAAAATTGAAGCATTATTAATCAGTACATCTATGTGACCAAAATGCGCCAGAGACTTTTCAATTAAATTTTTGACTTGCCCTGAATCTCTAACATCAGTGGAGATTGCAAGCACTTCTCGACCCAGGGCACGTATCTCACTTGCTGTAGCTTCTAAACGTTCTTGTTGACGTGCCGCTAGCACAATATTATACCCATGACGAGCAAATAAAATTGCTGTTGATTTACCAATCCCTTGAGTTGCCCCTGTAATAATTACTGTTTCAGTCATAAAATTTTGAAAAAATGTTAAATCATTGAGAAAAATGCAAAATGTACAAATTACGAGAGTTAGACAAAATCTGAGAACCAGTGACCTTATATGTTAAAGTATCTCCTTGTTAATTCATGCTGACTTGTGACTTCTTCAGTGTTATGGCAAGAAAAAGCATCTCTTACCCTTTTCGGTATTTGGTTCTGACCTGTAGTCTAAATCTTACGAGCATTAGCCACACCTATCTAGGGTCTGTTTTTTTATTGAATCAACATATCTCGTACCAATAGGGCAAGTAAAGTTCCGGAACCCAGAGTCCAAACTTGTTAAAAAGGATTAACAGGATAAAATCTTTTTGTCTGTAAGTATCGGCTTAGGGTGCAGGAGCACAGTTAACAGAGGGTGCTGTTTAACACCAGAAGCTAGTAAAGTAACAGTAAAATTTGTCGTTTTTACAGAGGCTGAACTTTGAATGAGCAAACTGTGAATTTGTGATGCTTTAATTGAAATAATATACAAACATACCTTCTTGAGTTATTAACGCCCGTGTTATCGCATAGTATTCATACCTACGCTCTATTCAAGCCTCTTGAAAACTCACAGACAGCAATGTTGTACAAGGGTTTTATTTTCACCAGTAGGCTCATGCTCTAGTGGTTCCATAACTGAAGTTGTTTCTCGTTCACAGACAACTTATGAGTCGATCGCTGATAACGCCTCTGTTGTTTTAGCAGACCCCGCATTCAGGCAGTCGGGATAAAAAAATTTCACTGCCAAGCAAGAAAAAGGCGTCTTTGCCATCTACCCTCTGACTTGAAAAAGGCAGAGGGTAGAAGGAAAGAAAAAGTTTTAAGTATAGCTAGCTATAGTAAATTTGTCTGAGTCTTTTATTATTGCAGAATAGATTTAATACACGCATTAAGGAGGTGAGACCAAGATGGCAGAGAAAACTGAAAACAAAGCAGGAGGTTGGTATCTTGTTAAAGACGTTACGGAATCAGTGCGAGGTGTTATGTTTGAAGTAGCTGCATGTCTTAGTTGTCTCCCTTTTGTAATTGGGATTAAAGGTTGCATTAAAACCTTAGTTGACATCATGACCTTGCAGTTACTGATAAATATTGATAAGGTTGTTTATAAAGACTTGTCTATCCCCATCGAAATTGGTGACAAAAAGCATTTCAAGCGCACTCGCAGTGAGTTAAACCAGTTTTACAAGAGCGTGGTAGTCAAAGCTCTGAAAACTGTACTCAAGCGCTTTGACCAAGTGTCCGTTGCTTTTAACGTGGCTCACACCTCGCAAACTGACTCAGACCTGGATCTGCATCTGAGAAAGCGTGACAGGAATCGATTCTACCAATTTTGGAGAGGTGTATTTGGCGTCATACACGATGCTGGATGGAATGTTAGGCTTCGAGGAAGTGGTTCACACACCCTCTATACAAAACACCTTAGAGTGTTTTGGGCTTTAACCAAACGTACTGTCAAGTATCTAGTAGGCGTTGTTGTAGATCGGTTGCAGGTACTTATAAAAAGTACTAACCTCATCCAAGACAGTGGGAAGAAGGAAGAAAGCCTTCTTCCAAGTTTAGACAAGCTTTCTACTGGGTGCGCTTTCCCGCATGGGTTTGATTCAGACCCCGCCCTAACAAACAGTAGCAGTAACCGGTCTGCTTTGTGCAGTGACTGGTCTGTTGCTTCAATTGCAACAACTTGCCAGTAAAAATGTCAAGAAAGCAATTTACCGTGCCTGAAGAACTATATTGATAGGACAAAACTCACAACTTACAACTATGACCAGCAAAGTAATCAACGTTAGAGAATACACCGTTAGAGCACACAAACGCTTGATTCATACACGAGTTTTCAACTTCGTTTGCAAAGAGTGCGGTACATCAACCAAGCGCGAGACTTTTGGACCTCGTCCTTTGTACTGCGAACAATGCCGCCCTCCTCAAGCACCCAAAAAATCTCTAATGAAGCCCTCTAACAAAGCTAAACCCAGACCAATGACTTACAAATCCGATACTGAATTAGGTTGAGATGAAACCATATGATGGCAAAACCACACTTAGAACCACCTCCACAAGCCTTGATTGAACCACTGCTTGAATTAAGAGACTACTATGCAGCTCTTGTGGAAGAATACGAACGTTTGAGTACGCAGGCGCGAAGTCAGCTGACTCACGTAGAAGCTATCTTGTCGAATTACTCACTACCAGGTTTACTGGATAACCAAACAGCGATAGTTGAAACACTTTCGTTTCCTCCCACACCTTCCCAAGAAGCCTCTCATTTACAACAAGTACCGGATAAAATCTCTAACTTTAAACAAGAAGAATTTATCCAGCTTGAATTAAAAGACAATGGCAAGCAAGAGAGTAGTGTGAACGAATTGGCACTACAAAATGCCAATGGTGCAAACGGTGCAATTGCAGCAGTACCCACAGTTATATTCTCACCGCAACGCATACCGTTCGAGAATGACGATCGCACACTTCCAGGCTCAGATGTTCCAATGCAACCTCAGTTTCACGGGTTGCCTCGATTGGAAGCAATTGAAAGCATTCTGCGAGAAAATATGGGGACTGTTTGTCACATAGATTTCATTGTGCGGACACTGTATGGGGATTTAGAGTCAAGTGTATTCAAAGTAGTTAAGAGTAGGGTGCAATCCTCACTAACACATGGTAAAGAAAAGGGTTACTGGTCAGCTGTTCCAGAGGAACCCGGTTGTTACACTCTCGATATAAGTTTGGTAACCCCGCAGAACGGAAAATCCAAATCCAAAGCTGTTAAACCTAAAAAGAAGAAACCCTTTTTACTCCCTAAGGCAAGACGAGTGCCAATGTTGGCGGAATTTGAAGGAAAGTTTCTCATTGATGCCATCTGCATACTGCTGCAAAGAAATTCAGGGAGAATTTTCAGTGTAGGTGATGTCATTACAGGCTTGTATGGAGAGTTAAACGCCGAACAATTAAGGGAGATAAAAACTGCTGTCCATAATGAACTTTCTAGAGGTCACCGAATTGGCAGATTTTCCAGAGTTCCTGACAAGCTTGGTTATTACACTTGGGATTTAAACAAGATTAGGTAAGCATCTCGGGATTAGAAAACGCGGTACCCCATAAAGAGGGGATTAGGGGCATGAGTCTTGCGGATAAGTGATTAATCCTTTCTTCTTGTCCTCCTTGTCCCCCTCTTCCCCCAGTCCCCCAATCCCCAGTTCCAAGTCCCGTCTAAAGTTGAAACAAATTTGTACCTTTAGAAGGATGAGTAATAAAATATACTTTAATATACTTAATATTAGCTGATAAATTGATAGATAAAAGCACTATGCCGCACGTCTTATTAGTTGATGATGAAGAACCTTTACGGGAAAGCCTTTCCTACAGCTTGCGTAAAGAAGGGTATACTGTATCAACGGCAGCAGATGGTCACAATGCTATCAAACAGTTTCACAAACAAGTGCCAGATGTAATCCTTTTAGATATAATGCTGCCAGAAGTTAATGGCATGGAAGTTTGCTGGCGAATTCGAGCATTTTCTGATGTACCAATTGTTATGCTGACTGCTAAAGACCAAGATATTGATAAAATTTGGGGTTTCGAGGCAGGTGCAGATGATTACGTCACAAAACCCTTTAACACTCGCGAGTTGCTTGCGCGTATTAAAGCTGTGCTACGTCGTCGTTCTGAAAAACACTCCGAGTCTACCCAGTAGGTTCTTCTTGAATTGGAAATATTTTGAATGGGCTGGATATCTCAAATTAAAGGAAATTCCATTCACACTAAACTACTGGCAACATACCTGTTGCTAACTACTTTAGCAACCTCCTTAATGGGAGGGTATATTCTCTGGTCTTTCCATGCTTACTTTAATAAAGCAAGACAGGCGGATTTAGAGACTTGGAGTACTGCTATTGGTGAAAGTATTGCTGATGCATTAGAAGTAAATGATTTTCAGCGAGTTGCAGTTATTGTTCAACGTTATGGTGCCGCTGAAAATATAACTATACGAGTTATAGATAGTAAAGGAAAACTTCTCGCTTCATCTAGCCTGAAACAAGATCGACAAATACGAAATTGGTTGAAAATCCCTGGGATGCAAGAAGCCTTACAAGGTAAAGCACAGCAAGGTTTTGCAAAAGGGCTTTTAACCAACGATGATAGATTGTTCATTGCCCGACCAATTAGGGGTGGCGGTCAAATTTTAGGCGCATTGAGGATGTCGGTCACGTTACAACAGTTTCAAAGGCAATTTGCCACAATTGTTGGCACAACCATGGGAACTCTCATTTTTACACTTATCCTCTGTACTTTAATCAGTGAAGCGTTAGCACGTAGCTTGTCCCGTCCTATTGAAACAATGAGAAATTTTGCAATTCAATTGGGTAGCGGTCATTTTGGTGGGAAACTCCAAATCCGTCAGAGTAACGAATTAGATCGACTCGCACTAGAACTTAACCGCATGAGCGAACGTTTAGCTTCTCTCGATCGCGAACGGAGAGTGTTTTTAGCAAACGTATCTCATGAACTCCGTACTCCAATTAGCAATGTCTTGGTCACTGTTGAAGCCCTTCGCAGTGGTGCTGCTTCAGATCCAGGAGTCCGGGATCGATTCTTTCAAAATGTAGAAGACGAAATCAAACGGTTATCAAGGTTAATAGATGATTTAATGAATTTGGGACGGCTTGAAGCAGGGGTTACAGTCTTAGAACAGCAAACAGTACACGTGCATCACTTAATTGACCGTGCTATAAGAGCAATGGAAACCCGAATGAAAAATTCGCAAATCTCAGCACAGGTCAATGTTACGGATATGCAAATACAGGGTGATTCGGAGCGTCTGTTGCAAGCTTTTCTAAATATTTTGGATAATGCTATCAAGCACTCATCCCCAAATTCCCAAATTTCTATCGCTGGTTACAAAGAAGGCAAACAAGCAGTTGTGACAATTCGCGATCGCGGACAGGGGATTAAAGAAACGGACCTCCCACATATTTTTGAGCAATTTTACACTGCCGATCGCTCCCGTCAAGGTAAGGGAGTAGGATTGGGCTTAGCGATCGCTAAGCGTATTATCGAAGCCCACGGCGGTAGCATTACAGCAAGCAGTCAATTTGGTGAGGGAGCAAGCTTTAATATTTATTTACCTTTATGAGTCAGTCAGCATAATTAAAATACCACTTGAGAGGCTTTTTTTAAATCAAAGATATAGCTTAAGTTTAAAAGCATAGAATTCAGCAAAATTGCTGGAATAGCAAAATCTGGAGGTAGAATTGTGCGTTTCGGGCAATGGATGGGGTTATTTGTCCTTGTCGTATCTCTTTGTGTTTTGTGGCAAATCCGGCAAGTTGTATTAGTTGTCTTTGCATCTGTTGTTTTAGCAACAGTTTTAAATCAACTTGTACTCTTTTTACAAAGATTCCGAATTAAAAGAGGTATTGCGATCGCAATAACATTTATTCTTGTACTGATAATTATAGCAAGTTTTTTAGCATTAATTGCGCCACAAATTGTTGACCAGTTGCAACAATTTACTGACTTTGCCCCTAATGCCCTAGAAAGAATGCGGACTTGGAATAACTGGTTGCAGAACGCTATTCCAGACCAATTATTAGAAAATATTCGCGGTCTTAGAACTCTGACTCAAGGGTTACAAGCTTGGTTAAATCAGCTAGTTAACAATTTTTTTACCCTATTAAGTAGGTCGCTTAACATCGTTTTAACTTTACTGCTGTTCTTAGTATTGACCGTTATGCTACTGACAGACCCCACGCCCTACCGAAAGGGTTTTATCCTACTGTTTCCTGCATTTTATCGGCGTCGGGTGGGCGAAATTCTTTCTGAGTGTGAAACATCTTTGGTCGGTTGGATAAAAGGTACGCTTCTAACGATGTGCCTGATTGCTTGCTTGAGCTATGTTGGTTTGCTCGTATTAGGAGTGCGCCTCCCCTTAGTCAATGCACTTTTAGCAGGATTACTAGAGTTTATTCCAAATGTTGGACCAACTTTGAGCTTGATTCCACCTTTACTGTTAGCGCTGCTTGATGCACCTTGGAAAGCAGCTGCAGTGGTAGCGCTCTACTTTGGAATTCAGCAAGTTGAAAGCTTGGTTATTGTACCTTTAGTTATGAAGTCTCAGGTCTCTTTACTACCTGCTGTCACCATACTATCTGTAGTGATTTTCGCCCAGTTTTTTGGATTTTTAGGGCTATTCCTTGCCATACCTCTAGTCATTGTCATCCAAATTTGTATAAAAGAGATTTTGGTAAAGGATATACTTAACAATTGGCAGGGGGAGATGAAAAGCCAACGCCCGTTAAAAAACGAAGACAATGATAGCGCCAACAGAACTCTCGAAGGTAGTGCTGTTGGCGCAAGATCGGATACTAAAGAATGAGGATGTTTGTAAAGTCTAACCGCCTTGAGATGTGGGAAGCGGTCCCGGTTGCACTGAGACTTGCAAACTTCTACCATTGCGTTGCAGTTCTATTTGCATGGTATTACCAACGCCTGTTTTCTCTACTATCTGCTGTAATGCGTCAGTTGTAGTCACAGGTTGATTGTTAATTTCTTGTATCACATCCCCCGCACGCAACCCCGCTCGATCGGCAGGAGAACCAGGAACAACACGAACAATGAGAATACCTCGGTCTGCTTGCACTTGAATATTCCCACTCTGGCTATCGTTAATGCGTTGTTTGAGTTCGGGTGTAATCTCTGCCATCTGAATACCCACATAAGGGTGTTCAACTCTGCCTTTAGTAATTAATTCCTGAGCTATGCGTCGAGCTGTATCAATGGGAATAGCAAAGCCTATTCCTTGAGCACCGCTAATAATAGCTGTGTTTACACCAATGACCTGACCGCGAGCATTGAGTAAGGGTCCACCTGAGTTTCCAGGATTAATTGCTGCATCAGTTTGAATATATCCAATGCGTCTGTCAGAAGCACCGATATCGCTTGCAGAACGATCGGTTGCGCTTACCACACCCACTGTAACGGTTTCCTGCAAACCTAAGGGATTGCCAATTGCGATCGCCCACTGTCCCGGTTGCACTTGTTGAGAGTTGCCCAATTCCACAATAGGTAAATTACTGTTGGGAACTTGAACGACTGCAATATCCGTTAGGTTGTCTTGTCCTAGGACTTTACCTTGTACGGTGCGACCGTCGGAAAACGATACTGTCACTGTATCCGCGTTATCAACAACGTGAGCATTGGTAAGAATTTGACCGTTAGAATTAATGACAAAGCCAGAGCCAACACCACGAACAACTCTCCCTTGTGGCTGTGTTGGTATTCGATCGCCAAAAAATCTTTGAAAAAAAGGATCGTTTAATGCTTCTGGAACTTGGCTTCTGACAGTTCTCTCAGTGTTTATTTGCACGACTCCAGGTTCGACTTTATTAACAACTGCAACGACAAAATTAGTATCTTCAGGTGTTGGTACGAGGGAGCGATTATTAGAATTTCCCGTTTCTTGAACGGCTTGAGCGGACTCTTGCAAATTTTGATTTTTAGGAGAAGTAACTGTTGAGCATCCACTCAAAAATGCTATTCCTACTCCTACAAACGGCAATAATAAGGAGTTAGCAATTTTTTTATTAAAAAACCGAGCCTTATTTAGATTTCTTCTTTCCATATGACTTATCTATTTAGATAAATGCAAAATAATCAAACAATTCTTATAAAAATTATTATATTTTTTTGACTTATTGACCTCTGCCATAAGAAAGCTTTTTTTAAGTATGGTTAAATGTAATGAGTCATATAATTGACACAAAACAAAGTAAACCGTGTAACTAGAGCAAGGTCAGTGTGAGTAGTGTTTACAATCGATCTAACTAAGTACTACTGACAAGTATTTTTTGTCCGGCTCTTCCAAATCCAACCTGATTCCGGGGCGCTAAGTTCGATCCAACCACCTTCTTCTTTTCCAGTAACAATCACTCTAGTACCCGCTTTAATGACCTTTCCTGTTCTTCTACGCCCGGAAACAGAGCGTACATTTGATGCACGAGTCACAATAAAACAGTTATTGAGTTGATTCTGTTGGGAAATGTTGTTTGGAATTGTACTTCTTTGTGTATTTGTACCACCAGCGCTTTGTGTTTCCTGAATTGTGTTTTCTTGTGTAGTTGAAGAAGATGTCTGTTGAGGAGGATTCGCAGAAATTACACTCAACGCAACTAAAGCAAGAACACTACTTCCACCTGCAAGTAGTTGGATTTGACGAGGGGATTTAATCGGAAAACCTTTGGGAGAGGGAGACGTATTGGGTGCGGTAGGTAGATTGGCATTAGGAATTAGCAATGTGCTGTGTGTACCCGGAACTTGAGAACTAGGAGTGGTTGGTAGCTGCGTAACATTGGGAGTTTTTGTATTCTCTGTTGGAGCATAACAAGATTTTGCTAATTCTTGCAGCGATCGCACCATCTTAGTAGCAGACGCATAACCTTCTCGCAGATAGTTCCGCAACACGTATTTAACAGCAACAGCAACAGCAGATCGGGTGCTGGGATCGGTGATAGAGGTGACTGCTTGCAAAACATCACTAGCAGATTCATAACGATACTTATAGTACTGGCGCACCATTTTAGTTAATATCTCTGCTAAGGGATCGCTGACTTCCGCATATTGTCGCCAAACAATCTCTCCGGTTTTAGGATCTGCTACAAACTGTTTGGGGTTTAAGCCTGTTAAAGCTTGAATAGCGATCGTACCAAGCGCATAGATATCACTGTTAGGTCGAGGTCTTCCCTGCGCCTGTTCGCTTGGCATATAACCAGGAGTTCCGATAGGAATTGTCTCATTGTTGAGTTGATTTGGATTCATTAAGGAATACATCTGGATTTGCTTGACAGCACCAAAATCAACTAGCACCAGTTTATTGTCTGAATGGCGACGAATAATATTCTGAGGTTTAATGTCGCGATGGATAACTTCGTTATCGTGAAGAAATTCTAGAATTGGCAAAACTTCTTGCAGCAAATGAATGGTTTGACTCTCATCCCAACGCTGTCCCAATGACAATTCCATTGACAGTTGATGTCCCTCAATATACTCCTGTACGAGAAAAAATTCTTGCTGTTCTTCAAAGTAAGCTAAGAGTCGTGGAATTTGGTCATGGTTTCCCAATTTTTCCAAAGTTTCAGCTTCTCTACGAAACAAGCGTCTTGCTAGTTGTAAAAACTTAAGGTCATCAGTGGCAGGTTTGAGATGTTTAACAACACATACAGGATTTCCAGGACGGCGAGTATCTTGTGCTGTGTACGTGTGACCAAATCCACCCATACCCAATAGATCAACCACCAGGTAACGCTGGTCTAGTAATCTGCCAATCATCTAAAACCTTCCTGGAGTCTATACGGTTGTTTTTTTCATTACCATCAAAGCACGCAACCTTAACACTAGCACAGTACCTGTTGTAAAGAATATACCCAGTAAAAAATTTCTGAGGCTGATACTCTTACCGTTTTCACTTACCAAAATACTTTCTAGTATCAAAGAAGGTAATAAGATTCCACTGAAAAGCAAAAACCTATAAAGGAAGATTTTTCTTCTGGCTAGAACTGTAATAATCGTCAAACAAATTCCCAAAGGAATAAAGGTGATAGCGTAGTAAAAAATTTGCTGTTGTTTGGGTATTAAGTCCAGTAAATTGAATGTACTAAAATGACTTAATGTGTCAATATAAACTTGGAGCGTGCCTTTAGAGTACGTGAGTACTATATGATGGGGATTGTTGTCTGTAAAAACATTGGGAACTCTCATCTTTAATTCCGAACCATTTTCTCCCGTAATAGAAGTTCTAATTCGCAAATCCAAAGCAGTTCTCTCCTGTCCCAAGGTAAAATTGCGACGAAGCGGTCCGTTGGAAACAGATATAATACGAGCGGGTCCAGTTTGACTTATATCAGAACTAGCGACAGTGGTACTTATAGTTAACTCAGAAGTTTCACGAATTCTTTTGTTTAAAGAAGTGACAGGATTCGCCGTTTCTAACCAATTACCTGGGCTTAAAAACACTCCTTGACCTTGCTGGTTTTCTGACAAACGATCCCACCAAAGTTTTTTCTCTCGTAACTTCGGACTTTTTACAGTTTCTTCTGGCTGACAACATTGTTCGGGAAATTGGTAAGAAGTGACTAGAGAGTCTCCCAGTGTCTTCAAATAATTTTCATCAACAAATACTTTTTCTACTTCGCTTTTTGAAATAGCTCTATCGGCAATATAAATTTTAGAGATATATCCTTGCCATGGTCTATTTCCTGTTGTCTCGTTTCCAAGTATTAATGGATAGTTCGGATTCCAACCACTTAAATTTGTTGTTCCTAACCAAACAATGGAGATAGTAAATGCTAACAATATATATCCGCAAAAAAACAATGATATCTTTTGGGTAGACCTTGCTAATTTGCTATTTTCTATGCTGCTAAAAAGACTATTCAGATGTTGAGAAGCACACAAATAAAAACATAGTAGACCTACCAATCCACTAATACTATTATTAATCAAATCGGCAGGGGTGGGTTCTCTAGATGGTAAAAATATCTGTAAAAGTTCAACTGTCAGAGATAACCCTGCGCTCCCCAGGAAAACCAGTACAATTTTTCCTAACAATGGTATTCTTCTGATTTTTTGTAAAGCATTACCAAGACTGAATCCAAAAGGAATAAATAAGAGAATGTTATTGACTTGGTCTATAAAATCGCTTGTACTTTCAAATTGGCTGGGTATCTTTCGTATTGAAAAATTCTCGGGTGAAGAAAAATTGAAGGGATAAAGTGTAGCTACTAGCACGACTAATATGCTACCTAAAACCATCCAAATATCTTTCGCAAAAATGCCTCTATTCAAAAGAGTATTTTTTGGAAAAAAGTTTTTACCTTGTTTCATAAGCTATCTTAATTGAATGGAGAGCGATGGAAAACTAAAATCAAATCTTTACTACTTATTCACTTGTCTGACCTCTCATTACGGAAATTAACTGACGTATTTTTACTGAGATTTGAGAATTTCCAGTCATGTCAATACCAAAAATGGAGTATTTGTCTCAAGAGATGCTGCGGTTAATACATAAAAGAGTCGGGTCATGAAGCACCATAAGCTGTGCTGCCTTTAATTTTCTCATGTTGACTGAGAGAAAGAGGGGGGAACCGGATAGTGGGGGAGGCTTTGACTCATTTCTCCCAAGTCAGAAGGGTGCAAATTATATACACGACAGCTTAACAAAAACACTATTTCTTATGTTATTCATTGAAGATACAGTAAAGATAAAAAAAATGTAAATAGTTGATGAGGTTCTTGCAAATCAACTGTGGTTAACCAAATATTATTTTCAAGTTTAGCTAATTAAGTGTATATTTTTATACTTTAATTTTAGATAAGCTTATGAGTTATAAATAACTCGTACCTTTAGGTTGGGGGACGCCAGATACACTTGTCGGATTGCTACAGACAGTGCCATAAAGATAAGGGTGGGGGGTTAAGCCCTCGCTCAGCTAGCCGTGAAACAGTGACATCTGATAACTGGTAGCTGACTAACTACTACATAATATCTTAATCTCCACATCCCGGATGGATTTATAGAGTCATGACAGAACTGAAACTGCGTCTGCAAGAGGGAACTTCCGAAAAAATGATAACGGTGCATCAAGATACATTTACAATAGGTCGCTTGCCTCAATGTGACCTTTGTATAGCATCTGGAGGCGTTTCCCGTTTCCATGCCCGATTGACAAAAACTCCTTCCGGTACATGGACTGTTGAGGATTTAGGAAGTAAAAATGGAACCCAATTAAACGAACACCTTGTGACATCGCCCCACCAGGTACGTAGTGGCGACATTATTTGGTTGGGAGATGTGAGTCTAGTTGTTCTACTGACTCCTATAGAACAGACAACGTACAAGCCAGAAGCAGGAGCAACCGCTCAAGGAAGAACAATTCTACGTAATGTTAAACAATTGCAAGAGCAATGGCTGCTGACTGATATTGATGACAGCGATATTGCCAACAAAGACAAAACCATTGCCCGTTTAAAAGACCTAGTAGACATAGCAAAGAATCTTTCTGCAGCAGCTTCCATACAAGAGATTTTCTCCCAAGTTCAGGAAGTTGTTTTTCGTTACCTTGACAGTATAGACCGTTTGGCGCTTCTAATTGATGTCGGTGGGTGCGGCAAGCTGGAATTAATGAATGCGGCTACAAGAGATTTTTCCCAACACGAATATTTATTAGTTGATGGTGATTGGATTAGTCGCAGTATCTGCCAAAAGGTTTTTGAGGAAAAAGTTGCCATTCAAACTGCTGATGCTCAAAATGATGAACGGTTTGCTGGCGAAAACAGTATTTTAGTGAAAGGTATTCGTAGCGCTATGGCGGTCCCTTTATGGGATGAAAATAAAGTCGTTGGAGTTCTCTACGCTGATGCCCACCTTTCATCACACCATTGGACACAAGAAGGTGAGGAAGAACTTAGGTTTTTTTCAGCTTTGGCAAATATTGTCGCTTCTAGCGTACAGCGTTGGTTGTTAGCAGAGAAACTTAAAAGTGAGGAGTCACTTCGCCAAAGATTGGAACGGTATCATTCCCCGGCGGTGGTGCAGCAGCTGATCTCTGTAGGAGTTCTACCTGATGGTCGTTTACCACCACAAGACAGTGAAATTAGTATTTTATTTGCGGATTTAGTTGGATTTACTGCCCTTTCAGAACGGTTATCGCCAACTAAGATTGCGGAACTACTGAACTATTTATTTGAAGAAATGCTAAAGGAAGTGTTTGCCTTCGGCGGCACTTTGGATAAGTATATTGGTGATTGTATTATGGCGTTTTTTGGTGCGCCCGAACCACAGCCAGATCATGCCAATCGCGCTGTAGCCGCTGCCATGGGAATGCTAACTCGTCTGGAAACGCTTAATACTCGGAATTTTTGGGAAGAACCGCTTCAATTACGGATAGCAATTAATAGTGGCAGAGCAGTGGTGGGAGATGTTGGTAGTTCTCAGAGAGTTGAGTATACCGCATTAGGAGCAACTATTAATTTAGCAGCCCGAATGGAAGGAGTTTGCCCTCCTGGAGAATGTGTTCTCAGTGAAGTTACTTATAGTTTGCTTTCAAATCCCTCGGATTTTTATGAGATGGGAGAGTATCGCTTTAAAGGCATCGATCGATTGGTTAAGGTTTATCAGACAAAGATGCATGAAAGGCATTAAGTAAGGATCGGGGATGAAGGATAAAGGATAAAAAATATACTTTATCCTGTTAAAATCAAGCAGTGTTTGCTCAACTACACTTTCATTTTCAGACGCGATAAGCAAAAATACATATTATGTATGTATAATTTATTTCAATTTTAATTGAAAAATCTTAATATAAGTAAAATGAGCATTTATTAAAAGACTAAAATTATGTAGTAAGACCGCAATTAAGATTATGCGACAACGCGGTGCTACCTCAAGTAACTTTTTAACGGGAGGTCAGGTCATGGCTATCGCCACCATTAATCCCGCAACAGGGGAATTGCTCAAAACTTTTGAGCCGTTAAATGCTACCGAAATCGCGACAAAAGTCGATTTTGCACAACAGGCTTTTGAGCAGTATCGAAAAACTGGTTTTCCAGAACGAGCATTGTGGATGCAGAAAGCGGCTGAGGTTCTAGAGCAAGAAAAAGCAGAATATGCCAAGCTGATGACTCTGGAGATGGGCAAGCCTTTTAAAGCAGCGATCGCAGAAGTAGAAAAATGCGCTCTTGTCTGTCGCTACTATGCCGACCACGCTCCTCAATTCCTCAGTGATGTAACTGTCAAAACTGATGCAAGTCATAGTTTTGTCCGCTACCAACCACTAGGCATTATTCTTGCCGTTATGCCTTGGAATTTTCCTTTCTGGCAGGTCTTCCGATTTGCCGCACCTGCTTTGATGGCGGGAAATGTAGGATTGCTCAAACACGCTTCTAATGTTCCCCAATGTGCTTTAGCGATCGAAGAAATTATACGACGAGCAGGTTTTCCCGAAGGAGTTTTCCAAACCTTATTGATAGGGGCTAGCAAGGTAGCTTCCTTAATGGCAGACGATCGCATCAAAGCCGCCACACTGACAGGAAGTGAGCCAGCCGGAGCAAGTTTAGCCGCCGCATCGGGAACGCAAATTAAAAAAACAGTTTTGGAATTGGGAGGTAGCGACCCCTTTATTGTTTTAGAAAGTGCAGATCTAGAAGCAGCAGCAAGCACAGCAACTTCCGCACGAATGTTGAATAACGGTCAATCTTGTATCGCAGCCAAACGCTTTATAGTTGCTGAATCTGTCGCAGATAAGTTTGAAAAGTTGTTGCTAGAAAAATTCCAAGCCTTGAAAGTGGGCGACCCTATGGACCCTGAAACTGATTTGGGACCCCTAGCCACCCCCGATCTGCTTAAGGAGTTAGACCAACAAGTGCATGCTTGTGTTAAGAATGGTGCAAAACTTCTCATAGGAGGGCATCCTGTATCAGATAGACCTGGTAATTACTATCCTCCAACGATTCTCACGGAGATTTCTCCAGAAAATCCAATGGCAAAGGAAGAGTTTTTCGGTCCTGTAGCAATGCTATTTCGTGTTGCGGATCTTGATGCCGCAATCAAACTAGCAAATTCCACACCCTTTGGCTTGGGAGCCAGTGCATGGACAACTAACGCTGAAGAACGCGATCGTCTGACTGAAGAAATCGAAGCAGGTTCGGTATTTATCAACGGAATGGTAAAATCTGACCCCCGCTTACCCTTTGGAGGCATTAAGCGTTCCGGATATGGCAGAGAACTGAGTATCCAAGGCATTCATGAGTTCGTCAATGTTAAAACTGTATGGGTTAAATAATTGTGGATTGTGGATTTGAGATTTTGGATTGGGAAAAGTCAGTGGTTAGTTGTTAACTCCTAGCCACTAACCACTAACTACCAACCACTAACTACTGAGGAAATTAAATGAATACGGCTGAACTACTAGTACAATGCTTGGAAAATGAAGGTGTAGAATATGTTTTTGGACTGCCTGGCGAAGAAAACCTGCACGTTCTAGAAGCCTTAAAACACTCTTCAATTAAGTTCATCACCACTCGTCACGAACAGGGTGCGGCGTTCATGGCAGATGTTTACGGACGTTTGACAGGAAAAGCTGGAGTTTGCCTTTCTACGCTCGGACCTGGGGCAACAAACTTAATGACAGGAGTGGCAGATGCTAACCTTGATGGAGCACCCTTGGTTGCCATCACCGGGCAAGTGGGAACAGATAGAATGCATATCGAATCCCATCAATATCTTGACTTGGTAGCAATGTTTGCCCCAGTAACAAAATGGAACAAACAGATTGTCAGACCAAGTATTACGCCAGAACTTGTGCGAAAAGCCTTTAAGCGATCGCAAAGTGAAAAACCGGGCGCAGTCCATATTGACTTGCCAGAAAATATAGCTGCCATGCCCGCAGACGGCAAACCATTGCAAAAAGACAAAATAGAAAAAACCTTTGCATCTTTTGCCAGTATTAGAGCAGCTGCAGCAGTGATTTCTCAAGCAGTTAACCCCATAATTCTAGTAGGAAATGGGGCGATCCGCGCTCAAGCCAGTGATGCAGTCACCCAGTTCGCCACCCAGTTAAATATTCCCGTTGCCAATACATTTATGGGGAAAGGTATTATTCCTTACACCCATCCTCTCGCACTGTGGGCAGTAGGATTGCAACAGCGAGATTTCATTACCTGTGGCTTCTCTAATACCGATCTGGTCATTGCCATTGGCTACGATTTAATTGAATTCTCCCCGAAAAAATGGAACCCCGAAGGCAAAATACCCATTATTCATATTGCAACAACTCCTGCAGAAATTGATAGCAGTTATATTCCTAAAGTAGAAGTTGTAGGGGATATTTCAGATTCACTTTTAGAGATATTAAAAGTTGCAGATAGGCAAGGCAAACCAAACCCTTACGCCATCAGCCTGCGAACAAATATTCGTGCTGATTACGAACAATATGCCAATGATGATGCATTCCCCATCAAGCCGCAAAAGCTCATTTACGATTTGCGGCAAGTCATGGGACCAGAAGACATTGTTATTTCCGATGTAGGCGCACACAAAATGTGGATTGCTCGCCATTACCACTGCTACAGCCCCAATACCTGTATTATTTCCAATGGATTCGCTGCAATGGGAATTGCCATTCCCGGTGCCTTAGCCGCAAAACTCGTCTATCCCGATCGCAAAGTTGTTGCAGCAACTGGAGATGGTGGCTTTATGATGAACTGCCAGGAACTAGAAACTGCTTTGCGTGTTGGGACACCTTTTGTCACCCTAATCTTTAACGATGGTGGCTATGGATTGATTGAGTGGAAGCAAGAAAACCACTTTGGTAAAGGGCGTTCATCCTTTGTTCATTTTGGCAATCCCGACTTTGTCAAATTTGCAGAAAGCATGGGACTAAAAGGCTACCGAGTTGAAGCCGCCACAGATTTAGTTCCCATGCTCAAAGACGCCCTCGCCCAAGACGTACCTGCTGTCATAGATTGTCGTGTAGACTATCGAGAAAACATCCGCTTTACCCAAAAAGCTGGTGAGTTAAGTTGTTCTTTGTAAGGGTTTGCTAATAGCTAATAGCTAATAGCTAATGGTGAAACCAGTGCTACAAGCGGTGAGACTATTGCTGTAGGCGGGTTTCCCACGTCCTGGGGACTGACGAACCCGAAGGGCTATTAGCCATTAGCCATTAGCTATTTCCCAAACTTTGCATCAATATCGTCTGCAACTGAAGCACCATGACGGGAGTTAATTTTGAGTGACTCCCCGTTTTTAGACAAGTCGTAGGTTAAAGGTTGTGTTGCAGAAATTCTCGCTTCTCCCTCCTGTGCTAACGTTTGAGGAGGGTTTTTTGTGATGAAATCTTTTAAGGATTCTATTCTTAGAGATGTAGGTGGAATTACGGTCTCAAATCCCGGCGTTTTAGCAAGAAGATCTAACGCTCGCAAACATCCTTCTGGCTCAAAACCCGCACGGATAGAGGTTAAATAGCCCATTTGATCTGCTTCTAATTCTTGCTCTTTGCTCTGTAATGCAAGGCGTTGTTCTAAATCTTCTGTCTTTTGAGCAATCATCTCCTGTATGCGTTTCTCTGCTTGCTGTGCTCGATTGGTATTTCTTCTTTCGAGAACACCGTTGACTAAGTTACCAAGAAATCCAGGTAAGACATGGTTGGCGATCGCACCTCCTACGTAGTTCACTGTTGACTCTGTGGATGAAGTTTTTTTTGTCCCCAAAACTTCCTGTTCGGTTTCCTCTTTAATTTTGGCAAGCAATAGAGCCTTTTGAGTCTCGCTAACAGCTATATGGCGCTTTACATGATGACCCATTTCGTGACCTACCAAACAAGCCAGGGCTGAGGAATCGCCTACCAATTGGTTCAGAACACTGCTATGAACTGTTATCAGGTTCTCTTCACTTGCAAAGCTAAAATTATCATATTTTTTTACAATCTTCACTTGCCAAGGACGACTATCAATTTCATTAGCACGAGCAATGCGATCGACAATACGGTAAATAGCATACAAGTCAGACGGCAGCTTTTCTTTTGCTTGTTGATAGACGCTCGAAGCAGTGGGAGTTGGGGTATTTTCTACAGTTGCTTGTGCCAAAATCGGCGGGTGATTGGGAAAAAATAGCGAACATAAAGAAACGATAGCTAAAAGTTTTAGTTTCCAAGCAAACATATAATTAACCTTAATGTCTTAACGACATTTTTTGATAATTCTATAAATACAACTGCGTAAATAATATTACATAGTTCTTTTGAGATCCACCGAATTATTTCCTAAAATTTTATAGAATGCCAGGGATAGTTTGGTTTTTCATAACTTTATGCTTTTAAGTGTATTTGCGTAGTTTTATAAAATAATTTAAACAAGTATAGTGTCAAAGAGGAAACAGGGAGTGTTTTCAAAAGACTTATGTAACCCCCTAACCGGAAAACTAAAGGCTGTTTCATCTTTTGTTCTCGGTAGTAGTGATAGGGAATGCATACACCGAGATTTGCCTGAAATTGAGAGTTAAGGTGTAAATTACGAAGTTGTCTTTAATTTTCCTAAATTGAAAAATTATTAATAATTTAAAATTCTTTTTATTTATTTACAAAACAGCCAGTTATCTATTTCAGTTTGTTACTATTTGCATATATTAAAAGGCTATTCCTTTAGACTTAAGTCCAATGGAATGTTTACGGGATATACGCCAATGCACTCATTAAGTTTCATCTGTCACGATTCTGTAGTTGCCGTTTCCTTTGTTGCTTGTATTGTCGGTCTGCTACTACTGTGGGAACGCAAGCAAAATAACGATGAAGCAGAAGAAACAGAGAAAGTTCTGTTTAGAATGAGCTTTTCGTACTGGTTGGTTTATTGCGTTGCTTTTGCGATTGAGAAAGTCGTTTTACCTGATTGGGAAACTTTATTGATGACTTTGAGAATCACAACAGCGCTATCATATTTCTTAACATTTTCTTGTGTTGTCAGTTTACCGCTCCACAAACTGGCAATGCGTCATGTTCAGGAGTAGTTATTGGTTAGAGGTTAGTTGTTAGTGGAAATAACAACTAACCTCTAACACACAATTATTTTCTCATTGCAACTGAAATCGCCTCTTCGAGTTGCTCTTTATCTAAATTCGTTAGAATAAATACTTCTTGTACGGTTTTCCCGTGACGTGCTATCACCTTAAAGCCACCCCGGATCGGTATAGATACCCGTAACTGTAAATGAGGGCAGTGACCTTTCACTCGCCCAATCTCCCCAGGCGTTACAGTTTGAATGCCATTTTGTTTGATCAGACGCTCTAGAATTGGGATGAGACCGCTGATGTGGGTTGAGTGATTCCAGACAAGTCTGCCCTCAGAGGGTTTAGTCATTGTTTTTATTGTTATGCTGCTTCAAGAGGAGCCATTGTTAATCCAGCTCGACGCAGCTGTTGGTGATAAAGTTCAGCTGGTTCTTGCGGACCCACCCAAACAATGGCTTGACCTTCGTAATGCACCTGGTTAGTCAGTTCCCATGCGCGATCGCTAGTCATACCCGGAATATACTTCACCAAACAGTCGTGAACGTGCTGAAATGTATTAAAGTCATCATCTAAGACTATCACTTTATAATTTGGATATGGCTTGTAAGTAACTTGACTAGACCGTTCAGGAGCTATGGTTGGTACTGTTGCTGCTATTGAAAGTCTGGTAGCCATAATTACCTTGTCCAAAAGCTTAACAAAACTACATTACGATTAACTAGTTTAATCTATTAACGTACTTACTATCCCTTCTTACAGGCAAAAAAATGAGGTGGAAGATAAGGTGGGGTAATCGTTTTTCAATTAATTTATAAATTAATGCCTGGACTTTGCGTAAATTCCTCAAGCGGCTCTGATAAATTTTCTAGCCCAAATTATACTTATATGCTTGGGAGCACTTACACGTAAAGCGTTATCTTTGCCAGTCACCACCAACTAAAAATGATACGAATCACCACAATCCTTGGAACTACCTTAGCGATTTTTCTGTGTTTTAGCGAAGTTGCACAAGCGCGTACCATTAATAACATCAGCCCGCCAACCGGACCCGGTCTTGGTGATGCTCTGTGTCCGCAAGTTCAAACTTCTGTGGTTACGCCATATCCAAATAATGACAATAGCATAGCGCCAAGCCCAAATCAGATCGCTAACTTTCCTGGTTTGTCTTGTACTCCCATAAGCTTTAAAACGACTGACTCAGTTGATACTCCAGTATTCGTTCAACCATCAGGAGGGATAACAGAGTATTTTTTCACTGAAAAAGTTGTCAATAATACAAGCTCTATCTGGGATGGTTTTACCTTTCAAATTGGATTTGGAGTCAATAATAACTTCGGCTCGCCTGAGTTAATTCTTGTTCAACCTGGATTAGCAATTCCGAATTTCGATTTTAGCGTTTCGGATGCTGACGAAAAGCCCACCTCTTCTAAATTTACGGAACTCAATCGAGATGGTTCTTTCCGTCTTCAGTGGTCTGGAGGTTCTGTTGCGCCTGGTGAATCTGTTGATTTCACGTTTTCAGTTGATATTCCTGACGATTTGAATGGAAAAAATTTATACCAATCTTTTACAATCCGTCAAATTCCTGTTGCGCGGTCGGTTCCCGAACCTACTTCTACATCAGCTTTATTAGGTTTACTGGTTGTCATGGGTGCGGCTTTCGCTTTCAGACAAAAACTTTTGTAAGCTTATAGAGAACACGTAGATTTTATTCAGAAAGTCAGTTTTTGTAAAGTTTCTGCAAAGATTTCCTGAGTAATGCGCTCGGATTGTAACAGCTTTTGCAATTCAACCTCTAGAGTAGACATACCACGGTCTTGACCTTGCTGCATTAGTGTTAGCAAATGCTGTACCCTACCCTCTAAAATATGACTGCGAACGACATCAGTTGTTAACAAAAGCTCAAAAATGGCTGTACGTTTGCAGTCACCACTGAGGGTTGAGACTAATCGTTGAGAAAGAATTGCTTTTAAACTATCAGCCAGACGAAAGCGAATAAAATCCTGTTCTTGGGTACTGTAAAGAGTGAATAATTCTTGAATTGCAGCGATCGCTCTGCTAGTATGCAGACAAGCTAAGACTAGAGTACCAGAGCGAGCAGCGCGTAGGGCAACATCAACAGTAGAGCGATCGCTTAACTCATTGAGCACAATTACATCAGCATCATTCTTTAATGCTGTTAGCACTCCCTCAACGATATTGGGAGTATGTGTTCCCACCACCCAATGGTTAATTAAGGATTGATGATTTTGATGTACATAAGTAACCGCTTCTTCAATAATGAAGATTTTTCGGCTCATTTCCCGATTCAAATAATCTACAAGACTAGCTAAAGTTGTCGTTTTACCACTACCGATCTCACCAGTGACTAAAATTAGTCCCTGTAAGTGCTGACAGATATTTTTTAATGCTACAGGAATTCCTAGCTTCTCGAATGTAGGGATATTAAGAGGCAAAAACCTAATCGCCATCACAGCACCCTGTAAAGTCAAAAAACATGATACAGAAACATTACCAAAAGGGTATTGATGAAATATTTGTAAAGGAGAACCAGATTTTATTTGCTGAATTTCATCCACATTAAAAACTGTCTCTGCCCAAGTCCAGAATTTCAATTCATCGATTGTAGAATCTGAACTTGCTTTTAATATTCCTTTGATGCGAAAATAAGGAACATCACCGATTGCTATATGAACATCCAAAGCTTGTTGTATTTGTGCATTATTCAGGAATTGCTCTAAAGTCAAAATTTCTAAATTATTAACATTGCCAGTAGTCATATAGCTTTTCTTTTCAGGAACTACATAGCTAATATTTCCCTCAATTTTATTAGAAATAGCAACTATAAATTTTTATTTACATAACGCCATTTAACTAAACAGAGTTACAAGATTTGAATATAACAATTGCCGATAGCTTTATTCATTCAAGTTTTCCAAATCGGCTAGATCTTGCAGCCTCCCTGATGCCTTTTTATGTGAGTAAAGTAACTGCCGTAAGAATACTCGGCGTAGAGGATACACATGGGTAAAAAAATTCAAAATCAGTACACGCCAGACTATGTTTCTGCTCCAGGGGAAACTCTTCAAGAAGTCGTTGAAGAACGTGGTATGTCCCAAGCAGAACTGGCGGAACGAACGGGTATACCTAGAAAAACGATTAACGAAATCATTAATGGGAAAGCAGCAATTACTCCAGAAACAGCATTGCAATTTGAGCGGGTTTTAGGAATTCCAGCCAGCTTCTGGAACAGCCGCGAACGACGATATCGAGAAGCACAGGCTCGGGCAGAAGAACAAAAGCGTTTAGAGTGGGTATTAGATGAGCCGGAAAACTAATTACTTCAGAAGGAGCAGGAACTCTTAAACTCCTACTACCAAGATTTCTTTGCCATCATTGCTGCTACGCGAGATTTTATCGCCTCTATGATTTCTGGAGTTTGGGTTTTTTGCCAAGTCGGACGTGCTGTCAGACGATCGCACCAAGCACTCAGTTTTGGATATTCACTGAGGGAAACGCCACCCCATGGCAACCAAGGTACTATAGTACCAGCTACAGGTTCGGCAAGAGTTATACTGTCACTGCCAAAAAAAGGTCGGTTATCGAGCAAACCCTCAAAAAACTTCAGGACTGTTGAAATTTTCTGTTTTGAGCGCTCAACTTTTTCAGGATCTGCTCCAGGTAAATCGAACATCACGGGGGTCAATGGGATTATAGCAGGCATTAATTCATGCACCGTTGCCAGTTGCGCCATCCGTACAATTCCGATATCCTTCGCATCAGTGGGTAACATAGCGGGTGTAGGATACTTTGCCTCTAAATAATCCAAGATTGCTAAAGATTCCACCATATGAAAACCATCATCCACCAAAGCAGGAATTCGGTGAAAAGGGTTAATTGCTAAAAACTCTGGTTTAAACTGTTCGCCATCCAGATTGACTTCCACTTCTTCAAACGAGATTCCTTTTTCCAAGAGGGTAATCCAGACACGACGGGAATTTGGTGAAATTGGATGATGGTAAAACTTCATTTCGATTCTATTTTTGACACTGTGAGATCCAAACTCAATTATTTCGCATTACGGTCCATAAAATTGAAGTAGAGCGTTCGCCTTTGGCGCAAGCTGTACCCAGCTTCTCTTCAACCC
Source organism: Tolypothrix campylonemoides VB511288_2 (assembly GCF_045999855.1). Classification (NCBI taxonomy): domain Bacteria; kingdom Bacillati; phylum Cyanobacteriota; class Cyanophyceae; order Nostocales; family Tolypothrichaceae; genus Tolypothrix; species Tolypothrix campylonemoides. The sequence goes on from NZ_JBFPMW010000001.1 coordinate 112,936, forward strand.
CAATCCAAATGATTCATCCGCTTGCATCCGCTACGGGGTGCGGTTCCCACACTCTTAAATATCTTTATTACCCCTTCAAAGACAGAACATCAGAAACATCAATAAATCCTTCATAACGACGCACAACATTAGAAACTTCCTGATACATCTTTCCTACCTGACCGACTTTTTGAGTAAATAAATCGTGACATCCAACAATCACAAGCAATTCTTGTGCGCGTGAAAAAGCAACGTTAACCCGTTCGGGTTCCTTAGCAAATCCAATATCTTTTCTGCTGTTGTTACAAACTGTACTTACGATAATGACAGGTCGCTCCATACCTTGAAAGATATCAACAGTACCAGTACGGATATTTAAAGATGGAAACTTACCTGTTTCAATTCTGTCTTTAATCGCTCTCAATTGAGCGCTGTAGAAAGTAATAATTCCTATTTCTTTTTGAGGTTGACCGTCAGCAACTTTTGAAAACCAAGCCTTCTCCATTTGTTCGCATAGCTTTTCAATAATATCAACTTCTCGTGCATTAAACCGAGAAGTTCCCTCTCTTTGTTCTGCAAAACCTTGTTCGGCTGGTGTTTTAATCCACAGAATATGGTGATTTTCTTGAATAATAGAACCCCCTAAATAATGGGCTCGTTTCGTATCTGGTTCTGGAATACCACAAGTTAATCGATGCTGGTAAAACTGATTGATAGCTCCCATAATTTGCGGGTGCATGCGATACTGAATTGTCAGCATTTGCTTGATACTGGGATGTGCGGCTTCAAACTGCATTTTGAACAGGGATTCTTTGACAAAACTGAGTTCATCTTTTGTCATCTTCAGTTCTTCTGCGATATCTTCGATCGTCTCCTCATGTAGCAAAGGCGGTAACTGACGGTGGTCACCTACCAAAACTATTTTTTCGCCTTTTAAAGCTGGAATTAATAATTCCGGAGGGGTACATTTACTAACTTCATCAACAATGACAACATCAAAACTGGGAAATTCTTTAGAAAAATCCCCCCTCGCTGCTTGAACGCAAGTGATACCAATCACATTGGCATTATTTATATAAATCTGCTTTAATTCATTACGGTCTTGAGGAGAGGGATTGCGGAGTTTCCCTATCCAATCTTGCACAAAATTTTGGTAGCGTTTGAGGTAACTTTCTTCTTTGTCTAATTCTCTTTGCCATGAGTCAAATTGTGCTTTGACTTGATGTAAAAATTTTAGAGCAAACAAACTTGTAGATGGTAACTCGGGTTTGTATTGCTTGGGTAAGCTTTGCCATGCTTTTTCCCACCATTGGCGTTCTTGAATTAAATCTTCTGGAATTTGTAATTGGGCTTTCCGATCTAACTCATGCAGTTTGTTTTGTAATTTTTCTATCTGAAGTTTTGCTGTTTCATATTCCGTTTCTGACTTAGCTTGATGCTCATCCAGACAAGTTTTGATAACTTGGAGAATAGCAAAAGGATCTAGTGCAGCAATTAACGGTTTTAGTTCTTTCGTAGAAGGTTCCCAAGATTGTACTTGTGTTAAAAATTGTTTTGGTTTCTCCCAAATAGAGGATTGGTCGAGCAGATAATTCTCTGTAAGAATTCGCAAGTGTTCCGGTATATTTTGATGATGGGTTAGTTTTTGCAAAAGATTAGTGACTTGGTTGAGTTTTAAATCTCCTTCTTGCTGAGCAATTTCTAACTGATGTTGGATGGCTGAGACTTTCTGCTGTTGTTCTGCTGTATTTTTCTGAATTTCTTTTAACTGTTGTTGCCAATATTGAAGTTGTTTTTCTGTTTCTGTCTTAACTGACAACACGCATTTACGAGCATTCACGAGAATATTTTCTAAGAGTTCTTTAACAAGATAGTTGAGAGCCGTATCGATATTTCTTTGGTCCCAAGAGGAGCCATACACCTGTTGCATTTGATTGAGAAAATACTGTGTAGTTTCAATGAGAGCGGGACGTTGATTGGAAGCAATATATGCATAATTTTTATATTTCTTAGCAAGTTCTTGCCACTGTTGGCGATCGCTTGCTGAGAGAACCATGGGAGTTTGACTTAAGCTTTGGTAAAAGAATTCGCTAAATCGGTGCTGTTTACCCCGGCGATCGATAAAACCTCCTTCTACTTCGTAAGATAATGCATTTTTTAACTGCACCCAATTTGGTAGATGGTCGATTTTATTAACCTTATAAATTTGAGGGACAAGTGGTAAATTTAAGGTTCGAGCAATCATCCACAATCCTGCGGGTAGCTCAATAAGTTCATCAGTCAATAGTGAACCCGTTTGACAGCAATTTGTTAGGATTCGATACAACCTAATATTTGCCGTAGATTTCCATTCTTTTACTGCATTGACGACAAATTCTAATTCACTTTTTCGGCTTTCCAAGTTTTTAATTTTTGTCTCAATATTCTGCTGCTTTGTCAAACTTTGCTGGTAATCCTTTTGTAACTGTTGAGAAGCAACGGAATTTTGCTTAAAAACTTGCACGGATTCAGACACTTCCAACATACATTGTGCTGCATTTCGCGCATCACTGGCAACTTCCTCAAATTCCAAGATCGCTGTGGCTACAGTTTCCTGCAACCAAACTGCTAGTCCAAAAGCACCACGGGCTGGACGAGTAAAACCCATTTCAGTCACTTTAGTTAAGGCTGTGCGTACATTAGCAATGAAATTTTCAACAGCTTGATTTCCATTGGTATAAGGTTTCAGTAGTGGCAAAAAATTCACAATTTCTGGGCTTTCCCAATCGATATGAGGAGCAGTTTGCAGGAGATTATCTAACCTTGTTTTGAAAGATTGAACTTCACTTATAGTATCTAGACTTTGTTTGGAAATTGTTTCATATCTTTGATAATTTTCCTCTAAAACTGTCTTTTCTGCTTCTAATTGTTTTTGTGTTTCTTGAAATTCTTCTTCAGTTTTTAAATACTTTAAAAATCTTGATGAAGCTTTCAAAATTTCCTGAAAAAGCCGTACATTTTCTTGACGTTTTGCAAGATTTTTCTCACAGTCATCAGCAGTATTTTGCATCCATGTTACGATCGCATTATCTTCTAAAAAAGGCTGTCCTTCTTCCTGCACTTTTTCAGCTTTTCCCTTCCGCAAAGCACGGATAACAGGGCTGTGAACTAAGCGACTGAGAGCATTATCCACCGCTAAATTAGCTTGAGATGCAATCAGCGTCTTTCCACCCCGTAAGGCAACTTGATAGCAAATTTCGGCAATTACTGTAGTTTTACCAGTACCGGGAGGACCCTGAATCAAAACCATATCGGGAGCGGAAAGTACTGCTTCAACTGCAGCTATTTGATCGGGATTGGCATCTCGTTTTAATAAGTCTTGAGGTTGTAGTTTAATGATTTTTGATGGACGATGGGCTTTGGCTGCATCGAATAAGAAGTTTCCTAATAAAAGATTTTGCGATCGCCCCTGTCGCAAGTTGTCTAAAGCCTTTTTCTTTTGGTTGATTTGGTTTATATCACCCGCAGCTTCAAAATATAAAAATCCTTTTTTGGGGAGTTTGTAACGCCCCCGATTCAAGCGCTCAACAAAATCGGAATCTAACCTAATACGAATTTTACTCTCTTCAAAGTCAACGTCTGCGATTGTCCCCAACTTTTCTCCATCTCGTTTGTTGCTATATTGGGGAGAGGAGTCAAACAACATCACATCTTCATTACGTGCTTTTTTAGCGCGTTGCCAAAAGTCATCTTCATCCAACTTATTTGCAGAAGAACCGTCAAGAGTTGCTGCTTCCGCATCAATTTCAAAAGTTACCCGTCTGGTATCTCCACCATAGTTATGATTTTGAAAAGGTACGCAAAATTGGCGGGATTGGGCTATACGTTCTTCTATCTCTAAAAATGTATACCAAACTTGTAACTGTTTTTTTGTTGGTATGACCCGTTCCCCAACAGCATCTTCTGAATTGTTATTTCTTGTATATATAGGTTCTACATTGGTTGGCTGATTTGCTCTAATGAAAGCAGAAATCCGAACAACCCGATTGCCATCGATTGCTTCAATAGAAACAGAACCAGAGAGAATCGTTCCAGTAGGAATATCTTGTGAATCCAGCGTTAAGTACAAATCCTGCACTCCCGGAGATAAGTGAGAATCTTGCACTCTCAACCAACTGACATCAGATACAATTTTACACGGTGTCCCTAATTGTACCGTCCAAGAACGTTCAACTTGGCGATCGCTTTCTACCTCTCCAAAATCCAAAATAGCAGGAATATCCCAATGAGCATTTTCCCAGATTGCATGAGGCGCTATCCCTGTTAACCTGACCGCCTGACAAACGGGGGGTGTTTCTTTCGCAGCCCAAAGCGCTATCTCTCCCTTATCTCCTCCAACCGTGCGGGCGATCGCTAAATTCTCCAGCCGTACCCCAGGAACTTGCACAACCAATGCTGGCTCATCAACTGCAAAAATAACTGTCTCCGCACCTGTACCGCGAAGAGTCAGCGATTTTTCGATACAGAAGGGTCCTTTATATTCCCCAGACTTCAAGCTGATTTCCGCACCATCACGGACAATTTGCAGCAATTCAAGAAAATTTTCTGGTTCAGCTTGAAATGATGGCATTGTTACCTCAGAGAGTTGGGTTTGGAAATGGAGAGTTAGGGATTAAAGCTTCCCTATTTTCCAGATTTACATATAGTTCCGAAATTTTGATATAGTAGCAGACTGAGGAGGTCATGTTTTCAAGATGGCAATCATAAAAGTTGTAGTGATGCGATTGCTGGAGGATTCATTTTGGTAACGATAGAATGTAAAAACGTCAAGTTTTCCCATATCCAGGCGGTTCTATTTGACAAAAATGGGACTCTAGAAGACTCAGATGCTTATTTACGCGCCCTTGCACAGAAGGGTGCAAGGGTAATAGATGCACAAATTCCCGGTATTGGCGAGCCACTGTTAATGGCATTTGGTGTGAGTGGCGATACTTTAGATCCAGCAGGTTTAATGGCGGTAGCCAGTCGTCGCGAAACAGAAACGGCGGCGGCGGCTTACATAGCAGAAACTGGGCGGGGATGGTTTGAATCGTTGGTGATAGCCCGTAAAGCTTTGGATGAAGCGGAAAAGTATGTCAACCAAACACCTTCACCTCTGTTTGCAGGTACATCGGAAGTACTTCAATCTTTGTCGCAAGCAGGTTTGAAACTTGGGATTCTTTCAGCAGCTACAACTTCTGAAGTGCGGACTTTTGTAGAACGTCATGAATTAAGCGATCGCATCCAAGTGGCGATGGGAGTTGATGGAGGACCAAGTAAACCAGATCCCATTTTATTTTTACAAGCATGTCAAGCTTTGGGAGTCGAACCCAGTGCCACACTCATGGTAGGAGATTCTGTAGGTGATATGCAAATGGCACGTAATGCCAAAGCAGCTGGTTGCATTGGCATTACCTGGATTGGGAAATCAGAGAACGTCCGAGGTGCAGATGTGGTGATAGAGCGACTCGAGGAAATTCTTGTGGTTTGACGCTCCCGCAGCTGGCTCAATCCAAAATGGTATGACTTATCCTAGAAAAAATTCTAGTAAAAACGGGTAAAACTTAGTCGCTAATAACTCAAATTTTTCTCCAATCCCATCAGGCGACGTGATTTTATACCCCGTGCCATTTGACCAGTTATAATTATTTCCCGGAATATAAATTAAGTGAGCCGTTCCTTGGCAATAGTACCCAGATAAAATTAAAGTCTTGATTTTTGGAAAAAACATCACTCTAAAGTTCTCAGAGGCATATTTGCCCTTAAAAGTCAGCGATAAATTCTCACTTCCGATCTTTGGTGATAACAACTCAAATTGAGTTTTTGGAAGTACCAACGCTGCACAATCTCTTCCGATTGGTTGTGAAAATACCTTAAACAGAGTTTTTGGAAAAGCCAAAGCAGCAATATTAGCGGCTTCTGTTTGGATATCTGATTGTACTGTGTGGAAAAGATCTCCTGCGCCTGTGGTAAACATATTTTTTTCCTTCAGCAATAGATTTAAAAGTAGTTTTGTTAATGCTCTGGATGATGCAATAGCTAAGATTTTCGCACAGTTAAATTTTCTACAAACAAAGTTCAATTAAGCCCACTAAATTATCCTGAAAAGGGGTACTTGTTGAGTATTCTAGAGCGTGTTTCCACGCGTATTTGTTTGGGCTCCTAATTTCCCATATCCCCCTCTATCCCTCAATTTATTGGGGGACTTTTGAGTATCTTAGCCGCCCTTTTTTAAGGGGGTTAGGGGGGATCGAAACTGCAAGAATACACTTTAGAAGACGTGTGTACACCACCGTAGCTGGGGTTGGGGGGAGATGGGGGGATCTATAAGAGTTTGAAAACGCGCCCTAGGGGGAAGCAAGCATAAAATATAAGATTTCTCAGACACCCTCTTTGAATCGCTACATAAGTTTGCTCTGTTTATCTATTAATAAAGTAGGGAAAAAAAATGAAGATTTCGTGAAGGTGTGTCCATTACGATCGCTGTCTCTAATTTTTTAAAATTATTGCAGTTCCAGTCTTTATGACATATTGTGGCTTATAAAAATCTTGCAACTGTGCGGTGAACTCTATATTAGAGGTAGCAATTTTGCGGTATGGCTAAGGAGAAGCGTTGGGAATGAAGGCGTTTCTCGCATACTCGAAAAACCCCACTTTAACCTCCTGTTGGTGGGTTTGAGAGTGGGGATATAGAATGAGTAGCTAATGAATTAGTAAGACTTTAGTTCTTAGTGTAACTATCAATTACCTTAGCTAAGCCCGGTACTGCTTCCTCCACGTGCTTCTTAGCCGAACTGCGGAGTTTGCTATATACGCCTTTCACGGTTGTGTTTTGGCTTTTTTCGATCCTTTCATCTGTAACACTGAGCAACGCGTCTGCGGTACGAGTACGATTTTGAACTAAGTGTGCGACTGGGTCTCCTGTTTGTACACCCTCATTCCAAATGGGATCGAGTGCTGTGAGGGATTGCGGTAGAATCCTTTCAATAGCACCCGTGCAATACGTGGGCGCAATTCCTTTAACCGCAGCGTAGCCAGCTTTCAAAGCTAACCCAGAAACGCCTCCCATTGATGCAACTTGTTCGTCTAGCAACTTTGTACAATCAGCTACAACCCGATCCTTTTTATTTGGGTTTGAAAGACCATCACAAAGCCCCATTTTAATTCTCCTTAAATGGTAAACTAACTTATGTTTATTCAATCTCTACTTACTAGAAAGTAGGAAATGATAGATGTGAAATCGGAAAGCCAGAAAATTTTCTCAACTTTCTCATATAACTTAAATGGAAAAATTTCAGTAAAAGCAACCTGGAATAAGGACTGAAAAAGCTACCTGTGCTTGAAAAGCAAAGCTATATATAGTTCTGCTAATCTGTCTAGCTTTTTTCATCTTTATCCTTTTGAATTAGGTTAATTTTCATTAACTGTTATAACCATAATTGCTGTTTATGTCAACTAAGAACAGACAAAACATACAACCAATCAATATTCATACTATATGAAGTAAGAAAAGAAAGTAAGTTCATCAATTCTTTAATTAATAAGTCAGAAACGTAAGGATTTAGGGAAGTCTTGACAATTCCATTTGAAGGGCGTATTCTTATTTTCTGGAAAGCTTAATTGCAGCTAGCGATCGTTTCGTTCACTTTTTTATCTCTTCGTAAGATATATAAAGAAGTTAGGTTGCCTATTAAAACCTATTTTTTCATATATATAAATTATATTTAATTGTTGAAATATAAGTGGGATAAGCATTCCCTACTATTGAATGTAATACCAATTCTATATGAGGTTGCGCTTAAAATTCCCTCACATTGGAAATGTGGGGCTATACAAACAAAGCCCGCCTGCGCGGGCTTACTAAATGCAATTTATACAAAATTGAGAAGTACTAATACGGTAAAATAATGTAAATGATATAACTGTTAAAGGTGGCTTTTATACTTAAATTCACCTACCTACGCTTCAGGTAATCTATGGTGGCTTGTAGATAACACATCAAAATTTGAGTTTTCGCTAACATAACAAAAAGTAAAGAGTGTATTGACAGTCTCATGGGTTAACTGCATGTTCAACTTAGCTATGTGCGTTAGCGAAGCTTACCGACAGTATCATTCTGTAAATCAGTGGCTTGGTCTAAAGGCGACACTTTCTCAATGGCTGACAACACCTGTTGTTATCGTGTTACCACTCTTGTTTCTCGTTTTATTACCTTGGATTTTTCCCCGACTGCGTTGGAAACGCATCATCAGTACTTTGGGAGTGTTGTTACTGGTTGTATACTTTAGCGCCACTTTTCCACTCACGATCGCAGTTGCAAAAAAAGGATTAGTTGCTTTTATTCCCCCTGACTCTGGTACCGGTGTAGATGCAATTGTTGTACTGGGACGGGGGAAACCTTTTAGAAGGTCGCGAGTGGAAGTTGCTGCTGAACTTTGGAAAGCCCGTCGCGCACCTTTGATTTTTGCTAGCGGTTCAGGTGATGGTTCTGAAATTGTCGAGCAACTTAAAGAAAAAGGTATTCCCGCTTCCGCGTTAAGCGAGGAGCATTGTTCTGAAACGACTAGAGAAAATGCGCTCTTCACCGCATCAGAATTACAACCAAGAGGAGTCAAGAGAATTTTGTTGGTAACCGATCCCCCTCACATGTTGCGATCGCTACTCACTTTTCAAAGTCTGGGGTTTGAAGTCACTCCACATACTAGCCCCGTACCAAGTGGGTTATCTTCAAGTAAAACCGCAGTGCTTTTGTTTTATGAGTATATGGGCTTAGTGAGCTACGGTTTACAAGGGCGATTTTTACCTCAAAATGGAAAAGAGATTGCTCCACCCGTTGCAAAGGTCAAAAACTTGCAAACTCTGGGGAATTTGTAATAAATCAAATTGAAAAATACCCGCTTTACCCTGAGGGTGAGCATTCCTGCTCACCCTCGAATTACAAGGGTTTAATATAGCAATCCTATCTAATAGTTTGGACAGGTTTTGAATAGCGCACAGCAATAGTACTATTGAATTATCATTATTTAGGTTGAACGTTGGCGTTCGCTGAAGGAAAATTAAGCTGAAATTGACAAAGAAGGATTTGTCTTGTATTCAAGATAAGCTCCATCAAGATGATTGTTCCACTTTTCTTAAAAACTTATTATGGCTCTAGTACTAATAAAGCTGGGAGGGTCTCTCATTACAGATAAGGAAAAACCTTACACTGCTCGACCCGAAGTTATGCAACGATTGGCTAGAGAAATACATTATATACGGGCTCAAAATCCCAATCTCAAATTAATTATTGGCAATGGAGCGGGTTCTTTTGGTCATCAGTCGGCTAAGAAGTACAACACTATCGAGGGTTTTGTCTCTCCTTCTGAAAAAATGGGATTTTGCCTGGTACACCAAGATGTTTTAGACCTCAATCTCTTACTAGCTAAGATTTTTTTGCAAACAGGTCTACCAGTGGTTAGCTTACCTCCAGTAACAATGGTTGTGACTGAGAATCAAAAGCTAATAGAAAGAAATTTTTCATGCATAGATAACAGTTTAGCAACCGATTTAATTCCTTTAGTTTTTGGTGATGTTGTTCTGGATAAGGAAATTGGCGGTACTATCCTCTCTACAGATACTTTATTAGCAGAATTAGCTAAATATTTCCTCAAGCAAAATCAAGATAAAATTATTTTAATTAATGCTGGAGATTATCCGGGAGTTCGCGATCGAAAAGGAGACGTTATTTCTCTAATTACTAAAAGTAACTATTGTGAAATTGAAACCGCTTTAGGTTTAAGTCACTCAGTAGATGTCACTGGGGGAATGAAAAAGAAAGTAGAAGAGTTTTTAGCTATTTCTAGTTTGGGAATCGATTGCTGGATTCTTGATGGAAGTATTCCTGAAAATTTAGTTCGGGCTGTTTTAGGAAAACCAACTTCAGGTACTCTCATTCGAGCATTCTAATAAGTAAACTATCTACACCGCTCTTTTAGTTGCACAAACAATAGTACACATATCATGGGTTGAACTATATGTACTATGCCCAATGCCCAACTGTATACGTCTGATGGCGAGCAGTGCCCACACAACTTGGATTATTTGGTAATGTATGTTACATTATGAAAAACGCTAAGAATTTTGTCCCCTAGTATCTTAAGTCATAATCTTGATTGAGCAACAGCATAAAATTAAGACTTGCACCGATCGTTTGGTCAGTTAAAAATAAAGTTGGTGAATGCACGCGGGGAAACTAACGTGAGTGAAGGGTTCGATTACGATTTAGTGATTTTAGGCGCTGGAGTGGGCGGACATGGTGCTGCTCTACACGCCGTTAGCTGCGGTCTCAAGACAGCGATTGTCGAAGCGGCTGACATGGGAGGAACTTGTGTTAACCGAGGCTGCATTCCATCTAAGGCACTGTTAGCAGCATCTGGGCGGGTGCGGGAATTACGTAATGCTCATCACCTCAAGTCCCTGGGTATTCAATTGGGAAATGTTGAGTTTGACAGACAGGGTATTGCGGATCACGCCAACAATCTTGTGGCAAAAATTCAAGGTGACCTAACCAATAGCTTGAAGCGCTTGGGTGTTGATATCATTCGTGGTTGGGGTAAGGTCGCAGGGACACAAAAAGTCACTGTCACAACAGATAGCGGTGAAAAAACTATTACGGCAAAAGACATTATTCTTTCCCCTGGGTCTGTACCTTTTGTCCCTCCGGGTATTCAAGTAGATGGCAAAACAGTTTTCACAAGCGACCAAGCGGTAAAATTAGAATCATTACCCGAATGGGTAGCAATAATTGGCAGTGGTTACATCGGATTGGAATTTTCTGATGTTTACTCGGCATTGGGCAGTGAAGTCACCATGATAGAAGCCCTAGACCAACTTATGCCGGGATTTGACCGCGATATTGCCAAGCTTGCGGAACGGGTTTTGATTGCGAACCGTGATATTGAAACCCATGTAGGAATATACGCGAAAAAAGTGATTCCCGGTTCACCTGTCATTATTGAGTTAGCTAATTTTAAAACCAAAGAAGATGTGGACGTACTGGAAGTGGATGCTTGCTTGGTAGCAACCGGACGCATACCTGCTACACAAAACTTGGGTTTAGATTCTGTAGGGGTAGAACTGGATCGCCGGAATTTTATTCCAGTTAACGACAATATGGCTGTGCTGTCCGCAGGTGAACCAGTACCGCACTTGTGGGCGATTGGGGACGCTACTGGTAAGATGATGCTTGCCCATGCAGCCTCAGCTCAAGGAATTGTAGCTGTGGAAAATATTTGCGGGCGTCGTAAAGAGGTAGACTACCCCAGCATTCCCGCAGCAGCGTTTACCCACCCGGAAATTAGCTACGTTGGGATGACTGAAACTGCTGCTAAAGAAAAGGGTAGCGCAGAAGGATGGGCGGTAGGAACAACTAAGAGTTACTTTAAAGGCAATTCCAAAGCCCTGGCTGAAGGTGAAGCAGACGGAATGGCAAAGGTTATATATCGCAAGGACACGGGCGAAGTGTTAGGCGTCCATATCTTTGGAATGCACGCTTCGGATATTATCCATGAAGCCTCAGCAGCTATTGCCAACCGTCAATCCGTTCACACCCTTGCTCATTTGGTTCACGCCCACCCAACACTATCAGAAGTGTTAGACGAAGCCTACAAACGAGCAGTAGCTTAATAAATGATGAATTATGAATGATGAATGCTGAAAAACTAGCAATTCACCATTCATAATTCATAATTCACAATTCATAATTTTTTTATGCAAATCCGTCGCCGTCGTCCCAACCCATCCGTGGCTGTTTCTATAATGCTGTATCAGGTCGCTGTTCCTGATGCTCAGCCAAACAACATATTAGAGGAAATTGTTTGGCACAAAGAACAAGAAGTTGACATCATGCGGGAAAAGGTACCCCTACAAGAGTTGCAGCGTCAAGTACTGGATGCACCTCCAACTCGTGATTTTGTGGCGGCTTTGCGTCAAGGCAAAACACAGCCAGCACTGATTGCTGAGGTAAAAAAAGCTTCTCCCAGTAAAGGGGTTTTAAGGGAGAATTTTGACCCAGTGGAAATTGCTCTAAAATATCAACAGAGCGGTGCGAGTTGTATTTCGGTACTTACGGATGAAAAATTTTTCTCTGGCAGCTTTGAAAATTTAACTAAGGTTCGTTCTGCCGTAGAATTACCGTTGCTGTGCAAGGAATTTATCATTTATCCTTATCAAATGTACAGAGCACGTGTTGCGGGTGCAGATGCAGTCTTATTGATTGCAGCAATACTGAGCGATCGCGATTTACAGTACTTTATCAAAATTGCCAAAACTTTAAAAATGGCAGCTTTGATTGAAGTTCATACTCTAGCAGAACTCGATCGCGTTTTAGCTCTTGATGGTGTGACCTTAATAGGTATTAACAATCGCAATTTAGAAGATTTCTCCGTTAATTTGCAAACCACTTGCGAACTGATAGCCGCAAGGAGCAATTTATTACAAGAGCGTAACATTCTAGTTGTGAGCGAATCGGGATTCCACACACCAGAAGATTTAGCAATAGTAGAACGTGCAGGAGTCTCTGGTGTTCTTATTGGAGAGTCTCTTGTAAAACACCCAGACCCAGGGGAAGCGGTTACCAACCTCTTCGCTAAATCTTCATCGCCTGCCAAATTAGGGCTTTAACCAAATTATTTTGGCTTATGTAACAATTTATGTAATGACAAATTACCAGTAAGGATAAAGAGTAAAGGATAAAGTAAGAAAGGTTGATGCTTCGCCATTCCCTCTTCTTTCAGACTTTATACTTTATACTTCGGTACACTTATCCAAAAATTGCAATCAAAAACTAACTACATGGAGCAACTTCCTCTGCCTTCACCTGTCCATTACGAACTTATACTGCAACTGCTAGAAAGGCAAACTCTGTCAGCAGTCAGTAGCAACCCAAATTTAAGGAATCAGGTGAACCAGCTTATTATTACTCTCAGAAAAGCCGTTGCACAACAAAAGCAATTAGAAGAAGCTTGCCAATCATCCTCTATAGAGGTAGATCATCGTTGGTCGCTCAATCACCTAAACACCGAACAAGTTGTTACCCCTGATTGATAAAAAACTTCCATCATGAATTCTTATAGGCAAGTTTAACTCCGCCATCACTCAAACAGTTCGCAATTCGCAATTGATTTTTCGATTGATTGCAATTTGCGAATTAGTATGATTTTTTATTTTCCAAACATCCACCAAGCACCAACCAAATGAGAAAGCGGGCTGAATAATTCGCCCGCTTCTCAGACTTATTCTGTTTGACAGATCTATAAGGTCCGCAATTGCTCGCATTCTGAATCAGCCTTTGTACAAGGCAAGGCAAATCCCGCATAGTAGATTATCCTCAACGACCATCCTATAACTACGCAGTTTCCAACCAGTCATAGATTTGTTCTAACTGGTCCATAGTGATCAAGCCATACTGCCAAAGAATCATTGGTAAAGGACCCGGATCTTGCTCTCGATGGCGAAGGGCAACAGCCATGCAGGCTGTCGAGATCGCTAAATCTTCCTGTAAAAAATGAATAAACCTGGAATATGTTGATGGTGACACCCTTGTGGACCCCCTAAATTGAGAATTAAAGTGTACTTAAGTATATCAAGTAAAATTTTTTCCAGCACCGACGTTTTTTTTGATGCCAATAGAGCTTCGGCAAACACTTGTATCAGTTTCCGGATTTTCTTGAACAAAGCGGATTATATTAACTCAAGCTTATGTGCCACTAGCTTTTGAGTTTCAAATAGCACAGATTCTTGTTCGTTTTAACTTTATCCTTTGTACCTTAGTACCCCAGTTAACTACACCTGCACTAAGAAAGATTCCTTAGATAATACTCCCTTATTGACTACACTTTACACTTACGTCAAAAGAAATATCTTTTGCAATCTGGAGTTAAATCCATTATCTGACTTGAACGCAGGAATGCTTACTGAAACGCATTGTATCAAATATTAATCTTATAAAAGCTCTCTTTACAGATACGTAATACTTTTTTTACAAATGCTTCAAAAAAACTCAGAGTACAGAATATCACAGGCAAGCTATTCTGACTCCTGAGTTTTCACTTCTTTTTTCAGAACACCTTATTTCAACGAAGAACCAGATTTAAGAAATTCAATTTTGATACGAGATCCTTCTTTCAAACCAAGTTCAGATGCTCGCCCAGAACGCAGTTCAATAACTTGGTTAACTGGCGTGTCAGGACCGTAGGTAGGACAAGGGGTGCGGTTACAGGGAGGGACGGAAACAGCGATGTGTTTTACAACACCATCAAGCATAAAGACCATATCGAGAGGAACAGGTACATCCTTCATCCAAAAGCTAGCTTGAAACGCTGAGGGAAATTGAAAGAGCATTCCTCTATCATCAGGTAAAGCAGGTCGAAACATCAAACCCATTGCCTGCTCTTGGGTTGTTCGGGCTACTTCCAGTTGAATTTTTGCATTATTAGGAACAATAGCAACGGCTGAAATTGGTAACTGCTGACCGGCTTTGGCTGTAAGTGGCGCTTTCTCCTGATTCATTTGTGCTTGAGTTTGAGAACTAGGAGTACCTGTAGGCGATACTGCTGATGTCTGAGTAGAACAACTCATCAGCAATAGACTCAACATTATTGATAGGATGCATAGTCGATTCATCATAACAGGTGCGTGTTAGTTGTTAGTTGTTAGTTATTGGGTGTTAGTGGTTGGGTGTTGACAACAAATCCTACTAACCAACCACTAACTATTCTTCTAAGATTCTCTCAACACATAACCTACTCCCCTCACGGTTTGAATAAGTCTCTTTTGACCTTCATCTTCTATTTTTAACCGTAAGTAGCGAATATAAACTTCTATCACATTTGATTCACCCATGAAGTCGTAACCCCAAACGTTTTCTAAAATTTGTTCGCGAGTTAAGACTTCACGAGGATGTTCCATAAGATACTTGAGAAGTTCAAATTCTTTCATCGTCAAGTCAATTGCTTTACCGTTAAGTACGACACGACGAGTCGCTATATCTAACACTAAATCTCCAAAACGCAGTTGTTCGGTTGTATCGATATCAGGTTTTAAGTATAAGCGAACTAGATTTAAAAAATCTTCCGCTCTATATGGCTTGAGAAAGTAATCATCAGCTCCTGCTTCCAAACAGGCTACGCGATCGTCAACTGTATCTCGCGCCATCAAGACTAATACGGGCGATCGCGCTCCAGTAGTTCTAAAACTTTTACATAAGGACAATCCAGATTCTCCTGCTAGCATTCGGTCAATCACAATTAAAGCAGGCTGACGTTCTCGACTGTGTTGTATTCCACTCACCCCATCATGAGCCACAAGAGGCTCATAACCTGCTTCTTTTAAATCAAAAGCTAGCTGATTGGCGAGACTTTCGTCGCTTTCAATAACTAAAACACAAGGGTTATGAGCAACTGTCATATAAATTCTATACTTTAGATTTTAGATTCAGGTAGAGGTGCAATTGTTTCTTAAAATAAAAAATCCTGATTTAACAAGCTGTCTACCCAGTTGTAACACGTACAAGTATCAGCTAATAAATCAAGACAGTCAGTAAACTTAACGACTTATTTAAAATTTTACCCATACGCAGTCATCGGTAGCCAGCGAGCAGTGACCGTTGAGTGTTATGGCAATTCCACAGACGTTGGTTTGGCAATATGTGGTAAACCCCAACCTAATTTTTCTCGCAAGATTCTGAAAAATTCTGGAGTTTGCAAGCGGATAAATCGGGCGCTGTATTGCGATCGCTCTAAATACACCCTATCCTCTGGAAGAACATAGCATCCACCATTGCCATCTACCACCATAACCAACCGAGGAGTATTGACTGGGTAGATATTAACGGGTTCGCTATCTGGAAAAACCAACGCCCTAGAAGCTAGAGAATGGGGACAAATGGGTACTAGTTGCAATACTGGTACGCCAGGAGTGACTACCGGACCACCAGCACTTAAAGAATACGCTGTAGAACCAGTTGGCGTAGATACAATCACACCATCAGCAGCAATATCCACTGGTGCGTGATGACCTATGGCTATTTCAAAATGGCACATAGAGGTCAAAGGTTCTCTATGTAGCACCATTTCATTTAAACAAAGGGCTTCCCAGAGAGCAGCATCCGAGCGAAACACTTTGACGCTGAGCATCGCTCTCTCTTCAACCTCATATTGACCCGCCAATAGTTGTTCTACCGCTTGAGGGATCTGGTTGAGGTAAGCTTCTGTCAAAAACCCCATATGACCCGTGTTTACCGTTAATATCGGAATACCACGAGGAGCAACAAGACGGGACGCCGCTAAAACCGTACCATCACCGCCTAACACCACTGCAAATCTCATTTCTGAGTCAAAGCCAGGAGGTGTTAGACCTTCAATCGGGGTGTGACATACGGGGCTTTCAGGGGTTGAATAGCCCAATATCCCACCGACACCACTTGTGATGCAAACATCCCAGCCTGCAGTGGTGAACTTTTCCTTTAATTCGACAGCGATTCGACCCGCTATCGGTTTAACATCATTGTATATAATGCCTGCTTTGGGCACGCTCAAACATCCAATTCTTAGCGACTCGCTTTCTTTAGATAATCGTTACACATTTTGGACTATTTTTGTCCTTGTGTTATTTGTCTTCAGCCATCGGTCAATCGTGTAACCGGGATTAACCAACGACCACTAACTGTTAACTTTTTTAAAGGGTGTTTTTTTGGGTTTTTGTTTTTTAGTGTTGGTTTGCTCGTAATCTATTTCTTTAAGTTTTTTCATTATACGACTGAAGTACTCTTGTAAGTAAGTTTCTAAAGTTGTTGTTTCGTTGCGCTCCAATCCAAAGGTTGTGTAAACTTCATCCATAGACGCTGTCAGGGGCTTACCGCTTGCCAAAACCTCTGTAAAAGCCAGCCGATCTGCTACATTCCATCCCCACTGGAAAAACCGCAAGGCACGACGCATGGTGCGGAGCAAGTTAATGGGCATTCGCGTGATCCTAGCTTCTTTTCCGGCTAGGCGTTCGCAAAGACTGATAATTTCCTCTGCACTCCAAGCACGAGTTCCAACGACAGGAAAAGCTTTTTTCTCCGTTTCTGGCACTTTCAAAGCCCGAATAGCGAATTTGGCAATATCTTGAGTATCCATGTAAGCAATGGGTGAAGATTCACCTGTTACCCAAACAGGCTGTCCTTCCAAGACAGGAATTCCATACTGACCGATTAAGCCTTGCATGAAACCGGCCAAACGCAATATGGTGTAGTTTAAACCTGACTCTGCCAAAAACAGTTCCGTACACCGCTTAATTTCCATTAATGGCACTTCTGGGTATTTGTCAGCATCCAAAATGGAGAAAAAGATAAACCGCTCTACACCAGCAGCACGCGCAGCTTGGATCAGAGAGACTTTACCTTCCCAATCTACCTGTTTAATACTGAGAGAATCTGTAGGACGAGATGTTGCCGCATCAATAACTGCGGTTACACCCTCAAGTGCCGATGTTAGTGTTTCGGGGTAAGACAAAGAACCAGGTACTAACTCTGCTCCCCACTCTTTAAGAAACGCGGCTTTCTTTGCACTCCGGACAAGACAACGAACTTTATAACCTTCGTCGAGCGCACGACGAGCTACTTGCCTTCCCAAGGTGCCAGTGGCACCAACTATTAATAATGTCATGAGAGTTTGTAACAAAAATTATTATAGAATATTATCAGAATAACTCATGTCAACAAAAATTTACAAAAGAAAGCATCAAGGATAAAAAGCCAGTAGTTGAAACCTCGACCTGCATTTTATCCTTAATACTTTATCCTTGTTCAGGCGGTTACTCTTCTGCTCCTTGGATTTTTAACAACAACGTACCTAAAGCCCAGCCTACAAAGATCAAACCGAAAGACAGTAGAGCTGCATTAAACATTTCGCCGCCCATAAGCGCAAATCTCCTTTGTAAAGTGTTTCATTAAGTTAAGTTTACCAGATGCTTGAAAGCGCTCCTGTATGATTAGACTTATGTTAACGATTGTAAAGGAAGAGGATTTGGCGATAAGGGGGACAAGGGAGATAAGGAGATAAGGGGGACAGGATAGAATACTCATGCCCAATCCCTAATTCCTAACATTATGCGTAAATTACGTTTGGCACTAACATTGGGAGACCCAGCAGGAATCGGTCCGGAAGTTATTCTAAAAGCTTTAGCAGACCCAGCAGTAGGCAAAAACTGCGAGATTACAGTAATAGGAAATCGAGAATTAATAGTAAAAAATTATATAAGTTTTTCTAAAACTGCGAATTCAGAACCATTGGTCAATCCAGAAAAACTTTCCATTCTTAATGTAGCAGCAGCTTTGCCTTTTCAAGATAATATCGTTATCGGTCAGGGTAATGCAGCTAGTGGGTCAGCAAGTTTTGCTTACATGGAAGCAGCTATCAGTCATACTCTTGCAGGTCAATTTGATGCAATTGTGACAGGTCCAATCGCAAAATCAGCATGGAAAGCAGCAGGATATGATTACCCAGGTCAAACAGAACTTTTGGCAGAAAAGTCAGGTGCAAAACGCGTGGGGATGTTATTTGTAGCGCGATCGCCTCATACAAACTGGTTACTTCGGACATTGCTAGCAACAACACATATCCCCCTCAGTCAAGTCCCGCAATTTCTGACACCGGAACTTATGACGGCAAAACTGGATTTGTTGGTAGAGTGTTTGGAAAAAGACTTTGGGTTAAAAAAAGCGAGAATTGCGATCGCAGGTTTAAACCCTCACAGTGGGGAACAGGGACAGCTAGGACGCGAAGAACAAGAATGGTTAATACCCTGGATAGAGCAAGAGCGTAAAAATCGTCCAAACTTACAAATAGACGGTCCGATTCCACCAGATACAATGTGGGTCAAACCCGGTCAAGCTTGGTACGGAAATGGCACAATCCAAAATCCCGCCGATGCTTACCTTGCTTTGTACCACGATCAAGGTTTAATTCCAGTAAAACTGATGGCGTTCGATCGCGCCGTCAATACATCTATAGGTTTGCCTTTCATTCGGACATCCCCAGATCACGGTACTGCATTTGATATTGCAGGTAAAGGCATAGCCGATGCAACAAGTATGAAAGCAGCAATAGAGCTTGGAGTATTCCTGGCGAGCGAGCGATTGAAAGCAAAAATAGGGACTAAGGACTAGGAACACCGGGACAAGGGAGAGGGGGGAGACAAGGGGGACAAGGGAGAAGTACTAATCTCCAATTCCTAGAAAAAATTGAATAACTATAGCAATGAGAACCAGTAATGATACGATTGTCCACGGTGTCTTCTAGCCAAAAGGGGCAACGATGAGTAACAGAAGTAACCTCCTTCGTAACGTACTAATTGGTGCTGGAGTTGCAGCAGTTGGTGCTATTGGAACCAAAGCAGCCGTTGATTATTTCAAGAATCGGGGGCAAGAAGAAGTTGTTGGGACGCGAGGTGGTGATGAAGCTGATGCCGAACCAACCTCTCCAGAAGAAGTTGCTTATGCGACAGTTGAACCAAGTTCGGTTCAAGATTTTCTAGACAAAAGTTTTGGCGATCCCGGTCGTTATGTTCCCACTCGTCCACCAAAAGTATTTGATTATCAGGGCCAACAATACATGGTGATTTGGGCGCGTGACAACAAGCAAAACAAAAATCAGATGTTGGCTTTTGCTTATGTAGACCAAAATCGCAAAATGATTGCTAGTGTTGGGTATACCAATGACAAAACAGACTACAATCTCAATCTGGGTGGTACACCTTTTGCCGTTGAAGTTAACGGTCAACAACTGACGTCAGGGCAATCAGAAACTGGTGGCACTGATGAAGTTGATTTTGTTCTGGCTGCTTAGTTAATATCAATTAATGTTATCCCCGACTCATCTTACGGTGTTGTCGGGGTATCGCTAGGTTTTTATGGAATAAACGTGGTGTTTAATAGCTTGTAGACGACGGGTTTGCCAACTTTTACTTGTAGTTTCATCACGCACTACTGAACTACTAGGAAGTTGAAAATCAAAATTTTGGAAAGCCCAAAGAATTTGCTGTCCTGTAGTACGGTACACAACACCATTCTCACGTAGTAGAATCTCGCGGTTAATCATTAAGTCGTTAACTTTATTAAATACTTTAAATAGTGAAATATGCCAAGTGTTCGGTTTATCGAAATCACCACGCACGCTGCCATAGTTAAAGCTGATTTGCTCGGTTTTGATATCCCAAAATACATACCACATCATTCGGTAAGCCAAACCACGGAAAAAAGTGTCATCGGGATCGACTCCTGCTTTCTGTAAAGTTAGGGTATCGAAGTCAGTCAGACAATCCATCCATAAGGGCAAATAATTCAGCTTGGCGAGAAGATTTGGACCCGTGCGATGGATTCCGAATACTCCAATGTCTTCTCCACAGTAGCGGTAGCCAATTTTTTGCATTTCTGCCATCAATTTTAAGTGGGCATGGTACTGTGAAAGAATGGCTGCAGCTGGTTCTTTTGCAGGACGTTGGGTAAATAGTTGCTGATTGTTGTTTGTAGCTGGCTCTCTGGCACTACTATCTGCAAGTTGGATAAAGTGGAATTTATCGCTAGAGAGATTGGTTGAACTATCTAAGAAAATAGCTTCAAGCCCTATTTCATCATGTGCTTGCTTCCAACGCTTAAGCCAGTATTCTCGTATAACTGGATCTCGTAAATTGAGTACGGCGAAAACTGGCGTGTAGTGATCGGCTTCAATAGCATTGGACGGATTGCGAACAAAAGGATCTTGCGATCGCTCTATGGCTTCCATTATCGATCCTTCTTTCGGTAAATAATCAAGACGATTTTTTACACCATTGCGATCCCATTGTTTGAGACCAAAAGTGGATAAAGCTGTATTACCCCACATCTGAACTATGGCACCACCAGCTTTTGTTTTATTACAAAAATTCCGCAAATTTTCTTCACCAACTGAATCTGCAACCTTCAGGTCAATCGTGCATGCCATATTCCCGACCCCAAAGGTATTCATATTATTTTGGAAATGGTTTGCTAAAGCAACCATTTTGACACCACTGGCTAGTAGTTTTGGCAGTGCCACTTCGGTATAACGTTTTAAATTGGCATTATCCCATTGTTCGATCAGCGCGTAAGTTGTTATTCGTTCGCGACGCATACCTATGTCAGCGTGCAGTGTTTCGTGTACTAGTTCTCTTACTGCTTCATAGGCATTGGTTTGCTCAACGCGATCCAGTTTGCCTGGGGACCACAACACCTCCATCGGTGAGGTAACTAATTCTTGACCCAGATCGCTACAGTGTTGGTGCCAGTGTATAATTTCATCAATACCACGCGGTTTTTCAAATAGCGAACGGATATGACTGGCTTTCGTTGCCCAAGTGACTAACGTACCGGATGGTCCTGATGTAAAGGTAAAGCCTTGTAAAGCTGTTTGCAGTGGTACAAATTGAAAGACACTGGGATTTTTAGCAGAAGGCAGATACCATTCAGTAGAGTAAAATTCTTCTACTGAATGAATGGACGCAATAGAAGGTGCAAAAGAGTTACGCATCCAAAACTCATTACCTACTGCACGACCATCCAGTTCCCAAGTAGCTCGATCGAGTATTTTGTAAATAGGAATGCTTTGGCTTTGGTAGCGATATTGATAACTCAAGCCTGTGTATTTGCGATCGCCTATGTTACGTGTAACCGGACGAATTTCTAACCATAAAGCAGTATCAGTGGCTTTTTGTGGTTCAGCAGCCCAATCGGATGTGTTGTAGCGGTTCCGAACAGTATGGAGCATCCACTCCATCAGACCACCTTCACGGTAATGCATGGAGAATTTTAGCTGAACTAAATTATTTGTAATATTTTGTTGTGCAATCGTATAATTGTAAAGACTTACTGCGCTAGGATTACAAATTTCAACGAACATTGGTCTTCTTCCACTTCGCAATAAGACATTTTCAGCCTTGATTTGACCAATACCAAGAAATTCATCATTATGCGTGACTAGTTCTAGTGAGATACCATTAGCCAATGCGATCGGTTGTCTGAATGACACTGCTGTTTCTTCTGAAGGCTTTACAGGCGAAGCCATTGTCTGCCTGCCCCGATTCAAGATTCCCACGATACCGCCAACAACTCCTGAAAGTGTTCCCAGCAAAAACTTACGGCGGTTAGCATCCTTCATACAACGTCTATTATTCGGCTAGTCTTTTGCTTGAGTATAACCGAATACTTTATCTTTTTTGATAAAGAAAATTGGAGTTGGGCAGTGTATATAAAATTAAGTTAAAAATGCATTACTTAAGTAAATCTTCTTTGAGACAGACGAAGTTAAATTTGATTAATTTGGTGTTTTAATAATTTTAATGACATGGACTTGCAAAAATATTATTTATATGCAGAAGATAAATTCAAACAATTGTTCTTCAGCCTATCTAATTTTCCAATTCTAAAGTCAAGTCTATATTTTATAATTTTGAACAATTTCCGGATTGAAACAGTAAATTTTTTTGACCGCTTCCGAATCTCCAGAAGATAACCAAAAGACGTAGTAGCACTGGTCATTTTAGGACAGAAAGGAAGTATTTGCATTATGTTGTACTTGCAGCATTACTTATAGAAAAAGAAATCGATTGATTATTTAAATATCCTGCTTTTAACCAAGAATATTAACTGGTCACAGGTTAGGGGTCATTGTTAATAGCAGGTCTACCATTAGGCATAAATTCAGAATTTTCATTCTCCAGAAAGAGCAATCCACGCCATTTTGTTAGATACATTTCTTGCAGTGCATAAAATTCTTGCAACTTCTTTTGTCAACTTACGCCTAAAGTCTTTTGCAAGGTAGTCTAATACGTTACAGAGGATACTCATGACTAACAAACTAGTAGACAACATCATTCCACAACAGCCCCCCATTGACTCACAGTCTGATGTTCATGTTCTCAAGTCTCGTTTGGAATGGGGCGAACCTGCTTTCACAATTTTAGATGTGCGCGATCGCAACGCCTTCAACCAAGGTCACATCATGGGTGCGATGCCCTTCCCTCAAAACGAGTTGGTAGACCGTGCAGAATCCATAGCAAAAAGCCGTGATATCTACGTTTACGGTGAAAGTGACGAACAGACTGCTCAAGCGGCACAACAATTAAGAAGCGCTGGTTTTGTACACGTATCTGAACTCAAAGGCGGTTTGGCTGCATGGAAAGCAGTTGGAGGTCCTACTGAAGGAATTATCGAATCCAGAACACCTGCTGGTGCAGATGACTATAACGTTGTAGATCGTTTGAAGAATCACGCAGAAACCCAGCAAAAAGGGTAGTCCTAACGGTGACCAGTAACCCTGGTCACTGTAACAACACCCTAATGTTCAAACACATCCTTAAATTGCAGTAAATCTAAAGAAACTATAGTTGGCAAACACTCAAAACATTCTAGGGCGATTGCATACCGTTCTTCACGTTTGAGCATATCGACGAGTTTTTGCCGCGCACCTATTAAATAACGTACATCATTAGCAGCATAATTCAGTTGTGCTTCTGATAGATTGGCAGCATTTCCCCAATCAGAACTTTGAGAGCTTTTGTCTAATTCTACTTTTTCCAACTCTTGCACCAAATCCTTCAGCCCGTGACGTTGGGTATAAGTACGTGCTAACTTACTGGCTATCTTAGTACAAAAAACGGGTTGGATATAAATGCCTAAGCTATAACGTATCGTCGCCAGATCGAAACGTGCAAAGTGAAATATTTTAAGGACGTTTGTCGCTTCCAACAGCTTTTTTAAGTTAGGAGCCTCTGTTTGTCCCTTAGCAATACGGATTGCAGTCACTCTACCATCTTTGTTGCATAATTGGACAAGACATAAGCGATCGCGTTGTGGAAGTAACCCCATCGTTTCGGTATCTACAGCAATTTCATCGTTTTGTAGATAATGGGATAAAGTAGCGTCAGTGAGGTCGCGATCGCAAACCTGAAAATCTTCCATGAATTATCAGCAGTTAGGTTAGACATCTATATTATCTAATGGCTAATAGCTAATAGTTAAGAGAGTTTTGACCATTAGCAATTAACCATTAGCCGTTAGCAATTTTAATTTATCTCATGCGAATAAAAATCTGTGTCAGGTACACTTCACCATCGCTGTTAGTAGCGACACCAATACCCGTCAGATTGTAATTCCCCTTAATATTCTTTAGATGTGCGGGGCTTTTCAGCCAACTTGTCACAGCTTCCTTAACCGGATCGTTGTAGCCTTGGTTAAAAGCGAGATTTTCTGATGCGCTTCTGTAGCGAAGGGGAATAGCATCAACTCTTCTTCTAAACCCTTGGTGACTGAATGGGGCTTTGCGTCTAGCCATATTTTGACTGTGAATCCTAGCTTGTCGAGTAATTCTTGGATTTAAAGTCAGCTTTCGCAAACCCTTAGAAACCCGGTACCGATTAATTTGGTCAAAAACTGATTTTTCCAAATCAGTTGTTTTAAAGGTAGAGAATGATTTAACCTGGCTTGATGGAATTGATACCGATTTACTTTGGGTTGCTTTTTGTTTGGAAGAGTAACCCGCTAGTAAACTCGTTGGTAATCCACTGGCAAGGACAAGCATACTTAAAGCAATGCCAAAAGCAGTTTGTCGAAACATGGAGTGTTAAATAACGTATAAGTTTAAGAGACACAATCCCTGATTTTTTGTTTCTTGAGATACCAGTATGGTTTATGGTAACCAGCAAGTTAGGAAATATTTACATATTCCAAAAGCTTCGTCAAGAGCCGCTTAATATAATTCAAGTTAATTTTTAAAACAAACACAGCTAAAATCTCGATTTGATTTTTAAAAAAAACTTAGGATTGCTGTGGATTAATTGTTGACAAAAAACCATCTTAATAAATTAAAAAATGTAAAGACGTGCTACGGCTCACTAAATCCCCTAATGAATTAGGTGACTTTTGAGTATCTTAGCCCCCTTTTTAAGGCTACGGTGGTGTATACAAGTCTTATATAGTGCATTCTGGCAGTTTCGATCCCCCCTAGCCTAAAAAAGGGGGGAATTGGAATCAACTTTCCCTGTTATCCGGTTGTTTCATATTTTTTCTACAGATCTGTATACCACCGTAGCTTTTTAAGGGAGGCTAGGCGTCTCCTCTGGGGTTGGGGGGCAGATGGGGGAATCTATAAGAGTTTGAAAACACTCCCTAGGGGCGATCGTGCAGAAAATCTGATACTTCTCGGACATCCTCATGTGGGATTGAAGTACTTAGCTACGGCTTGTACATCTTTATCCCCGCGTCCGGAAGAGTTAATAACTATCTTGGGACTTCCGCTAAGTTGGGGACACAGGGTTTCTAAATAAGCAAAAGCGTGGGCTGTTTCTAAAGCGGGAATAATTCCTTCCAAGCGTGAAAGCCTTTGAAAAGCAGCCAAAGCTTCTTCGTCAGTCACGCTGTAATATTCAGCACGCCCTATATCCTTCAGGTAGCTGTGTTCCGGACCGACACCCGGATAATCTAATCCAGCACTAATTGAATGAGCTTCAACCACTTGTCCATCTTCACTTTGCAAAAGGTAGCTCATAGCTCCGTGTAATACACCAATTCGTCCTTTTGTCAAGGTTGCTGCGTGTTTGTCAGTGTTAACTCCTTCTCCAGCAGCTTCTACACCAATTAACCGCACGGAAGGTTCGTCTACAAACTCATAGAACAAACCCATGGCATTGGAACCACCTCCCACACAAGCGATCGCAATATCGGGCAAACCACCCCACTTTTCTAGTGCTTGAGCGCGAGTTTCCTGTCCAATCACTTTGTGAAAATCGCGTACAATCATGGGGTATGGGTGAGGACCTGCAACAGAACCCAAAATGTAGTGGGTTGTTTCCACATTTGTGACCCAATCGCGGATAGCTTCAGAAGTGGCATCTTTTAAAGTACCAGTTCCTGCTGACACCGGGCGAACCTCTGCGCCCATCAAACGCATTCTAAAAACATTCAAAGCTTGACGTTCCATGTCGTGAACGCCCATGTAAATAACGCATTGCAACCCAAAACGAGCGCAAACAGTAGCCGTTGCTACTCCGTGTTGTCCGGCACCCGTTTCTGCAATGATTCTCTGTTTGCCCATACGCTTTGCCAGCAAGACCTGACCCAAAGCGTTATTAATTTTGTGAGCACCAGTATGATTTAAATCCTCACGCTTTAAATAAATTTGGGGTCCAGTGCCATCTGGTTTTGCGTAATGTGTACTAAGGCGTTCGGCAAAATATAATGGTGTTGCACGCCCTACATAATCTTGCAGCAACTGTTGCAGTTCTGCCTGAAAAGCAGGGTCATTGCGATACTGCTGATACGCTGCTTCCAACTCAGAAAGAGCTGGCATCAACGTTTCAGGAACATACTTACCACCAAAGCGACCAAAGCGTCCTAGTGCATCAGGAAGTTGAGTAGATGATTGAGAACCCGAAGGTAGGGGAGTAGTAGTCACGGACAAGCTAGAATTACGGAACGACCACAATTATACTAAGACTGCCGATACGGTTTCTCTTAATACTCATTGCCTGTTAGTGGTTCTTTACAAAGTTAACTTTATGCCTTCATCATCAAATCGTAACAACCCTGAAAACCGCTTCGTGTACCAAGAGTTTGGGAATGGTAACTCTGCTGCTTTTGAAAGAGCAACCCCCGACTTGCCACCAGAAAAGCAAAATGTGCGCGTACAAGCAACTCGCGCTGGGCGTAAAGGTAAGACCGTGACTGTGATTACTGGCTTTCAAACAAATCAAGAAACTTTACAAGCTTTACTCAAGCAGTTAAAAACCCAGTGCGGTACGGGTGGCACTATAAAAGAAAATGAACTGGAAATTCAAGGCGACCACAAGCAGAAAATTCTTGAGCTTTTAATTAAGCTTGGTTACAAAGCCAAGATCAGTGGTGGTTAGGACGGTTTACCACACTAGCTTAACCTGATGCTTTAAAAAATAAATGCTATTGTTGATGAGTATACAAATCCTGCTCATTTTAAGACTTACAGGAGGGAGCAATGGATTTAGTTAGGATACTTTGTGCTGTTTTTTTACCGCCGCTTGGAGTGTTCCTACAAGTTGGTATTGGTAAAGATTTTTGGATAAACTTGCTGCTTACTATTTTTGGATTTTATATTCTTGGGCTTGTTCATGCAATCTGGGTGATTGCGAGAAGGGATTAATTTACATAAACTGAATTGTTTTAAGTCACTTATAGGAATCCTAGTTGATTTTTCAAATATACGTAGGTAGTTGCTCTGGAACATAACAGCCTTATTGGTTGGTATTTCCCAGTTGTCTGTCGCAAAAGTTTTGATAGGCTGTCAAAACTTCGCACACCTGGTTCCCAGGTGACAGCCGATCAAAATTAATGGGACAGACCACTACAGTACTTAAAATTTTTTCATCAATGGTTTAAAATGCCTAAAATTAGCCCAAAATTGATTTGAGGGCTAATTTTTTCTTTTAGAGCATCAATTCGATAAGTAACTATTAAGAACGGATAAAAAAGCTTATAATATAAGCTTTTGCGCCTTCTGCCACGCAACTTGCTAGAGCGCGGGAAACCCGCCTACACGACTGGCCTCACGGCCTGCGCGGACTTGATAGAAAGTCCACGTAGGTGGACTTTGTTTGTATAGACGCGATTTTAATCGCTTCGTTTGTATAAACCCGATTTCAATAGCAAACGTGTTTTTTCCAAATTGGGATCTCCCCTTGCTATAGCCTGTGGAACCCTTTTGGGTATCTCCTATGTGCAAACCACACGCTATGCGATGCCAACCTATACCCGTACTATACGCTATCAGCACTGGTTTCACCGTCTATCGCAGTGGCTCCTCTGACGAGCAGACTTTGCTTTTTTATACCAATCACTGCTTGCTGGTTGCTGGTGATTTTATTTTGTAAATTGTTACTGCAAATACTTTTTTTTAAAGTCTTTAATTACAGAATACTTCTATCTTCAGAGTTTGTTTGAGCAACAAGCCAACCTCAATCTGTACTCCACAGTCCAAACACCCAGTACGGCATGGTTTAGGAAAAGTGTTTGGAAAAAGGTTTTAGAAAGCCGAGTCGATAATCTTTTGCGCCTTCTAACTTCTGCTTTTACGTACCAGTCAATAACATCGATCGCTTGTGGCTCATTTTTGAAGTTTTGCATTATACCACAAAGCTGCCTTGACTCGTGTAGCTAATTTTATAATTATGCAGGTTTTATTGTAGCCAGTTTCTTTGTT
This sequence comes from Tolypothrix campylonemoides VB511288_2, assembly GCF_045999855.1. Taxonomy (NCBI): domain Bacteria; kingdom Bacillati; phylum Cyanobacteriota; class Cyanophyceae; order Nostocales; family Tolypothrichaceae; genus Tolypothrix; species Tolypothrix campylonemoides. The sequence goes on from NZ_JBFPMW010000001.1 coordinate 141,192, forward strand.
AGAGAAACTACGAAAGCACCTTGTAATATCAATGCAAATAGTCATATGCTTGTATAGGCTTGCAAAGTCAAAGACCACATAATTCTGGCGCGTCGAAGGGTCTTACTTTAGGTAAGTTAAGCAGTGCTAGCACTTAGTCTCTGTTTATTCCCAGTTGATGACATCATCAGAATATCGAGGTGGCTACCATTACTTTTTCTCGCTCAACTGAATAATCGGTGACTGACAATTAAATATACACTCTTTCAAGATCTGAAATAACCAGACTTGAGTCATGAATTTGCCCTTAAAGTGGCACTTTCCTTAGAGTTACCACCTATAGCAAAAGGAAATGTGATTATGTCAATGGTGAATAGTTCCATAATTCCTTTTAAAACCGTAGGTTTTGAAAATCCTGTAATTCCCAGTAGCAGCTTGAGTTATCAGATGCTCAGTGGTTGAACTATATGCAATTTTAATAGTCTTGTGCCTGTCAACCCGTAGTTGAGACTTTAATACTAGCGTCTAATCGCGGCTCAAGCTATTATCGCAACCAAAATTTATAGATTCACCAAAATCCGATTAATTAACGTCTTGTACCGTCTGGGTTACAGAAGTTGATTTTAATAATCTCCGTTTCACTGCAAAAGCAACACTAGTCTTAGATAGTGAGATTTTCGCAGGGCAAATATCATCATACCTTTCTGCTAACCCTACAGTGGAACTCAACTCTTTTCCTGCTTGAGTTCTAGCTTGAGATGCGACAGAACCTTATGAATGTGAGTACGTAACTCTATATTGCCTGTAAAAAATCTCTCGATTCTCAAGCGAGCGGGGAGTATGAATCCTTTTACCTCACTCATCTTCCTATTCAAAGGTGATAAGTGAAGAGTCCGTATGGCTCAAGATTGGAGTGAAACGTCAAGTCAAGTAACTATCTCGTTTGAAGTTCTCATCTTAAAGCTTTAAACTTCGGTTGCTCTACACAATTCCAGATACAACTGTTACTAAGTCAAAGGATTGAGGATAAAACATTTAATCCATATTATGTATAATTTAGTACTGATTTTTTGGAACAACTTTTTGTACTGCTTTTGCATTCACACTCTTACCATTGTCCTAAAGACTATGCTGACAGCAAAAATTCGCTGTTAAAGATTCATCTTGGTATGAAAGTTTGATGTATAGTTACGGACGCCAAAAAAGGCAGTACCACTCCCAAATAGATGTACTCTTTATACTAATAAAATGACTTAGTACTGAACCTTGAAAGGACTGTAGTATTTTGTTGTTGCAGGTGATGAAAATGCTTTTACAAACAAACAAAAAACAGCCTATTGTCCCCACAGAGTCTAAGTCGCCTTTGCTCACACTCTCTCAAGCTCAAGCGCTCTGCGGACTTTCTCTACAAGCCCTATACGATGCGATTTTCGAGGGAAGGCTACGAGCCAGGATGATTGGTAAAGATTGGAAAATTAGAAGTAGCGATTTAAAAGAATATATCTCTACCTTTAATAGGAATCGGTAAGCAGTTATAGATGAGCAGTAACCAGTGACCGACAATCAGTAACCCGCGCTCGGATAGGGTACTCACTGCTTTCACCATTCCTTATTTCTCAGTCTTGATTTTTGCGTGCAGCTAAGTACTCGTACATTTGCCAGCGTGCATTTACCTCAGCTTGCGCCTCTTCTAGCAAGCGTTTGGCGAGGGCTGGTTTGTTCTTAGTGAGCATCTTGAAACGATTTTCTTGATACATCGAGCCTTCCACCGACTGTTTGGGCGATCGCATATCCAATTGCAACGGATTTTGACCCTGTTTTTGCAAATCGGGATTGTATCGATAAAGCAGCCAACGACCTGATTCCACCAAAACTTTTTGGTGATTCATAGCTGTTACCATATCGATCCCGTGGGCTATACAGTGGCTGTACGCAATAATCAACGATGGACCGTCATAAGCTTCTGCTTCTAAAAATGCTTTGAGGGTATGTTCCGCCTTCGCGCCCATCGCTACGCTTGCTACATAAACATTTCCATAGGTCATGGCAATCAAGCCCAAGTCTTTTTTCGCAGCGGGCTTACCACTAGAAGCAAACTTAGCAACTGCACCTTTGGGAGTGGCTTTAGAAGATTGTCCGCCTGTATTGGAATATACCTCTGTATCCATGACTAAGATATTGACATTGCGACCGCTAGCAAGTACGTGATCGAGTCCGCCAAAGTCAATGTCATACGCCCATCCATCACCACCAACAATCCAAACACTTTTCTTGACTAAATAATCAACTAGTGCTGCTAGCTGTTTTACTTCGGCAATGGGAAAATCAGACATCGAAGAGTGTGTTTTAATTAACTGATGTAGCAAAGATTTGAGACGTTCGACTCGCTGCCGTTGTTGATAAATATCTGCCTCTGACTTTTGCTGTGCAGTTAAAATAGATTGAACCAAATCGTTAGGAATTAATGGTTCAACTTCTCCATTGCCGATTTCGTGTTTTGTATTTCCTAATTTTTTCAGCAGTTCGGTTGCAAATTCAGCCTGCTTATCCAAAGATAAGCGAAAGCCAAAACCAAATTCAGCATTATCTTCAAATAAACTATTTGACCAAGCAGGACCTCTCCCTTCATTATTTGTTGTCCATGGAGTGGTAGGTAAGTTTCCACCGTAGATTGAAGAACAACCCGTAGCGTTAGCGATCGCAGCCCGATCCCCAAACAGCTGTGTTAGCAATTTTAAATACGGTGTTTCACCACAACCAGCACAAGCCCCTGAAAATTCAAATAACGGTTGTTGCAGTTGTTGTTGGCGGATTTGTGTAAGTTTAAGCTGTCGGCGATCGGGATCTGGCAAAGTTAAAAAGAAGTACCAGTTTTCCCGTTCTTGCTCCCGTAAAGGCAATTGTGGCTCCATATTGATTGCCTTGCGTTCTGGGAGAACTTTATTTTTTGCAGGACAAATATCCACACAAATTTGACAACCCGTACAATCTTCTGGCGCGACTTGAATTGTAAACTTTTGTTCTGCAAAATCTTTATCTTTTGCATTGGCAAATTTAAAATTCGCCGGAGCTTTATCCAAAGCATTTGCTTGATAAACTTTACTCCGAATTGCTCCATGAGGGCAAACCATAACGCACTTACTACACTGCACGCAAATGCTGGAGTCCCAAACAGGAATCTCTTGTGCAACATTGCGCTTTTCCCACTTGGCAGTACCTGTAGGATAAGTCCCATCAGGAGGAAATGCGCTTACAGGCAGTTCATCACCCTGCCACAACATAATTTTTCCTAAAACTTCCCGCACGAATTCGGGAGCAGTTGGGAGAGGGGGAGAAGGGGGGAGGGGGAGAAGGGGGGAGGGGGAGAAGGGGGGAGGGGGAGAAAGCTCTGTTTTGTCTTCTTTGTCCCAAAAAACTTTATGCAAGTTTTCTAAAGTCCGATCCACAGCCTCTAGGTTCATGCGAACGACTTCTGTTCCTTTCTTACCATAAGTCTTTTCGATCGCTTGCTTAATTTTAGCGATCGCTTGTTCTTGTGGCAAAACACCTGCAAGTGCAAAAAAACAGACTTGCATGATGGTGTTGATCCTTCCACCCATGCCACTTTCACGAGCGACTTTGTTCGCATTAATAACGTAAAACTTTAACTGCTTGCTAATAATTTGCTCTTGTACTTTCTCTGGGAGATGTTCCCAGACAGTATAAGGATCGTGAGGGCTGTTCAACAAAAATATTGCTCCAAACGCAGCATTTTTTAAAACATCAATACGTTCTAAAAAAAACCACTGATGGCAACCAATAAAGTTGGCTTTCTCAATCAGATAAGTTGAACGAATGAGTTGGGACCCGAAACGCAAATGCGAAACAGTGATGGAGCCAGATTTCTTTGAGTCGTAGACAAAATAGCCCTGGGCATAATTATCGGTTTCTTCACCAATAATCTTAATTGAGTTTTTATTTGCTCCTACGGTTCCATCAGACCCCAACCCATAGAACATTGCTCGTACTACACTGTCTGGTTCAATAGAGAAGTTAGGGTCATGGGTGAGGGAGGTATGACTTATATCGTCATGAATGCCCACAGTAAAGTGGTTTTTCGGTGTTGTTTGGGCAAGATTTTCAAAAATTGCCCAAACCATTGCTGGGGTAAATTCTTTGGAAGAAAGACCGTAACGACCGCTAATGACTTTAGGTAGGGGTGAAATCCTTCCACTACCTCTGGCGTCCCACATTTCATGGAGGGCAGTTACTATATCTAAATATAAAGGTTCGCCAACACTACCTGGTTCTTTTGTACGGTCAAGAACTGCGATCGCTTTCACAGTTGCAGGTAGTACGTCTACAAATCGTTTGGCATCGAAAGGACGGTACAGCCTAACTTTAACAACACCAAATTTTTCACCACGAGCATTCAAATAATCCACTGTCTCATGCACTGTTTCACAACCAGAGCCCATGAGAACGATAATATACTCGGCATTGGATGCACCGTAGTATTCAAAAATGCGATAATAGCGTCCCGTGCGTTCTCCAAATCGATCCATCACTCGTTGGACAATATCGGGACAAGTGCTGTAATAAGGGTTAATACTTTCGCGGGATTGAAAATAGATATCGGGGTTTTGAGCAGTTCCCCGCAAAACGGGACGATCCGGAGTCAAAGCACGATTGCGATGGGCAAGGATCGATTCAAGATCGATAATGGCTTTTAAGTCACTATCGTTTAATAGCTGCACTTTTTGAATTTCATGGGAAGTTCGGAAGCCGTCAAAAAAGTGCATAAATGGCACTCGCGTCCGAAGGGTAGCAGCTTGTGCAATTAGAGCAAAGTCATGGCTCTCCTGTACTGAAGCCGAACACAAAAGGGCAAAACCGGTTGCACGAGCAGCCATGACATCACTGTGGTCGCCAAAAATTGACAGGGCGTGAGTTGCTAAAGCACGAGCAGCAACATGAATCACAGCACTTGTTAATTCACCTGCAATTTTATATAGATTGGGAATCATCAACAGCAATCCCTGCGATGATGTGAATGTCGTTGTCAGGGAGCCTGTTTGTAATGCTCCATGAACAGACGCCGCAGCTCCACCTTCGCTTTGCATCTCAATCACGCTCGGAACAGTACCCCATAAATTGGGACGTCCTTCAGATGACCAGGTATCAGCCCATTCCCCCATTGCAGAGGAGGGAGTAATGGGATAAATAGCAATCACTTCATTTATGCGGTAAGCAACACGGGTAACAGCTTCATTACCGTCTATGGTTGCAAAATTTGTATTCATACTCCTCCTGCTTTGATTGCTACTATCTCCTAAATTTTTCACATTCTTTGTACGCTATTAACTAATAAGTCATTACAGAAAATAATTAGCTTTTAGCAGTTTCAAAATGTGATATGTATTAAACTAATGCTCTAATTCATACATTAATGAAATTAACATTTGTATGAGTGTGCTTGGGCACTAGGTAGGGCTTAGCATAGCTCTCAATTAAACTTTTATATCACTTATTATCTCACCCTAGGAAGAAGATTTATTTGTTTGAATTACTTGTGTACTCAAATTTTAAAAATCTCATTGAGTAAGGGTTTTAGACAATTTTGTTATTTTTTAGGGGTATAGGTGCGGGATTTAATAATTGGTTTTTACGATTCTAAAACTCTTGAACTTGCATAACCTTGCTAAGCCTAGTAAGTAGAGAGGCGCAAAAAAATGAAGTATACAACGAAAAGTAAAATTGCCTAAAAAACTCGTTCCTTCAGCATAGCTACCCTCTGCCATCTGCCTTATCATGACGACAATTTTTAACACTAACCTACTTATATGAAGGGAGAAGTAGAAGCCACTGTGATGGACGGATTCTACAGGGAATGGCACGAAGAAAAGGCAGAGGGCAAAAGGACGGAGAAGATAAAACGGTATCAAGTTTTAAGTTTGTTAATCGTCACTACCATAATTTTTTACATTTGTGGTTCAAAAACATTTTTTAATCACGGTTACATTTACCAAGCATATTGCAATAGCGGCTTAGTGTGTACTCGAAGTACGAACGCGAAGACAATACTTATTTTTCCATCATCACCAGGAGCGGGTTAAGCAGGTAAATACCCAAGGCTACCCCTTTCAATGCGCTTAACCCACGCATCAGGGTAGCTCCCCTACCTCCTTCAAAAATGAAATGGGAGTTCCATAAATGAAATTTAAATCGCTAAATATAATTTAAATATCTCGATTTTTTTTAAAAAATACCGCGTTTTTCTTTTCATTTCTGTTAATTGCCGACTATGTTAAATTTTAGCAATTCTCAATTTCTAGGTATCGAGAAGTTAAGGCTATTTCTTTTAAAAAATCTTTTTCTATACATTTTCTTTTTTTATGTTATATGTTATTCATATAAATTTATTATTTTCTATTTAAATTTTATATAAATTTAAATAGAATCGTAAAATATACGATTTATGAAGTGTAAATTATTGAAGAAAAAGTAAAATTTATTGTCAGATAAAATGTATGAGTTGAAACAATGATTAACGAGTTTTGCATAAAGCAATATTTAACAATTTTTCTAGTTCAAAAAGCAATTGTTATTAATTATGAGATAGGCATTGAGCAGTGGAAAACTATAAGAGCATACTTAATCTCAGAAAACAGAGTCAAAAAATTGTTTTGACTCAAGATTGACCCAACAAGGAGCAGAGGCGGTGAACCAAAAGCAACCACAATCCCTTGAAGATACATTTGCTGATAATAGCAACATGGCAAAACTCATGCGAACTTATTCTAAATTAACCAAGGTGCATCAGAAAAAAGTAGCTCGCAAGCAGCAGTTGTGCGTTAAGGCAAAAACGGTATGTGTAGATGTTGGGAGTATTCTTGAGACTATCACTGGTGCCGTTATTGTAGTGGATTGCGAGTGGCGCTATCTCTATGTCAACTCCGAAGCCGCAAAGCTGATGCAAAAAACTCCACAAGATTTGCTTGGGTTGCAAATGTGGGAAGTGTTTCCAGATATTATAGGAACAAAATTTGAAAGAGAGTATAGGCGATCGCTCACCGAAAAAGTGCCTGTCAATTTTGAAGAGTTTTTCCCGTCCTACAATATGTGGTTGGAAGTTCGGGCGAATCCTTTTGACCAAGGGCTGGCAATTTCTTTTTCAGATATTACCCAGCGCAAAAAAGATGAGCAAGAGCGCTTAGAACTTTTACAACGCGAAAGGGTAGCACGAACTGAAGCTGAATCGGCTAACAGAATTAAAGATGAGTTTTTGGCGGTATTATCCCACGAATTGCGATCGCCCCTCAACCCCATACTGGGTTGGGCAAAAATGCTAAGAACTGGTAAGTACGATCGAATAGCAACTGACCGTGCTTTGGAAACAATCGAGCGGAATGCTAAGTTACAAGCACAACTTATTGAAGACTTGTTAGATGTATCTCGTATTTTACGTGGCAAGTTAGTCTTAAATATCCATCCGGTTAACTTAGTAACAGCAATAGAAGCTGCGATCGAAACAGTACAGTTAGCAGCACAAGCTAAAGCAATCCAAATTTATACAGTTTTAGATTCTCATGTAGGGTTGATATCAGGAGATACAAATCGCCTGCAACAAATCTTATGGAATTTGCTCTCAAATGCTATTAAATTTACACCCAATGGAGGACGAGTAGAAGTCCGCTTGGAACGAGTAGAAGGCGAAGACAAGGGAGACAGGGTAGAAATGATTGAGGGCTACGCGCAAATCACCATAACAGATAGTGGTAAGGGGATTAATCCTAAATTTTTACCCCATGTATTTGAGTATTTCCGACAAGAGAACAGCACTACAACCCGTAAATTTGGTGGGCTGGGCTTGGGGCTAGCTATTGTTAGATACCTAACGGAAATGCATGGTGGCTTGGTAACAGCCCACAGCCAGGGAGAAGGACAAGGAGCAACATTTACCGTCAAATTGCCAATTGTTAGCGCTCCTCAAAACCAACTTGGAGAATCTGAAGATTGCCATTCCCGAGACTCCATTGCCCACTCTTCACTTCAAGGATTGCGAATTCTGATAGTAGATGATGAAGCTGATATTCGACAATTAGTTGCTTTTATTTTAGAAGAGTCAGGAGCCGAAGTCTGTATTACAAAATCAGCCAGTGAAGCACTCGCTGTTATGGAGAAATCAGTGCCAGATCTTTTGGTTTGTGATATCGGTATGCCAGATGTAGATGGTTATATGCTGATGCGTCAGATTCGGGCTTTGCCACCAGAAAAGGGAGGTCAAATGCTAGCAGTTGCGCTGACAGCTTATGCAGGAGAGTACAATCGAAAACAGGCTCTAGCTGCAGGATTTCAGATGCATCTTGCCAAACCTATAGATCCAGATATATTTATAAGGGAAATCTCTCGCATATGCTCTTATATCACAAAAACTAAAGTTTTTAAATAATTTCTAATTTTCCTATACTATACTTAACAATCAAAGTTCTAGCCTTGGAGACAAAAGTGGTTTTATATTAATCCTTATCAGGGATTGAAGTTTTTATAACAAAATATGTCTCCCGATCCGAAGTCATCACAATCGAATCCTCTTGGCTTTGATGAATTCATTGGCATTTTAGTTGCCTTTGCTACTATTGGAGTCATTCTATTCTGGTCATTTTCCCGTAGAGAAGGCTCTAGTTGGAATATGACTGGGCTACAATTACCGTTACCGACAGCCTCAACGTCTCCAAACTCAAGCATTCCACCAGAACAACTCATTCTACGTGGTAACGAACCTACTAAAACTCCATTAGTCCCTCAGGAAGCAACACCTGAAGATGAGTTACCCCCAGTTAGCCAAACAGAGCCCAAGGAATCACCACAAGCACAAATACCTTTGTTAATTGCTCCTGAAATATATTCTGTAGAAGAATATCGCGCAGTGACTCCTTCAGAAAAATTACCAACTATCCCTCCTCCCATTGCATTCACGGATATACCGAGTGACTTTTGGGGGCGTCGCTTTATTGATAAACTTTCTTCCCGTGGAATTATCAAAGGCTTTCCCGATTACTCTTTTAGACCCAACCAGCCCGTCAGCCGTGCTGAATTTGCTGCTATGGTGCAACAAGCCTTTAATACAAAAGTACGTAGCAAGGGACTCTCGTTTGAAGATATATCAGAAAAGTACTGGGCTGCTCCTGCTATCGATCGAGCTATCGGCGCGGGATTTTTAAAAGGTTACCCAGACAAAACATTTAAACCCCAGCAGAAGATTTCTCGAGTGCAGGTGCTAGTTGCTCTTGCAAGTGGATTAAATTTGAAAGAGTCTTCCCCCCCAGGGCAGGTTTTAAATCTTTATGAGGACGTAAAGGATATTCCTCAATATGCGATCGCTAAAGTAACGGCGGCTACTGAAAATAGTATTGTGGTCAACTATCCAGACGCAAAGTTTCTTGCCCCAAATAAAGAAGCTACCCGTGCTGAGGTAGCTGCTATGATTCATCAAGCTTTGGTAAGAACGGGAAGGTTACAACCCATTAAATCTCAAAATGTTGTGACCCTGCCTTAGTAGAGATCAAAGAAAGGGCTGTTAGTAGTTGATGGTTAGTCGTTAGTGGTTGAAGTTTAGTGGATAGTATAACAACCAACAACTAACAACTAACCAGTTACAATTTTTTACCCTTCCAAACCGTCTTTGCCTACAACTTGTGACTTCAGTGATGCTATTTCACCAGTTAACTCTTGCCTGGTTGAAGCTTTTAGTAAATAGCGGTAGACAAACCAAGCAGAATAACCAATACCAATCAACTCAAAGGTTGGCGCTACCAAAGGAAAATCATTCAGAGCATCTAAGACTGCCAGAACGACTTTGACAGTCACAATTGCTGCTACGATTAAACCAACAACGATGAGAGGTTGTTTGTATTTGTTGAAAAATCCTCCCAGGTATTCAGGCAGTGATGCCAAAAAGCTAGAAGCTTGTTCTCCATATTTTAGCCATTGCTCTTGAGACTGCACGGCAGGTTGGAGTTTGGTTATGGTTCCTGTTTGGTTGTTGATATTTGGCACTGTTGCCTCTGAAGACTTTGTTTCCACAATTTCTGGTTGTTGCATTTCCGCTTCCATAGTTTTCAAAGTTAATTTACTTTTATCCGGACAGTTACAACCAAAAGGCTGTTGTATAGGCGATGCATCAGCGCATCGACACAACTGATTTGGGTAACAAGGAGAGTTTTAGTTGCCTATAACCATAATTGTCCCTCAATCAGCAGTTCATCAACTCCAAGGTAGAAGATAGTAGAAGTGGCAGTAATAACCTATTGGTTATTTGAAATCAGCATTCAACAGCCCGTTATTTTACGAACCCGAATCCTGAGTCTGGGGTTATTACCTGCGGCACGATCGCCAAGATAAGTACTCTTTTCAGTACAAATCATACTAAAATCGCTTCACCTCTTAGTTTATACAAACCTAAATGCCGATTTTACCCGATATTTAAGTTATCTTAAGCTCTAATGCTCTATTAAGGCATTTTTATTAGTTTTTATACTGAAAAAAAGTTATCTAATATACTTTTTGCTAAAGACAGACAATTTTTGGTATCGTCAGAACCGTGCCATTGTTGATTTCTGGGTTTGCATTTGGGCTTGAGCGCTCAAGCCCTACAAATGCAAGATTGAGTGTTTCAGAGGGTGGATTGCACCACCAATCTTAAAAATATGTCTTTCCTGAGTCCCAATCTCCGACCCCCAATTCCTTTTTAGTCCCAATCAGGTATTTCGCTACTATCTCCACCAACACCAATCCCCGTATTGAAGATTTCAGCATTGGTAATGTTAAGGTTATTCATTGATGCCCCATGGACGTTGGAGTCGTAGATTTTAGCTCCTGCAAAATTGACTCCGTTGAGATTAGCTTCTTTGAAATTTACGTTTGTTGCAAAAGTTGACGATAGGTTAGCACCAGCCAAGTTCGCACCAGTTAAGTCAGCACCTTCAAGATTTGCATCTGTTAAATTCGCTCCAGAGAGATTTGCATCTCTCAAATCAGCCCCAATCAAATGAGAACCACTGAGATTGGCGTTAGATAAATCACAACCAGTACACTCTCCGGTTTTTAGTAGCCTTTGTACGTGCTGCGGATTGGCTGCGCTAACCGAACTAGCTAAGAGCAGGGGTGTTGCGATCGCCATAGTAGCGAGAAGTTTAAATTTCATACATTTTCCCCCTTCTTTTTACGAATCACTTCCGGTTTTCTCCTCACAAATCTATTATCTTCTCAAAATGCTTTTGATGGTAGATTGACCGCACAAATAAAGTGTGATACCGATCGGTCTTGCTTTTAATTGGTCACCAGTCACTGTATAATGCGCCTAGTTCCCATCATTAATACAGATCCTAACAGTCACAATCTGCCCTGAAGTCTGCCTTGAGTTGTTAGCAATTGTCTGTTTTAGGACGTAAATTTTGCTTTCTCACCGCAGGTTCTCCTGTAACTTAGGTGTAGTTAGTGGGTAATAGAAAGACTAACACTCTTCAATAGCTTAACTGTGACCATAAACCCGCGATCGGTAACTAGTGACACTTATAAGTTCGTCCGTCATTGGCAGTGATTGTAATTAAGTCATAACTAACTACAAATTCATATGGCCCTTTTCCAGAACACACCTTGATGTCAACAAAGGTATTTTGTTCTCAAGTCAAAAGTCATAGAAGTAGATAGTAATTGATTCACCTAGCGACTGATGAGATTTCAGCTGGCTCGGATTTACCTGAGTAGTAGGGTCTTCCGTTTAAGGAGTAAAAACAGTGCAACTCAAACCGATAAATCAGCAAGTTGTTGTTTTAGTGGGAGCTTCAAGCGGTATCGGTCGTATTGCGGCTCTTCAATTTGCGAGTCGAGGGGCAAAGGTGGTCGTTGCCGCTCGCAGTCAACCAGGGTTACAGTCTTTAGTAGAAGAAATCCAAAACATGGGTGGTGATGCAACCGCAGTCGTTGCTGATGTCACAATATTTGACGAAGTGAAAGCGATCGCAGACAAAGCGATTGAAGTTTACGGGCGAATTGATACCTGGGTACACAATGCAGCTGTAGAACTCTATGCTGCTTTTGAAGTGACAACACCTTTAGAATTCAAACGAATTGTTGATGTTAACTTAATGGGGCAAGTACACGGTGCAATGGCGGCGCTACCACACATCAAGAGAGAAGGGCGCGGAGCTTTAATTCATGTTTCTTCAGTTGAAGCAAGACGCAGTTTGCCATTACAAAGTGCTTATGCTGCTTCCAAACACGGAATTGATGGCTTCTTGGAATCTCTTCGTGTTGAGTTGATGCATGAAAAGGTACCTATTAGCGTTACAAATGTTATGCCCGCTTCAATTAACACACCCCTGTTTGACAAAGCACGTACAAAGTTGGGTGTAAAACCAGTAGGTGTACCGCCTATTTATCAGCCCAGTCTTGTTGCTAAAGCCATTGTTGAGGCTGCGGAGCATCCAAAACGCGATGTTGTTGTCGGTGATGCTGGCAAAGTTATTCTTTTCGCTCAAAGAATTTCACCAAGCTTGGTAGATGCATATATGGCACTGACAGCATTTAGCGGACAGAAGACAAATCAACCAAAGTCAGAAAATGCTCCCGACAATTTGTTTGAACCCATTCAAGGTTTTGACCAAATTGAGGGTGACTTCAGTGACAAAGCCCGGTCTTGGAGTTTGTAATGACAGAGCTTTAGTGCTACTTGGTAAAAGATAGCTTCTCTTGGTCGTAGAGGATGTCCGAGAAGTATCAGTTTTTATACATAATTTTCCCAGTACCCCTTAAAAAGACTTGCGTATACCACCGTAGCTTTATAAGGGGAGCTACTGCAGTAGAACTTTGATACGTCACCAAAAACTTTTCAGACATCCTCTTATAACTTGGCAATCTATCCGTTAGGTCATTTTTTTAATTAGAAAATAAATAATTTCTTACTTGCTAAGTCAATATGTATGAATTCTGAATGATTTATGAATTTTTTTCATGAATGATTTAGGATTGCTAGATATCTTTCTTTTGTGTTTTGCGATCGCTATAACAAATGTATAAGTTATTGTTTGAGATAAATTGGCAAGAAGTTTTTGTTCCTAGCGTATCTATCCTTGAACTTGTTCTGCGCGGAACACTCGTGTACCTATCTCTATTTTCAGTTTTACGTGTTATGCCAAGCAGACAAGTAGGAACACTAGGAATTGCCGATCTACTTGTGGTGGTGTTGTTTGCTGAAGCTGCTCAGAATGCTATGGCTAGTAATTATTCATCCATTACCGAGGGAGGAATTTTAGTAGGAACTGTCATTTTTTGGAGTTACTTTTTAAACTGGTTAGGTTATAAATACCCACAAATTCAACGCTTTTTAAATCCGCCTCCACTCCTGTTAGTGAAATATGGCAGGTTGATCGAACGCAATTTGCAAAAGGAACTTATTACGAAGGATGAATTGATGAGCCAACTCCGTCAGCAAGGAGTGGAATTACTTTCTGATGTCAAAAGAGCATATATGGAGGCTGATGGAAGTATTAGTGTCATTCCCTATGAGCCTTCAAACAATCGTTCTACTGTCGGAAAAAAAATTTGAGTTTCCAAATGACTTCCCTAGCGGGCTTACAAAAATTTTGACATTTGTATAGCTTTTCTGGCAACGTTTATCAAAGAAGTCAAGACAAATTGGTAGAACTCAAGTGGATGTATCTTCCTTAGTCACCGTTTCAATTATTTTGCTGCTTTTAGCCACTGGGGTTGCCTTGTTAACACGATGGCTTCGCGTTCCATATGTTACAGGGTTGGTGCTGGCTGGTTTGCCAATTACCGAGTTATTTTCTCGTCGTATTGGTTTAGAGCCAAACCTTGTTTTGAATCTTTTTTTACCGATTTTAATATTTGATGCTGGCATTAATACAGATATCAGCCGCCTGCGAAGCACCTTTAAACCAATTGCTCTCCTGGCTGGTCCTGGGGCTGTGTTTTCCAGTGCTATTATTGCCTTTGTCTTAAAATTTGGGTTGGGGCTGGCTTGGATACCCGCTCTATTTGTAGGAGTCATTCTGGCAAACACAGATACGGTTTCAATGATTGCTGTCTTTAAGGAGATTCCAGTACCCTCACGACTTTCTACTATTGTTGAAGGAGAAACCTTATTCAATGATGCTGCGGCTCTAGTTTCGTTCAACCTGCTCGTGCAAATCTATTCGACAGGTTCGCTCACGTTTCTAGAAGGAATCCAACAGCTACTCTTTATCGCTTTAGGAGGCTGCGGAGTGGGGTTAGTCTTGGGTTACTTAAGTATACCTATATTTACTCGTTTAGACGATCCCCTAAGCAGTCTCTTACTAACTGTGGCAGTTGCATTAGGAACTTTTCAGGTAGGGCAATTTCTAGGTGTATCAGGTGCTGTAGCTGTAGTTGTTGCCGGACTAATCTTTGGAAATTTTGGGCTTTCTCGCAATGCTTCCGCTTCTAGTCGCATTACCTTATTAAGCTTTTGGGAATATGCTAGTTTTACTGCCAATACCTTTATTTTTCTGATGATTGGTATAGAAATCAACCCGATAACGCTGTTGAAAGCGTTACCTGTGGTTTTACTTGCAGTTTTAGCGTATCAAGTCGGGCGAGTTCTTACAGTCTACCCACTGCTAGCAGGGGTTCGTTGGTTTGACCGTCCAATTCCGCTACGCTGGCAACATTTACTCTTTCTCGGCAACATCAAAGGTTCACTCTCAATGGCTCTAGCGTTAAGCTTACCTACTACGTTGCCTGGGCGAGAAGGTCTCATCGCTTTAGTCTTTGGCAGCGTGTTGATATCATTAGTAGGTCAGGGATTAAGCTTGCCCTGGTTTGTAAAACGCTTAAAATTATCTAAATTTTCTAAGGCTCAGCAACAGGTTGAAGAATTACAAGCTCAATTAATTACGTCTAAGGCAGCCCAGGATGAATTAGACAGTCTGTTGAAGTCAGGAGTGTTGCCAAAATCTGTCTATGAAGAGATGCGATCTTCTTACCAGGTGCGAATCGCTGGGGCAGAAAAGGCACTCCGAGAATTGTATAATCGTCGCCCTGAGGAGTTTGAAACCAAAAGTGGCGAGTTGAGTAAACTAGACGCTATTCGTCGTCGTTTACTGCTTGCAGAAAAAGGAGCACTTAATGAAGCAATGCGTAAGCAAATTCTTTCGGAAGATATTGTGCGAGGGCGGTTACAAACTATTAATGAACAGTTACTCCAACTTGATGATGATTTGTAGCTGTTCAAGATCTTTGTTTTGGCAATGAACCTTTGTCGCTATTTTGACTTTTAATGACTTTACCAGGACTGGTAAAAGAAATTCCTTGCTGAAAGTCAGTACCAATCATGATTGCCTCTACTATCGGTGAAGATATTTCTGTTTGAGCTACCCACTCCACAATAAAGTTTGCACCTAAACCGCCACTGGTATCATTTCTATTAATGAAAAAATCTGTTGAAGCTAGCGCATCAAGTTGAATGGGACGCTCTAAATACTGCTTAACTAATTTTCCCTCTGAGTCATAGTAACGTACAGAAGTGACAATCATTGGATTTGCTAAATCTGTATTGCGAATACTGAGCGTAGCCGCTAAACTGAAAACTTCCTGCTGATTGTGATGATAAATATGGGAATAAATAGGAACATAGATTGTTTGACCCGTTGCTATCTTAAAATTTTTATCTAGAGTCACAACCTGATAAGATGGTCTTGCTAGATTTTTCTTTGGTTGTGGCTTTGGTGTCATCTCAGTTGATTGACAAGATACAAGAACAATTAATGTAATTGCTAAATAAAAATATTGATAAAGCTTCATTAGACTATTTACAGCCTTCCATAAAATCGATGACTTGATGTAGAGACCCAGGTTTGGTCACAATCAGTATAGTCGAACCCGGTTCTAGGACGGTACTACCGTTAGGAATCATCAAATCTTCGTGAGGATGAGGTTGATAGCCAATAATGAGAGAGCCAGTAGGAAATCGAAAATCTTGAGCAATTTCGGCAACGCTACGACCAACGACGTAGCAACTGTTTGGAATAGCAAGTTTTAAAACCTCAATTTGTCCTTGCTCAAAATGCATCATTGATTCTACTTGCGGATACTCAATAGCATTCACCATTGTTGAAACTGCTAGTTCAACAGTACTAATAACATGAGTAGCTCCTGCCAAACGCAGTGGTTCAGCAAAATCAGAATGGCGCATCCGAGACAAAATATGGGAAACCCCATAGTGTCTGGCAAGAGTTACCATTGCTAAGTTCAACGCATCATTTCTGAGAACAGCAGCCAGAGCATTAGCTTTACGAATTCCAGCTTCTAATAACACTTCTGTACTGACCGCACTTCCTTCAAAAGCCATCGCTCCTACCTGTTCGCGAGCATAACGGCAAGCCGTAGGGTCAATATCAATGACGGCAACAGTATGACCTAGTTCTACCAATTTTTGAGCCAAAGAAAGCCCTATTAAGCCTGCTCCACCAATTAGCACGTACATAGCTGCTCCCGATCCTATTTGAAATTCACCAAAAGGAACATGACCCAAAGGTGTTAGAGTTTTACGATCGCTCACCTCAATCACTCTGTTTCAGTCATGTTTCCGATGAGTTTTTCTCAAGCCATCTTTATGTATGGAAAATAACAGTCACCATAGGTAATAACGCTAAGAGGAAGCTTTTCCAAAACTGCAAGTTCGATCGCCCTATGGGCTGCGGTTCTTTTAGCAAAGCTTCTATTCTCTGTTCCAAACGGTCAACGCCACTCGAACCTAAAGCCGCACAGCAAATTTCTGAGGAGACAGGTGGGGTAGTAGCTACCAACAATAGCGATTCTGCAAGCAGTAATGGGTCTACTTTCGATGCAGCGTAGACATCAGCTCGAAGTTCGCGCAATGTCAGCAGTTCTTGCCACAAAACTTCTGTGTTGGGCAACCAAGCAGTGCAAAAACGCGCCCATCCCAACCAAAAGAACCAAAACGTGTCTCGGTAGTGAAAATGTCCTTGCTCGTGAGCAAAGACTGTTTCTAATTGATCTGGGGTAAGAGTTTGCAGCAGCCCTTCACTGAGGACGAGTTGAGGTTGCCAAAATCCAATTTGACCGGCAAATAATGCTTTTGTATTGAGAACTCTCACTTGCTGACCTGCAATGTTAACTGGGAAACAATTGCGGGTCGATTGGATAGACTTCCATCCTTCTACTGCCAGTTTAATGCACGAAATGGCAATAAAAGCAAGAATAATTAACGCTAAAACATAGCTGAAACAGCCCGTCTGCAAGCCGCCCATTTTCCCTTGGGGTCCCATGCACAGTAGAGCAATATCTGTCATAAAAATGAGCAATGGGGGAAAGAGAAATAAAAAGAGTGTTTTTTGCCATCGCTCATTCCAGTTACCTGAAATTTTAGTCGATTGAGACCTCATCCAATAAGCAACCGTTAAAGCAGCTAGAATCATCAAAATGTGCATTATTTCTCCTCCCTGGCTTGGCGTGCGGCTTGAATGCGTTTCGCGATCGCTTGTATTTGCTCGGTAGCAGCTTCATCAAGACTATCAGCAAAAGCAGCGACTACATCGGGATTGCCTACCGCTAAAAATCGTCGTAGCTGCTCGTGTGCTCGAATCATCTCTGCTTGCTGCTGTGTGACTAATGGTCGCCAGTAAAACGCTCGCCCTTTTTTGTCGCAGGCTAGCCAACCTTTGTCTGTGAGGCGACGCAACACTGTGGTAACCGACGTGTATGCTAACTCTCGGTTGGGATCGGCTAAGATGCGATCGTGTACATCCTTAACTGTAGCCGAACTCAGTTCCCAAATAATACTCAAAATCTCTGCTTCTAAGGGACCTAAGGACAGTTGTTTGGGGCGGTAGTTTGGTAAAGGTGCCATGTCGGTTTGAATTTTTAAGAGGACATCTAGCTTAAAGCAAGGGTTACGGTACCCTATAGTTTAAGCCAAGCACAAGTTGTTCGTGCTGTCTGTTCTTTCTTTAAGATTACCTCTATCTTTCAATCGATAAGTTTTTCCTGCTATTGTGATAGGAATTTCCAATGGATACTTCCTTGGATTTACCTTCTTTATTCACAGTGGTTAGTCCTTACACTAGTTAGAATATTTGTCATGAGTATAAATCATTATTAAATCAGGTGTAACCAATCCGTGAAGCTATACATTTACCATACCCCGGAGTCAACTCCAGTACACGAAGTCCCAGAATGCGCGATCGCAGTGGACGTACTGCGAGCCACGACTACGATAGCGACGGTCTTGTCTGCTGGAGGCGAAGCGGTTGAAGCTTTCAGCGATTTGGATAAACTGATGGCAGAGAGTGAAAAATGGTCTCCTGAAAAACGCTTGCGAGCAGGAGAACGGGGTGGGGCAAAAGTTCCTGGCTTTGATTTGGGTAACTCTCCTCTTGATTGCACGCCGGAATTAGTACAAGGACGGCGTTTATTTATTAGTACCACTAACGGCACTCGGACTTTACAAAGAATACAAAATGCTAGAACTGTACTAACGGGTGCTTTTGTTAACCGTGCGGCAGTCGTGCGATATCTTGTAGAAAAACAACCAGAAACAGTTTGGATCGTTGGCTCGGGTTGGGAGGGTAGTTTTTCTCTGGAAGACACAGCCTGTGCGGGTGCAATTGCTCATACTGTCTTACAACAGACAAAGTTGTCACCTAATGAAGTTGCTGGTAATGATGAAGTGATTAGTGCGATCGCTCTCTACTCCCAATGGCAAGACAACTTACTCGGGCTATTCCATCATGCCACTCATGGCAAACGCCTGTTACGCCTCGAATGTCATGAAGACCTGAAATACTGCTCTCAAACAGATATTTTAGATGTTTTGCCCATGCAAGACAAACCTGGAGTTTTAAAGAATTATTAAGCATAAAGGATGAAGGATAGAATATTTTTTCGTGAACTACCCCAACTTAGCTTGCGCTTGAAGTTGGGGCTTCCGTACTCAACGGCGAGTGCCTCAACTTAGACTTTCGTCCGAGTTTTGGTCTTACCTCCCCTCCTACGGCAGAGACGGCTGAACCTTCCGCCCTTACGGGTTCACCAGTTGCTTCAACGGGGGGAACCCCCGCAACGCACTGGTTCACCTTTAGCATTCTGATACCCTCTGCTTGAATATTGGTTGCTGCGTTGACATCTCTATCGTGATGAGTACCACAGTGCGGGCAAGTCCATTCCCTCACATCTAATGGCATTTCATTCATTTGATAGAAACAATTCGAGCAGAGTTTGGAACTAGGGAACCACCTATCTATCTCTACCAACTTTCCACCTTTGCGTTCTAACTTATAGGCTAAAAAGTTGGTGAACATTCCCCAGCCACAATCAGATATTGCTTTTGCCAAATTGTGATTGCGAACCATGCCTTTGACATTAAGATTCTCTACTATGACAGCTTGGCTATTGCTGACTAACTTGTAACTAAGTTTATGTAGAAAATCTTGCCTTGAGTTACTAACCCGTTCGTATACTTTGGCAACAACTTTTCTATATCTATTTCTTGATTTACTTCCTTTTTGTTTCCGTGCTAATTTTTGTTGCTTCCGTTTTAGGTTCTTTTCATGCTTTGCGATGTGTTTGGGATTGTCGTATTTAGAAATCTTTTCACCATCAGTCACGACAGCAAAGTGTTTCAACCCTAAGTCAACTCCATAAATTTTCCCCTCTGAGGTAGTTGGGTTTTCGCCCTCTACCTCAGTCAAGATAGATGCAAAATATTTACCTGTTGGTGTTTTGCTAACGGTAACAGTCTTAATTTTACCCTCGATTTCCCTGTGAATTTTAGCCTCAATAATCCCAAGATTACCTGGGAAACTTAGATTACCTTCTATCACTTTGACGTTTTGAGGATATTGAACTGATTGCTTACCGTGCTTAGGTTTGAAGCGAGGAAAACCAGTCCTACCTTCAAAAAAATTCTTGTACGCCGTAGTTAGGTTGAGTGTTGTAGCTTGCAAAACTTGGCTATAACAATCAGCTAACCAACAGGTATCTTCTGTTTTTTTGAGTGCTGGTAAAAGTGCATTGAGTGCAGAACGTCCAAGCCCTTTACCAGTTTCTTTATAACTCTCAATTGATTTATTGAGAGCATAATTCCACCACCATCTTGAAGCTCCGAATATTTGAGCTAATTGTGTTTGTTGTTTTTTGGTTGGGTATAAACGAACTTGTATAGCTTTATGCAGCACTCAATACCACCTCCTTGATTTCCCTATTTTATCACAATATATAATTTGCGATAAAGCGCCTCAGAAAAAATATTTGGAAATTGCTCGGACATCCTTTATGGATGTACCTCACAATCTCCCGGCTATCCATCCCCACCGCATGGCGGATGGGGAATTTCGCCGAATTCGTTAAAATCTGATACTTTCTTCATCCTTGATACTTCATACTTTCTTGTACTTGATCGTGTTATTCAATTTTTCTGATAGCTGCGCCAATAATAAACTGATACTTCCACAACCGATACCAACAATCATGATGGTTAATTCTCCATTTCCCCAAAAGACGGCTTTGGGTTGGTAGAGGATAACACTGAGAGTTGTGAGGGCTGATAAACTACCCAAGACTAAAGACAGCCTGACACTAAAATCAGAAAAAGTGTAAAGTTTTCCGTGATTGAGTAGATAGGCAATCCAGGGAACCCAAACGGCAGAAAGGTAAGCGGTATAAAACAAAAGAATTAAACCAATAATTTCTCCTCCCTTAAGAGCGATCGCTAGAGCAAATAGAGCATTTATAGCTGCAATTAAGACAACATGCCCTTGAAATTGCGGTAAAATTTGTAAGTCTAACAGAGTCTTGGTTTGTACTCGCAAAACACTACTGCCCAAACCCAAACATGGTACAGCTAACACCCCTATTAAGAAGATACCTAGAGGTTGATTTGTTCCATGCCCAACCCAAGACAAAATATAGGGAACAACTTGTTTGGCATCCAAATTTGCGGGTAAAATTCCGGCATTTTGAGCAGCAATAACGACAGTAGAAGGGAGAAAAGCTAAAGCAATTATTGCTATAGCCGCAACGAGACAGCCAAGATAAACAGTACGTACATCTATAGCTTGAACCATATACTGGTGACATTTCATGTCAATCACTACCAGCAAGGTTGTAGAGAGGGAAACACCGATAACTTCAGCCAGACTCACTTGGTGCAGGGAGGTAATAAATTCCACAGGAGCTTGCACGTAGTTTGGTAAACCGTGCAATACCCACAGTGCGTAAATCAACCCCACAATATTTAGTAAGAGAAATCCTCGAAACAGCCAACTGACTTTCTCAACAGCTAGTAACGAGAGCACCCAAAATAACAACGTCACCGTCACCATAATGGGTAATTTGGGTATTCCCACAATAGCGAGAATGGAAGCAGCTGCAATAATCTGAACAGCACCGATACCAATAAATGACATCCACGACATCAAGCCAACGCCAATCTTCACCAAGTTTCCATAACGGTTTCCCAGTAACGTCCAAATTTGCTCAATCTGCGTCCAATAGAATTTTGCGATCGCCAAGCTAGCAATAACTCCCAATCCAACAGAAACTGCATACAAACTCCCCATGACTCCTGAAGACATAGCTTTTTCAGCAGTTCCCAGAAGAAATCCCAATCCATAATGGGCAGATACCAGTAATGTTGCTAAAGAGACAATACTTAGTTTTCGGTTTTCAGAGACTTCCATTATCTTTCCGTAGATCGTTCAGCATCTACCAGTTCACTCAATAATAGACGCTATTGCTTGACCTGCTAAATACCCAGTTGTCCAGGCACTTTGAAAATTAAATCCACCAGTGATACCATCTATATCTAAGATTTCTCCTGCAAAATAAAGTCCTGGAACTAACTTGCTCTCCATTGTTTTAAAATTAATTTCCTTCAGGTTAACACCACCACAAGTGACAAATTCTTCTTTAAAAACTCCTTTACCATCAATTAAAAATTGCCCTCTGGTCAGTTCTTGGACTAATAGATTGAGTTTTTTACTGGGAAGTTCCGCCCAACGCATCTCAGGAGCAATCCCAATACGAGAAATTATATATCGCCAAAGCCGATGTGGTAAGTCCACACCGCGATGCAAGGACATCGCCCGCTTCCCCCATTCATCTTTTACCGCTAAAATTTGTTGTCGGACTGCGTCTGCCTTAAGATGAGGTAGCCAATTGATATGTAGAGTGGCTTTGTAGTTGTTAGAGTGTAACGCTCTTGCAGCCCAAGCAGAAAGTTTGAGGACAGCAGGACCGCTTAAACCCCAATGAGTGATTAATATCGGTCCGAGTTGTTCTATGGCAGGTTTGTCTGGTACTGTTAAGGACAAACGTGCAGATTCAACGCTGACACCAGCCAATTCTCTAAAGTTTTCATCGCGGATATTGAAGGTAAACAAAGAAGGAACTGGTGGTTCAACAGTATGTCCCAAATCTTTAGCCAATCTGTAACCTACTGGGTTGCTTCCTGTAGCCAACAACAAGCGATCGCACTCCAAATTTTCCCCTGATTTGAGAGCAATTTTAAAGCGATCGCCAACCGCGTTAATAGAAGCAACTGCTTCTCCGGTACGCAAGTCTACTCCAGCTGTTTTTGCCGTTTTCATTAAACAATTGGCGATAGTTTCCGAACTATCGGTGATGGGAAACATCCTACCATCTGCTTCAGTTTTTAAAGGAACTCCTCGATTGGCAAACCAAGCTACTGTATCCTTAGCTTGAAAGCGGGTAAAAGCACCAAGCAGTGCTTTTCCGCCTCTTGGATAATTTTGCACTAACCCTGATGGTTCAAAACAAGCGTGAGTGACGTTGCAACGTCCACCACCAGAGATCAAAACTTTATTTAAAGGGTGACGACTGGCTTCAAGTAAAGTCACTTGAGCCTTTGGATTTGCTTGGGCTGCTGCGATCGCACCAAAGAAGCCAGCCGCACCGCCACCTATAACAACTATCACTAAAGGTTTCACTGTCACTTCTTACTCCCCAATCCCCAATCCCTTTTTACACATTAGATTTATACATTTGCGACATAATACCAGTCATACTATCCAACCAACCGGCAAAATCAAGTACGGCTGCTGTGGTGGTTGGGGGTTTGGAGATCAGAGAATCTTCCTGAATTAAACGGGCAAAATTAATTTTAATTGGACTAGATCTTTTTTCGCCTCGACTGTTAAAAAACTCAACCCCAGCTAGTTCCAGAATTTTAATGACTTCTTGTGCCATGATACCATAACCAATTGTGGTGGGATGTATGCCATCTAACGAGAATAATCCGCCTTGATGTCTTCCTTTGGCATCAGAAACCAAGAATCGCGTATCGGGTTTTGGATTAAGCTGTTCCAAAGCAGGAGGTAAATTATACGGAGTCCACCAACTTGGACGACTTGCCCGATCTTCTTCTACCAAGTAACGCTTATATGCTAACCGATCTAATAATGAAACCATCTCGAATACGTACCAATCTTTTCCTTCGCGTCGTCCTTGCCGCACTGCTTCTACTATAGATTCATTATATTTATCAATCGCACTATCAATGGCTCTTGCTTGATTAGCAGTGAGATGAGGATGACGCTTGGCATCAAATCTTTTTTCATCCAACCACACGGGAACGTAGTACGGGTAATAACGAGAACCGGGGGAAGCTTTTTTCCCCACTTGTGAGGGATTGATACCTTTTACAAAGGGTGGAATCGTAACGTGAGGGACTGTTGCCCAAATGACGTGACGTGCTTTAATTTGCTTGACCTGTTCTACAATCAGATCCAACTCAGCTTTAAAATGACTGGGTTGCCATACTGTGAAGCGATCGTTCACGCTCATATCAGTATAAGAGTCTGCTTCAGACCAAACTGCTTTAAACGTTAAAATACTACCTAAAGCATTGTTTGCTCCAATAGCAACAATGAGAGTTTCAATTCCATCTCCTTCTTGGCTCAAAGCTTTTGCTGCACCGAGAGGAGTTAAAGCTTCTCCATTTTTATCCCTTGCTGTATCTAAAACTCGTAACGTAGCAATTTCGTTAGCGTGTTCGGGAACTTGTTTTAAAGAGTTGAACTCATCATCATCCTTGAAAGGATTATTGAGAATAATATCTCGAGCAGTTTTGGCTGTGCGAGAAAGTGTATTCCGTAAATCCCAACCGTACATAGCTAAATTATGATTGATTAATCCCTTTTCTGGAGATTGAAGAGAATTTTTCGCCCACCCTTCCCAATACTTTTCGTTGGCATCAAGATAATTTCTCAGCCACGGCAGTATCATAGCAAAGTCTATTGCATTGATACCATCAGCTACCTGAAAGCGTTTGCCCAAATCTCTCGCAAACTTTTCTAGATTTAATGGTAATCCGTTCCCTGGACTGTCGTATTTAGGATAGCGAAATTGCTCGCTACAACCAAGTTCGCGGGCAATCAGTGCGGGATAAGACAAACTCGTATTAAAAATTGCTCCACTTTGGTAGCCTTGGGTTAGTGAGTCGCCAATCGCGACAAGACGATGAGCTGGCTTCCCCTGTCTGTTCGCTGTAACAGGTATTCCCAAAGTTGGATCGCTTTCCGGTTCGCGAGCTTCTAGGCGAATTGCTGCTTTTACCTCATCAGGTGTATTTTCTAATCCTTCTAAATACTGAGGTGCTACATTAGGAGAAAAATCAGTCATAGATTATGCTTGGTTACTTTGGTACTGCAAATATAACCAATAATAAGGATGACGGGCTCCCTTTCCACCTGAAAATTACCGATTTTACCGAAAGAATGGGTTTAAAGCCCCGTCCTTCTAGGACGGCTTTTTCTTTGTCTTCAGAGTTCTGATGAGTTCTCTGAGTACATCTGATTTTGTTCTCCCCACAGAAGCGCAATACTCTTCGAGTATGAGGAGTTCATAAGACCAATCGTTGGCTGAAGCTGCAAATACGGGGAGAGTTGCGAATATGGAGAGAGTCGTGAATGCAATTCGCGAGAAAATTAGAGTACACATTTCCGTTATCCTTTCATAAATACTGATTCGTGGATACAAATCGTCTGATGTGCCCTTATATTGAGTCAAGCAGATCGCGGATTGAGACATATGTCGGTTGAGTTGAGCTTCATAAAACTCAGCAGTCGCAGGATGTTAAGCTTTGTGTCCTCAACCCAACAACAGTCAGGATTGAGTAATCATTCGCGCTCTTTAAGCGAATTGGCGGTTGAGCCAGTCCTGGACGTGCTCCTACTCTTTTTTTATTAGGTGTACGATCGCAAGGACATCCTTAATCAATTGACTACAGGAATTAGCTTTGTAACCAGTCTCCTTACCTTCTATTTTGGTTGCAAGTTCACTTAATAATCTAAGCGCTTCACTTACTTAATACTCGTAATAGTGATATTGAAGTGGGGATTTTTCAACAAGTTCAGCAATAACTTTTGCTAAAAAATCAATGTTTAGAGGTTTTTCTGTGTATACATCAAACCCAGACTTAAAAGCTCGTGCGTGTTCATCTTGTGTAGTTAAACCTGTTATGGCGATAGCTGGGAGATACTTGTACTGTTGACATTTTTCCAAAATTCTAATTTGACGTATTAGGGAATAACCATCTTCATAAGGCATTGCAATATCGCTGATTAAAACATCTGGTTCCCACTGTGCTAAAACTTTTAAAGCTTCTTTCACTGATTTCGCTAACCTGACCACTACAGAAAAACCTTCAAGAATTAGCTTCAATAATTCCAAGCAATCATCATTGTCATCGACTACAAGTACTTTTAACCCGTCTAAGGATTGATTTTGACTGTCAGAAGTAATCATTACAATACCTCTAATAGGAAAAAGCGGTAAAAATCGGTAAAAATTAGAAAAAGCAATAATTTGTTATTTGTTAGCTCTGTTATGTATTTATAATTACCACTATTTTTTATTCACAAATATTAAAACTTTCTATATTAAATAATTCAAGAGTCATAAGAGGACGGACTTTAGAAATACAACTTCCATATAGCAACGGAAAATAATTGATATATTAACCTTGAAAAAGTCCGGAAAAATCCTCTAGAAACTGCTTCTAAAAAGTATATATCTCAAAAGTAAGAAATTAATAATTGTATAGGTAGTATCACTTAAACTTAATATTTAGCATCAAGTGAAGGAGTGAGGGTAATTAGCCAGCACGCAATGAAACTTTATCATCGAAACTTAGAGCAGTTACAGAAATATCTTGAGGTAAGTGATAAGCAAGTGTTGGGTACGGCTTCAAGCTTGGCTATGCTGTCACCTGTGGGGTCAGATGTCGGGAAATATAGATATGTTCTAAGTATCCCCCTAGACGTGCAATTGCTCTAATTGCCCAATCAACTGTAAGCTTTAGGAGCTTTTTTTGTTTGGGTGGAGTATTAGCAAATAACACATCCATTTGTATTTTTGTTAGCACTAATTCTACCGAACTGTGCGGGGAATTCCGATGTAAATAAGTCATTCGCAGTAATTGTGCCGCAATAACTGTTAAAAAACCTAACATCGTTGACAGACTCTCACCCGCCAAGCGGTAACTTTCCGCTTTACAACCAAATTTCAGTATTTTGTGATAGAGGCTGACCATATTTTACTTTTAAAACCTTCGCAATTAACATTGCTCTGTTGGTCAGACGTTTGTCACCAAAATCACAATTGCGATACGGCTTCGCTTCTAATAGTTTCATTTGCATCCCTCAATACGATACTACAAGTACCTTATCTTAGAGGACGCAAATTACCTTAAGTTCAAAGGACTGGTTCGCGTTATTTCGTCGCGAACCAGTCCCCTTTTCCACATCCGGTGAAAAGTCAGCAAAATCCACGAGCTATAAACTCGTGGTGTGGCTTAACTCCACAAAATCTTGCATCCGATTAGCCCAGTCGCTTATTTGATTTCGGCAGGATCGAATTCAGTAACTCGTCCCGGACGGGCAGCCAGAAATACGTCGTAGGAAGCACAATAGGCAATGGTGACATCATTAGCATGGTTATAAAGATGAACCACGGTATTTGCTCCTCCGGGTTGAACGGCAATAGGTTCAAGATCGCCAAAAAAGAGACGACGAATGGTATCACCACTGCCCAATTCATCCCTGAATTTCCGTAACAGAGCTAATTTCCCTTCCAAGGTCGGGGGTGTTGGATCTGCTGGGCTCTTTGCTTGACTCATAATTGTTGTTCTCCAATGTTGTTCAAATGTACTGGTCAAACTTTTTTATCCCTGTCGGTTAAGAAATTATTGATAACCGACAGATGTGACACAAAATATCAATGTGAAATTCAGCATATGAGAAGTTACACCGATATTGGCTCTACATTAAAGAGCGGAAACTTCTGCAAGCCATTCGAGCGGTCTGGGTTGCCAATTGAGTTCTCGTTTGGCTTTAGCGTTTGATGCTCCGCGCAGATGGTTGGCGTAGTAAACTGCGTCTGAACCTTGAGCGAGTTCTGCTTCTTCTTCAGTGACGCGAACAGGTGGTTGAGCACCAAGCGTTCGAGCCAAAGCAGATAACCACACACGGAGTTCAACTGGTTGGTCGTCATTGATGTTGTAAATACCGGATGTACCTTGATGCACTGCGGCAATGGTAGCTTGAGCAACGTCTTCAATATGAACCCAAGACCAAACACCTTTTCCTTCTCCCACAATTGGGTATTGCTGTTGGCGGACTTGGTTGGCTACATCTCCATCTTTTGAGAACCAAGTTCCCGGTCCGTAGAAGAAGCCGTATCTGAGAGCGATCCCTTCAAGATTGGTTGCTGATAAGACTCGATGTTCGGTATCAGCATATACACGAGTACCGGACGCGATGCTCCCAAAGGGAGCCGCCCAAAGGGCGATCGCAGGCGTTGCATCAAAGGCAAATGGTGTTTCTTCTGTCGCCAATCCCTCACCCGGAGCATACCAAAACGCACTGGACTGGATAATATAACGACGTACACCCGCCGCTTGGGCCGCCGCTTGTACATTCGCACCGCCTTCTTTTCGCAATCGAGCATCAAGTTCCGCCGCCGCAGTCATTGATGCTCGGGTATAGGTTTGAGGTAGAGAAGTCAATTGCTCAATCACCACTTCGGGCTGAGCTTGAATCATGGCAGTACGGACTGCGACTGCGTCAAAAGCATCAACCACTACGGGTTTTGCCCCCAGTTCGCTAAGAACATGAGCTTTTTGAGCTGTTCGAGTCATTCCAATCACTTCATGACCCGCCGCAACTAAACCCGTCACTAGTGGACGACCAATTGCTCCAGTTGCGCCTGCAATAAAAATTTTCATATACTTGACTCCTGTAAAACAAGCATTGGTTTAGAGTTGATAATTTAAAGTTAGAGCGGATTTTGGTTTGATTGAAGAGCCAATTTTAAGAAACTTGAGTAGTCCAATTTCCGTGGGCAACGGTATGGAGTTCCATCTAACATATGTAGCGAACTGCAATATTCAGGTGAAAAGTCAACGTTCAATATCTTTGATGGGTGGGGCATCTATTGCTCAACCAAGTTTGCAGTTGAAGGCATTACCGAAGCTCTGCACGATGAATTAGCTCCTCTAGGCATCCATGCTACTGTGGTCGAACCGGGATACTTCCGGACTAATTTCCTCGATGGCAGCTCGCTCCAGCGCACTGCCATAGAAATTTCCGATTACGCGGATACTGTTGGGAAAATCCGTCACCATGCCTCCGAACTGAACTATCAACAACCCGGAGATCCCACCAAACTCGCCCTGGCGCTCCTCGAGATCGTCAACGCAGATAAGCCACCTCTGCGGTTGCCTCTAGGGACAGACACCCTTCAGGCAATTGCTGAGAAAAACGCTTACGTCGAGCAAGAAACGGCACAATGGCGGGCTCTGGCTGAATCCACTGACTACAGATAAGGAGTGGAAGACTCAGCCTTGAAAAAGCCGCCTTATCTCTAGTGTCTTTAGCGATCGCCCAGATGACACGCTTCTCTCAACCAGTCTGCCTCACTCGGGTCCAAAATTGGAGTTAGCTTCTCCACAACAGCAGCATGGTAATTTTCCAACCACTGACGTTGTCTCAGTTCCAATCGATCTAGTGCAATCAATCGTTTATCGAATGGAATGTACGTTAATGGTTCAAAGCCATACCAAGGAGTTTTGCTTGGATCTGCTTGGAGTTCGGACTCCGGAGTTAAATTTTTCACCACGTAGAGGTTTTCAATACGAATACCTCCCCAATTAGCTAAATAAAAACCCGGTTCAATGCTCGTTACCATACCCGGTTCTAAGGGTTCAGCAGCACGCTTGCTAATGCCATTGGGACCTTCATGGACGTTTAAAAAAGCACCAACTCCATGCCCGGTACCGTGTCCGTAGTCAAGTTCCTCCATCCACATATTAGCCCGAGTGATACCATCGAGTTGCACACCTGTTGTCCCTTTGGGAAACCTTTGCATGGCACAGTTAATGTGTGCTTTTAAAACTTCGGTATAACGTAAAATTTGTTCGGGAGTTGGTTCACCTACAATAATAGTTCTGGTAGCATCTGTTGTCCCTCCCAAATACTGCGCCCCTGAGTCGAGTAAGAAGAATTGACCCTCACTTAGCAATACGTTGGGACTGGGTGTACCGTAGTGAACAATAGAACTGTTTGTTCCCGCACCTGCAATTGTGTTAAAACTTAACCCTTGGAAGTCGGGTTGTTGTTGGTAGAATTGAGCGATCGCATTTGCAACATCTAACTCGCTCAATTGCTGTCCGCTTGCAAGTTGTTCCGATATCCACTTTAAAGTTCGGACTTTTCCGCGACTTGATTTGAGATTCGCCCCCTTCATTTGCTCGACTTCAACCGCATTTTTGCGAGCTTTCATTCCCTCAATAGGATTAGCAGTTTCTACAATGCGATTCTTATCTATTAACTGATAAGTACCCATTGTCGTTTGCTTGGGGTCTAAAAGGACTTTGCCCTGACTTTCTTGTGAAATTAAAGCATTCAGAGTTTCTGTGTATTTTTCATAGGGAAGTAAAGTGACACTGTCTTGTAAAAATTGCCGAACTTCTGTATCAATGCGATCCAAATTAGTTAAGAGAAACGCTTCATTTGGAGTCACGATCGCATAAGCAATGAAGACAGGGTTGTAGGGAATATCCCAACCTCTTAAGTTAAACAGCCATGCTAGTTGATCCAACTTGGTTATGGGGAAGATTTCTGTTTTGTGCGCTCGCATAGCTTCCCTAATTCTGCCCAACTTTTGCTCTATTGTCGCTCCGGTTACTTCATTAGGGACGTAAAATACTTTAGAATCACCCAAAGCCGGTATAGGATCTGATTCAACCCAAGGACTTTGAGAACGAACAATATCTACCAAATTCTGGTTCACTGGTACTAGTTCCACACCAGCAGATTTTAATTTATTTTGAAATGTCCGATATTGT
Source organism: Tolypothrix campylonemoides VB511288_2 (assembly GCF_045999855.1). Lineage (NCBI taxonomy): Bacteria > Bacillati > Cyanobacteriota > Cyanophyceae > Nostocales > Tolypothrichaceae > Tolypothrix > Tolypothrix campylonemoides. The sequence continues at coordinate 171,580 of NZ_JBFPMW010000001.1, forward strand.
TCAACAGGAATAGTGAATGGATCGAACCCCAAGCGAAAACCAGCCACTTTTTGTCCCAAAGTTTCTAGCGTTTCCACCACAGTATTATGCCCTTCCATGCCCAATTTTGAGACATGAACCAAAGATAAATCAACCTCTAGATCGGCTTGTTCGTGGTAGCGAAAATCAACAAACAACCAACTCGATTCCCGTCCTACCAAAAAATCTCCTGCAGAACCCGTAAAGCCACTGACCCACATTCGTCGCTGTTTTGCTTCTGGGAGATATTCATTTAAGTGCTCATCAGCAGAGGGAATCAGGTAAGCATCTAATTGATACTCTTGCATCAACGCACGTAAATTTGTTAATTTCGCTTGTAGCGAGGTAGAGGCTGGGGCAGTTAACAAGTCTGAAGGCGTCATGGAATGATAGGGATTACGATTTAATGAGTTTATCTGTTTTTATTCTAACCGATCCTCCAAAGTTTATTTTACACCTAACTCTCTATGGATTTTTACTACAGAGCTAATGCAAAGAGTTGATACTCCTTTTCCACCGGAAGATTACCTATTTAAATGAACCACAAAGACGCAAAGATTGCGAAGAAATAGGAAAAGCATATCGGTAATCTTATAACGGGAAGGAAGTAGGAATTTCCTATTCATTTATTAGCTGAGCTTATCATATAATTTAGCGTATTTTTTGATACAACTAAAAATACAAAAAGTAGCAATTTGAGAGTTCTCTTTTAGGGGCGATCGCAAAAGTTAAAGTTTTCAGTCAACTGAATTTGTATGATAATACTATTCACTTTAAATAGGTTCTCAACCTAGTGACAGAGCTACTTGAGATAATGAACTGCATAAGGTTCAAATTTAGTCAACTATAAAAGAGTAGAAACAGACGAAACACAATTACCATCGTCAAGGAGTCACAAAGATGTCAAACAAAACTTCTCAAAAAAGCAACACCAAAGAAAATTCTCAACCCCAAAATGAGAAAGATAGGGAAACCCAGCGTCAGGAGCCAAAGCCTGAATACAAAGAAGCAAGACCGTCAAACTAGGAAAGACTTACAAGTTATTGTGTAAAATTAGCTCATCTTCTCAAGCAGAATCTTCTAGTGTCTGTAAAACTTAAATTCAGGAATTTACAAAATCAAAAAATATCAAACTTTTTCTTGTGGAATGGGCACACAGCCGATTCCATAAGATAGATAATGTATTTATTTAAACACGAACTGGCGCTTAGAAGTGCTTGAAAAGGCTAAAACTTATTTCCAAATGTCCAAATTCAAAAATTAAAAATATTTAACCTAGATATTTGAAATAACTGTGCGAGATTGTAACTAACTCAATTTAAAGCTTCTTAAAAAAAACGATTTTTTTCAAATAATGAATGGTTAAAAATTACTGAGTTTAGGGGTTGTATCATGCCAGGTTTTTCGCGCAATTTGGCATTTATCATTGGTATTGACAATTATCAAAATGGGATTTTTCCTCTCCAAACTGCTATCAATGACGCTAAAAAACTAGTAGAACTTTTGAAGGAAAAACATCAATACCAAGTGTGGGTTTATTTAGATGAAGATGCAACCCTAGACAACTTAATTCATCTACTTGAAAAAACTCTGCTGCAAGAGGTTCAGTCTGGCGATCGCCTCCTATTCTACTTTGCAGGTCACGGAATAGCCTTAAATAGCGAAGATGGTCCACACGGTTATTTAGTACCGCAGAATGCCAAACTGGGAGATACCAGAACTTACCTACCAATGACTCAAGTACATGAATGCTTGACTCACTTGACCTGCCGTCACTTCCTTGGTATACTTGACTGCTGTTTTTCTGGTGCGTTTCGCTGGTCATTTACCAGAAATGCCATGTCAACGCCCGAAGTACTCCATCAAGAACGTTACGAGCGCTTTATCTGCGATCCCGCTTGGCAAGTCATTACCTCTGCGGCGGCTGACCAAAAAGCTTTAGATGCATTGGATCTCAATACCCAACGCGGTGAGATTGGCAGCCATTCTCCGTTTGCTACCGCATTGTTTGAAGCCCTTACAGGTGCTGCTGATGCCTATCCTCCAGCAAGCCATGGCAAAGCTCCTGGAGACGGAGTCATGACTGCTACCGAACTGTACTTGTATATACGCGATCGCGTTGAACCTGTCACTGAAGCATTTCGCCACAAGCAAACCCCTGGTATTTGGTCTTTAACAAAGCACGATAAAGGCGAGTATGTCTTTCTAACACCAGGACATCCATTGAACTTACCGCCAGCACCGCCTTTGGATGAGTCGCAAAACCCCTACCGAGGTTTACAGACGTTTGACGAAAAACACAGCCACCTGTTTTTCGGTAGAACAGAGTTAGTCAAAAAACTATACGATTTTGTGGCTACCAATCCCCTAACTGTGGTGCTAGGTGCTTCCGGCTCTGGTAAGTCTAGCTTAGTGAGAGCGGGATTAATGCCTTTATTGAAGTCAACAAATCAGCAGCAATCCCATCAACCGTGGAGTATTATACCTGCCATTCGACCTGGAGCTTTGCCATTCTTGGCTTTGAACTATGCACTTGCTAACGCCAACCTACCAGAGGTAAATCAGCAGCATTCTCTCGCTGATGCGATCGCTACTTGGGTAAACCACAATTGCACCTCAAAACTACTGTTATTCATTGACCAGAGTGAAGAACTTGTAACTCTTTGTCACAATGAGGAAGAAAGCAAGGCATTTCTAAATGAAATTGCAAAGGCAATTATTACCCATCCTCAGCAGTTACGGGTAGTTTTCACCTTACGCTCCGACTTTGAGCCGCAATTAAGAGACCTTGTTCTAAAGTTGCTCCCAACAACTATTCGGTTAGAAAATACCGACCTAAAGAATTATTGGCAAAAAGGACGATTTATCGTGTCTGCCATGACAAAAACAGAATTGCGAGAAGCGATTGAGAAACCAGCAGAAACGCGGGTTATGTATTTTCAACCCTACAGTTTGGTAGACCAATTGATAGATGAAGTAGCTGATATGCCAGGGACACTACCGCTACTGTCCTTTGCCTTAAGCGAACTTTACTTAAAGTATTTAAAGCGCCAATGGGAGGCTAACAATCAAAACAGAACCCTCGATCGAGCGCTTACCCAAGCAGATTATGAAGAATTAGGAGGAGTCATCCAATCCCTAACCCAACGAGCCGAGCAGGAATACAAAGTCTTGGTGGACTTGAACTCGGCTTATGAGCTAACCATACCTCATGTGATGTTAAGGATGGTTGCTTTTGGTAGTGGCGAACTAGCTCGCCGCAGGGTATCAGAAATTGAACTGGAGTATCCAGAACCAGAAAACCAGCTGGTAAAGGAAGTCGTTCAGCACTTTTGTGATGCTCGCTTGCTGATTCGGGGAGCAGATGAGGAACAAAAACCTTACGTAGAACCTGCCCATGATGCTCTGATATGCGGGTGGAATAGGTTGCGTGAATGGATCGACGCGGAGAAAAGCCTGGAACTACAACGCCGTTTAACGCCTGCTGCATTAGAGTGGAAAAGTATCAAAAACAAGGAGCAATTACCAAGTTTTTCAGCTAAAGCTGAATCTCTCCTCAATTCCATTGAGCAAAAACTTGATGTTATCGAAAACTGGTTTAATCAGCGCAAGATTCAGCCGATAAAGAATGCTCAAAAACATCCAAGAGAAAAATCGGTAAATTATCTTTGGAATAACGATCCTTATCTCCCAGTCTTAAATGAGAAACTTCAGTCCAGTGACCACTGGTTGAATCAGGTAGAAGCAGAGTTTGTGCAACGCAGCATCAGGCGACAACAAAGGAATACTCGCTTGCGTTGGATGATTGCGATCGCGGTGATGCTGGGATTAAGCGGTTTGAGTGTTGCGGCTTTAATCGGTCAGCGCAATGCTCAAATCAGACAGATTGAAGCAGATACGCAAGTTTCGGATGGATTATGGGTTTCCTACCGCGAAATCGAAGCATTACGTCATGGTATTCAAACAGCACAGAATTTAAAGAACCCACTGCTAAAATTATTCCCCTCCAATTCCCAAATTGAATACGGATTGGCAAAGACTTTGCAAATCATACTTTATAGAGTCAAAGAATATAATCGTTTATTTGGGCATAGTCGAGATGTCACAAGTGTGAGTTTCAGCCCTGATGGTCAAATGCTTGTCTCAGCATCAAAAGCGGACAAAACCATCAAACTGTGGAGTGTCGATGGTCGGGTACTCAATTCTTTTATAGAGCAACCTAAAGCCGTGACAAGTGTCACCTTCAGTCCAGATGGCAAAACTATCGCCTCTGGCAGTGAGGACAACACTATCAAACTCTGGAGCATCAATGGTCGGGTTCTCAAAACTTTGACAGGGCACAGCCAAGGTGTGACAAGTGTTGTCTTCAGCCCAGATGGTAAAACTATCGCCTCTGGCAGCCAGGACAACACTATCAAACTCTGGAGCACAGATGGTCGGGTACTCAAAACTTTGACAGGGCACAGCCAAGGTGTGACAAGTGTTGTCTTCAGCCGAGATGGTAAAACCATTGTTTCTGGGAGCCAGGACAAAACCATCAAACTGTGGAGCACAGATGGTCGGGTACTCAAAACTTTGACAGGGCACAGCCAAGGTGTGACAAGTGTTGCCTTCAGCCCAGATGGTAAAACTATTGCCTCTGCTGGTCAAGACAACACTATCAAAATTTGGAGCACAGATAATTGGGAACAGAAAATTTCTTTGGCTCACAATGCTGTTGTTCTCAGTGTCAGTTTCAGCCCAAATAACAAAACTATGGCTTCTGCTGATGAAGATGGTGTCATTAAATTATGGACAGTGAATGATTACAAACAGCAAAGCTTTCCCCGACAGGACGATCGGATCTACAGCCTCAGCTTTAGTCCCGACAGCAAAACTTTAGCGTCCGCAAGCGGAAACAACTCGATTACTCTCTGGCGTCCGGAAAACAGATCGCTGCAAACCCTTTCTGGGCATAATGGTGCGATCGCCGATATCACTTGCAGTCGTGATGGTAAAATTGTCGCCTCTGCCAGTCATGACAACACCATTAAACTTTGGAACGCCAAAGGACAGTTACTGAAGACTTTAACTGGACATCATCGTCAGGTGACAAGCCTCAGTTTTAGTCCCGATGGCACGGTGTTGGCTTCAGCAAGTGAGGATAAGACCATCAAACTCTGGTATTTAGATGGTCGGGAACCCAAAACGCTACATATGCACAGTGCAGGAGTTACATCTGTCATATTCAGCCCAGATGGCAAAACCCTAGCCTCTGGTAGTGAAGATAAAACAATTAAACTGTGGAATGGCGATGGACAGCCACTAAAGACCTTGATTGGACATAATGGTAAGGTAACAAGCCTCAGTTTTAGTCCCGATAATAAAACGCTCGCCTCAACTAGTGCGGATAGAACCATTAAACTCTGGAGTTTAGAGACTGGGAAAGCGAGAACATTAGGGCAGCACGATGATGTTGTTACAAGTATCACTTTTAGCCCAGACGGCAAAACCCTAGCTTCTGCCAGTCAGGATGCAACAGTTAGACTTTGGAGTTTAGATGGTCAAGTTAAAATACTTCGGGGTCACCGTGGTACGGTAAGCGATATCAGTTTTAGTCCTGACGGTCAAATTCTTGTTTCGGTTAGTCGGGACAGCTATATAAACTTCTGGAGTTTAGATGGTCAAGAACTGACTTCTCGCACTTCACATTCGAGCCCTATAAATAGTGTGACGTTCAGCCCTGATGGACACACCCTTTTTATTGGCAGTGACGATGGAAAAATCACTGTATGGAACTTAAATCTCAACGATTTGCAAGTACGCGGTTGTCGGTGGTTAAAGGACTATCTCAAAGCCAATCCAAATCAAAATCGTGAAACGCGCCATATTTGTGAAAGTCTTGGAGCGTTTCAATAAATTTGCAATTTCCAACCACACTTAAGGTACGTAAAATTACAGAGTTCTTCAGTCTTCATCAAGCGATCGCGTGCTGTCGTGGGTGGGAGAAGAAATGCCCAGTAACCAATTTAGAATTTAACGAAAAGCTGTATCCTAATCTTGACAGCCTTGGCGACTCATTGGTTACAGAATTCATATAATTATGACAACACCCACAAAATCTTTTGACATAAATGCTCTGATTACCTCTTTAGAAGGTATTGAACTCATTACTGATTCCCATCAAGTAGCAAAGTTATCTCAAGATTACCATACCTTTAGCCCGGTACTTGTACCCAAACTAGAGGGGAAAGTAGGCGATCTTGTGGTGCGTCCTGTCAATGAAGAAGAGGTATTAAAAGTTGCAGCAGCTTGTGTCAAACATCGCGTTCCCGTAACGGTGCGCGGTGCGGGAACAGGAAATTACGGGCAATGCGTTCCCCTACAGGGTGGCGTTATTCTAGATATGACCCGAATGCACGAAGTACTTTGGATAAAACCGGGAATAGCACGCGTGCAAGCTGGGGTAAAGTTAGCAGCATTGGACAAACAAGCACGAGAAATCGGTTGGGAGATGCGAATGGCACCTTCTACATACCGCACGGCGACAATAGGTGGATTTATTGCTGGGGGTAGTGGGGGAATTGGTTCGATACAGTACGGTTTTTTGGGAGACAGGGGTAATCTTCAAGCTTTAAGAGTTGTCACTTTAGAAGACGAACCACGAGCAATGGAATTGCGCGGTGATGACGTACAAAAGGTAAATCATGCATGGGGCATTAATGGTATTATTACTGAGTTGGAAATTCCTTTGGCTCCAGCGTACCCCTGGGTGGAAGTCATTGTGACTTTCGATGAATTCATGCAAGCTGCAAGATTCGGTCAATCCCTAGCTGAGGCTGAAGGGATGATTAAGAAAGAAATTGCTGTTTTTGCATCTCAAATCCCTCCTTATTTCACAGCTATTAAAGAGCATATTCCTGATGGTCAGCACGTTGCTTTGTTAATTGTTTCCCAATCTAGTTTTGAATTACTGCCGGGATTGGTACGGCAGTTTAACGGTAAAATAACGTATCAAAAATTAGCATCAGAGGCAGGTAAGGGGGTTAATTTAGGGGAGTTTACCTGGAATCACACCACATTACACGCTCGGACTGTGGATACTTCTATAACTTATTTGCAAAGTGTTTTCCCTGCCGATAATCTGCAAGTGGTCGAGCATATGTATCATCATTTTGGCGATGAAGTCACTATGCATTTGGAATTTATTCGCCAACACGGTCGTGTCGTTCCTGGTGCTTTGCAACTTGTACGTTTTACAACAGAGGAACGTCTCAACGAAATTATCCGCTATCACGAAGAACAAGGGGTGTTTATTGCTAATCCCCATACTTATATTATTGAGGATGGTGGGAGAAAAGCGATCGATCCAGAACAATTAAAGTTTAAGGAAATGGTCGATCCTCACGGGTTGATGAATCCCGGTAAGAGCAGAGCATTAAATGTTGGTGGCTAATCTCCCCCAACAAAAATTCTGATAATTATGTGCTCGGATATATAGCAATCTTATTTGAGAGCCGGACAAGGGGGACAAGGAAGAGGTGTTTGTTACTGCTACACGTTTTGCACGCACCTCCACTCTCTTCTCAAGAAGTTATCCAATGGCAGGAGTATGGAAACTTAATTTACGGCGATGGGCAAGATGAATTCGAGACCCGTTGGGTGTAAACATGTTCCATTCAAGTTGGCGTTACTAAAATTAGCTTTTCTATCATTCAGATAACTGAGGTCATAAATTCCTAATTTCTCAAAATCAGGTGAACCAAGCAACTTTGCATGGCTGAGGTTTGCGTATGTGAGATTGGCATTGCTAAAATTGGCTCCTCTTAAGTCAGCATAGCTGAGGTCAGCTCCAAAAAGATTGGCTCCCTTCAAATCAGCTGCACAAAGATCTGCCCCAGAAAGATTTGCTCCATGAAGGTTGGCATCGTTAAGATCCGCAAATCGCAAACTTGCGTGATGGAGATTCGCATGGCTGAGGTTAACTCCACTTAAACTTGCTCGAAACAAAAGACCGTGATAGAGGACGCATACCCCCAGGTCTGCTCTTGCGAGGTTTGCTCCACTTAAATTAGCTCCGTGAAACTCTACTGATGCTAAAAATAGCCCATCACTGAGGTCAGCGTAGCTCAGGTTGGCTCCACTTAAGTCTGCAATGCTAAAATCAACACCACTTAAGTCCGCGCTGTGAAAGTTCGCATTTCGCAGTTCGGCTTCGTAAATTTTGACTCCTTGAAGATTTGCATAACTGAAGTTTATACCATCTAAGATAGTCGAAATTTCTATATGACTTAAATCTGGTTTAACTTCAGGATTTTTGTCCCTCCATTGGTTCCAAGCTTGGATACCGGACGAAATCAAAGCTAACAATTCGCGACTTCCCATTACAAGTTTACGTTAAGCTTCTTTAAAGATAAAATATGAAAAATTTACACCTTTTTGGTAGAACGCAAAACAAATCCCTGTTTATCGTTAATAGCTTCAATTCCTTCTGCTTTGATTTCGGTTTCAAAAGCTTACCAGTTTAATTTTGTTTTCCTGTTTGCTTTTGAACAACCAGTTGCACTGCTAATGCCAACAAACCTATTGTGACTATGCCAAAGACTCCAGTACCTAAAGCTGTAACACCTATAACCAAAGTCCTGACAGCAGAAGCAATATTTGCTGCTAATTGGCTATTTGATGCAATGGGTTTATTGGCATAGGTTGTCACTATGCCAATCATGAGAGAGTACAATCCATAAGTTAATGCCCCGGAAATCACAGCTCCTATTATGCAGCGTAAAGGATTTGTAGGTACTTGCGCTTGAGAGTCTGTTGGTTGCGCGATCTTTTGGTCTGCCATAATTTAGTGGTAAGTTATTACTTATCAGTGTAGCCGCACTTAACGATTAACCGTGAATTGTACTCCATGTGTAATGGTTTGAGTAACGAATAATTCTAAATCCTTGTCAGGAATAGTTTCTCGAACACGAGTTTTAACTTGTTCTGCTTGCTCTTGAGATTCACAAATCCCAAATACGCTCGGTCCCGAACCAGACATCATCGTTCCTAAAACACCTGCTGCTGCAAATGTTTCTCGCAGTTGCAAGACTTGCGGGTATTCTGGTAACACCACACGCTCTAGATCGTTGTGCAGCTTTTGGGCAATTTCTTTTGGGTCTCTATTTACTATAGCTTTGACTATCGATCCAGAATGAACTGCTGCAGCGCGAGCTACCAAGCTTTCTGTATCTCTCAGATATGTATCCCCAAATTGCTGTCTGTAGGTTTTGTATGCCCAAGCGGTAGAAACTTCTAAACTGCGGTATTTGCCCAATACTATATATATATTGTCTAAAGCATTAAGCGGCGAAAGCTGCTCACCTCTACCTGTCGCGATCGCAGTTCCACCTCCCACGCAAAATGGTACATCTGAACCCAGTAGAGAGCCAAGCTGCTCTAATTCTGTGCTAGTTAGACCTAAATTCCACAGCAAATCTATTCCTACCAATACAGCTGCTGCATTCGCCGATCCTCCTGCTAACCCTGCGGCTATAGGGATGCGCTTGTTAATATTAATGTCCACACCGCCATATTTTGCATAAGCATCTGGAAATTTTACCGTCATGAGTTCGGCAGCACGGTATGCTAAATTACCTCTGTCTGTTGGTAAATCTGGTTGGTTGCAGTGAAGGCGGATGGTGTCAATACTCCCTGCTTGTAAATGAATTTCATCTGCTAAGCCAATACTTTGGAGTATCATAACTAACTCGTGATACCCGTCGGAGCGATCGCCAATAATTTCTAGATATAAGTTGATTTTGGCAGGAGCTATTAAGGTGTAACTACGCATAGGTAAAGTTAAGAGCGAGGAGTTAGGAGTCGCTTTTCTGCATGGGTAAATAACAAAACCATTATGTCAGGCATTTGCCTTTTTAGACCAAATGCAAATTATTTCTTGACACTTCACCTTGTTTAGTTTTATTATTACAACTGCCTTAAGAATGAAAAATTTACTTTTTTTGTTGGTAACTGCGATCGCAGTTCAAGTTTACAAATAAGAGTATTAACAATTAGCGATCTTGGAAAATTAATGACTCCTTACTTTTTCAAGCTAGCCCAAGAAAACGAGAATCTTTATCATAACGAGCTGCTCAAGTATGGTGTAGAACACAACTTAGCCGCCTTAGCAGCTAAGATTCTGGCATCTGACAAACCCAACGAACTCCTGAGTTCAGAGGAGCTACAAGTGCTTACAGAAGCTTGCGAACATTGGTCAACACAGTATTTATACCGAAATGGGGGTATGGGAGAAAATCGGCGTTTAAGTCAGGATTTTTGGTAGTCTGAGAGAGTTTCCTCTACGAGGAGAGACAATGCCATCGAAAATGAGTTAACTGTAAAGGTTTCAAGAAGTTTTTTGCTCGATCTTGACAACCGGAGTGGTTGGTGAATAAGATGCAAAACATTTCTATCGAGATTTACGGTTCACACCTCCTAGCACACTAATGAAACTGCACTGGTTCGTATTAAGCCTCACATCTATTGTATTGTTATCTTCTCCAGCAAAAGCAACTCCATCACAATCAGCGTATAGTAACCAATCAAGAGCGATCGCGCAGAGTAAATACTCCAATAGCATTGCGGATAACAATTCTTCAAAAGAATTAGATCGTTTACCGGAAATTGAATTTATTGCGCCAAAACCTGAAACTGATTCTGTAAATTCAGGCGATCGTGATTCATTTGCCGAAATTGTTCCTACAGGCAAAGAAATGTCACCGCTTAATTCTCAAATTCAAGCTTTAATGGCTCGTTACAGTTTTCTCCTCCCAGGAATGTTTTTTTTGGATTTGCAGTCTGGTGATTATTTAAATATTAATGGAGATAAAGCATTTCCAGCAGCTAGCACCATTAAATTCCCCATTTTGATAGCATTATTTCAGGAAATAGAAGCCGGTAGAGTGCGTTTTGATGAATCTTTGGTGATGCGACGGGACTTAGTTGCTGGTGGTTCGGGAGATATGCAAAGTCAATCTGTTGGCAGTCGATTTAGCGTCTTGCAAACTGCAACTAAGATGATGACTATCAGTGATAATACCGCCACAAATATGATTATTGACCGTTTGGGTGGTAAGGCGGTATTAAATCAGCGTTTTCAGAGTTGGGGATTGAAAAATACCACAATTCGCAATCTTCTAGCAGACGTTAACGGAACTAATACTACCAGTGCAAAAGACTTAGTGAGATTATCTGCGCTAGTTACCAACGACAAATTAATTAATAACACCAGTCGTTCTCAAGTTTTGCAAATAATGCGTCAATGCCACAACCAAAGTATGCTACCTTCTGGTTTGGGTTCGGGTGCTATCATTGCCCATAAAACTGGAACGCTGAGATTTGTGCTTGGAGACGCGGGAATTATTCAAACACCAAACGGAAAAATATACTTGGCAGGAATTTTGGTCAAAAGACCCAATCATGACTCCAGAGCAACAGAATTTATTCGTCAAGTTTCCCGATTTTTGTATGATTACGAGAATACTGCACAATTAACAGGTTTTCAACGGTAATCACCCAACCGATGATTAGTACGCAGATAGGACTATGCAGCACAAAAACCTAATGTCTACGTAATTCCATTTCCCCCCTTTTTCAGGTATGGAATAGCGAGCACAAACCTGGTGCGCTCCTCATTGCTTGGGAGTACTAAATCTGAATGTGTACGTAATTCCATTTCCCCCCTTTCCAAGGGGGGTAGGGGGGATCAAATGACTTACAACCTCTGCAAAACAGATTTTAACTTGCCTTACAACCCACAACTTGTAACTAAAGCAAAGGAACTTCGCAAAAATCTCACTCCTGCTGAAAAAAAGCTTTGGCAAGGATATCTGAAAATGTTTCCATTTCGCGTGTTGCGTCAGCGCCCGATCGATCGCTTTATAGTTGATTTTTACTGTGCTGAGCTAAAACTGGTGATTGAGGTGGATGGAGAGAGTCATTTTACAGAAGAGAGTAGGTTGTACGATTTGGAGAGGACACAGATCTTGGGAGACTATGGCTTGAAGGTTCTTCGATTTACGAATGAGCAGGTGATGATGGAATTTGATGGTGTGTGTCAGCAGATTGAGGAGGAAATTCTGTTTTAAGAAGGAAAGGTGGTCACTATATGCAGGGGGATTTTTTGCTGATTGACACAGTGGTTTTCGATCCCCCCAAACCCCCCTTGGAAAGGGGGGCTTTATGGTTACTTACTCCGTGGGAAAGCAGACTAAGCTTGGGTCGAACTAAGGTTTATTTTATTTGCTAATGTTACCCATTGTCCGACACTCAGTTCTTCTGCTCGAACTTGGGGATTTACGTTTAATTCTTCTAGTAACTTAGTCAAGTCATCGCGTTCCACAACTGATTGCAAATTATTTCGTAACATTTTGCGCTTTGCTCCAAAGCCCAACTTAACCAGCATTTCTAACTGTCGTGCATCCAAGGCTTGTGGTTCAAATTTACGGGGAACCAAGCGCACAACGGCTGAATCTACTTTTGGTGGTGGGTAAAACGCTCCCGCCGGAACCGTACAAATTAACTCGCATTCTGCCAAATACTGGACTCTTACAGTCAGTGCTCCAAAAGCTTTCGAGCCGGCTTTTGCTGTCAGTCGTTCTGCAACTTCTTTTTGTACCAGTAGCACGATTAAATCATAGGGTTGGGGATTGGGGTTAGATATTGTACCCAGCAATTTCTCAATAATCGGTCCTGTAATATTGTAGGGAATGTTAGCAACGACTTTGTTTTGGTTTTGAAATGCCGGAGACGATTGAAGCAGGGGTAGTAGATTTAGTTCAAGAAAGTCCCCTTGTAGGAGTAAGAAATTTTCTTTGTTTCCAAGTTCCTTGACCAAGCGCTTGCACAAGTCACGATCGATCTCCACCGCTAATAAGGATTGTACTTCTGGCAACAGGCGGCGAGTGAGCACACCTGTTCCCGGACCAATTTCCAAAACGCGATCGCAATTTTGGAGTTGTGCAGCCCGAACGATTTCGTTGAGGGCTTTATCACTTTTTAGCCAATGCTGGGCAAAGGACTTACGCGGAGCTAACTTCTGAAAATCTTTACCAACCATTTTTCTTAACTTTCTTAACACTTATTGAATTTTGGATTTTGGGCATTAGGCATTAAGTATTACTTATCTTCCTTGTCCACCTTGTCCCCAGTTCCCATTGTTTGCACTAAATTTTTTGCCAGTTGGGCAATCGCCTGCCAATTCCTTGACTCTACATACTTTTTAGGAAATAATTGACTGCTTAAACCAACTGCGATCGCTCCTGCTTGTAAAAAATCCTTAGCATTTTCTAGAGTAATACCACCTGTTGGAATTAGGGGTATATGACCCAAGGGACCTTGCAAACTTTTTATATATTGAACACCTCCGAGTGCTTCTACGGGAAATACTTTGACACAACTTGCACCATGAGCCCAAGCAGTAACGATTTCTGTAGGGGAAAGCGCTCCCGGTATGACTGGGACATCAACAGCAACCGCTGCTTGAATCATTGCTAAGTCAACGTGAGGAGTAAAGAGAAACTGTGCTCCTGCTGCAATAGCTTCTTGCATATGCTTGAGATTTAATAATGTACCAGTGCCGATCGTGCATTTAGGTAATTCTGCTTGTAATTGACCTATCAGTTCAGCAGCACGATGGCTATTCCAAGTAATTTCAATAAACTTAACTCCCTCAGATGCAACTGCTAAAGCCATCTGGTAACCCAATGAAATTTCTGGAGCACGGATAACTGCGATCGCTTTGTGTTCTTTAAGTTGTGATAGCCAAACTTGATTGGACATTTTTTGATAATTTTAGATGAATGATAAAACTAATTAGTCTTACTTATGAAATAAAATTTAATATACTTTCTTTCTAGAGACTGATGTTGTATTTTTCGTAAAAAAGCTAGCATAGCACTCTTTTCTCAGTTTGAAAATAAATGTTGAGCGCTCAAAAATTAGTAATAATCAATTCTTAGAAATTCATAACCTTTGACTGCTAAATCGTCAGTTAAATTAAGTCGTCAGCAAGAGGGAAATTTTTTTATTCAATTTTACTCTACTACTAAGACGTTCTTAATAGTACAGAAAAATACCATGCCTCTTTACAAGATTGCAGACTTCGATCCAAACTACAGAGAGACTTTTGGTGGCGATGATGTTAAAGCTTTAGATCTCTATACCCAAGGTGGAAAGAGAATTGGCTCTGTTGATGATGTGTTGGTAGATGGTGAAGGTCGTTTTCGCTATCTCGTTATAGATAGCGCTTATGATTCTTCTAATAAAAAGATTCTACTACCAATTGGTCTAGCTCACATTGACTACAACGCCAGACGCGTTTTTGTAGATGGACTGAGCAAAGAGCAAGTACAAAGCTTACCTGAATACAGATCCAATTTGACGGTTGATTACGATTACGAAGAACAAGTCCGTAAAGCTTATCGCCCTCTATCCAGTACTGCAACCCACAATCGCGATACTTACAACTACCAACAAGACTCCGCTTTGTACAATTTGAACAACCAACATCAAGAAACATTCAGATTGTATGAAGAACGGTTAATCGCCAACAAGAGCCGCGTTAAAACAGGAGAAGTTGCAGTTGGCAAACATATTGAAACTGAAACAGCAAGAGTTTCAGTACCAATTGAAAAAGAGCGAGTTGTGATTGAGCGCATCAATCCTACAGATGCAGGAAGAGCAGTCAATCCTAGCGAGTTACAGTTCCAAGAAGGAGAAGTTGCACGTATAGAAATCTACGAAGAAACACCCGAGATCCACAAAGAAGCCTTTGTGCGTGAGGAAGTTCGAGTTAAAAAAGTCGTAGATCGCGATACTGTAGAAGCACAAGAAACCATCCGTCGTGAAGAATTAGATATTCAGACAGAGGGAGATTTACTAACGAATACTTCCGAGAAAAAATTAAATGACCGGATTTAATTTAAGGGTTAGTTGTTAGTGGATAGTGGTTAGTCGTTAATAGTGTTACGTAATATCTAAAAATAACAAGTAACGACTAATCACTCACCAGTCTAACTAAGTCATAAAAGTGAGTAGATGGTGGGTATTCGTTGAGAGTTCGATCCAAGAAAAACTAACTAATAACAAGTCTAATTAAGTCATTCGTAGGAGAGAGGAATCATAGAAATTCTTCTTTTAACATGACTGAGTAAGAGAGAAAAATAGTTGGAGGGTAAAAATATGCCTCTTTATAAAGTTTCTGATTTCGATCCAAACTATAAAGACACATTTGGTGGCGATGACATCAAAGGAATGAGTGTCTATGAAGAAGGAAGCGACCAGAAAATTGGTACAGTTAACGATGTTTTAGTTGATGATGAAGGTCGTTTTCGCTACTTTGTTGTTGATTTAGGTTTTTGGATTTTTGGTAAGAAAGTATTGCTTCCTATTGGTCGCGCTCGCATCGATTACAATACAAATCGCGTGTACGCCGTAGGAATGACGAGAGAGCAAGCAGATAATTTGCCAGAGTTCAACGAACGTGACGCTATTGATTACGACTATGAAGAGCGTCTGCGTAACGTTTATCGCAGTCCTGTCGGTACTAAAACTCCTTTAGAAGCATCTGCTCCTCTAGAAACTTCGACTCCTTTGGAAGCATCTGCTCCTCTAGATGCTAATTATGCAGCTGGATCTGCAGCAAATCGAGTAGCAGCCTCAATCAATCAGCCTGCAACTACCGCTAACACCACTAGCTACGATCGCAATACATACCGTTACGATGCTGAGCCATCTTTGTATGGGATGAACGATCGCGATCATCAAACGCTGAGACTATACGAAGAACGATTGATTGCTAATAAGAGACGGATCAAGGCTGGTGAAGTCGCTATTGGCAAACACATTGAAACTGAAACAGCAAGAGTTGCAGTTCCAATAGAGAAAGAGAGAGTTATTGTTGAGCGGGTAACGCCAACAGATGCAGGTAGAGCAGTGAATCCTGGGGAAGCAAACTTCCGTGAAGGCGAAGTTGCTCGTATGGAAATCTACGAAGAAACTCCTGACATCCGTAAGGAAGCTGTCCTGCGCGAAGAAGTTCGAGTTAGAAAAGTTGTAGATCGGGATACTGTAGAAGAACAAGAGACAATTCGTCGCGAAGAACTAGACGTTAACGCTCCCGGTCTCCCAATTGATGAGCGCTAATCCCTTGTATTTTTCCCTCTAGTTGAACAAACTAGAACGGTCAGATCCCCGACTTCTTTTCAGAAGCTGGGGATCTTAAAGCCTGTTAAAGCAACCAATTCTTAATCTAATTAAGAAGAACAATGAATAAGACAATGCCTGGTATAGGTAATAAAGACACTAGCAAAATTGCCAGAATTAGTACTTTGCTGGAAAGCTTGCGCCAAAAAGTGCGTAAATTTACCATTATGGATAGGCAAAATCAGCTAGTAGGTGAAGTGCAAGATTTAATTATTGATGTCAATCGTCAAATTAGTTTTGTAGTTAATACAAATAGAAATTCAGACGAGAAATATCAAACTTTTTTACTAAGTAGTAAGTTAGTAGAGAAAATTGACTCTCAAATTAAATGTATTTTTTTAAAAGTTAAAAAAACAGAGATAAGATTATTGGAAAACCCTCTAGAGAAAAACAGCCAAATTAGTACAATGGAAGATAATTCAAATACTTTAGCAGGAAATACACAAGATACTTCAGTAATTTCAAATAGTATAGTCAATACAAATGATGGGAATATCTCTTCTGTAGAAGAGATAGTGCGGTTGCTTGGAGAACGCGTAATTGTAGACCGCAGTAAAAGAAAAGTTGGTGAAGTGATCGTTCGCAAGCAAGTAGAAACCCGGATGGTACAGGTACCTATTCGGAGTGAAAAATTGATTGTCGAGCAAGTAAGCCCGGAACGCAAACAACTTGCAGAAATAGATTTAAGCCAAGGAGATATCTCAGCTGATTTTGAGTTTGCTGACACGGATAGCTTGCATTCAACTGATAGTTTTGATGGGAGTTTAACCGTCAGTGGTGAATTTAGTTCTCCTAAAATCGCCAGTTTGCTTTTAAATGCGATCGCTCTTGAACGAAACCATGGCTGTAAGGCGGTAAGAGTCACTATCGTTGTAGAGGACGAAGAACATCAGAAAAACTATCAAGAATGGTTTTCCCGCACTTCAAAAAGTTAACGAGATTGACAACTTATAGTTGTAAAGCCTATACCTAACGGAGTTATCTTTAACAGTAGAGACATAGCTTGCTATGTCTCTACTTTTGTTATCTCTTTGTAATGCACGTATTACAAAACTGTGCCAATTTCCTTCAAATAAACCCGTGTAAACGGTTCATGTTCTCCCAAAGAGTATTCTTCAATCAATCCCTTGCGCCGGATGGAAATATTATCTCCTTTTCTAATAACCACAGTGGAGTCTTCAAAAACGTCCCGTGTCAGTACCGTCTCAGTTTCCGTGGGGTTATCGAGAACGACCATATTACTTCCGTAATAGAACATCCCTTCCTTCTCTAAAACGTCTTCTTTATACTCAGCAATCAGCAAATCAAGCTTGGGATTGCGTAGCAATGTTAGGAGGTTGGAGTTGTAATCTTTATTGAGAATTTTTTCCGAACGATTGACGAAAACCCCCTCCCGACAAACAGCACCGATTGTCCAGTCAGGATGTTGTAAAAGAATGTGGTCTATTGTTTCTTGAAGTTCCTGTACGGAGATGTTGTTAAAGGTAATTATGGGTATTCTGGCATCTATCCCTGACTTATAAAAAGTTTCTAGGATAGATGAAGGAACATCAACACTTTCTCCTATAGCAGGGTTAAGATGCATCAAAATCCCTGGCGCGGCGTTGATTTCTAAAATGGCAAAGTCGCCTGACTTCCAAGATTCGTTAAGATTTCGAGCAATCACATCGATCCCCAAGCAAATGAGTCGGAAGTGCTGGGCAATGTCTTGCGCCAAAATAATATTGTCTGGATGAATTTCACGCGTTGCATCAATGCTAACTCCTCCTGATGAGAGGTTAGCAACTTTACGAAGATAAACTTTACGGTCTTTCTCAAGGACACTGTCAAGTGACAAGCGCTGCTGGTCGAGGTACTGTTCCATAGCCTCATCACACTGAATTTTAGCCATTGCTGAGGTTGGAGTGTCCCACCGTCCGGGTTTTCGGTTTTCTTCTCGGATTAATTCTTCAATAGTTGAGTCACCGTCACCCACTACCCATGCAGGACGACGTTCCGTAGCAGCAACAAATCTACCATTGACACACAGCAGGCGAAAATCAGCACCTATAATGCTTTTTTCAACAATGATACGTGTCGATTCGTTTTCTGGAATTGCCTTGAGTGCGCGATCGAAAGCGGATTCTAGTTCGTATTCGTCTCGCACTTCTGCGGTGACTCCAATTCCTTTGTGACCGACGACTGGCTTCACTGCTACTGGATAACCAATCTCTCTAGCAACTGCAAGGGCTTCCTTTTCTGTTACAACAATATCTCCTTTAGGAACTGGGAATCCCAAAGTTCTTAAAAAAGCTTTACAGTCATCTTTACGGGTTGTGAAGTCGGAATCGACGTGGCTGTCGCTATCAAATGTTGTGGCTATACCCCGAACCTGTTTCTTGCCATATCCATACTGAGTAAGTCCTTCATCCCACAAGTAGAATGCAGGAATACCTTTATGGAAAGCTGTTCGCAGTAGAGTGTAGACTGTTGGTCCACCATAGACAGATTGCCGAAACCGCTTTTGAAGGCTTGAAATTTGTTCTTCAAAGGTAATTTCTTTGTCCCGAGTTATGGCTTCAAACCAATCCCAAACAAAGTAAACAACACCCCGTGTTGTGCGTTCGTGCAATGACTGCAAGCTAATCCTCGTAAAATCGGAATACGGTTTTATACCCCATCTGAAGAGGTGTAAATCCATTTGTAGCTTTCCAACTTCTGATAAAGTACGTGCAAACAGATGGGCATGGGAATCGTAGGTTTCGTTACCCAAATTTGGATAGCGATCGCTAATGACTGCAACATAATCCTCTACAGGCAGAGGTTCTGTAAATTGAGTCAAAGTAAAATCAAATACTAGTGCCCCTGTTTCTAAATAGGGATTCGGACCAACGTAATGCTTAAAGTTGAAAATATCGAACGCATCCGTCTTTCTTGCGTTAACGCGGATTGGCTCTGCAACTCTGTCTTGAACCATTGACTCTAGACCTTTGGCTAAACACCTGAGCTGGAGGTATATATGCTTTCTCCAGACTGAGTTACTATCTTGTAAATTGAATACTACTTGCGAAGCGATGGCAACAGGCCGCGCTACACCGTACACGTTACACTTGAGTTTTGGATCAAATGCTACGCTTATGCCTGCTTATTGTAACTCCAATATAATGACTTTTAGTTATCCTAAAGGCATAATCATTGAACAAGGGAACTAAGGAACACTCTAACAGGGAACAAATCTCAACAGGAATTAGGTTACAGTTCTATAGCCTAGTTCGTTATTTGTCCTTCACCAGACCGAGCCAAAAGATACAACTTTTGAAAGTAGTCGCAATCCCTTTGTATTTTTTATACTTGCTAAATCACTGTTTGTATAATTATAGGAGACGACAGACTATGATGAATACAGAAGTTGTTCTTAGAAATGAAGTTCAACACCTTGCAGAAGAAGCTTTTCACCACAAACTGATTTCTGGATACGGAGATGGTCCCAACAGTAACGAATACCAAATCGTTTTTCAGGGAAAGCCCAGACACTTTTCTTTAGAAGAGGCTCGCTCTTTTCTGTGTGAATTGCTTTTTGATATTGACAGATCGGTTCTGAATTCCTAAAGAGAGTGCTGTAAACTCAAGTGAAGGCGATCGCGCAGCCACTGACCCGAATTGGTAATAACTCAAAACTTTTTAAGAAAATCTTTTTCCACATAGCTTTAAAGCATTGTCTCATCTTCAGTTACTGGTGGGTAGCTCACAAAAAAACCCACCCTCCCCCCCCGCCCCCTCTCGGTCAACAGTTTACCTACTTACCTACTAGTTAACCTGCGCTTAAACTACGACGATTGACAGCGTCGAGCGCAAACTGAGTTGACTCGATCGAAGACCGATCGCCTTTACTGTTGCGAAGAGACAGGGCTTGTTCAAAAAAACCCCGTGCTGCTTCATACTGGTGTCGATCAAATTTGCATTTCCCCATATGTTGATATGCAAAATCAAGATAGAATGTTAAGTCAGAATCGCACTGGCAAAGAGCAATCGTTTCATACAATAATTGCTCGCTAATCGCGTAGTCCTTCTGCCATTGATAAACATGAGCTAACCGAATCATATTCGCAGTTCTCAACTGTTTAGAACCAACCAATTCTGATAGCTCAACAGCTGAAGTTAGAGCTTGCTGGGCAACCGCAAAGTCTTTCAATATGCGGGAATAAACACCAATTAATCCAAGAAGCTGAATTTGGCTCTTTATTTCAATTGCATTATCCTTAAGTTGGGATTGCAGAAATTTCAATGCTTGTTGCATTTCAGTAGGATTGTTTGGAACCTCACGTAAATCATCATCAAAATGAAATGACACGTCAAAGGGAATAGAGATCGTCATTTCTCAACCCGCTCGATAAAGTTTACCCATCCAGTGCTGTCTTCATAATCACCCAAGTCGGTGACCTTACAGGATGAAGACAGATCTCCCGTAACTCTCTATTATGGAACTGATTCACTTCAGAGGTTAGCTTGTGTTTGAGCAACGATTCCTACGCCTAGATGGGTTTACTAAAGCAGAACGGATTCAGATGACTGCTCGTGTGAGTGAGGCGATTAACCAAGCAGGTGCTTGGGTGACTGACTTCCACCTGTACTCGAACGTCTTAATCTGCATCAACTTTGAGGTGCCAAGCGGTAACTTGGAAAAACTCGCTGCATCTTTGCAAGAGACAGGTTTGCATTTGAGCCAAGAGAGCTTCGAGCAACTTATACCTGCTAATGACTCGGCACTGAAAGAGAAACAGTTAGTAGGGACATTGCAAATTACATTTGTACATAACGAACCCGACTTGCTCCGAGAAGTACCTGCAGTGCCGGGGTAAAAGCTAGGGCGATCGCTCTCAAGTTCTTCTTTTTAAAGTGTCGGTAGAAGAAATTTCAAGACGAATTCCAAATTTTACCTCAGTAGAACTGAAGTGCGATTCGTTCTTTAAAAATGAGTAGTAATGCTCAGATATAGCCGAACAGGAAAGAGCCGCATTCATTTATCTTAATAAAAGATTTACAAAATTAAAACTACTTTGTTCTCTACAATAATACAGATTTATTTTTTGTATTGTAATCTACCAAACGGGTGTTCTCTTACGATTGATAGCCATGTTTTATTAAAAATAATAACTTTTATGAGGTGGCTATATGGTAGCTAGTGAAATTAAAAGACAGTTAGTCATTATTGGAGGTGCCGAAGACAAAGAAGGAGATTGTCAAATTCTTCGGGAGTTCGTTCGTCGTGCTGGGGGTACAAAAGCCAGAATTGTTATTATGACCGCAGCAACAGAGCTGCCTAGAGAAGTTGGAGAAAATTATATTAGAGTCTTTGAACGTCTCGGAGCCGAGAATGTTCGTATAGTTGATACGGAAACTCGCAGTGATGCTTCTTCATCGACAGCGTTAGAAGCAGTTAATGAAGCGACTGGTATATTTTTTACAGGAGGAGATCAAGCTCGAATCACGAGTGTCCTGAAAGACACCGATCTTGATAAAGCTATTCACAACCGTTACTCCGAAGGAATAGTGGTAGGCGGAACTAGTGCGGGTGCTGCAGTTATGCCCGACGTGATGATTGTAGAGGGTGACTCAGAAACAAATCCTCGAATGGAAATTGTAGAGATGGGTCCTGGGATGGCTTTTTTACCAGGAGTGGTTATAGACCAGCACTTCTCACAACGCGGACGGTTGGGGCGTTTAATTGCTGCTTTAGCTCAGCAGCCGGCTGTTTTGGGATTTGGGATTGACGAGAATACAGCCATTATAGTAACCGATAACCAATTTGAAGTGGTTGGAGAAGGTTGTATCACAGTTGTTGATGACTCATCAGTCATGCACAGCAATGTTGGTGAGATTTTGAAGGATGAACCCTTAGCCATTTGTGGAGCAAGGCTTCATATCCTACCAAACGGATATAAATTTGACTTAAAAACTCGCAAGCCTATCCTAGATAATTACTCCGTGACAAATACTCCTACACCAATTGTTACACCAGCTGCTTAGAAAATTCTTTAAATGGTAACTGGGGACCAGGGAGACAAGGGAGAAAATTCTACCTTGTCTGTACCAATCCCCATTCCTCCATCTCCCCATCTCTCAATTTCTAAATAACAAGTCCTAAATGACAAGTGCAATCAAATTTGAACTATTTGCTCCCCGCAATAATGGTGTTGCTCTGATTGGTTCTTTCTCCGACTGGAAAGAGATACCAATGGAAAAGTGTGAAGATGGTTATTTCCGCACTCACGCAGAACTCAAAGATGGAGTATATCAGTATAAATTTCGCGTACAAACAAAGAGCCCGCAATTTGAACCAGATCGGTGGGTGGATGTTATCGATCCTTACGCAACAGATGTTGATGAAGACAGAAAAGTTAGTATAGTTCGGATCGCAGGTGGGAAAAAAATTGTTGATACTTATATTTGGCAACACGATCGCACGCCATTACCTAGCAATTGTGAATTAGTGATATATGAAATGCACGTTGCGGATTTCACTGGTGGTGAAGTTGACCGATACAAACGTGGAAAATATATAGATGCTATTGAGAAGTTAGATTATCTTAGCGAATTGGGAATCAATGCGATCGAATTAATGCCAGTGAATGAATATCCGGGTGACTATAGCTGGGGGTACAAAGTCCGCCATTACTTCGCTACAGAATCTAGCTATGGTTCAACGGAAGATTTAAAGCGCTTTATTGATGAGTGTCATGGTAGAGGGATTCGAGTTTTTATGGATGGAATTTACAACCATACGGATGAAGAATGTCCTCTGATGTTAATTGACCGAAATTATTGGTATTACGAACACATGCATTATCCGGAAGATCCAGGTAACTACTGGGGACCGGAGTTTAATTATAACAACTACGATGAACGGTTAGACGTTAAGCCCGCTTGGAAGTACGTTGGAGATGTCGTAAAATATTGGGTTCAAGAATATCACATTGATGGAATTCGTTTTGATGCTGTGCGACAATTGGCTAACGATGAATTTCTGACTTGGCTAGCTCAACAATCCAAACAAAATACAGCACCCAAACCATTTTTCAATATAGCCGAACATATTCCTGACACCAGTAAAATCACCACTCCTGAAGGTCCGTTGGATTCTTGCTGGCATGAAAGTTTCCGCTATTTTGTTTTACCACATATAACTGGGGAAATGTTTGAACCAGACAAGCTGAAGGAGATCTTAGATCCGAGGCGACAGGGTTATGCAGCAGCAACAAACGTTATAAATTATTTAGCAACTCACGATCGCGAACACTTATTGAGAGAATTGGGCGATCGCGGTATCTTTGATGAAGATGCATTTAAAAGAGCCAAGTTAGCAGCTGTACTACTTATGACAGCCATGGGTATTCCCATGCTGTGGATGGGTGAAGAGTTTGGAGAACACAAGCGTAAAAGTGAAAATGTCAATCAACCTAAAAAGATAGCATGGGCATTGATAGAGAGAGAGCAAAATCGCGATTTATTTGAGTACTATAAAAAACTGATTGCCTTACGCAAACAAAATACTGCTTTGCAGAATAACAATATAGAATTTTTCCATGAAAATCGAGAGGCAAAAGTTTTGGCATATGTTCGTTGGAACGAACAGGGTGAGCGTGTTGTCGTTGCTGCAAATTTCTCAGATCAAAATTATGATGATTATCTAGTTCCTAACTTTCCCTGTGATGGAAAATGGCACGAGTGGATAGATGGTAATAATATTGAAGCTAGCGATCGTCAAATTATACTCAACCTTGAAGCATATCAAGCAAAAGTCTTAGTACAGCAATCTACGCCCAGTTAACAATATACGGTAACATCTTCTCCGCATACATCTGCAAGATAAACTAAAGACTTAAACCGAAGCATGACTAATTGTTCGTAGAAAGGATTTAGCTTGCACAGAGGTGGAATATATAAGATGGTGCGATTAAAGAGTGTCAATTTGCGTTCAAAGGGACACTGGGCTGGAATAGTCTTGCACAGGCGTTGAGCAACTTTACAGTCATTAATTTCTATAGAGTCGAGCCATTGGCGTATTGATTGAATAGGATGAAAACCGAAATGACGTGAATTGTTTAATAGCATAATGGTTAGTGGTTAGCGATCGGTTGTTAATAATTAATAGCTAATAGTTAGTAGTGTGGTTGGGTGGGCAATGCCCACCTCATGCATTAGCGTGCTAGGGCTGAAGCCGTTAAGCCTTCGGCTTATCGCTGCGCTCGTTTAGTAAGTTGGTTCTTGTTGGGCTGCGTCTAAAATTTCTGTCACAAAAACACGATCTGCATCAGAAATACTTTGCATCAAGACAGCACGTGCATTCTGATTAACTAACAGTTCGCCATCAGCTGTAGCACTAAAATCTTGACCTAAAACAAAACCTTGACTGGTTAACTTTTGTACGGCGAGCATGACTACATACTCTTTTAAAGTAATACAAGCATCAAGGTAAGGAAAATTTTGCCAAATCCACTGACAAGTATCAGGAGCACTCTGTGCTAGTTGAAACAAAGCTGCATTCATGATATTTTGTGTATATTTAGAACCCATAAGGTTCATCAAAACTTGTTCGCAGGTTTCCACTAGATCTCTGTCTTTAAACTTTAAAATATTGACAAACAAATTGACAGCAGCGTTAAATTCTTGATATTCCCTCTCGAAGTCTTGCTCGTACATTTATCATATCCTTTTTCAAAGTTAAGTGTTAAAAAAAACTGCAAATGAATAATTAACAAATTTATTTAGTTCTTGGTCAATCATGAGTAGTTCTTAGTGGTTAATAGTAGCAATTAACTAACAACTAACAACTAACAACCTCTACGCGTCAATCTGTTAATTAAATTCATTGCAGTCTCCATTTCCAAACCGAGGTCACCTGATATTTAAGTTAGAGTCCAAAAATGAAGAACCTGTGGAGAGGAAAAAATTTTTGCAACATCTAGCACTAACCCAGAAGCTGTGTCAGTTGGTCGTTTAACATCATGGGATTGAACGGTTTGGCAATTAGCCCTTGAACACCAAGTTCTGCGAATCGTCGCTGGTCGGATGATTGCACTTTTGCTGTCAGTAGAATTACGGGAATGCTCTGAGTCGCCGGATTGGCCTGTAGTTCCTGAAAAGTTGCTATTCCGTCCATATCTGGCATCATGACATCCAATAGAATAGCATCTGGTTTTTCAATTTCAGCTAACTTCAGCCCTTCGATACCCGATTCAGCTGTAAAAACTTCCCAACCCCCTACTGACTCTAAGGTAAGTTGGGCGACTTCTCTAATATCTTCTTCATCGTCAATAATAAGAATGCGTTTGGCTGTCACTGTTATCCCCTTTAATTGTTGGAATAATTCCATTTAATAAATTAACTATATGTTCTTCAAATTCTTCTGGTGTGACGCGTCCTTTAGTAAAAAAGAGAGTTTGTCCCAGTTTCAATCGTTCTCGGTCACAGTTATCGAGGTCTTTAGCACAATAAACTACCAAAGGAACAGTACACAAACGTCTGTGGTGCCGCAGCCAATCTACCACGGCAAAGCCATCTACCTCCGGCAATGCTAGGTCTAATACCAGTAAATCGGGAACAAGACGCTGGCTTAAACGCAGGGCTTCTCGTCCTGTTTTGGCATGGTAGGTTTCCACTCCGTAACGCTCAAACATGGCAATCAACACTTGTGCCAAATCTGTATCATCTTCTACAATGAGTACTTTCAAACTCTGGCTTTTTTCTCCCGCGAGTGCTCTTTCCAACGCTTGAAATAATAACTTTTCATCTGGAGGTTTCACAATCCACTCAGTGACATCTGGATGGGGAACACTTCTGGCATCTGGCATTAAACCGCTAAGAACAATCGCAGGAATGTCTTTAGTCTGGGGTTGCTGCTTTAATACCCCTAAAGTTTCCCAACCGTGCATACCGGGCATCATGAGGTTGAGAAAAATCACATCTGGCTGCTGTTTGATTGCCAGATCTACTGCTTCTTGTCCGGAAGCCGCACATATCGTTTGATAGCCTCGTTGTTCTAACATAGCTCTCATGACAGACCGGACTGAGGGATCGTCATCGCACACCAATATCAGTGGACCATCATCAATGTCTAATGGAACGGATGGAATTACTGGCTCTTCCTGTCGATACAAAGGTAATGAGATGTAAAAAGTGCTGCCCTCCCCTACAGTACTTTCTGCCCAAATGTGCCCATCATGACACTGTATGATACTGCGGCAAATGGCAAGACCCAAACCAGTACCACCTTTTTTACGTGAGTCAGAAGCGTCTACCTGTTGAAACCGTCCAAAAATGGTTTCTATTTTATCAGCAGGTATCCCTCTTCCTCGATCGCGGATAGTGAAGAGGACAAGGGGCGTGGGGGCTTCTTGGATTTCGGCACTAAACCAAATAGTGCTACTCGGGGGTGAAAATTTAACGGCGTTGCTGAGTAAGTTGGTGAAAGTTTGTACAATTCGGTCAGGATCTGCCCACAACTTTGCCGACTGGGGGGACACGGAGAGGGTGACTCCTGCTTTGTCTGTCATGGACTGCATTTCTTCTACTGATTGCTGCATCAAGCTGGTCACATCACAGATTTGTTTGGTCATTGTGACTTTGCCTGATTCGATGCGTTCAATATCAAGGATATCGTTAATCAGTCGAATTAAACGGTCAGTGTTATTGACGGCGATTTCCAGCATTCGTTGAGCTTTTTCGGGTTGGCTGCTCAGGACACCACTGGCGACTAAACCCAAAGAACCGCGAATTGAGGTCAGAGGGGTTCTCAATTCGTGACTGACAACTGAGACAAATTCATCTTTGAGTCGTTCAATCTCGCGACGGTGACTGATATCTTTAACAAAGCAGTAATATCCTTGATAGTTCTCGTGCCGATCCCAAGCTTTAATCATAACGAGTTGCATATCAAACACCGAACCATCTTGACGGACTCCTCTGGCTTCAACTTCTGCTTTGCCATCTTCTAACATTTTCTGGTATGCGATCGTGACCTTTTCTTGGTCTTCTGAATGCACGGTTTGTTGCCATTCCATACCCAGTATTTCCTGGGGTTGATAGCCTACCATACTGGCATAGGCTTGGTTGACGTAGGTGTATCGTCTTTCAGGATTAAACTGGGAAATTCCTTCTACAGCGCTTTCTAAAGCGGTACCGAGATTGCGTAGTTCTGTTTCCGCTTGTTTGCGTACAGTAATATCGAAAACTGTACTCCGCGTCATGAGGAAGTTTCCGACTGCATCTTGGATGGCGGTAGCACTCAAAACTACGGGTAAAATGGTACCATCCTTGCGAAGCATCTGAAATTCTAAGTCACTTATCGAGCCTTGCTGTTGAAAAAGTGCAAATGATTTTTGGAATGTTGGCAAGCTTGAGGCTGTAATAACATCAGCAAATTTCTTTTTCCCAACAACTTCGTCTCGTGTATATCCCAACCAATTCAATTCGGTATCGTTAATACGGACAAAAGTACCGTTTTTATCTAAAGAGTGATAACCGCAAGGTGCATTATTGTATAAATCTTCAACTTCTTGTGTATACTCTTGCAACACCCGTTCTGCTTGCTGGCTTTCGGCAATTTTACTCGCTAATTCACGATTGATCGCTTTCACGTGCTGTGTTTGCCGTCGTGATTGTTGGGTGAGATAAACTCCCCACGCTAATAATACAGCCACTGATGTACCTCCACCAAGTACGACGTTGGGAAGGGGAGAACGTTCTGTAGCTGTAGTCTCTGGCGTAGGTAAAACTTTTATATTCCAAGTTACACCATTGAGATTAATTTCTGTATAGTGTTGCTGTTGAGCGGGAATCTTGTGACTCAGATGTTCTTGGTTTGTATAAATTTTGTCGTTTCCATCAAAAATAGCGATCGCATATTTTTGCCGCAAATTTTTTCCTAAAATAGCATCTAACAAAGTTTGGGTGCGAAAACTCGCGACAATAAAACCACCAAATTGATTTTTGGGAAACAGGGGTACAGATATCAAAAAACCTTTACCGCCTTGAGCCAGGGTGACAACACGAGTCATTGTGACTTTTTGGTTTTTCCTTGCTTTTTCCAAAGCAGTTCGGCGACGTTCCTCAAATGTTAAATTAAAATTCTGTGCTGCCTCATTTCCTGCTAAAGGAATAATCCAACGGACATAATTTGATTTATCTACCCATTCGAGTGCTTGAAAGCCGGGATAGTCTCGGTAATAGTTTAAAGCGTCCGCTTCCCACTGTGGTTTGGTAGTTCCACCTTCATGTTCCCATCGCCTAGCCATGCGAACCAATCCCAAGGTTCGTGCTTGGAGCTCGGCTTGGATCTCGTGGCTGATGCTTGCTGTAGCTAATTCAGTATTCCTCTTTACATATGCGTTTTCTTGATGAATTAACTCCTGCCAAAATAATAAATTGAGAACTATAATGCTGGTGCCTACAATTATCGGAATCCACAAATTTTTGCCATTAGTCATCGCTCAATTTTCCTATAATTTTTTATACTATTTTTTGTCAAGTGGTGGCAGCTTTAGCTGTGGAAACTAAAGCAATTCATTGGCTTCCCTACTATTCACAAGCATTATAGGTTTCACACTGGATTTGGCTATTTTGGAAAGAAGAGACTGTCCTATGCGCGGACACCTTCAGCATCCCCACGCAGTTCTGCTTCACGGACGCGAGTAAAAGCTCTCTGGGACGCGAACGGGCGATCGCATCTTGCTAAGGCAGCTTGATAGAGGACTTGTAAGTCAGCACCTTGTTTTGGATACTGAGCTACTCCTGCACTAAAGGTTACCTGAAAACGGCTCCCATCAGGAGCGATAAAATTTTCTTGAGTGATATTTTCCGCGACTTCCTCCAATCGCTGCCACCCATCTTTTTGTGTCATTCCATACATTCCAACAACGAACTCCGCACCTCCCCAACGACAAACAACATCACTTTGAAATACGCGGCGCAAAATTCTTCCCAATCGCGATAAAACTTCATCTCCAATCGCATGACCGTACTGTTGATTGATTTGCGCGAGGCGGTCTACTTTAAGAACAGCAAAACAGAAAGGCTGATGGTGACGGCTCGATAAGTTCATTAACTCGTTGAGTTCGTAAGTTGATTGACGGCGATTGGCGACTCCCGTTAAAGCATCCGTTTCTGCCATGTTTTTTAAAAGACGCGAGCGTTCCAGACGGTTGAGGATGCGCGTCACCAGTTCTGGACCAACAATAGGTTTGCATACGTAATCATCTGCACCCACAGCAAACACGCGACGCATCGTTTCCGCATCTGTATGAGATGTAAGAAATAACACGGGTAAGCCACAATAGTGAGGATCGTTTCGGACAACCTGACACAGTTCAATTCCACTCATTTGGGGCATTTCTACATCCAAAACCAACAAATCTGGGGCTGTGGCTTCTAAGGTGTCCCAAAATTCTAAAGGATTTTCTAAGGTAGAAACTTTTAATCCCCAAGGCTGTAACAAACTACACATCGCATTTAAGATGAGCGGATCGTCATCAACAAACAAGACTTTCGCTGTTGCTTGACGATTGCGTTGGATCAAATTTGCGATGGTCTCCAATACCATAGCCGATGCTACTGGTTTTTGTAAAAAACCCTGTCCGCCCAAGCGGGCTATTTTCACGCGATCGAGTAAACTATCGCGATCGGTCAGCACCAAAACGGGTACCGGAGGTGCAGAACAGTTTAATTCTGCTAGCAACTC
The DNA here is from genome assembly GCF_045999855.1 of Tolypothrix campylonemoides VB511288_2. NCBI lineage: Bacteria > Bacillati > Cyanobacteriota > Cyanophyceae > Nostocales > Tolypothrichaceae > Tolypothrix > Tolypothrix campylonemoides. The sequence goes on from NZ_JBFPMW010000001.1 coordinate 201,539, forward strand.
CAAACCTTCGTCAGTCATGGTACCTTGTAAATTTAATACCACTGCATCGGGACGTCGAGAGGTGAAATGTTTTTTTACAAGTCCCGGCTTGGACACTATAAATGTTTGTACATTCCAAGTATCGGCTGACCTAACCAACTCATCGTCTAGTGGTTTTTCCAATCCCACTAACAGCACCAAAGGACGACCATCAACTGATGATTCCTCAACTTGCTCTTTAGCGTTTGTCAGTTGTAACTCCCGACGCAGCGATACAACGAGTTCCGACAGCTGCAACTTTTGTTCCCCAATCAGTCGCACCTCAACTTCTAGTAATTCTTCGATTTGTCTGGCTACGCGTGACCCAAATTCAAAACCAAACATCCCCAGAGAACCAGCTAGCTTGTGAGCCTCAGAACGTGCTTGCAAGCGTAATTCCTCATTCAGTACATTCTCAAACAGGGCTGTGGTGGCTTGTTCTATGACTGTAATGCGATCGCCTATCTTTTCTTTAGCTTTTTCCCAAGCGTTTGCAATGATTCTTTGAGTTTGGTACTTCAGGTCTTGGGGAGTGGGACTCGGAGGCTGGGGCGATAGGGAGATGGGCGGATTGGGGGAGGTGGGGAGTAAATTTTCGCTTTCTTGTCCCCCCTTTTTCTGGTCTCCTCCTCTCCCCTTCTTTTTGCTTCCCCTATCTCCTTGTTTCTTAATTTCCTCTAGGGCTTTCAAACGATAACCAATACCGTACACTGTTTCAATAGGATCGGTTGCCAAACCTGCTTTCTTGAGCTTCATTCGCAATCCCTTGAGATGAGTTCTCACCGTATCCTCTCCTGGTGGTTCTTCAAATGACCACAGGTGATCTATGATTGCACCACAATTAAATATGCGGTGGGGATTGCGGAGAAACAGTTCGAGTAAGCTGTACTCTTTTGGCGTTAGGTGGAGCGTTTTGTTGTTATATTTAACCTCACATATACTGGGGTCTAGCTTGAGATTCTCCCACTGTAATTCTGGAGGTAAAGCCAAACCTCCCCGTCGCATTGAAGCACGAATACGAGCTAGCAATTCTTGCAAATCAAAAGGCTTTGTGATATAATCGTCGGCTCCAGCATCCAAACCAGCGACTTTATGCGTACTGCTATCTTGAGCAGTCAACAAAATAATGGGTGAGTGAATGCCACGCGATCGGATTCGCCGACACAGACTAATGCCATCCAACTTTGGCAAACCAACATCCAATACGATCAAGTCGTAAGCAAAAGCTTCTACAAACTCCCAACCTGCCTCACCATCGCTAGCAATATCGACAGCATAATGTTGCTCCGATAGAGCTTGGACAAGGGGTTTAGCAATTAAATCATCATCTTCTACGACAAGAATTCTCATAGCTATGTGCGTATCCGCACTCTATAAAAATTGACTGCTAAAATGAATCTAAATCAAACACCAACTTGCCACACGTAACACCATAAGCCTATCTTAAGTTGTGTTAAAGTTTTCTGGGTGCTTTGTAAAACTCAACACTCATTGAGCAGTTATCATTTAGCAATTGCTGGTGATACCTGATAGGGAACATCTGTGATATTATGAAAAACTGCTGCAAAAATCTAAAACTAAGTTGAATTATGGCATTAAAGCAACAGCGCAAACAAGAAATTATCTCTAACTATCAAGTTCACGAAACTGATACAGGTTCTGCTGATGTTCAAATCGCAATGCTGACAGAGAGAATTAACCGTCTCAGCGAACATCTCCAATCCAACAAGAAAGACCATTCATCCCGTCGGGGATTGTTAAAATTGATCGGTCAACGCAAGCGCCTTCTTGCTTATGTTCAACAAGGTAGCCGGGATCATTACCTAGCTCTCATCGGGCGTCTCGGTATTCGTGGATAGAGATAACCGCTTATGCCTGCTGAATCCGAACACAATCGCTTGCCCTTTGAACCAAACAAAAAGCGCCGCAAGCCCGCAAAAGAAAAAAGCGAACAGCCAGTAGTAACCAAGCAAGAAACGAAGGCAAAGGACACTAAAAAGGCTCCTTTTACCAAAGAAGAAATGGCAATTCCCCAAATTGTCAGCCAACGGATGATTCGCAGAGTGGCTGGCTTTTGTGGCATTCCAACTGCTTTAGGAATTAGTACTCTTGTTGTCAGCTATCTACTCTTAACTTATGCTGGCATTAAACTGCCTCCCGTCGCCGTATTACTTGTGAATATGGGATTTTTTGGATTGGGAGTAGTGGGACTCACTTATGGTATTCTCTCAGCCTCTTGGGATGAAGAGAGAGCCGGCGGTTTACTAGGTTTGAATGAGTTCAAAACCAACTGGGGACGGATGGTAACAGTTTGGCGCGAAACTCAGCAAAAAAATACTTGAGGGCATAAGGGCTTGGGGATCGGGAAATAAGCAGTACGCAATACCCATTCCCCAATTCCCGATCCCAATTCCCTAGTTCCTATTTTCAAAACTTTTGCTAAAGGTTTATAGTAATCAGTCACTGACGGTATATCGTTTTCTAAGAAGCATCTCATCACATCTAAGCAGGAAGATTGGCATGATTATAGTCATGAAGGTTGGTTCCCCTGAGGCGGAAGTAGACCGTTTGAGTGAGGAACTAGGCACGTGGGGGCTGACACCAGAAAAAATCGTTGGTAAACACAAGGTAGTTATTGGTCTTGTCGGTGACACTGCTGACTTAGATCCGTTGCAGATTCAAGAAGTAAGCCCTTGGATTGAGCAAGTTTTGCGGGTAGAACAGCCCTTTAAACGGGCTAGCCGTCAATATCGTCATGGAGAAGCATCTGAGATCGTTGTCAATACTCCCAACGGACCGGTGACCTTTGGCGAACATCACCCCGTAGTGGTTGTGGCTGGTCCTTGTTCGGTAGAAAATGAAGAAATGATCGTGGAGACTGCACGCAGAGTGAGCGCATCTGGTGCTCAATTTCTCCGTGGTGGCGCGTACAAACCTCGAACTTCACCCTACGCTTTCCAAGGACACGGCGAGAGTGCTTTGGAATTACTAGCAAAAGCACGAGAAGTCTCGGGGCTGGGCATTATTACAGAAGTGATGGATGCAGCTGAGTTGGATGTAGTAGCAGAAATCGCGGACGTCGTGCAAGTAGGCGCGAGAAATATGCAAAACTTCTCTCTACTGAAAAAAGTAGGCGCACAACCAAAACCAGTTCTTCTCAAGCGCGGAATGGCTGCAACTATTGAAGATTGGTTGATGGCAGCTGAATACATTTTAGCTGCGGGCAATCCAAATGTTATTTTGTGCGAACGGGGAATTCGGACTTTCGATCGCCAGTACACTCGCAATACTGTGGATTTATCTGCAGTACCAGTTCTGCGAAATCTCACTCACTTACCAATTATGATCGATCCCAGCCACGGTACGGGTTGGGCTGCATACGTACCATCAATGGCAATGGCATCGATCGCCGCTGGATGTGACTCTTTAATGATAGAAGTTCACCCCAATCCTGCAAAAGCTCTATCCGACGGTCCGCAGTCTCTGACACCAGAGCGTTTTGACCGCCTGATGCAAGAATTGGCAGTCGTGGGTAAAGCTTTTGGTCGCTGGCCCAAACCAACTGCGATCGTAGCTTAAGTTTTGTTAAGAGCGATCGCTCACCAGCTTGAGTCTCGTTCCCAGCCTTTACCTTCAGTAGTTCTTTCATCTCTTGCCTTTGAATACTCCGTGTTTTTGCAGTTAAATAAATTACTACTTAACCGCAGAAACGCTCAGACTATAGGGGATAAAGATGCAAATTGCTACTTGAATTCCAATTTTAATGCGGTTCAGTTAACAATATTTAATCCTTGAAGATCCCCCCAATTGATCCTACGGTTGTGTACACATCTTTAGAGACCCCCCTCAATCCTCCGATAAATTGGGGAACTTGAAGCAGTTTCCCCCCTTTTTAAGGGGGGCTAGGGGGGATCGAAACTGCCAGAAGGCACTTTAGGAGACTTGTGTACACCACCGCAGCCAATTCATTGGGGGGGGCTATGGGGGAGCGAGTCTTATCTGAACCGTATTGGTCTAAGAAGAATCTGCAAATTCTATGCATGACAGCTTAAAGCGAAAGCCCACCATTTGATGTTAGTGGGCTTTCGCTCTATCTAATTTACCTACTTTGAGGTAGAACCTCAAGGATTGCATTCCCAAGCCTCAGCCTGAGAACGAAAAACAAAATAGTTTTATTTGCTTATTTAGCGCCTTCTGCTACCAAAACCAGCACGCGGTCTCGAACGACTAGCACCACCACTACCAAAGCTGCTACCACCAGGGCTGCGCCGATAGGTGCTAGAGCCAGAAGGTCTAAGAGTGCTACCACCATAACCCGAACCGGTAGCGCGATTACCAGGAACAGTACGTGGTGCAGTACGTGTTGTTGTACTGCTACCAGGATAGCTTCGTCTCAAAGTTCCTGTTGTACGGAAAGCAGTTCTATTTCTCTCTACAGCAGGCGGTGCATTGTAGCGAGTGCGATAACTTTGAACTGCGTCAGTATAGCTTCTGCCGTATCCACCATAACCGTAAATGACTCCACCGGGCTGATAAGCAGGAGGAACGTAATATTGCGGTCTAAAGAGAAGACTACCAATAGCCTGACCTGCTAGACTCCCTGCGGCTGCTCCAGCAAAAGGAGCCCAAAAACTGTTTTCTCGACGAACGACAACTGTTTCTTGTTGACCGGTTTGAGGGTTAGTCTTCGTCTCGGTAACGTTGTGAACGTATTCGATTTTGAAATCTTCTGTCAGGTACAATGCTGGCTGACCGTTTTCTACCTTCAAGTAGGTTTTTTGACCTTGCTTGATTTGGTCATCAGTCAACCTTGCCATTTGTAAATTTTCTGTTTTAAAGTTGGGGGGTGTAGCGTTTAACAGAAACAACGTGTACTCCCCATCAGCATCATTGTACTCAGCTTGCTGTACGGGATACTGACCATCTGCCAATTTATTATTGGATGTATTAGATACTGTTCGACTAGTTTGATTGTTATCACCCGGTGTTGTAGCTTGGTTTCCACCACCGCCGCAAGCAACGGTTGTCAAGCACAAACTCAAGGCTAAAAAAACAACGGTGAACCTACGCAAGACTGTCATGATCATATGATGATTTTCCTATCCTGAGCTTAACAATTTCTCGATTATGTGGTAGGTGTGGACGACCGATCCAAAACTACAGGGGTATCAACTCTGGGTAATATTGTAGAAGTTGGTCACCAGTCAATTCATCTCCTAACCGGGCTGGCGAGAAATGTACCTGAATAGCCCGTAATTTATGTTTGTAATGCAAATTGATCAACGCTTTCAAGCCCTCTTTAAGCGCTTGTATATTCGCCAGGTCAGTTTCTAAATCTGGAACTTCACCCTCATATGCTACCGTAATCATGACAACGACATTGCTGGTAACAGGGAGAGATAGCGGTTGATTGTCCCTAAAGTCATCACTATAATCGGGTTCGCTCAAATAACGTTGAGCTGAGTCAGTAAAAAGTTCATTTACGTAATCTCCAGCCTCTCCTTCACTCCAAAAGACGTCGCCTTGATTCGCGGCTGATTGCCAGTACTCATCGTACTGTAAAAGGGACTGAGAAACTTCTACGAGCCCTTCCCCCAAGACTTCCATGTCACCATCACCATCTACTGCTTCCCTAGCAGCGCGATTTAAAATCCCCATAATAGGTGCTACGTCAGACCCGCCTAAATGTAACATAATGCGACAGACGACGTAGCGAGTTCGACCCATCATTTTATTAAATGTATCTCGCATTTTTTTCTCCTGATAGTGGTTAATGGTTAGTGGTTAGTGGTTAGAAGACCAATAACTACTAACCACTAACCCTTAACTATTGACTTATATAATGAAATCCTTTAAAAAAATCAACAATCATACTTAATGAGGGTGTAATCATTTGTGAGACCTCAGTAGAATTATCATAAGCTATGTAATGACCCTCATCAGAGCTATTAAGAAATCTTTTCCCAAAGTATGGATTATCATATAAAAGTAGATTTTGAGCACTAGAATTCGTCAAAACTATCTGAGTGGGGGCTTGAAAAAACTTAAATTTTGCAGTAATTTCTAAAATTTTTTTCATTTTCTTTATAATAGCAGCATTTTCTATTGCTTGTTCTAAGAGCATACTAACTTTTTCAATGCTTGGAAATTTCAAACCTAGTTGAGAGGTATCTTCACCTGAAATCATCTCTATCAGAGTATAGATATTTTTGTGGGCATTTGATGTATCTTTAAAGGGGAGAATAGCTATATAAGCTGTGGGTAATAAACACTCGTCATTATCCATACGGAAGGTGAAAATAGTGCGACGACACCCTACTTCTATACTTGGAGGTTGTTTGAGTTCTGGGTATTGCTGGGCGATTTGGTAATAAGCACCAGCAATGGCAAAATTTGCTTCATGGTCTATAGTTTTATCTACAATAATTCGGATGGTTGGCGGAGTTTCGTTAAAAAAGTCGCGGGAATCAAAAGAGGTAAAATTATGTATAACTGTTTGATCGCCTGTTGGACTGAGGTCTACCCATTCACAAATAATTCCTTCAGTTTTTAATCCAAATCTTGAAGTGGCGTATAATTTTGTTCCAGTTAAAACTGCTCCTGTAAGGTCTGCACCAACCCACTCTACCTTGATTAATTTTGCATGGGTTAAATCCGTATGAATTAGACTAGCATTGGTTAAATTGGCATAACTCAGATCTGCACCAATTAAATTGGCTCCACTTAGTTTTGCCCCACTTAAATCAGCCCACCTGAGATTTGCCCTACTTAAATCAGCCCACCTGAGATTTGCTCCACTTAAATTAGCCCCACTTAGATTGGCTTGGGTAAGAATTGCTTGTTTGAGTTCGGTATTGCGGAAATTGGCACCACTAAGATCCGCACGAGTTAAGTCAGCTCCTTTTAAATTGGCAAGTTCTAAATTGGCTCCTGTCAGGAAACCATCCTTAAAAGTTGTCTCACTTAAATTTGCCTCTCGCAGAACAGTATGTCTGAGTGCAGCTTCTCGCAAATCCGCACCTTTGAGGTTTGCCTTCATGAGGTTAGCATGGCTGAGATTGGCACGAATTAATTCGGTGCGAATCATAGAAGCCCCCTTGAGTTGGGCATTGCTTAAATCAGATCGAATCAAATTAGCAACGTTGAGACTAGCGCCTTTTAAGTTAGCGTTTTTGAGTATAGCTCCTCTGAGTCTTGCAACATTCAACTTTGCATAACTCAAGTTAGCTTCGCTTAAGTTCGCACCACTCAGGTTGATCACACTTAAGTCAGCTTTGGTGAAATTAACACCACTCAGTTTTGCTCCACTTAAATTGGCTTCACAAAGGTCAATTCCAGAAAAATCTCTTGTCCCTGATGCATATTTATCTAACAATTCCTCTACGTTCATTGAATTTACTCCTGAATTGCCAACTTCAAGAGTTGGTAGTATGCAAAAATTTGATTATTGGAGATTGGGTTAGGGGTTCCCTCTGGGGATAAGGGGCAATGGGGATTGGTCGTTAGTCATTAGTCATTGGTCACTGGTAAAGAACTGTGAACAAAGGACAAATGATAAATAACAGTTAACGCAGTTTCATTTATTGGGTACACAGTTACTGAGATGAATATTGGTATTCTGGGGCTTGGATTAATTGGTGGGTCTTTGGGTTTGGATTTACGATCGCAGGGACATTATGTCTTGGGTGTAAGTCGCCGGGAATCCACCTGTCAGAGGGCAAAAACCCTTGGCGGTGTGGATGAGGCTTCCGTAGAGATAAGCCTGCTTTCAGCAGCAGAGGTAGTCTTTATTTGTACACCTCTAGGGCTTATTATTCCCACATTTGAGCAGCTAATTGCTCATTTGCCTTCAAATGCAATTGTGACTGACGTTGGTTCAGTAAAAACACCGATAGTAGAAGCGATCGCACCTCGGTGGGAAAACTTTGTTGGCGGACATCCCATGGCGGGTACGGCTGAAAGTGGTATCGAAGCCGCTTTACGGAATTTGTTCTTAGATAAGCCTTATGTTCTGACACCATTAGAGACAACACCCCCAGATGCTATCTCGGTTGTGGAAAAATTAGTGCAGGAACTTGGGGCGAATCTCTATTCTTGTTCTCCGGAAGAACACGATCGAGCAGTCAGTTGGATTTCTCACTTACCCGTAATGGTGAGTTCCTCATTAATTGCAGCTTGTATGAGTGAACCAGATGCAAAAGTTTTACAATTAGCTCAAAATTTGGCCAGTTCTGGCTTTAAAGATACAAGTCGAGTTGGTGGAGGCAATCCAGAGTTGGGGTTGATGATGGCAAAATTTAATCGGCAGCAATTATTGCGATCGCTCTCACAATACCGTCAAAATTTAGACGAATTGATTCATGCGATCGAGCACGAAAATTGGGATTTTTTAGAACAACAATTACAAGCAACAAATCAGGCAAGACAAAAGTTTGTTGATTGAGTTGAACGTTATTCTCGTGCTAAATATTCCCCAATCTCCCGCAACATACTTGCACTTCCTTTAGTATTTACTAAAAGAATTGGTTGAAGATGTGATGGGCGATTGGCTTCAATAAAATTGGTGGCAGCGTGTTTGGCGCTAGCTGTCACCATCACAACAAGATCCGAATTTCTTACCCACTGAAGAAGTCGCTCATCACCTCCTTTATGATGGCTGAGATGAACTGTCACTTGTTGACAAGTAGCTTCTAAAATATTTTTAACTCTGATAGCTACAGTTTCTGTTAGAGTATATATAAGGACAGATTTACCCTTAAGTTTTTGGAAGATATTTGCCTCAACTTCAAAATTTGGCTCTCCCAAACTTGCTTTTTTGCCAAGCAAATCTGAAAGAAATTCTTTCAGATTTAAATCTTTAACTAAAGTGCGAAAAATTGCCCATTGCCCTTCATTAATACGTTCTGAAAAGCGATATAGAGTTTCAGCTGCAGCAAATAGGAGTTGTTCGCGTTTTTCTGGAACTGGGGAGGGATATGATACCAGTACATCCATTAAATCAAGTATCCAGTCAAAGTATATGGGTGAGGCGAATCTCTTCCAAAGTTCCATAGCATTATTGACTATTTCAGCATATTGTGATGTATTAACTCCTACTGTTAAAAGAGCGATCGCCAACTCATTAAACAAAACCAAATCCGCATTCCCACCCTCCGTGCTCAATACGAGTAGTTCCACGAGCGACTGATAAAGGGTGAGAAACTCGCGCCGGGGAAATTGCTCGTCTTCTTGAAAAAATTTCAACAAGTAAGGAAGGGCATTATGCAAAATCAACTCAGCTTTTGAGCCTACTACCAGCAATAATTCGTTAAACCTTGCAACTGCTTGAGGTTGTACAAGTAAACTGCTGACATTCCATTCTTCTGCTCCCTGACGTGCCGTTTGTAGCGCTCGCTCCCAGCTTGGATCTCGATCGATCTGCGATAACCACTCCAGCCAATTCGTCGGGACAGACAAGGCTGTAAGGTCAGCTGTTCCTTCCTGGCTTCCTTGTAGTTGGCTAAGAAAATCTTGGTTCCAACGAACCTTGAGCAAGACAGTTTGTTCCTCAACCTTCAACTCGTTAAACGCTTGCATTGCAGCGTTTTCCACTGCTAAGGTTTGCAATTCGTAGGCGCATTGGAAGAGCAAGCGAACTTTTTCTTTCGATGATGGAGCATCACAAAGCAAGGAAAACGCTTGGTCGAAGTCTCCGTTTTTGGCGAGATGTTCGGCTTGTTGTAAGGGATCGCCTGTGCTAGGTGGTGTAGCATCGGGTAGGAGTGCAGCTAACTGTTGTAGATAGCGATGGTGAGTCTCTTCAACGTCGTCAATTGCTAGCAGTTCGTCTCGGAGCCCAGGCTTTGATAGCTCTCCACCTACTGCTAGGAGCATAAATAACTTTAAAACTTCTGGGATTTTACTACCTGCACGGATAGTTAAAAGATTGTTGTAACGGGGAAAAACGACTTCTTTGAAATAGGCTACAGCACTTTTGGGAGCGTTATTGTCCTCAAAATGTTGCAATTCATTGCGGTATACTGCTTTTAGTAATGCTTGGGTAACCGCAAAAGGTCTGCGAACTTGTAAAAGATTGCTTAGTTCTGGTAGAGAAAGCAACTCTTTCCATTGCTCTAATTCTGCTAAGAGTTGCACCCGTAGAAACAGAAGATTGAGTGCATCCAGACGGTGTTGGTCTAAAAGGTATTGTAAAGAATTTTCCGCAGATGCGCGATCGCCTGCTTGGATCGCCATGTAAAAGTCACGCAGGACTCGACCTGTAGGACGGGGAATGCTTGCAACCCGGAGCACTCGTCTCTCACTGACCCGGCGCATCCGTTCGAGTGCTTCCCAAACGTCCTTTGCTTGTCCGCACAATTTGACTGTAGCCCCTCCGGTAAATTCATAAACTGCTGCTTCTACGGGGTCTTGCAGGTCGAGTTGTGCTCGTTGTCCCCGAAATGTCGAGTATGTGGGACCGACAAACGCCATTAATTCTTCACTTAAGCACCTTAATTGGCGTTCGGACAGGGCGATCGCATACCAATCTACACTTAATTCTCGCCAGCAGGGAAGAACTGTAGGTTGGGGTTCGCCCTTGGTCAATAACTCTACCCAAGGACGGATTTTTGCTTGTTTTCCTTCACCAAGTTCTATTTTATTTAAGTCAAATTTATTACCCGTACCAAAAAATTGCTCCAGGAAGTGGCGGACTTTTGCTTGACTCGGGCTTCTCATTGCTCCACACCTCCCCAACGTTGGGTAAAAACCAACTGTTCTTGGGCGATGACTTCTCGTGATGTCTCGTAAGTTAATGCTTCTTCATTAAGATTCGTACCGTTATAAGTGAAGTTCATAGAACCCGCAAGATAATAACTTTCTCCTAAGATACCTTTTGCATGGAGTTCTCCTGTTAGGTGAAATTTCACGGGAAATTTTTGATGGTTAATTCTAGCTTTGACTTTTTCTTTGAAAGTTTTGTTGTGGGTATCGGGACGGGTAGCAATGTGTAGGGTTGTTCCGCGTTCGGCTAAGGTAGTAATTATTTGGGAGAGGCGAATGTGAGAGCGACTCCAGGAAGGTTCCAAGCACAGGAAGGTGTTAGCAGTGTTATCGATAATGGGTATATCGGATATCCAGGGGGAGACAAGCCATATACATTGACTGGGGTTAAGGAGTTCGGCGGTAAAGATAGTTTGGAGTAAGTCGGGGATTTGGCGGGAACTTAGGCGGGAGTGTATGTAACGGGAAGGCATAATATAAGTGATGATGAAGTACATTTGGGCGGGCGAGAACGCTAACCCTACCACTAGATTTGCTCAAGCCTCGCTTTAAGATGTTTCCTCATCAACAATCTTAATTATCTTCGCCCCTCTTCTATTATGGATTGGGTAAGAAATTAGCTTTGGCTGTAGAGGATGTCGCAGGAGGTCATTCTAGGCGGAAAGGAAATGCCACTATTGATTTGTCTTAGTAAAAATCTCCTGAATTGTAACCAATCAACTCTTGTTTTGATGAAATATGTCAAACTTTAGCACTACGATTGTACGTCTGGTTTACTACAGAGTTATTGAGCGTCGAGGTAATGGTTGGGCTGTTCAGGAAGGTACATCATTCATAAACTTTTTTAATGCACCTTTACTCTCCCATGAAGAGATATTTGCAGCTTTTGGTACTTCAATCAAAAAATTAGCAATCGAGCTTTTCCGCATTAATGGTCAAAAGCAGGGTTACTACATTGCAAATATATTAGATAAACAATATTACTATTGCGGTACTCAGTGGAAGGATGTGAAAACCAAGCTAAAGGAATTGGGAATTGGGAGAGACAGCCCAATTGAGGATAAAGATTAAAGAGTGAAGGAAAAATGCCTACTGTGGGTCAAAGTTCACTGTTATTGAAGTTTGAGTTCTCTTGTCCCATGCAGAAACGGAAAGGAAACCATAGACATTGATTTCAAATATGACTTCAATTTGCGGTACTCCTTTGGAGGCTGGAGGAATACCATTTAAACAAGAGAAACCCAAGCTTTTGTTGTGCTTTGCAAGTTCTGCGTCTCCTTGTAAAATATGTATTTTTACGTTATTTTGACCATCTTCAGTAGTACTGAAGTTATCTACAAATTTAGTAGGTACAGCAGTATTACGAGGGATAATATTGGTCATGCTCCCACCCAAGGTTTCTACACCTAAGGATAACGGTGTTACATCCAGCAATAAAATACCAGTCATGGCACCACCCAATACACTTCCTTGAATAGCAGCACCCAATGCAACAACTTCATCACGATTGATGTTTTGCTTTGGTTCTTTACCTAATAAATTCTTCAGCATTTCTTGTACAGCAGGGATGCGAGTAGAACCACCAATTAACAAAACTTCATCAATATCACTTTTGTTTAACTTGGCATCACGCAGTACATTCTCAATGCCAACACGACAGCGGTCAACTAAATCTGAGCAAAGTTTCTCAAATCTAGTACGAGTTACCGTCCTGTCTAAATGTTTAGGACTATTTTGAGTAACAGCTATACACGGCAGGTTAATTTCTGTTTGAGTGGCGCTTGAAAGTTCAGTCTTAGCTTTTTGGGCTGCTTCTATTAGGCGTTGTAGTGCTTGTCTGTCTTTACGAAGGTCAATATTTTGATCTACCTCAAACTCGTTAGCTAAGTAATCAACGATTTTCCAATCGAAGTCGTCGCCACCTAGTAGAGTATCGCCAGAAGTTGCTAACACCTCAAACACACCATCACCAACTTCCAAAACAGACACATTGAAACTACCACCACCAAGATCAAATACCAGGATTGTTTCGTTACTCTTTTTGTCAAACCCATATGCCAAAGCAGCAGCGGTTGTTTCATTAATAATCCGCAGTACTTCCAAACCAGCTAATTTACCAGCATCTCTTACTGCTTGGCGTTGGGAATCGTTAAAGTATGCAGGAACAACGATCGCAATTTGTGTGAAGGACCCGTCCAATTTTTTGTTCGCATCCTCAACTAGCTTGCAAAGGAGTTGCGCTAAAATTTCTTCAGGAGCAAATTGTTTATTAAGAGCTGGACAAAACAACTTAACGTTGCCATTATTATCTTTTTGAACATTATATGTAACTTTTGTTACTTCATTTCGGACTTCTTCGTAACTGCGTCCAATAAAGCGTAAGACTGAGTAAAAAGTATTTTCTGGATTAGTCACCGCTTGACGTTTAGCAGTTTCTCCAAATAAGCAATTACCATTTTTTCCAAAAGCAACGACTGAAGGTGTTGTCCTAAAACCTTCAGCATTCTCTAAAACTATAGGTTTTCCACCTGAAATTCCTGTAACTATTGACTTAGTTGTTCCTAAATCAATTGCTAAAACAGAGCAGTCAAGCTGATTTAGTTTTCTTTTAGAGGTTGCGTAGCCATTGGACTGATTATTGTTAGCAGGTGGATTCTCAGTGGGAGTGGGTGTAACGGGAGTCGAAGTAGATGCTTGATAAGCGCTTGCTACCTCTGTAGGTTCAGTTGCTGTGGCTAGCTCAGTTGGTGCAACTGAGCCACTTTGTTCCAAAGTAATTGCTGTTACTCTTAAATTAATTTGCCCTAACTGCAAATTGCTACCTTGAGAAAGTGCTATTTCCCCTGTAGGCAAAGCTTTTCCATCAACAATCGGAGGATTTGTCTGGCGTAAATTTCGCACATAGAACTGTCCCACTTGCTGGTTAAAGAAAATTTCTACGTGTAACCCTGATACCGTCAAATCAGAAAAAACAAGATCGCACTGTACAGGATCGCGCCCTATCCTTACAGTTCCAGGGTTTTTACTTTGTTGTTGGTCGCGAATAATTGTATTTTTTACCTGTCCAACTTCGAGCCACTCTAAAGTTAATTGATTGACTACCGCACCTTCTACCGTCTGTGGTTGGGAAGTTTGTACCAATTGCTGAAGTGCTTGCAGTACCTCACCAGCAGACTGGTAACGCTTTTGGCGGCGATAGCGTACCATTTTACTGACAATTGTTGCTAATCCCGAACTTACGGATACTTTATTTTGCCAGATAATCTTACCTGCTTCGTTTTGTCCAACAATCTCGCCTGTATCTTTATGCCAAATAATTTCACCAGTATTCTCATCTTCCGGAAGTAGATGGGGATATACACCAGTTAAAGCTTCAATAGCTGTCATGCCGAGAGCATAAATATCACTACTGAATTGTGGTTTTCCTGCAGTTTGTTCTGGAGGTGCATAACCTAACGTATAAACTCGCGAACCAACAACTGTTGAAGCACCTGTACCTGGAGTGTTAAGAACTTTTTCTTTAATCGCCCCAAAATCAATTAACACCAACTTGCGATCGCGGTTTCGTCGCATGATGTTGTCTGGCTTAATATCCCTATGAATCACTCCTTCATCATGAATAAACACCAAAACTCTCGAAATATCTTGCAATAAAGCAATTATTTCGGTTTCCGTCCAATACCTTGTAGGTGGCATTTCATCTCTAAGAGAATGCCCATCTATAAATTCTTGAACTAAATAAAATTCTGTTCCTGAGTGAGCTTTTAATTCTGGTATTTGGTCATGCTTACCTAATTTAGCAAGGGTGAGAGCTTCTTTGGCAAAAAGTTCTTTCGCTTTTTCGAGACTGCGAGGGTCATCTGGTTGCAGGTGTTTTACTACACAGTAAGGGTTTTCAGGATACTGTGTGTCTTTGGCTAAGTAGGTTTTTCCAAACGCTCCCTTGCCTAATTCCCGAATAATTTGGTAACGACCTTGAAGTAGCTGATTTATCATAGTAAATTTCATTAAAATTTAGACAGGTTTTATACATTTAAATTAAAACGTGACATTCTTAAATCCTGGAGCTAGTACCGAAGTATTATGGTTTTTATCGGTTACAATTCGTTGCTACTAGCACCATAATTGGCGCAAGTCCACGAGAGAACTGATGGTGCAAGTCTCAGTCAAGCACTAAGGATTGTCAGGGCAAGGCTCAAACTTAATATTTAATTGTATAAATTCATACTCTATAAATTCAAAAAAGAACCCTATTAGAATGTGTAAATTGTTGTCTAAAAATAGTTTGCCCAGGATATCTCACGGAATAACAAATTTAATACAACCTTTAATTAAGAGTTTTTTCAGTAATTATGCTTGTATTTTTTCGGTTATTCATGCCTATATAATGCAATGGTGGAATACAATAAGGGATTCAAATCCAAATCTAAATAGTTCTTCCCACATCCCGAAGCAGATTTAAAACCTCATCAGAGTCAGTACTGGCTTAATGCCGATCCGATGGCTCCAGATGAATTTGCTGCACAGGTAGAAATAACATTGCAATTTCATAAGGTAAATGTATAAGGGCATCCAATAAGGACGCCTTGCGTAGATCGATGAGACATGATGAGTCACTAACAATAATCCGAATAGACACAACTTGGTCCCTCTAATCCAGCCTCTACTTGGTGAATCGGTTTTCGCAAAAGTTCTGCAGCTTTACTTAAAGAAATTAAACCTTCTGCTAACGCACGATAACAAAGCCGCTCAAATCGGCAAGCTTGTTCTTTTTTACCTCTTTCTTCAGCTACTTCTAATTCTTCTGGTTCAGTGGTTCTCCAATATCTTGCGATCGATTGAAAAGAGTAAGTTAAAGTTGCTTCAGAAATAATTCCGATAGCTTGAAGACGAATCAATAGTGCTGCTCCATTCACTTGATACAATCGTTTAAGCTCAATATTGGTTTCTATTAAGGGTTCTGGTCTTATCTAAATCGTGTTATACACTTGTTTTATATCATGGTTTTGATACAGTAACTGAAGTTGTAGGAACAGATAACGTATTTAGCCAAAAATTAAAAATTTCTTGAAGAGCGACATTAAGTTTTTTACAAAAAAATTTTGTTTCTTCAAAAGTAATCTTTTTTGAATGTGATTTTGTTTTTTTATCTACTGGATGATCGACACGGTTTCGCATAGAGCCAAGTTCTTTCCAAGTTTCGTAGCTATTTGGAAGGGAATTGGTGAAAACTTTTCTGTCTGTTAGAGATGCATAACCATCATGTAAACCTGATTCTGATGGGAAAGTGTATTCATAAAAAGCAATTAAAGTTAGATGTGCAAATTGATGAAAAGTTCTGATATAAGCATTCGGTGATTTATGATAACTACTGACAGATTCTCGTAACTGTTCGACGGATCTTTCATAATGTACACCATAAAACAGACAAAGATTACTATATGATAATGAAACGTTATACATAGTTGAAAGCGTCTGATAGATAAAGCATATTTTTGGTGCGTCTGGTGATAAGCCAACAGATCTAACTAAATCTGACAGCTTGCTCATTTCTTGATGGTAAGGCTTTAAATCATCCCAAGTAACTCTACACTTATTCATTTGTAGAAGATAAATAGCTAATCTGTGCATTACAGAACTTTGATCGGTACAAATTAAGCGAAACAATGCTAAAAGCTTATGATAAGATTTAATCCTCTGAAAAGCACTATAAGCTAATTCTTGTCTAAGCAGTGATGAAGATTCTGGATCATCTTTACTATTATGCTGTTCTTGCTGCAAACATTCCATAAAATAGGAATGTTGACCAGGCAGTTTTCCTAATATTCGTGCAGCTATCATTCTGGCATACCAGTCCAGCTGAGTATCAGCTAGCCATTCTCGGCATATAAACCCAGTCTTTTCAGCTCCATTAATTTGATATAAAGACCATAGTGCATTAGCACGATGCCAAGAATATACCTTATGTTTATTTATAAAATTTTGTAATTCTTCTACAATGACTGAATCATTTTTAAACCGTCCTAAACAATAACATATAGCTTCAGAACGCCAAGGCAACTTGTAAAGTAAATCTACTAATTTCTCACGTATTAACTCATAAGGTTCTAGTCGGTATAGGCAAAATGTGATATTAGATTCTGCTTCTTTACTTTTGTCTGAGTTATCTAAAAGTGAATAAGCTTCTGAAAAGACCTCCAGTAATTGCTCTTGTAATTTTATATTTTCTGTTATATCTTTATTTAACTTACTCTGTAAAGAGTATCTTTCAACCTCCTCTTCTTCTTCAAAATCATCGTTGTTCTCTTCACATAAATCCGTGCAAGTATGCAATTTTGTTGTTTCTCGATCTATATTACCGTTAGCTGTTTTATTAACATAATCTGCTGCCAATTCAGCTTGTTCACTTTTAGGAATAGTAGGCTCTTTAATTAGAGTATATTCTCCTTCTCCTGTGGGATCTGTAATTATAAAGCGTAAATGCGTAATTTCTTTAGTTATATCTTCAATTTCATGAAGGCTAGTTTTTGTGACTTGAGCTACTAATCCAGCACGCTTAAGTTCTAAATCAAAAAGAATTAGTCCTTGCTGAACAGTTGGCTTATCGCGTCCTAGAATGCGTATATCGTCTACATAGCGTACATAGTTATATCCTTTACAAATCATTATCTTGTCAAGTTCATGTAAAAATAAATTTGCTAAAAAATCAGAAGCATTACTACCTTGAGGAATTCCACGACTCATTTTTACATTTGCTGTATGTGCAGACCATTTTGAAAGACATTCTCTCAAGAGGTTTTCAAATTTACTAAATTCTTTACATCTACAATATTTCCGTACAATCTGAATAAGTCTCTCATGGTCAATAGTGTCATAGAAAGACACAATATCTGTTGAAGCAATCCAAAAATTACCATTACGATACAATCTTTCAACAGAATTAACAAAATTATTATATTGTTGTTTCCAGGGACGGAGCATCCAACGTTTACCTGAACCAGCATAAATATTACCAAAAATATGTTGATTCTGATAAGTCACCAGATATTGATGGCTTTCGTCAGCAATAACATTAACAAGAGCCTGGTAAACAATAACATCAGGTACAGCCATAAGCGACATTGTTCTCAATGTTGTTGATGGTTTTGGAACATACACTTTATGATCTGCTAAAGGTGTATATGGAAAATCTTCCGCTTGTACTTGCCTGATTAAATCTTTTAGATTAGCTTCAAGATTAAATGCAAATATTTTAAAACCCAACTCATCAATAATCATACGGCTAGTAACATTTACTGTTCTTTGCCAAGCCAGCAGAAAATTATCGTAAGTTAAAAATTTATCCCACAGATTTTCACTAAATGTCATTCTTGATATTTCTTACTGAGTTAATGGAGTGTAACCAATCAAATGCTTATACTTATTTTAAGTCTTTCCCAACAAGAGTTCCAAGTATAGAATTTTAATCAAAGAAAGTAAAATAGGTAATTTTAAATCATAATTTTAGCTTAAAAAATATAATTACTTAGTTTATTATATAACTTGTATAAAAACTATTGTACTACGCATTATTACTGCACCATCTCCCGTACTTGTAACCGTACCGCAAACCCTTGCGAATGCCGTTGTACGCCTTCCACCATGGGGTAAACCTGCAAAAATCCTAACTCCATCGGTTCCACTGCTAAACTCAAAATCGCTGCTTTTAAATCCTCCTTGGCATCAGGACGTGCTATCAAGGAAACTGATGCACCTTGTCTAAATGCTTCCTCTACCTGTTCCCGCCAGTTGGTTTCATCTAGCGCAACTGTTTGTTCATCCGCTTGCAATACATCCAGTAACAGTTCTCTATCTGCATCGGGAAGTAGCGTAAAAGGATTATAGGAAGATAAAGCTCTCGCACGCAGTACATTCCCTCTCGCCCACAACAACCCATAAATCACCTGAAACCGCCAATAAGGTGATGGTTGTACTAAACCAAGATGCAACAACACTCGATCTAACTGGTCATCATGACTCGCTACATAGGCAAAAACTCGCGCATCAATTTCAATGCCTAACCTTTCTTCTTCTCCATACCACAAACGAATCAAATCCAGCAGTAATTTATCTGTTTGAGAAGTACTCCCAGGACGCAAAACCCGTGCGTTAATTGCGGTGATGACTGGATGCGTGACTAAAATTCCCTGAGAAGATAGGGCTTTGCGGAAGCGATCGCTGGCTTGTTTTAATTCATTGTATCCCTCTGCCAACCGCACTTTTGTCATCGTATCAATAATATCCTCACTCGTTTGGGTTAATTCCAAAAACCGTGTCAATTCTGAATCCACAATCTCAAAATCTGCTGGTTGCAGTGCATTCTCCGCCAATCGGAAAAAGTTTTTAGGGTCAGCAGTATAGCGGCGTAAAATTTCCTCAATGACTCCACCACCGCCAATAGTAGACTCAGTTATCCAAATTTCTTCCACACCCTGTGGAATAGCAGGTGCATCTGACGGACGAACCCCTGGTTCGATATCCAAAATTAGGTCGTCCAAGTCAAAATGAGGACACAATTGTCCGCACGCATTGAGTATAGCTCCTCCCATGGTTGCTTTTAAACGCAATGCTGCCCAAGCGTTCCACTCTTTATCGGGTTCTGACCACAAAACTGGGGCAAGGTCGTTTAATATTGATTGGATTGTATCTGCGTTGCACAGCGATCGCAACCTATCGTGTACTCTTTGCCTTCCCTGAATTTCTCCTGACACAGATTCCCCTGGTTCTAGTAAGGTTTCCTCAACGTTCAAAGTTTGAAAGATATTGTCAAGAACCCTTGCCATTTCCTGACCTATATTTTCACTTAAAAGAGCTTCAAAAGCTTCTGACAGCGAGATTTGGTCAGCTAAGGCGCGGGCGGTAAGCATTGATATATATATTTGATAAAGCCATTCCCGTTGGAATCCATTTGTGAATTCACATAATTCTCTATCTGTCAATACTTTATATCTGAAATATGCCGTGTAAAATGCCCTAATCTTCCCTTGATTGGAATCGTTCTTATCGATCCTGAAATTCGGCGGAATGCAAAAGCGAAAGACCAAACCGTCAACAGATTGAGCAAATCCTACAGCAGCTGGTCTACCATCACTGTGGGTAAAGCGAATTGTGGTGTTGAGTTCGTGACCTGTTTTGAAGCGGATGTTTGCTTGGGATGAGATCGCAAAGCGTCGTACTTCCACTGGCGATTGTTGAGCGTGGGTAAAGCAAGATACTTCTGTAATGAGTTTGCTCCACGGGGAACCTTGAGGAAGTTCGAGTTTTATGCCAGAGTCAGGTGGTATAATTTGACTGCGCCATTCCAACTGGGCATTAGAAGTAATTGCAATATCACGCGGAACTTGAGTCGGATGAATTGCCCAAGGGCGAATGCAGCGAATATCTACGACTTCCCCATCTTGCAAAAATTGAAAATTTCCCACTTCTTCAAATTCAGTACAGTAGTCCTTTACAGGTAAATTTTGCTCTATATGTTGCAAGTCTTTTGGAGCAATCCAGTGGCTGGCGTGGATGTGCTGTATGCCAAAACGACGCGTGACTCTTCCTGGAGCAAAGGTTTTTAGGGCTTGGACAATGGGCAAAGGGTTGATATCTGGCTCGCTGTTGCGGCTTTGGGGTGGTGTAGTAATTAGCACTTCTGGCAATAACAGGTCAGTAAATAAGTTGGGGGGAACGAAATCAGGTAAGGGGTCGCGGGTTTGATAGTCTTTTTTTGATTCATCTAGATGGAGGGGATAGAGCTTCCAACCAGACTCCAAACGCCGCAGCAAAGTGGGAAGCACCGCCATCATCAATGAGCGTGGGGGTTCCCAAAGAATTGCTTCGACTTCATCTTTGGTTAGGTGTAATGCTGATGACAAATATGTTTCTAAACTGCTGAGTCCTGCTTCTGTTTCAAGAATATTTTTGATAAGTTCGATTTCTTGTTTTTGGCGGTTGGTGTTGAGTAAGTTGGGACTAGCAAAGTCACTCCAAACAGTTCCTTGGTCAGTTAATTGCTGTCCTACCCAGTCCATAAAGGCGAAAACAGCTTGAATGCGGATGACATAGCGGTTGGATATGGGGAGACTTCGCTTTTCTAAAACTGGGTTAAACAGCATATCGTAGTTCTGATAGGCGATTCTGTCTCTTCCGTAATCAGACAGCACCACTACCGTCCACGGTCGCATGGTTCGGCGTCTCCCCGCCCTTCCTTTTCTTTGTAAAAAAGATGCCATATCTCTCGGTGCTTTGTGCTGAATCACACCTCCAACTTCTGGGTCGTTAAATCCCACTTCCAAAGCAGCAGTCGCAACAATGACATCTGAATTTGGCGTGATTCCAGTATCCTGCGAACTGGTGCGCCCGATGGTTAAAGGAAGTTCCAATCCATGACCGATTTCTTGACACAATAACCAAGATTGACCTGCAATCAGCCTGTCTCTACCATCAGCCGCAGTATGCGATCGCAACGCCGCGAATGGCTGTCGTCCTCGCATGGGACGACCCCAACTATCCCGACCTTCCGCATCTAAAAGGTCATGAAACAAGCGGTTGGTTACATCTAAGTCGTCTGTGAAGGCGAAAACACGAGAGCCAAAAAATCCTTTGCTGGGGGGTTCTTCCGATGGGTCAAGTACTCGTCGCAGCAACATTGCTGTTTGGATAGTTGTAGACAACAGACTTGTTCCCGATACGGGGTCGCCTCTGAGAACCAGTTGATACTCCATCCCCTCAGCAATTAAGTTTTCACCTGGTGAAATCTCTTCTACCAAACTGGGATTTAAACCTGTAAGTTGGCTAAAAAATTCGGCTGCACTTTCTAGTGTTGCTGAAAGCCCTGCGAAATGCACTCTCTTAGCAATAATTTTTTGCCAGCGTCGCAACAGGTAAGCAACTTGCGCTCCGTGTATTCCTGTATATGTATGTACCTCATCCAACAAAACGATTTCAGGAGTTTTTGCGGCTCCAATCCCAAAGACATGACCGTAGCGGGAGTCTCCCATAGACCGATTTAACATTTCCGTGCTGGTAAAAACCAAGTCAGGGGGAGTTTTTGCCATGCGATCGCGTGTCAGAATCACTTCATCTTCTTGGATAACAGCACCGCAGGAAAGATTGAGACAGGAAAGTTTTTCTCTTCTTGCTTCCACATCAGCCCGTCGCCAGGACAGCGCACCTTCACACTTGGGACATCGTAGGTAAGGACAAGTAAACCCACCGCTCTGGGATTCCCATTTCTCTTGCACCCGCTCCAAGGTAGCGCTTCTGGGAGTTAAGCCAAAAAAAGCACCAATTAGAATTTTACGCTTTCCTTCTGCTATAAGGACTTCATCGAGACGACGTGCTTCTTGATAAGTTTCGGAAAATTGGTCTTTGAGGAGTTCGTTACGGGGATAAATTGCCAGTCCTTTACTCCAGCAATCATTTTTGTTGACTAAAACCGCAATATGTGCAAGCGCTGGTAAGTAAAATGCCAAAGTTTTTCCCGTTCCAGTTCCAGCACAAACGATCGCACCCCGACTTTTGCTACTGTTCAGGTCTTGGAGTATCTGAACAGTAGCACGCAGCTGAAAATCTGCGAGTTGTACTTCACCACGGGAGGGGGAATTGAGGATAGCTGTGACGGCTTTTTGTTGGATTGGTGTTAGGAGTTTGTCGGCTTCTAATTGTGCGATGGCTGTTTCTGGTGCGATCTCTCTTTTTGGATAGAGTCGCGGGCGAATTTGCAAGCGGTAATCAGCTACTAAGGTGGGAGAGGTTTGCCAAGTATTATTAAGGAAGAGTTGACGCAGCCGAGCGAATAGTCTTACTGTCTCAGACATCCGGGTACGAAAAAGCTGGCGTCCTCTCAGGTTAAAGTTAAAGAGTAAGCGTCGTTCAAGGGTTTCGTTGATTAAGTCCCAAGTTTTGATGTCGCGATCGTTGTCATCTATGAAGTCTGATGTGATGTCTTCGAGTTCTTCTTCTGTAAATCCTCCATCTACGATTCCCCATGTCAGGAGTTTTCTTTCCTGTTCTTCTAGTAAATTTAGGAAGTCTTGAATTAAGGGGTTTGTTATATTAGTCATTTCAGATTGGAAGATTTTAGATGATTTAACTATCAATCACGGTTTAACTCTCTTTGCATTCATCAGCTGTTGGGCTGATAAGAATGCACTTCGATAACGGGTGGGAACGCCTGTTCCACAAGAGCTTGATTGGCGCAGACTGTGCAAATTAAAGAATTCTTAGCTTTTATGAGGATTTGTATATTAAGTCAAGCGTATTCGTAAAGATTGAGCCAATCTATGCTCGATTAACCACTCTTTAACTTCTGGAGTCAGAAGATCGAGAGTAGCTCCTTGATGAGCGGCTGCTTTGAGAAAATTTTGTACGTTTTGTGGTATTTTATCAGAACTTAGACTGTCTAAGGATTGGTTCAATTGCTCGATTATTTTATCTACTCTGTCAAATTCTTCGCTGTTTTTGGGAAATTCAATTTCTTGGATTTGTCTATCTAATGTGTCAATCCTCTGAATCGTTGGTTTAAGTGACTCTATTTCAGCAAATATTTTTAAAACTTCTTTATTTCTGCTTCGTAGCTGTTGAGCTAAGTAATTTTTCCAAGCTTGAGACAGATTTTGCTTCAGTGTATTTTTAAGATTTTCTATTTTAGAAAGAAAATCCGTACTTTTAAAAGTATTGCTGTTCAGAATCCATTCGGGATTTGTCTGGAAATTTTCTTTAATAGAGGTAATTATGGTTAATAAGTTATCTACTTTTTGATTCAAGTCAATATGAATGTTTCCTTTTTGTCTAAAAGCTCTGAGAGCAATAATTAGAGGTAAAATTTCCCGCACAGTATTGGTGATTTTTGCTTGTCTTCCTGTAAAGCCGTCAATTTGTGCTGCATATTTTGTTAATTCAGTTTTTTGTTGAGATAAATCTATCAGTTCCTGGCATTTTTCTTTTAAGGATTTGGATGTGGTTTCGGGAATTTGATTGAGAAATTTTTCAGGTTCCACAGGCAAATTTAAACGATCGCTACCCTCACCATACACTTCAGACAAACTAGGGTTTCGAGGAAATTTATCTGGATTATCATACTCTAAAGTTAACTGTCCGTTGGATTTTAACCACTGATTTAAACAAAAATACACTTGTGCTAGATAGACGGTGTCCATCTTGGCGTATTCTAACTGTTTTGGGCTGAGGGGTCTTCTCCCCCAGTCACTTCTTCCTTCCTCTGCATCTACATTGGTAAAATGGCAAAGTTCTTTGGCTAATGTTTTAAGTTGTAGATTTGATGTTCCCAAGCGATCGCGTGATATACTTCTTGCTATCTTGTATGTACAAGTGATATTCTCCGCCTGAGTGCTTCCTAAATATTTGAGGTCAAAGACAGCGTTGTGGAAAACTTTTTCAATTTTGTCATTTGCCATGATTTGAGTGATAAAATACTTTGTAATATCAGGTTTGTTTAGTACGTCTAATATGTAAACGCTGTCGCCAGTTAAATCGTTTGCTTCTGCTAAAACTTGAATGAGAGATAGTTTGGGTGAGGGGGTGTCATAATCCGCAACTTCTGTATCTAACCAAAGTATTGGATGTGAAGTAAGTTCGGGGATGATTGCTTGAATGTCTGAAGCTTGAGTTAGGTAAAACATTGTTTTATTGGCTAGATCGTATAGTATATTAAAAAGTTTAAGAACCGCCGATAAATGCTAACGAACGCTGACGGATTGGAGTTCTGTAGAGGCGTAAAATTGCTACAGTTTACTCTTTAATTTCCGTTAGCAGGCTGTGCAATTCCTCTAACCCGTCTTGAATTGCTTGGTGACTTGATTCAACAATTGTTCCACTACCTGATTTTTGAAGTGTTTCAATCTGTTTGCGTGCTTCTTGGAGAGAAGCGTCAAGAAAATGACTCGTGCTTTTGAGAAATTCATCAGCAATTGTCATGTCTCTTTGATAATTTTTGCTCAAATACTGAAGCAGTTTATTAGTTGGCTCTGAGTTTTCTTTTTCGGTTTGGACTCGCTTCATTGTATCTAAGTAATTAGTCAATTTTGTACCATCAAACTGTTTTAAAACTTGATTGAGGTCGTCAAAACTCTTTCTTCCACGAAATACAGCGGCTCCTCTTGCGGCTTCCATTGCCTGGATTACAATATTAATGACTTCTTTTTTCTTGATATCTTCTCCTAGCTCGGATACTAGGGAATGATACATAGCGAGTTGGCGATCGCATTCTTCTTTGATGGCGAGTTCTAATAGTTCGTCTACTTGTTGACGTAATTTATGCAATTCTGAGAATTTTTCACGAACATCTTCAGGAATTTGATGTTGAGGTTGCCAAGATTTACGAACTTGTTCCAAAGGTTCTATAATTTGTACGGCATCAATAATCTGGAATGTGGAATTACTACCTTTGGTACAAGCAATTCTGCTTTTAACGATTTCTAATAGTGCTTCTCGGTTTTTCTGGTTAGACAAGGAATCATATAGCTTTTTCCAACTTGGTGCTCGATTGACATCTTCGTTTTTATTTAAATCCAGAAATAAAGAGTTAATCAGATTTTCGAGTGTATGGGTGGGATGTCCTCCCATTGTCGCTGCGATCGCAAGTAACTCCACTGCTGCTGGTACGGGATTCCACGGTTCTCCTGATTCGCGGGGGTAAAGGCGAATTTGTTCTACAAGGTATTGACTCCAGCGCTCTAGATATTTGGCGTAGGTGCGGAAATAGCGATCGCCGTTGGAGAATTTCCAATTTTTGTAGTGGCTGTATAGCAAAATACCTTGGAAAGCGATCGCAGTTTCTCTAAACTCCTTCTCGTTATTTGGGTTGAGGGGAAGGGATAACTTCACCCCGGAAATCGTCTCTCTGGTGACTTTGGGGCTGTAAAAAATAATATTTTTTTGCTTAAAAATTTTGTTAGTTCTGTCATTCCGATCGTCTTCTTGTGATTTAGGCGATCTAGCAAAACTTCCCTGAATTAACATCTCCGTATCCCATTCAATTCTTTCAATTATTGCTGGATAAAGAAATTCACGAATTAGTTTTCCTACATCTTGAGGCAGAATATCTTGATTATTCCAATTATCTAGAAGCTTAATATCTTCTGCTAGCTTATTTGAAATTTGATTTTCTTGAATAATGACAAGCTCTTTAGGTTGTACTACATAATTTTCTGTAGTATCTTCAGTACTTGGTGATATCCGATTAATTTGTGTTTGTCGTTTTATTAGCTGGATTTCTGTAGGCTTATTCTTAACGTCAAGTAGTGGTAAATTAAAAGCTGTATGAACTTCAGGCGACAAATTACAAAGTTCATTGCTATCATCCCACAAGTCTAAAAATATCTGACGGCGTTCGGCATTTGCAGAGTCCATGCGGCTAATATCATCTTTATAAAGAGTACTGAGTCTCATTTTGCCAAAATGTTGCCCCAGTCCTATGGAAGGGAAATTTCCACTTTTAATATCATCAGCCGAATTTTCTAAAGTGTATTTTAGAACATCACGAATTAGAATTCGCGGATTAAACTCACCAGGATTGACTCTTGTAAACATCTGCTCTAATGCTTTTGGTGTGAACGGATAAAAACCCATTTCATTCACATTCCCAAATCCTTGATGGCAAGCTTGGCGGTGTTCGCACTCGCTACAAGCACTGATTAGCTCATCCCTATTTTCAGAATTTGCCCAGTTTTCAATGACTTTTTCTTCTAAACGAACAGTATTGAGATATCTAGCAACAAATATTTGAATATCTGTTTGAGTAATTAAAGATTCTTCCTTGTCTATATCGATATTAAGATTGACGCTAAAGGTAACACGTTGTTGAACTGTATCAATCAAATTTTTAAAATAACCTGTAGTACAAGCCAATGCAGTACGGATAGCGCATAAGGGTTTGCTGTCTAATTGTTGACTTCGTGCGAGAACTGCTTCTAAGACTGCTCTATCAATACCCTGTAACTTGGCAAAATCTTCTATCAACAGAACTAATTCAATCTTTTTCTCTGCCAAATTTTCTCGAATTTCGCGCATTAACATTAGTAAGTCTTCTCGACCTAAATTCAAAAATTGAGTAATGGCTTCATTTAAATGAATGTTTATCCAATTGACAGTTTCTTTTTGGATTTCTTCATTATTTATTAATAAAGAATAAAAATCTCGTGCCTTTTTTCCTGCTTTTTGAATATCCAAAATATTGAGAGGTAAATCTCCAATGGAAAATTCACGCCGCTCGTTAATATCTTCAATCTTATCTTGATACCCAAGCGTATGAGTAACCAACCGATGTATAATCCCTCCGTCTTTTAACAAATGTTGTCGGAAAAAATGATCGTAGAGGAGAGCAGGTAATTCTTGTATAAGATAATCTTGAAGTTCTTGATTAGAAAGATTAGCATCCGAAGGATTTCCGTTTGCTCCTACTTGAATAGCTAAATTATTCAAAAGATGTTCGCGAGCTTGAGCCTCTGTTAATGTCTTACTTGATTGATTTAGTCGTTGACGATATTCATTAAGCTTTTCTGTCTCAATACCCGAAATATTAATAATTTTTTCGATGATATCTTTAAGATTAGTACCAATTCTAGGTATTAGCAAAACTTGACGTTGATTTGTAGACTTAATATTAGCAGCTAACCAACGAATTAGATGCGATTTACCTGTTCCTGTCTCACCTAAAACAGGTACAAAGGCAAAATCTCTTTCAGCGAGAAAATCCCTGAGAAATTTCTCTTCATCATATTTCATCAACGATGAGGCTTTAATTAAGTCCTGGCGATACATAGCTATTGGATGATGTGTCGCCAAAAATAGATGATTGGGAGGTTGAGTTGCTTCCACTTCCATCACCTTACGAACCATGTTAAGCTTCCAACAAACAAAGTTTTTAAAGGTCATACATTTTAGAGCCTAAAAGAATATGAGAAATTTGCCCATCCCAATCGACTTGGTTATTTATTTTTGGTAAAACTATCAAGTTTGCATCTGAATTTTTTTCCAGTTTTATGTATCCCTCATCTTGAAGTCTAAACAAGGCAAAAGCTGTACTTGTAGAAAGATAATTAGGTTGACGTTGACCGATCTTTTCTTCAACTTGTTCGCGAAACTTACCTGTTTCAAAAAGAGGGCATTTTTTCGCTAAGCTAATAATGAAATCTTTCAATAAAATTTCTTGATGTTCATTAAATAAATTCTTAATGTTACGCTTAAGGTAAACAGTAGGATCGGGAACTGTTACTGTTTTTCCTTTCAAAGCATGACCCCAAGCAAAACCCAGATAGCGCATCCAATCATCCATTTGCACGAAGAGGCGATCGCTTGTCATTCTCAAAAAATCGCCAACTTTTTGCTCGCTAACACGCAGTTCTACCTCTTTTTCTGTGCCAGGTGCATCATAAATATCTTGTGCTAAATACCAAGCGCAAACTCGACCAAAATCTTCTTCATCTTCGTTATTAGAAGCAAAAAATAGATGAGATAGAGTATTTGGTAATAATTGGTCTCCAAATTGAGGATTTCGAGCCTCTTCTGGTAAATCTGGGTTAATGCAAATTTCCTCATCCTCTTTGACCAATAGACCACACTTAACACTTTCTCTTAAAGCAGCATTAAACATAGGGCGTGGAGTACTTTTATCCTCGACTAATTTATCTGGAGAAAGTAGTCGTTCTAGGACTTCTTTCTTTTCTCTTTGTCCCTTAGTATGAAGCAAGTATCTAAATATGCCTCTGATTCTACTAGGGTTGGCTAAAGATGTTTTTAAAACACTCATATACTAATCTCCGTACAAAAAGTTTCAAATTTAAATTGCTTTTCTGAGAAAATATTTATAAGCAGTCGGTCTTCTCTATTTGGATCTGGTGCATTCATGGGAAGGAGAATAATACGCTGTACGCGAGATGTATGATTATTTGATAAATATCGATAATTTAAGGGTTCTCCTGGAGGATGAAAAATGAGAGTGGGAATGCGAGCCATGCGAATCGGCTCGTAACTTTCAAATAAAAAAACTAAAGTTTTGCTAATTCTATTAATATCTTTGATAAAATGTTGATGCTCTTGAGAAATGACAATATTTTTTATACCTTGCTCTATAAACCATTGAAATAATTTGCTACCCCTTCGCATCTTATTTAACTGTTCCAGGGAATCATAAAAAATAAGCATTAAATGCTCCCCAGCAAATAGGCGTTCAACCTCTGCACTTAAAAATAATTTAGGTTCGTGCCATACTGGTCTTGAAGAAGGCATAATTCCCGAAAAAGGTGTCACTCCTTCTTTTCGACAAACAGGACATCCACCACAAGCACGAGACACAACCACCGAATTTTTCACGCTCGATGTTGGGCTTTTCGTAATTGTGTAAGCCTCAGCAAAGATTTCTGATAAACAGCGCTTTGCTCGTAAAGCTTCTCTCATTAATTGCAAGTTTTTATAACTCCATCTTTGACGTTCTTGACGGAGTGGTTCTATTTTCTCTTCCCAAATATCTCGGTTGAGATGACATTCATCCAAGATGCGAATTATCCGACAATTTCTATGTTTCTCTACTGCTTCATGATATGCTGTATCTGATTCAAAGTTTTTGAAATTGGGAGGTTCTTCTGAGTCCATCTCTATTAAACCTGCTCGACTCATTAATGTGAGAGTGTGAATATTCCAAGCAGTATTTTGCGGGCTGTTCATATCTATATCTTTCTCGCGCAAAGAAGGAGGTATGTTTATCGGTACGCGAAACCCTTTTTCAGGTACTTTTGTTTTTCTATAGAACATACTTTGCCATCGTTCCATACCTCTCTCAATGCTAATTGTTGATTTTTCATTCAGGGCTTTAGCAACTTCTACATCATCGCGGGTATGTAATGTCAGTGATATCGATGCTTTACCGTCTCTACCCCCTCGCCCCACTTCTTGGTAAAAACGGTCAATATTTTCGGGAATACAAGCATGAATCACTCCCCGGACATCTGATTGGTCTACACCCAATCCAAAAGCGGAAGTTGCAACAACTATGTCAACTTTTCTTTCTCGCCAATCTTGAATGAGTTGCAATCTCTCTTCTGGAGTCGATTCACCCGTCATGACTGCGTATCTTTTGAATCCAGCACGAGATAATTCCCTCGCCCAAGCTTTGACATCAGCCACTTTTGTTGTATAGATAATAAGTGGACGTGGAAGGTGAAAAACTGCTTCAATCAGTCGTTGCGTTCTAATTTCTTCAGTTTGGCAATAAGCGAACCAGTACGCAGGTTCCGGGCGTAACTGTACGGCGGATATAACTTGAAATTCTCCTGGATCTCTAAATAAGCTTCCTAAAGTATCCACGCAAGATGCTGTTAAAGTTGCAGTTAGCAATAATGTGGTAAAGGGAGTCAGACGCAGTAAATCTCTTCGCAAGCCAGGAATTTCTTGAAATGCAGGGCGAAAATCATCGCCCCACTGTTCAATCATGTGCGCTTCATCAACGATCAGATATCTTAAAAAACCTAAATTTGCAGCTTCATAAAGAGATGATGCTAGGGATTCTATGAGACTTTCTGGAGAAGTGAAGATGATGCGTTGTGTTCCAAGACGAATTCGCTGGCGTATTTCTTGTCTCTTACGCTGTGCTTCTAAGGATTTATCGCTGTAATATGCCGTATCATGTCTGATTAACGGTCTTAATGCCCTTTCTTGGTCAATTGCAAGTGCTGTTGTCGGTACAACGACAACGCTGACACCCGCAGTTTGAGATTCTAAAAGTGCAGGAAGTTGAGCGCAAAGGCTTTTTCCTGCACCTGTAGGTAAATTTACTACCAAAGTTGATTTGGGAGGAGCCGTTAAAATCGCGTGAATCGCTTCTCGTTGTCCGAGACTGCGGTAAGCATCTAATTGCACGAGATCTAAAAACGGATCGCCTCTGACTGGTTCATAGTTACGCCGGATTGCTTCTTCACACAGTGGCGCATCTGGAGGATATTCGGTGCTAAAATCGAGCCATTCCGGTTGCCAAGAATTAGCACTAATCCAGTAATAGTCTTTTTCCTCTCCCAGAACAGTTATACCAGCTTGCTGCCAAAGATTCCGGTTGGGAAAATAGTTTCTCCGAGGGACTTTGAGCAGAGTTTGAGATGTGACGCGAAGTCGTTCATCTTCCCGTCGCAGCACATGGCGCACAAGTGAGGCGATATCTGCTGGTTTTGGTGAGTCACGCAGCGCATCAAGTAAACGTCGCTGACAGGGTTCTAAAAAACGGCTCGTATCTGTGGGGATATTACCTGTTTGTAGAATTTCTCCAAGTTCTGGGAAGGAATCAGTCATAGCTTATTTTTCCACTCAGAGGTGACGGGAGCTCGCCCGGATACAATGATGAAACCGACAGAATCAAGTCTCACCAGAGGTTGGCGAATTCCCTCTAAAATGGCTGCATTTAGAGCTTTTTCTATCTCCAATTCTTCACCTAACAAGCGATCGCTACTTTGTCTATTCAGACGCAGGCGCAGCTGTTCTTCTCGAGAACCTAACTTTTTCTCCGCAACCAGAGCGTACCGTTTGCACAAGTCGATAAAATCGGGACGACGGGCGAGTAATTCCGAAGATGTCTTGTGTGCTAGATAGCAAAACTTTTGCCATTGACTTGCATCAACAAAATCTTCAATAATTTCTACGTCTTCCTTTGCTAAATTGTAATCTCGGTATGGATAGCTTTTATTGTTATACGGACGCCGCAGTATATTTAAAAGCTTTTCATCTTCAACCAAACTCATTGGCTGGTGGCGACCATCAATAAATATAGTTTCGATAATTGGCGGAAATAAAGCATCAACACGTCGCTGCAAAATTTTGTACTTAGAAGCCCCTAACTCATTCTCTTTTAAAATTTGTTTGGCAGTTTTTAAGTTGGCTTCCACTACGTAATTGCATCGAAACCCAAACCATTCCATCCCAAGAGCTGCATCCCAAGATGCATCCGCACGCCACATGGCAAAAGCTTGACCTCGGTCATCCCAGTCTACATAACTTAAGAGGGAGTTTATCAATCCCTCTCCCAAACGAAAGAGTTTAATTCCTGGATTTTGATTGGCTACCCTGCGGTTATAAGTGCCAAATTGGTCTAGATAACTCTTAGCAAAGCGAGTTTTCAAATCATCCACGGGAACCAACGTGCGAGTTGTGGGTTGATAGCGCCGCACTTCTAATGAATTGGAATCATTGATTGGCTTAAATCCCAACGCATCGCACATCCAAGATTCAATAGCTCGTTTTATTTCTGAATGCTTTGCATCATAATTATCTAGCTCTTGAAAATACTGAGTAGCGCCTTCATCGCTTGCATCAATTTCATCTAAAGCATTTTGTTCGCTAATTTTTACGATCTCGTTCTTTATTTGTTCTTGAATTTGTTTGGTTATTTCCAACAATCCAGCCGAACCCGATTGAAACAAAACTGTTTCCAATTCTGCCATTTTTTCATCTACATAAAACTGTAAGCTCGCAATTGATTGCTGGAAAATCTCAAATCCCTCTTTCAAGACCTGATACCAAGCATTGTGGGGGCTATCTTCTAAATAGGGACCGAGCAACGCACAGGATTGAACGCCTATTTTGCTACCAATACGGTCGATTCTACCAATTCTTTGCTCTAATTGATTGGGCGACCAAGGGAGGTCGTAGTGAATTAACCAATCAGCAAACTGGAGATTGCGTCCTTCTTCTCCCGAGCGATCGCATACCAAAATAAAACAGTTTGGGTTAGTCTTGAACCTATTTATATTTTTCTCAATCTTTTCTCTTGATTCCCCAAACTGATGGCTGGCGACTGTCTCTACTCCAAAGGTATCTGACAAAGATCGCACAATTTCAGTGCAGCTTTGCACAAAACTGGTAAAAATAACAAATTTCGGAAGGACATCTTCAGAAATTGGTCGGCGAATTCTCTGCTGTATCCTTGTGAGTAATTCACCTTTATTTCTCCGAACTGAGGCTGGAAGTTTAAAGTACGCAGCTAGCTGATTCAACAGCACTGTTTTCAAAGTTTCCGTGCGTTGTCCATCTTCTACAGGTTGACGAATAATTTTGAGTAAAGACTCTAAAATCGCTTCTTCCCCTGAAAATTTGGGAGTTGCAGTCAAAATGCGAACATTCTCTTCACCAAACTCCTGGATGAGTTTAGCATGAGTTTTACTGCTTAAACGCGCAGCAATGACCTGTTCTAAAATGCCCAACCAAGTCCCAGATGCTAGGAAGAACAGCAGAAAAATCTTTTGATACTGCTCCTCATGAGGGGCGACACTACGCCATTCATCAATGAGTTCGTGGATTTCAAGCGATCGCTCATCTAAGTCATACTCTACCTTAGGCGTAATATTGCGGTCAAAAATCACATCTTCTACCGAGGCGCGACGGTTGCGAAGCATGCGACGGTGGAGCCTGTAAGTATCGCTGATGTGAGTGCGAATCGCTCGAACTATCTTATCTCGCTCAGTATCGTTTGCTTCCAAACAATTCTCCAATTTGTCTACCAGATTCAATAAATACTTATCTTCAGCAAACAGGTTGCGGAGTTGTTTGAGATTGGTTTTAAGAACAAAGGGGTTAGCGCCTTCTTTAAAAGACAGCAGCACTCTACCAATATCTTGGCGTTTTTGAACGCGATCGCAAAAACCATCTAGATCGTCAAGTTGATAAGCTGTTGGATCGAGCAAGTGAAGCATTGCGAGGAAATCTTGTTCGCGATTGACAACAGGAGTCGCAGAAAGTAATAGCAAGCGATCGCTTTTATGAGCCAGGATTTTGCAACGTTCAAAACACTTGCGTTGCAAAGAGTCGGAAGACTTTGCCATAGCAGCAATGTTGTGAGCTTCATCTAAAATGAGGAAACCCAACTTAGCATTTGGACTCAATTGACTCACATCCTCAACAGCGACTACTTTCACCCTGTTGGGAAAGTGGGAAATGTAAAACTTTTCCAACTCAGTACGCCATTGTTCTACTAAATACTGCGGAGCTATGACTGCAGCATCTCCAGAAGACTCATCCAACAGGTATTGACGAAGAATAGCTCCAGCCTCAATCGTTTTTCCCAAACCCACCTCATCCGCTAGCAGGTATCGTTGAACCGGGTCTTCCAGTACCCGTCGAACCACTTCCACTTGATGGGGATAAAGCTCAATATTTGCGCTCAACAGTCCGGTCATCCCGCGACTTACAGCACGTTGCTGAATCAAGCATTTGTAAAAAGCCAATCTTCTATCGTGGAAATAGGGTGTTTCATGACCCTTTATAGCCAAAATTTCGATAGGATTTGCCCTTAAGCGATTGCAACGGACATAAATTTCCTCTTCAGTCGCAAAGATAGTTTTCTTATCTGGTAAGTCAATTTGATAATGTTCGCTCTCTTCATCCCAAGCGGAGATTCTGCCAATTACCCAAGACTCCAGGGTGGACGACATCGTATAACACCGAGTTTGAGGCTGTAACTTAACTGCACACAACGAACTTAAGTGTAAAGTTTTTTCGATTCGCTGTCCTACCGAGCAGAAATACTCAACATTTGCATCGGCGTTAGATAATATTTCAGTAACTTTTCCTATCCCCAAATCATTGTTGCGGGACTGTACCAGTGAACCAAGCTTAATCATAGTTTTCAGTTATTCAAATGAAGTATGAGGTATGAAGTAAGTCGTAGGTCTATCAACTGATTTTTCAGCCTTCATCCTTTATCCTTCATCCTTTTTTGGTCATTAAAGTAAACATTATATACTGACAAACCCGTTTTGCTTCTGCTTCAGTTTTTCATACCCGATGCCTAATACTTGGCACTCGCAAATTCTTTTGGATGACTGTAAGAATCCGATGCTATGCTTTAAAACCTATGGCAGACGTGCTTTGTTTTAATAATATTATGGCAAGATTTAAGCCGCATTCCCATATTATGATTATTATTTTTTACAGTGTCAACCAAAAACTAAGTCAACGATAGGAAAATTAGAAACAAAGACAAATGACAAATGACGAGGCTCGAAAATACGCACCTGCAACGCAGCGTAACCGCGAACCTATTTTGGAAGTTCTTGTGAACGTACTGCCAGCGAACGGTACTATTTTGGAAGTAGCAAGCGGTACGGGAGAACACGCCGTCTTTTTTGCTCCACGCCTAAAGCCCCGTAAATGGTTACCCTCCGAACCCAATCCGCAATTACGCGCCAGTATTGCTGCATGGTCTGCAAACTTTCGGTGCGAAAATCTTTATCCACCTATTGAGATTGATGTTTGTGCGCCAGTTTGGTCAGTAGAAAAAGACGCATCACCAAGATGGTCTCATTTTGATGACTTAAATGACACACCAATAACATCCATAGTTAATATAAATATGGTACACATTGCACCGTGGTCTGCTTGCTTGGGACTTATGGCAGGTGCCAATCGCATCCTACCACCTCGAGGCATCTTATATATGTACGGACCATTTAAAGTCGATGGAAAACATACAGCCTCAAGTAATATAGCTTTTGACGAGTCATTGCGAGCGCAAAATTCAGAATGGGGCGTGCGGGACCTCAACGATGTTGTAGATACAGCGAGGACACAAAATCTGACTTTAGTAAAAACTTACCAAATGCCAGCTAATAATCTTTCCGTGATTTTTCAACGCATTTAGAATCGGAATCGGGTTTTGGCGATGTTTGTAATCGCGTCTATACAGGCGAAACCCACCTGCGTGGCTTTGAAAACCTTGATTTTTCGGCTTTACCAGCCACCGTAAATTTTGTTTGTATAGTAGCGAATTATATTAGACATCTCCAGAGATTAATTATGCGTTACCCAAAAGCTTTAGTAGGGGCGCAAGGCATTGCGCCCTTACATCTTTTTCACGCCTATGTCTATTGCCTAACACTTTTCAGATATCCTCTCAGAGTGCTCTGCGGTTGAAAAAGAATCCGTTTTCTCAATACAGTACTATATAAATAGTACATATTGAAGAATGCATAGCAGGGCGGGTGAGCACACCTACCCCACAAAAAGTCAATTTACTAAGGCTGTACAAGTTATAAACTTATTAGCTTATTGAGGTAAATTATGGTCTTACAAGTAGAAAAACGCTATTACACGCCACAGGAATATCTGGAATTAGAAGAGCAAGCAGAATTTAGAAGTGAATATATAGATGGAGAAATTATTCCAATGCCAGGAGGAACAACTAACCATAATAAAATTGCACTCAATTTTTGTAGAAAGTTTCCCTTGACACTACAAGAGAAAGATTATGAGGTATATATGGTAGACGTAAAACTCTGGATACATCGTTATCGGCTCTATACTTATCCTGATGTCATGGTTGTTAAAGAAGAACCCGTGTATGAAGGAAATAACAAAACAGCTATTACTAATCCAATGTTAATTGTTGAAGTCTTATCCAAATCGACTCAAGCCTTTGACAAAACAGATAAATTTAAATACTATCGTTCAATTCCCGCTTTTCAAGAATATATATTAATTGACCAGTATAGTTTTTCTATCGAACAATATTTCAAAAAAACAGAAGGAGAATGGACTTTTAAAGAATATGAAGGGGAAGAGGCAGTTTTAGTCTTAAATTCTGTAGATTTCCAAATAAGCTTTAAAGATATTTACGCACGGGTTAACTTTGAAGTTAGTGAAGAAGAGTGAGGTAAGTAGTGGGAAAGAAAAAAACACTATTATGTATAAAGTATCTTTATTCTGTTCGTAGTAGCGCTGTCTTCGCAAAACGCGAAAAAAGAGAAGAAAAGAGTAAAATATAAAGAATTATAAAGCCGTCGGAACCGGGTCTAAATCATCCAAGATTATAGTAGAAATTACCACGATTATCTCAAGAAATTCTACACACTCTGCGAGCTAATTTCCAACAACCTTGAACATTCGTTCAGACTTGAATGAGTAACTGCATTCACGTGCGATCGCGGTTTGCAAAGCTATCAGTTTCTTGGTGATAATATCAGTAATTGCGGCAGGCATGAAAATTGTGCATTAATTTATCGCAGTTTTCAATTGGGAGCAATACATAAAAAAGTTATGAAACCGCAGCCTGTAGCAGACCAACGCGGATAAATCTGTACTTCACTCAAGTGAAAACCGCTATAATCAATTATCTTAGGAATCGCACGTAAGAAATCGAAAGTTTTACCGGAAATGCGATCGCTTTGTTGTGTCACAGCCCCGGTTGCTTCAAAAAACCGGGGTTCTAATGTCTGCTTATCCGAGTCGTATTGGAGGTGGAACAACTCACATCATTTAAATGGCTCCCTATTTCTGTAAAAGCTTAGAACAACTGGCGCAATTCCTCTGGGTTATTGACAGTTTTTATAGCTTGCTGAATGGTTTTTAACTGCTCTAGATTGGTAATTTGAGAAATTTCTGGCATTAACTGTAATGCTTGTGTACCAAATTTCATTTCCAGAAGCATTTCAATGCTTGATAACCTCTCCTCTCGCCGTCCTCGTTCTTCACCGCGTGCTTCACCGCGTGCTTCGCCACGTGCTTCGCCGCGTGCTTCTCCCTCTTTTAATATTTCCTGATACCAAGGAGACTCTCTCAAAACTACCATATCCCACCTCATGATTTGTTGTACTGAAGCAGTATCTAATACAAAAACTAGCAAAAAACGCTAAAACCGTCTTTAACTGACGTAACTGTTCGTCAGTACGCAGAATTCGCAAAGCTTATGGCTACCAATTTTTGTAAAGCTTCAGAACAATTGGCGCAATTCATCTGGGTTATTGACAGTTTTTATAGCTTGCTGAATGGTCTTCAACTGCTCTAGATCGGTAATTTGAGAAATTTCTGGCATTAACTGTAATGCTTGTGTGCCAAATTTCATTTCTAAAAGCATTTCAATGCTTGATAACCTCTCCTCTCGCCGTCCTCGTGCTTCACCGCGTGCTTCACCGCGTGCTTCACCGCGTGCTTCACCGCGTGCTTCGCCGCGTGCTTCACCGCGTGCTTCTCCCTCTTTTAATATTTCCTGATACCAAGGAGACTCTCTCAAAACTGCCATATCCCACCTCATGATTTGTTGTACTAAAGCAGTATCTAATACAAAGCTAGCAAAAAACGCTAAAACCGTTTCTAACTGACTTAACTGTTCGTCAGTACGCAGAATTTGCAAAGCTTTTTGTATGGTAGATTGTTCTGCACCACCTTTGAGAATGGGTACAAATGGCAATAACGACGCCAAGGATTGTTGAAACACGATTTCAACATCCACCTCCCAAAGATTAATTACCCGATAATCTTGTCGTGCTTGTAAACCTGCAAAGTTGGATTGAAAGCTTGTGGGAATTGTCAGATCACCTTCTTTAAGAATGTTAATAAGTACCGGATATGTAGGAAGATCGTATTTTTCTTCGGCTAACGCTGCATAAGCCCGCATTCGTTTGGGCAGATTTGTTTTGTAGCGCAATTGTAACTCATTAAGCACGAGAAATTCTCCGTATTCAGGGTTTTGAACGCGGATTAAAACATCATTTTCACGGCTAATCCATTGAAACTCTGAGTTAATCATCTCTTTGACTTCAACGTTGGGGAGTTGAGTCACCCATTTGACCCAGTTGTCCGATGCAAGGCTTATCAGTTTCTTGGTGCTGATATCAGCAGGTTGCGGCATGAGAATATTTTACGTATTATTTCCATCATTTATCTCAGTGATTATAAGTAATAATTCGGAACTTTGAACGGAAATGCGTTCGCCTGTCTTGCATAGCATATCGATCGCGGGAGGCGGAGACTCTAGATGTGCATTCCCAGGTGGAGCCACCGGAACGAGTATTGTATGAAGTCCACGCAGGTGGTGAGTCCAGCCCGCTCCGGCGGGTTTCCCGCGACCACCGGGACTGGCGAACAAGGGAGGGACTTTGTTTGTGTAGAGGCAAATTGATTCGCCCTGCTCCTCGCACAGCCTAGCGGTATTCAAACAGTAGACAGCATCACCCAAAAAACCTAAAATAATAAGATTTGGGGTAGATTTACTCATTGCTGAATTGTCCCCAACATAGTAAAGACTTTCAGGGGATTTTTCTAAAAGCAGGAATCGCTACTATTAGAATCAGAAAGTCTTTAGAGTAGAGGGTAA
Organism: Tolypothrix campylonemoides VB511288_2; assembly: GCF_045999855.1. Taxonomy (NCBI): domain Bacteria; kingdom Bacillati; phylum Cyanobacteriota; class Cyanophyceae; order Nostocales; family Tolypothrichaceae; genus Tolypothrix; species Tolypothrix campylonemoides. Next base: position 240,429 of record NZ_JBFPMW010000001.1, read on the forward strand.
CAAACATATGGATGTCAAGCTGATTTTAGTTGCTTTAACAGTCATTTTCACAATTTCGTGCTTGATCTTTGGTACGAAGAACGGATTCTATGACTCAGATAACTATCATGGCAACGGTTCTGCTCATTAATTTGACCATCACCTTAATGCAATCGCTCACCATCTTAAGCTTAAAATTTGATTAAGTTTCATTACCGACTTTTTTTAAACCCAGGGCAAGTTTGGTATAGACTCTATAGGCAAGTAAAAGCCATTTCAATGCGATGGGGATGTCTAACTGAGCTTGCAAGGGGCTCTCTGTGGATGGATTTACCTTCCACAGTTTCTGTCCGGAACAAACACTTTACTTTGGTTCTCAGCCCATGCAAGTGTCCTCCCCTACAAATTTGGCTTTTGGCGATTGGCTAAAAACATGAAATTAGAGGGGAGGCAAAAATGAGCGATCGCCTATCACTATCCTCTGGGGTGGATACAAGGGGTACAGCGAGTGAGTTAGAGTGTTTGTCTTATGGTGTCCATCATGATAACGAAGGTGTTTGCTTGTTGGTGCGGATGGGACCGCACCGCATTCTGCTGGATTGTGGCTTGACGGATATCTCTCCCCTGGCAAAATCGTTGAAAAAATCAGCGCGTCGGGGAAGCACACCGCTACCAGCAGATTTAGTACTCGTCACTCACGCCCATCCAGACCATACGAGGGGGTTGTTGTCACTTCATAAAACATTTCCACTTTTACCGATATACGCCAGCGAAGTCACTAGTAAATTACTACCCCTAAGTTGGCTAGACCAAGATTTTGAGGATACCCCATCTTTTTGTCAGGCATTACCCCTACGCTCACCTGTGGAATTTAAAGATGGTTTGGTAGCAGAATTGTTTCCTGCCGGTCATCTCCCTGGAGCTGTAGCAATTCTTCTGACGTATACAACGGCAGAACGTTCCTACAAACTTTTGTACACGGGAGATTTTTTCCTATCTAACTCCCGCTTGGTCGAAGGTTTGCGTTTGGAGGAATTGCGGGGTTTGGAGTTAGATGTCCTCATTGTTGAAGGAAGTTACGGAACTTCCCGCCATCCTCACCGCCGCAGCCAAGAGAACCAACTAGCCGAAAGAATCAACCGAGCGATCGCAGATCGTCATTCCGTAATTCTACCAACCTCTACCTTGGGATTGGGTCAAGAATTGCTCATGCTTCTACGCAGCCACCACCATTTTACGGGACGGGATTTAGATATTTGGGTTGATGGCACTGTCGCTCTTGGATGTGATGCTTACCTGGAACTTCTACCGTATTTTCCAGCCTCAGTCCAAAACTTTGCTCGCCATCAACCACTGTTTTGGGATGAACGAATACGTCCTCGCGTGCGCCGAGTGCGATCCGAACAGCGTTCTGAGATCGGTCAGTTACCTTGTATTATCCTGACTGACGCTGATGCCGATTTACACGAGTACTGCGTTCCAGGAACAGGTCCTTGGTTAACTCTATTTCCAGAAAAAGCCAACATAAAAATAGATAACAGATTCGCCGAAATCACCAATATAGAAACTTACCTGCTCGCCCAACACAGTGATGGTCCCGGTACGACCCAACTCATTCACAATTTGCGACCCCAACACGTTGTTTTTGTCCACGGTTCCACCGCATACCTAGCTGATTTGACCAGTTTAGAAGAGTTACAAAACCGATACCATCTCCATTCGCCAAATGCAGGAATTTTGGTAGAGTTACCCATTGGCGAAACTTTTTTACAACCTGCACCTCCAGAAACCAATTATGAAGGCGAACTGACTGAACTAGCATCTGTTGTTACCATAACCCTTCCCGATGCGATCGCAGCCGATCCTCGTTGGCGACAATTTGCCGACACGGGTTTAATCGAAGCCCGTTGGCAAGGAGAAGAACTTGTGTTGCGGGGGCTAACACAAAGAGAACTTCTCAATCAAAATAGCGATCGTCCTGCATGGTCTGATGTAGACTGTTGCGGTACATGCCGACACCAAAGGGGACAAAGGTGTTGGAACCCCTCGTCCCCGTTATACAACTTCAAGGTAACTCTTGAAGGTTATTGCCCTGCCTTTGAACGAAATAATGATGGTTAAGAGCTAATTGCTAATTGCTAAAAATCCATTAGCAATTAGCTCTTAACCATTAGCTATTAGCTATTAGCCATTAGCTAATCTGGATTTGAATCAGTAAAGCGATTGCGGATGCGTTCTGCTTCAGGACAGTCTTCTGTTAAAAGAGGTTCGACATTGCCACGGGGGACTGATGCTAGTTTTTGAGTGACAGCACCAATGCTTTCAAGGCGAACCATTTCTTCCCAAGAGCATACTTCGTCTTCTTCTTCTGTTTCATAACGGAGGGTGACTAAATCTCCCTCAATATCGATGATACGGGCGCGTTCAATCCAGCGTTGCTGGTCCCGCAAGAACACGCATACCTCCCGCCCATCGCAACAAAGCTGATAAATCTTGCGGTGTAGCATCTATTGCTTCTGCCTTTTTAAATCTAGTTAAATCTGTCAACATTTGGGTTTTCCCGAGTGTGTGACGCCTTCTTTAGGTTCGTACAACGTTCCCAATTGAGGCGTCTGTCCTGACCCAAGCCAAAGGCTGATTTGTAGTTTTTTAGCTATGTGGGCTTTTTTGGGTCATAAAGTTTGCTGTAACTGTACCAGCTAAACTCAATCCTAGTCGGGGTGATTCAAAAAATGTTTACTTCAAATGAAGTCACATAATTCCGGATTTACCCCGACCGGATTAAAAGACTCCGGTGAGCCCTCTTTACCATTATGTAATAAAATATACTCCACAACAAAAGGTAATTGCGGTTGCTTTAGTTGCCCACTTGTAATCATTGGCATCCTTAGTAACTCTAGGGACTTTGCTTTACTTTTACCCCTATATACTCGATCTTAGCTTATTCTCTTGTGACCTTCACGTCTTTTCACCAAACAACATATTGAATAGTTCTTTTTTTTTACTTGCTACCCAATCCGAATCGTGTTTCCTATTCTCAACCATTCACCACCAACTCATCTTTCAGGCAAAATTAGCCGACTGGATTGTATACGAGAAACTCTAAAGGCATAGCTTTGCGTGAAGATGATTCTCGTTTAATCTGACCAACACGAACTGCGTCATATAGCGCTGATAAGGCTATCAAATCTTTTGATTGATAACTTCTTGCTGTTAGCACCTGGTAAAGGAGACCTTCAGATTCAACACTGAGACATCCAGTCTGGAAAGCAGATTCAACGAGTGTGCGGATCATGTGATTGGAGTAGATGTTGGTGAGTTCGTCCCTCCACTGTGGCTTTTTTTAATTTCCTTTGGTTTGATGCAAATCTATATATCTTTGTGATTTTTTCTGCATTTTTTCTGTGATTAAAGTCACACTAACTGTATGTTCTATTCATTCTCATTATACCTTATTTTTATTGAAATCATTATACACAAAGAACACCACTCTTGCCAGCATATCCTGTGAGATTTATGAGTTTTTAATTATTTATTTATACTATCTTGTCTGAGTTTTTACTGCTATTATCTGTTTTTATGTTACTACGTCTAGAGTAGCCTTGGGATACGCACACAGCACTGCACCATTATTTATGCATGAAAAAAATTTATTCACTATTCAAAACCCAAGCTTAAAAGTAGAGGGAGCAACCAGTCATTGATTTGTGAGATAGATTTCTGTTGAACTGCAGAGGACACAGAGAAAAGAGAGTTTCACGAATAACTTATGATTTCTATACTTATTATAGATAATAAACTAAAGACCACTCTTGTTTTTTCAAGAGATGGTAAATTTCAGTTAAAGTTTGCAAAAAATGAAACACAGATTTCTAAGGCGTAGATTGAAGAAATAAGCGGAAATCCTCATCTTTATGGCTCAACTGCACCCAGTCTACGTTTAAGAATTGTAACTTTTGTACTAGACGATCGCATGCAGGGCGTTCTGTTGCGTAGTGTCCGGCATCAATTAAAATGAGATTGCGATCGCGACTTTCTTGAAATTGATGAAACTTACAATCAGCAGTTAAGTAAGCTTGAGCACCTGTTTTAAGAACTGCCGAAATAAAACTAGCACCCGAACCACCCAAGACAGCAACTCTTGAAATCAGTTGTTCTAAATCTTCTGTTGGTGAGAAAATCAAATTAGGGGGTGTAAGTTTAGATTGAATTGTTATCAGTAAATTCTTTAAACTGAGGGATGAGTTGAGATTTCCCACACGTCCGTATCCCAAACTCGATTGGGTAGTGACAATAGGAGAAACTTGCTGGAGGTCTAAAATTTGAGCCAAAACATCAGCCGTTCCATCCTCAACCTGGTCAAAGTTGGTATGAGCGCTATAGATCCCAATATTATGAGTAAATGCTAACCGAACCATTTCACTGACAGCATCGCCTCTGCGTAGGGACTTAGGCGGATTAAAAATCAAGGGATGGTGAGCAAAAATCAGATTCACGTGGGTACCCGCATTGCGTAAAGCAAGCGCTTCTTGCATGACCGCTAAAGTAGGTGTTAGACACACCAATACTCGGGCGTTTTCCTGCAACACCCCAGGCTCAACTTGCCAACCGCAATTATCCCAACTTTCTTGCCAAGCTGGATTTGCCCATTCTTCAAACCAAGTTATTAATTCAGTAATTTTCATTTTTCAATTGGTTAGTAGTTAGTGATTAGTAGTTAGTAGTGAGTGGTTAGTGGTTAGTAGAACAACCAACAACTAACCACTAACAACCAAAAACTAAACTATCCAAAAATATGAACAACTAATTCTCTGACATGACTTCTTTGTCTGTGTTCCCACACATAAATTCCTTGCCAAGTACCCAAGACCAAATGACCGTTATTGATAGGTATATTTTCTGAAGTATGGGTTATAGCTGTGCGGATGTGTGCTGGCATATCATCAGGACCTTCAGCATCATGGATATAAGGAGCTGATTCTGGCACAAGTTTTGCCATAAAGTTTGCCAAATCTTTAAGTACATCTGGATCTGCATTTTCTTGAATTAGCAAACTTGCTGAAGTATGACGCAAAAACAAGGTACACAGACCTGACTCAACTCCTGATTCGGCAACTATAGCTTCAATTTTAGGGGTGATGTTGTGTAAGGATTTCCCAGTAGTAGAAACCCTAAGTAGTTTTTGATAGTGTGGCATTGTCAGCTGAAGTGTGAAGTATGAAATGTAAAGGATAAATTTTATCCTTTATTCCTTATCCTTTATCCTTTTTTCTGATTCTTCGACTTCGTTATCTAGCCATGGAGAGTCAAAGTGAGTCCATGGGAGGATAGGTTTATTTGGTAAGTTGGGGGTTAAGACTGTAATATTTGCAGGATCGGGTTTTGGCAAACGCAAGCCTCTAACCTTAGATTCTTCACCGTTAAATTGTTGAGACGAACTCATAAACGTTGTAAATTGGGCATAAAGTACACAGCTACCACGTGTAGCAAAGCCACTAAGGCAAGTCCCCAAGTAACGCCGGCAGCATAGAACAAAGATAGAGAAATGTCATTCAATGGCTGCTTGTTAGCATTATACGTCTCTACTAAGTTAACTATCATCTGCAATTGATATTCTTCAGGGTTCATGACCAAATATGTTTCCAGAAATTGTTCGTTTTCTGGATTTGGTGAGATGACAAACTGACGTGGTAGTAAAGCATTTACCAGCAAGGTAAAGTTTACTGAGAATAACACTACCTCCATAATACTAAATAAGCTAAAGACAGAAAGCAATCTGGCAATAGTTAGAACACTTAACAATGCGCTATTTGCCACAAATAAAATATTCGTCTGAGTTAGCAAAATTTGCCGTTCTTCCTTCTGCTTATCCAAAACTCGGCGCACGTCTTGAGAGGCTAGGCTCAAAGTCAGGGAAGATAGATGTTTTGGTTCCATGACAAAACAGGGAATGGGTGGATTTTAGATTTTGGATTTTGAGTTTTCTATTTTTAGATGAGTTTTTTCTCTTGTCCCCCTTGTCCCCCTTGTCCCCTATTCCCGAAAATAATCAACGACAGCATTGGCTATAATTTCATTTCCATCCTTGGCGATAGGTTGAGATTGTTTTGGTGCTTGAGGTGGTTGGTTGAGAAAACCCCAGGTTCCTTGGAAAAATTCAGATGGAGTCAGGATTTGATGAGAGTTGTAACTAGAAATACCATTAAGCAGAAAAGCCGCTTCCGCAAAATCATCACGGGTCACTGAAACAATGGGCAATCCCAATTTGGTTGCTTCCGCAAAAGTACTGTAACCCGGTTTGGAAACAACTCGCCCGCAAACAGGCATAAAATCTACGGGACGGTACTTTCGATCCGGAACTGGAATTACGTTAGGCAATTGGGGAGCAAATTTATCGAAGATAATAAATTGCCAGTCGGGGAACTTTTGCAGGTTGTGATAAGGAATTTGTTGCAAACCCAATCCACCGAAGGTCAGTAGGATAGTTTTTTCTATTGGGGCTGTGATTCCCCAAGTAGAACGCACTTCTTCTGGGGTGTAACGGGGAGAACCACCTGTTAATCCTGTATCTATGATATTTCCAAAAGCACTCATCGGTTCGTAGAACGGGAGCCGATACAAGCGATCGCATTTTGAGTAACAATCGCTTATCCAATCAGCAATTTCGATAAAGCTTCCCCCCCAATCTCTGTAAACAAAGTCCCATCCGAAGTTACTGATAGTCCAGCAAGGTATACCTGCGGCTTTGGCAATTTCACATGCAAGAAAGGGAACGTCTGCCAAGACCAGATGAACCTTATTTTGGCGAATAAAATTGACTTCAGAAGCAATGATGGAATTTTTATTTTTCTCGATCTCCAATAATTTTTCCAAAGTAGCGTCTTTATCCATCTGCAAACTATCCGCCTGCACCACACCTAAATCTAAAGCACGGGGACGTTGGATAAAATCGCCTTCGATATAGCAATCTAACAACCACCGTGGAGCCGTTGTCACCATAACAAGCAGAACGTCCGGGCATAACTTTTGAATGGTAGCAGCTACGGATGCAGTGCGGGTTGCATGACCAAAACCGTGATTGGTAATTGCTACGTATAAAGTGGGTCTTTCCATCGTTGAATCGCTTCTACTAGCCCATCGATTTCTGATTCTAAGGTAAAATAATGCACACAAGCACGCACGCAGTCGGGATCGGCTATTCTTCGGGTGAGATATCCCAGAGATTCCAAGAACTCCACGAGTTGCTGGCTAGTTTGAGGCTTGTGATGGGTCAGGCGAAAAGAGACTAAACCACTTTCTGGTGGAGAAGTACGCAAACATTCTATTTCCGACAGCCCTTGCAGGCGTTGCCAAAGATACTGACTCTTATGACAGATTTGCTGAAACCGTTCTTCTGGTGTTCCCCATTGTTGGTGAAAAGAGATTGCCTCTTTTAAACCTGCATATAACGGATAATTAGAAGTTGCTACTTCATAGCGCCGCCCGTCTGGATACCAGCCCACTGGTTTAGCTTGATTGTTGGCAACGATCCCACGCCAACCAATAAATGTGGGATGGTGATTTTCTCTTGCTTCCGGTTTCACATACAAACCCCCGACTCCACCAGGTCCGCACAACCACTTATGACCTGTAAAGGCGTAAAAATCAGCTCCCAATTCAGTTAAATTTAAAGGGAGTAAGCCAACAGATTGAGCGGCATCTATCATCACTCTGGTGTTATTCTCGTTGCACACTTTTGCTATTTTTTCAAGAGGCAAAATTTGACCGGTATTCCAAAGAACATGACTGAGTACAACAAGGCGAGTTGTTGGGCGTAAATGCTGAACGATCGCCTCGACGGGATCGCCGCCATTTAAAGTTGCCATCACAGGGCAAACAGTCACTTCAACAGCTTCTCTACGACTAATTTCCCCTGCGATCGCTATGATACCAGGGTGTTCGCAATCAGATAATAACAGGTGGTCGCCAGAATGCCAGTCAACACCCCACATAGCAATATTGCAACCAACTGTCACATCTTCTGTCAGTGTGATAGTTTCTGGTGGTGCATTTAACTCAGATGCGATCGCGACTCTAGTCGCTTCTGTTTCTTCCTCTATCCAGCGATTCACTTTTGTACCGAAAGGACCCACCTGCTGAATGTAAGCTTGAGCCTCAGTAATAGCATTCACAGCAGCTTGAGGCATTGGTCCTTGACCGCCGTAGTTGAAATAGAATTTGTTTGATAAAGCTGGGATTTGCTCTCGATGGTGATGCAGCGTACTCATTAGTGAAGCATAAAGTATGAAACACTAGTATCTTATCCTTCATTCTTTATCCTTCATCCTTCATAGCTTTAATGCCATAATGTGTTCATTCTTGTTACGCTAGGAGAATGCTAATTAATGCTGAATTACTGCTGCAATACCAACGTTGCAAGCGCCGACCTTTTTTAGACCTTCGCGCTGACAGAAGTCAGCGAGATCCAGCAAATGACTTGCTGCTGAAATTGCAACAAGACAAAATTGCTCACAAGCGGAGTGTTTTGGAACAATTTAATTACGAACGCCCAGACTACCGTTATGGAGATTGGGAGACAGGTGAAGCTGCGACGTTAGAGTTAATGCAGCAAGGAGTAGAGTGCATTCATCTGGGGGTGCTGACTGCTAGCGATTACTTAGGGTATACCCTAGTCAGCCGTCCCGAGATTCTGCTCAAACAAGCAGGAATGTCTCGTTTTGGAGATTGGATGTATGCTCCGGTAAACGTTGAACTGGGTAAACGCCCCAAACAGGAATATCAAATTACAGCAGCATTTCACGCTTACGTATTAGCGACAGTACAGCAAGTGGAGTCGAAAACAGCTTGGCTAATTTTGCGGGGAAAAGATGTGAATTATCCTGTCGATCTCTTAAGATGGGAACCCCAGATGCAAACAGTTGTGGAGGAGTTGATTCAAACTCTTGAGCAAGACGAACCACCAGAAGTATTTATCTCTCGCCAGAAGTGCAGTCTTTGCACTTGGTACAGCAGCTGTTATAAAGTAGCCCAAAATCAAAAACACCTTTCTCTACTCCCAGGAGTCACACCTGTTCGCTATAAACAATTAAAAGCACTAGATATAACAACTGTAGAATCTTTAGCTAAAACGCATCCAACACAATTAGAAAATCTACCTGGTTTTGACCGTGTAGTGGCTCCTAAATTGATTTTACAAGCTCAATCTATAGTTGAAAATCGACCCATTATTTTACCTACTTTATCATTAAGAAAAGATACACCCGAATATTTTTATACTTCAAATGACTCTGTTTGTATTGAAGAAACAGAAAGAAGCTACGTAGATCCTTTTAACACAACTTATCCTTTACAAAAGCTTTTGTCCCCAGCGCCAGTAGAAATATATTTTGATATTGAAGCACAACCCGATCTGCATTTAGATTACTTGTTGGGAGTTTTGATTGTTGATAGAAAAGCTAATACAGAAACATTTTATTCTTTACTTGCAGAAAGCCAGGAAGATGAAAGATTAATTTGGGAGCAATTTTTAAATTTGGTTGAACAATATCCAGATGCACCCATTTATCACTTTTGCATTTACGAATTTGATACAGTTCAACGGTTAGCCAAACTTTATCGCACTCCCTATAGCTCTGTATTTCCCGTATTGAATCGATTTGTTGATGTTTATGAGATATTAACGCAAAACATAGCTTTACCAGTAGAAAGTTACGCGTTGAAAACCATTGCTCGCTGGTTGGGATTTGAATGGCGGGACTCGGAAGCAAGCGGTGCTAAATGTATTTACTGGTACGATCGATGGTTGCAAACAGGCGATCGTACTTTATTAGAAATTATCCAACGTTACAATGAAGACGATTGTCGTGCAACCCGCAGCGTAAAAGATTGGCTGGTTGATTTTTTTTAAAGAGCTAATGGCTAATGGCTAATAGCTAATGGTGAGGTAAGGAGATAGGGTTAATGAATGAATGGCTCATGAACTCTATATAGTAGTTCTCTGTAAATGCCAATACCTAAATAATGAATATTTACCGTGATGGATTTCGACATTATTTAAGATATTGTGATGTAATTCACATAAAAGCAGCTATAGTTTTGGGTGGGTAAGTCCATTTATGTATATGGTAAAATCAGATACAATTCTTATAGCTATTAACCATTAGCTATTAGCCATTAGCAATTAACCATGACTCAATTTTTGAAAAAACTATTTAAATTTCCAACAATTCTTTTTTTAATTATTCCAATTCTCATTCTAGGTATCTTTTTTATCGATTTTCCCGCACCATTTGTTCCGATAACAGGAATAGATTTTATAGGTTCTGCTAGTTTTCCAACAAGTTTCTCTTTTCAAAAAACTCCAATGGGAGGGTTTTCAGGTATAACTTACGATTCCAAAAAGCAACTTTTTTACACTATATCTGATGACCGCAGTGATAAAGCACCTGCTCGCTTCTATACATTAAAAATCGACCTGAGTCGTGGATTGCTAAAAAATGGAGATGTAGTTCCTGTTGGTGTCACTACACTCTTAAATGAAGCCAAACAAACTTTCCCGACTGGAAGCCTCGATCCAGAGGGAATTGCTCTCAGTAATGAGACTGTATTTGTTTCTTCTGAAGGCGATGTCAGACAGCAAATAAACCCTTTTATTAAAGAATTTTCAATATCTTCCGGTCAAGAACTGACATCTCTACCTATTTCAAATAAATTTTTACCTGACAAAAGTGGTAAAAGGGGAATTCGGAACAATTTAGCTTTTGAGTCTCTGACTATTACCCCAGATAAGAGATACTTGTTTAGTGCAACTGAAAATGCTCTTTTGCAAGATGGTTCACAAGCTAAACCAAAAGTTAGCAGCCCTTGCCGCATTTTACAATACAATCTTAGAACGAGAAAGCCAGAAAAAGAATTTCTTTACAAAACTGAAGCAATAGCACCTCTTTTTAATCTTTCTCCCAGATTCGATAGTGGTTTAACCGATCTCATTGCTCTAGATAATTATGGCAATTTCCTCAGCTTAGAGAGAACTTTTACTGGCTTGGGTTTTTCTATTGCAATATACCAAGTTTCCATAGAAAGTGCTGATGATATTAGTAAAATAGAGAGCCTAGCAACTGTTGACCTTAACAATATTAAACCAGTTGCGAAAAAACTTCTCTTTGATTTAAGAACACTAGATTTAGCTCTAGATAATATTGAAGGTTTCACCCTTGGTGATAAACTACCAGATGGACAGCGATCGCTTATCTTAGTCAGCGACAACAATTTCAATCCGCTCCAACAAACCCAAGTACTAGCCTTCAAGCTAAAAATGGAAGCACCCATCATTAGACTTATCCGTCATCTATTTTCAGCGTTTGGTAACTAGTACATGAAGACAGAAGTACGCCCGCTACTAGAGCACGCCCCATACTAGTTTTTGGTTGCGATGCATGCCTTCGCCGCTTGGCGTGTAAAGCACAGACAGCGTTACTACAGTTAAATCTAGAGATTTTACGTTTCGTGACGTAGTTGGAAACTTTTCTGCCCGCCTACTGACTCCAAGGTTTTGCGCCTTCTATCGTCTGGCTCCGGGCTTCTTTCTGCCTTTGTGTACCAGTCACTGTGAATTATTCGGTACTTTTACTGTTTAGCTGTAGAGCCTCAAGCTATTAAACGTAGAAATACAAAACAACATAGAGATGATAGAGATCCTTCTAACAATGGGTCTTTACAAGAGTTATACGCAATTCCCAATCAATCTTCTCTCCTACGCCTTTTCTATGATTGATTTCCGTGTATCTTCTTATATGCGTTTTTTTCTAAATGTGTTAAATACAAATGCTAATTAAAAGATTCACTGAGTATTTTATAAAAATTTATTCTTTTTTTATCTTAATCTTTATCAATTTTTATCTATATTTAGAATTTCTATAAAAAATTCTAACATTACTTTAAATACAATTGTTAATTAAGAGAGTTTCTGCCATTTTCCAAGTGACTCTTTTGTTAAAAATATGATTTTTATAGGAATCAATCAGGGTTAAAAAAGTGGTAATGACCAAAACGGATGTAGATGGATATATAGGACATTTTTTAAACAATCGCTATCTCATTAAAGATGCGATCGGTAGAGGCGGTATGGGTAAAGTCTATCTAGCTGAGGATGCAGCAAAAGGTGGTATGCCAGTTGCTGTAAAAATTTTATCCTTAAGTTTGAGCGATCCACAAATGTCTCAACGTTTTGCTAGGGAAATTTTTATAGGTGCTCAATTAGGACGTAAAAGCAAACATATTGTTCGTGTATTAAGTTATGGAATCGCCGACGCTCAAGTACCATTTTATGTAATGGAATATCTTCAAGGAAAAAATTTAAAAGATATTTTAAAAAATAAAAAATTGACAATTTCAGATTTTTTAGAAATTTCTTATCAAATTTGTTTGGGTTTGCAATGCGCTCATCAAGGAGTGAGTTATAAAGGAGATATTTATCCTGTTATTCATAGAGATATCAAACCTGAAAATATATTTATTACTGAAGATACGAAGGCTAACTTAATTGTAAAAATTCTTGATTTTGGCATTGCAAAGTTTTTAACAGAGCGCTCCGGACTAACGCTTACAGATTCATTTATTGGAAGTCTTCCTTACTGTTCTCCAGAACATATGGAAGGACGCAAACTACTGGATGTACGTTCGGATATTTACAGTTTGGGAGTTTTGATGTATGAAATGCTTACGAGAAAACACCCGTTTAGTACAACATCTCAATCTTTTGGAAATTGGTATCAAGCTCATCGCTTTCAAGCACCTCCAGCGTTTGAGGAGATAGTTCCTCAGCTTAAAATACCACTTGAATTAAAGAAACTAGTGATGAATTGTTTGGCAAAAGATGTTAATGCTCGTCCTCAAAATATCAATCAAATTTTAGAAACTTTAGAAAAGATTCAAAGAAACATAAATGATGAGATCGAACAAGATAAAAATCAGAAATCTTCTCCAGTACAATTAGTACCCGTAACATCATTGTCGGAAAAAATTTGTTTGGAGAAAAATTGGCCTAAAAACAAACCGATCGCACCTATTTGTTTTCCTCATGTTCTCCAAACTCAGCAAGGCAATGTAGCAACTTTTTGGGCGATGCTACCTCAGAAAGAGATAACAAAGTTTCTAAATGAAATCAATGGAACTGAATTTATTTATTCTCAGAATTTACATCCCATGCTTTTATGGGTAACAGTCTTATGCGATGGTAAATTTGAGTTAACGCGTTGGTTATCTTATTGTTTAGATTTTAAGGATAATAGAAGTCAAAATATAATAGAAATTTTAGCTAAAAGTGGTTATTATCATCTCCTATTCTTTTCTTTAGAGGAGCCATCTATTTGTTCTCATGTGATGACTTTGTCAATCTCTAGTTCTCAACGTCAACAGTTAATAAATTGGTTGGAAAATGTTCAAAAATTGACTTTAGAATCTTTTGGAAATGATAGTAAGAATGAATTAAAATTACAATATGAAAAAATGAAACCCGACATCTTGAAAAGATTGGCTATAAATCGACAAAAACAAAACTTAGATGTCAAAAAATGGATGTTTCACTTATTTGAGAAATTTTTACAGTTTTTAGTATATCGTTAAGTACTATCACTTTCGTCAAGTGGGTACTATACAATATATCATCTAGTTCTATGTTTAGTCTGTTTCGGAGGTTGTAAGAGTGAGTAAGAGCGCATTTGCATCTCCAGCCAATACAGGGTTGCTTGCCAATCGTTATAAATTAAAAAATTTTATTGGCAGAGGAGGTATGGGTGAAGTTTTCCTAGCAGATGATGTTTTGTTAGGAGGGATACCGGTTGCTATTAAGTTTTTGTCTCAAACTGTTTCAGATCCAAATATGGAACAGGATTTTGCGCGTGAAGCTCGTATTTGTGCTGCTTTAAGTCAGAAAAGCATAAATATCGTAAGAGTCACAGATTATGGGGTGAGTAAGACTGGGAAACCCTTTTACGTTATGGAGTACCTGTTAGGGAATACATTAAAGGATTTAATTCCCATGTCTTTGCCGATGTTTATTCCACTTTGCCGTCAAATTTGTTTGGGCTTGCAGTGCGCTCACAATGGGATGGAAATTGATGGGAAAGTATACCCTTTGGTACATAGAGATATTAAGCCAGCAAATATATTGGTTCTTCCAGATCCCATTTTGGGTCAATTAGTAAAAATTCTGGATTTTGGTATAGCTAAATTTTTAAATTATGCAAGCTCAACACGTACAACAACCAAGGGATTTCATGGGACTTTACCTTATTGCTCTCCCGAACAACTAGAAGCTGATGTGTTAGATAATCGCTCTGATATTTACAGTTTGGGAGTGATGATGTTTGAGATGCTAGCGGGTGAAAAACCTTGGCAACCAGAAAGTGACTTTTTTGGTGCTTGGTATAAAGCCCATCACTTTGAAAAACCGCGCAACATTACAGATATAAAGCCCAACCTAAAACTACCAAAAGAACTGAATAGTTTGATTATGGCTTGTCTTGCAAAAGCACCAAGCGATCGCCCTCAAAATCTGACAGATGTTCTTAGAGTTTTAGACAGTTTGGAAGTCGTAGGAATAGGAGACAACGTAAAACACTCAACCCTTCACCCCTTCCCCCCCTCACCCCCTCCCCCCCTCACCCCCTCCACTTCTCTTTCTTCCTCGCGCACGCTACCCCACCGCCCCACCCCTCCACTGCTTCACGCTCCTACCCCCACTTCTGGATTAACTCAGGAAGTAGAACAAGCGTGTAAAACCCTTAAATGGCCAAAAGATAAACCAATTCAGGAAATAGTTTTTCCCTATCTTGTTGATACTGGTTCGGGAACGATAAGCGCCTTGCTGCTCATGATGCCCAAACACCAAATCAACAGCTATGCGTTTTCGACTCGTTACAACCAATTTATCTTTGTCAGATCTCCCCATCCAATGCTTTTATGGGTGACACTGCTCCATAACAAAGAAATGGGACCAAAATGGCTACCGTGCTATTTGGATATGCAAAAATCCCAAAACCATAAAATAGTGTATTCCTTAGCCAACAGCGAACGCTATCCTTTGATTTTCTTTACTTTGGAAGCCCCCTACTTATGTGCAAGTGTTATTAGTTGTCATATCGAGACCCTCCAAAGACAGTTACTTAAAAACTGGACAGAACAGAGTAAGTCTTTACCTCCCTCTTCTGCTGTTGCGTTAAGTAAAGAGTTGCTGAAACAACAGTACAAACTGATGCAACCTCAAATTCTGCATCGCTTCGCATTAGATGCACCTGTTATCGATCCAACGAGAAAATAGGGAGTAGGGAGTAGGGAAGAGGAAGTTTCATCACAAGCGTTGTGGTAAACTGTTCGTGGGGATCGGGTAAGGAAAGCAGTTAAAACTAGAAAGAATTGCTTGAAACCAAGTCCACACAAGGGCTTTCTCAATAGAAAATCGAAAATACAAAATCTCTTGACAAGAGTTTAGCTGTTAGGCATAATAAATAAAGTGAATAAAAACAAGGGACTGTAGTTCAATTGGTTAGAGCACCGCCCTGTCACGGCGGAAGTTGCGGGTTCGAGCCCCGTCAGTCCCGTTAAAGCATAAAGAAGACAAGTTGTAAAGAGTGAGTTTAGAGCCAGAGGTTACTGGCACTCGGTTATTATAACTTGGTATAAGCTACTAAGTTGTGCGTTAGATAAAGAGAGAAATTTCAGTGACTGTTAGAGTCCGTATTGCTCCCAGCCCTACTGGGAATTTACACATTGGTACAGCAAGGACAGCCGTCTTTAATTGGTTGTTCGCCCGCCACCATGGCGGTCAATTTATCCTGCGGATAGAAGATACAGATGTCGAGCGATCGCGTCCCGAATATACAGAGAATATTCTTGAGGGATTGCGCTGGCTGGGGTTGACCTGGGATGAAGGACCATTTTTCCAAACAGATCGTTTGGAAATGTACAAACAAGCAGTCAAAACACTTTTAGATAAGGGATTGGCTTATCGCTGCTATACCACAGCAGAAGAATTAGAAGCGCTGCGAGAAGCACAGAAAGCCAGAGGAGAAGCACCCCGTTACGATAACCGTCACCGCAATCTCACACCAGAACAAGAAGCAGCCTTCAAAGCAGAAGGCCGCAGCTTTGTGATTCGATTTAAAATTGACGACGATCGCGAAATTGTCTGGAACGACTTAGTCCGTGGCAAAATGATTTGGCGGGGGAACGATCTCGGCGGTGATATGGTCATTGCTCGTGCCGCTGCAGATGATATCGGTGTAGCTCTGTACAACTTTGCGGTTGTGATCGATGACATGGATATGCAAATCACCCATGTTATTCGAGGCGAAGACCATATTGCTAACACTGCCAAACAAATACTCATATATGAAGCTTTCGGCGCTAAAGTACCGGAGTTTGCCCATACACCCCTGATTCTCAACCAAGAAGGACGCAAGCTCTCCAAGCGAGATGGAGTCACATCTATTTTTGACTTTAAGCAAATGGGCTTTACGTCCGAGGGATTGGTAAATTACATGACATTATTGGGTTGGTCTCCCCCAGACTCAACTCAAGAACTTTTCACCTTAGAGGAAGCAGCCAAATTGTTTGGCTTTGAGCGAGTCAATAAAGCAGGGGCAAAATTTGATTGGGCAAAATTGGACTGGATTAACAGTCAATATATTCATAATATGCCTGTTGATAAGCTGACAGATTTGGTGATACCCTTTTGGGAAGAAGCGGGATACCAATTGACAGCAGGACGCGATCGCCCCTGGCTGGAACAGTTAGTCACTTTAATTGGTCCGAGTCTCACTCGGCTGACAGACGCCGTCTCAATTTCTCAACTCTTTTTTGTAGAAACAGTTGAATTTAGCGAGGAAGCACGGGCACAATTAAAGCAAGAAGGTTCTGCTGCCACTCTCTCCTGGATTGTAAATGCTTTAGAGAATCAGCAGTTGACAGAAGCTAGCGCTCAAGAACTGATTAAGCAAGTCGTTAAGGAGCAAAACGTTAAAAAAGGTTTGGTCATGCGTTCTCTTAGAGCTGGTTTAACAGGAGATCTTCACGGTCCAGATCTTATCCAATCCTGGTTGCTACTTAATAAAATTGGTTTAGATAAACCACGGTTGCTTCAAGCAGTTTAAAGAAAGATGAAGTGTATAAAATAAAATACTTCATTTTTCCGATTGCAAGTTCTTTGTTCGTCCTCGTTCCGGTGAATCCAGAGAAAGTAGGCGGTGAGACCAGTGCTGCAGGCGGGTTTCCCGCGCCCTGGCAACTGGTGAGTCCAGCCCTGATAGCGCAGCGTGGCACTTTCGTGCCATAGGCGGGTCTCCCGCGCCCTAGGGACTGGTGAACCCGGAGGGTGGTTCCACCTGGGAATGTATCGAGCGAGGCTCTGCTCGCCCTATTAGGAGGTGGAGTCTCTTCAATAGCATTCTTCAGGCGCAGCCACCGGAACGAGGGGAGGAACTAAACCCATCATTTGCCAACAGCATCCTTTAAGAAGTCGCGGATTGAGTAGCATATGGTACTTCTTTTAGTGAACTGACAATCCGGAACATTCTTATAACTTTTTTGTAAAGAAGTGAGTTGCATACCCTCGTATTGGGAACTTCTTATGTAAAATAAACGTCACTCGAACTACTTAAGAAAATGTGTAATTCAGATGCTGACAAAAGTTATAAATTTAGGAATAAGAATTTCTTTGGTAGTCGCAACAATAGCGATCGCCTCAGTAAATACTATGACAGCAGATGCTCAACAAGAAACACCACCCCCAATCTTTGGGGATATGACTATTGGTCAAAAAGTTTCTCCAGATCCAATGACAGTTCGTGGAATGAGCGGCGGTTCCATACCGGGGAAGCAACTGGTGGGGAAGGGAGAAACTCCCACAGGACCGTGTACGGGATTTTTTGATGAAAAACCAGACCACACACTAGAGCTAACAAATAAGTTTGACTACTTAAAATTACAAGTAGAAAGCCCAGAAGATACGACTTTAATCATTCAAGGTCCTGGAGGGACTTGGTGCAATGACGATTTTGAAAACAAAAATCCCGGTATTCTCGGTGAATGGTTGCCTGGAAGCTATAATATTTGGATTGGTTCCTATACAAAAGATAAGTATCTTCCTTACACGCTACGCATAACACAGTCAAGCAAATCAGTGACCAGCAAATCAGATCTTGGCGAGCGGTGAACAGTCATCTCCGCTCGAGAACTAATAGGGAGCGATAACAATGACAGTTACAGCATCTCAGGATTTATCAGAGGAATTTGCTGAACGGGGCTGGCGTAATGAAATTGTCACTCAGCCAGATGGTAGCGAAATTTATGTTAAAATCCCCCTGACATCAGAAGAGTTTCTTCATCCACAGGAAGGATACCGCTTGCCCAACAGTACTTTTCATGAGGATATAGCAGGCGGTGTTAAGGATATATTGACCCGTCGCTATGCTAGCGATCGCACAACGGGAGTATTCCGGGATTTAATTGTTAAGTGGGGGATTCCGGGTTTGGGAAACCACTGTCCCGATACCTTTGTAGTGTTTGGACTGCGAAACAAAGAGGACATCCGCACTGAATTTGTCGTTCCGGTAGAAGGAGTTCGTCCTGGGTTGATTGTGGAAGTTGTTTCTCCTCGCTACCGCAAAGAAGATCGACAAACCAAAGTAAAAGAGTATGCTCAAGCGGGAGTACGGGAATACTTAATTTTCGACCGACGCAGACAACGCAAACAAGTCATTGAAGAAGTTTTGGGCTATTGCCTAATTGACGGGCAGTACTTACCGCTGACTCCTGATGATGATGGACGCATTTTGTTTGAGACTGTGGGGTTGTATATTGGGCTTCAAGATAGTCGAGTTGTAATGGAAGATGCCCAAACCGGTGAACGCTTGTTAACGTCTCAGGAACTCGAGCAACAGGCATCTCAAGCAGAGCAACGAGCATCTCAAGCAGAGCAACGAGCTGCAAAGTTAGCTGAACTTCTCCGAGCGCAAGGAATAAATCCTGACGAAATTTAACAAAAAAGAAATTAAGAGCCTGAATTTAGCATTCAATATAGATTTTGCATAAAAATGGCGTGAGTCAAGTGTGGTTTCACGCCAAATCGATATAGTACAATGGGACAAAATTAAGTTAAATTTAATTAAGATTATTAATGTTGTCTCAGTTCTAGCAACTTGCCAAATCGGGCAGAAGCCATAGCTGTGGCACATAAATATAAAAACATTGATTTAAAAGCTCTATTTTTGGGCTGCTGCACTATCTAGAGGCAAACAAAAATGAAATTTTCCTGGAGAGTTCTACTACTCTGGACATTGCCAGCATTGGTAATTGGCTTTTTCTTTTGGCAAGGCGCATTCTCCGGTGCTCCCACTGACCTAAGTAAGAATGCAGCCAGCACTCGCATGACTTATGGTCGTTTTCTAGAATATTTAGACGCCAATCGCGTCACTGGCGTTGATTTATATGAAGGCGGTAGAACGGCAATTGTGGAAGCTGTCGATCCGGAATTGGATAACCGCATACAGAGAGTGCGGGTAGACTTACCAGCCAGTGCTCCTGAGTTGATTAGAAAGCTTAAAGAGAAAGGAGTGAGTTTTGACGCTCACCCCATGCGAAATGATGGAGCAATTTGGGGACTGTTAGGAAATCTTATTTTTCCTGTCTTATTAATTACCGGGTTGTTTTTCCTGTTTCGTCGTTCTAGCAACCTACCAGGCGGTCCCGGTCAAGCGATGAACTTCGGTAAATCAAGAGCACGCTTCCAAATGGAGGCAAAGACTGGAGTCAAGTTTGATGACGTTGCCGGTATTGAAGAAGCTAAAGAGGAACTGCAAGAAGTTGTTACCTTCCTCAAACAGCCAGAGAAATTTACTGCAGTTGGCGCACGCATTCCCAAAGGAGTGCTGTTAGTTGGACCTCCAGGAACAGGTAAAACGCTGTTGGCAAAAGCGATCGCAGGTGAAGCTGGCGTACCGTTCTTTAGCATCTCCGGTTCCGAATTTGTGGAAATGTTCGTTGGAGTCGGTGCGTCTCGCGTGCGCGATTTGTTTAAAAAAGCAAAAGATAATGCTCCTTGTATCATCTTTATTGATGAAATTGACGCCGTAGGACGTCAGCGGGGTGCAGGTATCGGTGGCGGAAACGACGAACGCGAGCAAACCCTCAACCAATTGCTGACCGAAATGGATGGCTTTGAGGGCAACACTGGTATCATTATCATCGCTGCTACAAACCGTCCTGATGTACTAGATGCAGCCCTGTTGCGTCCCGGACGCTTTGACAGACAAGTGATTGTAGATGCACCCGACATCAAAGGACGCTTGGAAATTTTAAAAGTCCACGCCCGCAACAAGAAATTAGACCCCAGCGTTTCTTTAGAAACAATTGCCCGTCGCTGTCCTGGATTTACTGGTGCAGATTTAGCAAACTTGCTCAACGAAGCTGCTATTCTGACTGCACGACGCCGTAAAGATGCCATCACCAATACAGAAATTGATGATGCAGTAGACCGGGTTGTGGCTGGTATGGAAGGAACGCCATTGGTGGATAGCAAGAGCAAGCGTTTGATTGCTTATCACGAAATAGGACACGCTATCGTCGGTACATTGCTCAAAGACCACGATCCAGTCCAAAAAGTGACCCTGATTCCACGGGGACAGGCACAAGGTTTAACCTGGTTTATTCCAAATGAAGAACAAGGGCTGATCACGCGATCGCAGCTCAAAGCCAGAATTACTGGTGCTTTGGGTGGTCGTGCAGCAGAAGACATCATTTTTGGTGCTGCTGAAGTGACTACTGGTGCAGGCGGCGACTTGCAACAAGTTACCGGAATGGCACGGCAAATGGTAACACGATTTGGGATGTCCGATCTAGGTCCGGTGTCCTTAGAAAGCCAAACAGGTGAAGTTTTCTTAGGTCGCGATTGGATGACCAGATCTGAGTACTCAGAATCCATTGCTGCTCGCATTGATTCTCAAGTTCGCGTCATTGTAGACGAGTGCTACCAATCAGCGAAAAAGATTGTACGAGATAATCGTACTGTTATGGATAGATTGGTAGATTTACTGATTGAGAAAGAAAGCATTGACGGTGAAGAATTTCGACAAATTGTAGCAGAATATACTAGCGTGCCTGAAAAGCAACAGTTTATTCCTACTCTTTAATCTCACTTTATTCTCAACTTATCTTATACAGTATTGTAGGGGTGTAGTGAAATATACCCCTTTTTTCTGTGTTCGCATCTGCTTCCATCCCAGTCTCAAATTACCCAGTTGAGCCAAAAGCATTGCTAACAAACATCTGAAGGTGGGCGTTGCCAAATCGACAATACAGGAATAGATATTATATATGTAAACTATTCTACTTTAGATAGATTTTTGGTAATAAAATAAAAACCACAATCAACAAATATAAATACTTCCACTGTAAGATTAGTGGATAAAATTTATACTGAATCTAACAGGGGGCTGAATATAAAGTTATTCTAAAAAGTAAAGCTAAATTTGTATTAAAAGATACGCTATCAATAAAGTCTAATTCCTTAGAACTAAGTTTTCTAGTCAGATAAGTAGTAAAAATGGCTGAATTTCCCGTACTGGAATACGAGCAACTTTCAGATTTGAAGGCTAAAGAGATATATCAAGAAATCCAAGTAGAACTTGGGTTTGGGATTGTACCCAATCTATTTAAATCAATGGCAATCAATTCTGGAGTGCTAGAAGCAAACTGGAAAAAGTTCCGCGCTACAGTTTTGCAAGGAACTGTTCCTCGCACACTTAAGGAAATGTTGGGAATTGCTATCTCTCAAGCAAACAGCAGTCCTTATGCATTAAATGTTCATTTACACGCATTGTCGTCTTTGGGAATGAGTGAAGAAGTTTTGAAAACTTTGGTTTCCAACTTTGCTGCTTGTCCGCTTCCCACACGAGAAAAGGCAGTCATTAGCTTTGGCTTAAAAGCTGCTACCGAACCTCACAATCTTTCAAGCCAGGATTTTCAAAAGTTGCGAGAGTTTGGATTGGATGATTCGGAAATATTTGAGATTATTGCCACAGCAGATCTATTTACTAGCATAAATCGGTATACAGATTCGATAGCCCTCGAAATAGACAAGTTATGACTTTTATCCCCACCTCTACTGAAAGTAGTAGGTTGGAAGAACAAAATTATCAACAACTGTTGCTTCTTTCCCGTCGTCTGATATCAGAAGCGCAAGCGTTCTCCAGCCGTATCGCATCTGTTAATGAAATTGCGATCGCCATCAATCAAACCTTAAAAGTAGATGAAATTTTGCGAGTGGTGGGAAAGCAAGCAAAGTGGTTGTTGGATTTTGAACATTGTAGTGTTTGTCTGCGCGATAAGCAGGGTACGGCTTGCGCCAAAGGCGATAAGCAGGGTACGGCTTGCGCTAAGAGCGATCGCAAGGAGACTTGGAGTATAAACACACTTTTTAGTTCTGTTGCTGAAGTTGAGTGTTTGGATATTAGCAACTTAGGTGTCGTCAGTCACGCTCTCAGAACAGGTCAAGCTCAACTGATTCATGACAACTCAACTATCGGTTTTTTACACCAGTATAAATCGGCGATTGTGATTCCTTTGGAGTGCGATCGCCAGATCCTAGGTACCATTAACTTTGCTAGCATAACACCCAAAACATACAATCAAGAAGATTTACGGATCGGTTACTTGCTTGCCGTGCAACTATCAGCAGCCATTCGGAATGCAGAACGATTTGAAGAGTTAAATCGACTGTATCTTGAATTAGAAGAAGAAAAACGCAAATCAGACGAGTTGCTCTTAAATATACTACCAACAGACATTGCCTCCGAGTTAAAACAGACGGGTACAGTCAAACCCGTATTCTATGAATCCGCCTCTGTTCTTTTTACAGACTTCAAGAATTTTACTCAACTATCCGAACAACTGACACCACAAGAGCTCGTTGATGAACTAGACTACTGTTTTTCTTGCTTCGACCAGTTTATTGAAGCACACAATTTAGAAAAACTTAAAACTATTGGAGATAGTTATATGTGCGTTGGCGGAATTCCCGTCCCCAACAAAACTCATGCTATTGATACCGTATTAGCTGCTATAAATATTCGAGCCTTTATGCAATGGCGCAAGCAAGAAAAGGTATTTTTGAACTATCCCTACTGGGATATTCGTATTGGTATCCACTCAGGACCCTTGTTAGCAGGTGTAATCGGACATAAAAAATTTGCTTATGATGTTTGGGGTGATACTGTGAATACAGCTTCTAGAATGGAATCTTCTGGTATTCCCGGTAGCATTAACATTTCTCAAAACACTTTTGAATTAGTAAAAGATTTCTTTGCAGTGGAGTACCGAGGAAAAGTTTCTGCCAAAAATAAAGGTGATATTGATATGTACCTAGTGACTAAAATCAAAGATGGTCTTTCTCTCGATCCAACAGGATTGTTACCAAATGAATTGTTTAACGAACTATATTTTACCTTGCAATCAAGTACCGATCCAAACAGTGAGAAGTATCCAGTTGATACCTGTAGTTAAAAGTATCAAATTTTAACTCAGGTTGCAAATCGGGATAAAGCGACGATCGCGTTGAAATAACGCTCCCTTGTCTCTCCTTCCCAAGCGAAGCAATTGACTTGAGGTGAAACCGCAATTTCACTATTGCTCTTCTCGCTTCTCACAGGAGAAGAGGGAGGTTGCGAGAGTGAAGTCTATCTAACTTACGTTTTATCAAGAAAGGCAGAGGGCAGGAGGCAGGAGGCAGAAGGGAATACTGGCTCCGCTCTCTGCGAGTGACCAAAGGGAACAAGGGTTTAAGACCCCGACTGAACTCCGTTCAGTCGCTACCATTTAGGAGGGGTCTGAATCCCCTTCTAAATGGAACCTTCTGCCCTCTGCCTTCGTACTTCTGCCTTCTTCAATATCTTTTAATTGCACAATCATTTTGCCATAAATATTTCATATTTTAAATTAAATAGAGTTGGCATTGCTACATATATTTATAAATTTAGTCGAACTGAAAGATAAAAAATAAAACAAGACAATTGTTAATATATAACATTCCAAAAACTCAAAATAACTATAATCCTTGTTTTTAACTAACACTTTTAGAAGAAAATAAAAAATGAAAAATACATTGAATCTGTTAAGGATTAACATAAGCAGTCAAAAAAATGGGTTAAAAAATGTATGAACACTAAAAATAAAGAAACGTCATGACGGAATCTCTCAATACAACAATCAAGACAAATACTTCTAATACATCACCTCTTAATGACAGCCAAAATAACTCCTATGTTAGTGTAGATAGTTCACTTAATCAGAGCTATTATGGTTCTTCACAATCATCTTTAGAATCAGATTTAACAACTGATAACAACGTTTCTGCAACAAGCAATACCAATCCACTCTTGAATAGTGCTGCGATTTTTGCTGATTTTAATGGTGATGGTAAGAACGATAAGCTTTGGTATAATTCTCAAACTGGAGAAACTTCTCTTTGGTTAATGGATGGTAGCAATGTTCTTGCTGAAGCATCTCTTAAAACTTTAACTCCTGGCTCAACATTGAATATTGCTGATTTTAATGCTGATAACAAAACCGATCTTCTCATACACAATACTCAGACAGGCGAAAGCAGTATTTGGATTATGGATGGGACAACAATTGTCTCAGAGGCTGCGCTAACTTCTTTAAGTGGCGAATGGAGCCCTACCCTTGTTGATTTTAACGCCGACAGCAAAACTGATATTTTCTGGCGCAACAGTCAAACAGGCGAAAACCAAGCTTGGTTGATGGATGGCACTACTATCACATCCGAAGCAGCTTTAGATTCATTTGACTCAAATTGGACAGCTAAAGCAGGCTTTTTCAACGGTGATACCAATACAGATATTTTGTGGCGTAACAATGCAACCGGTGAAAATATCATTTGGTTTATGAATGGTACAACTGCTTCTGCATCTGCAGCGCCTACTCTAGGTACGGAATGGGAAATTGCGAGCCTTGGAGATGTTAACTTCAGTATTCAAACTTTTGAGACTGATGTTGTCTGGCGCAATAGTGCAACCGGTGAGAACAAAATTTGGCTCTTTGATGATGGAAATGTTGTAAGTGATACTGCTTTACCTACACTGACTGGTTCTGGTTGGAAGTCTTCAATTGGTGATTTCGACGGCAATGGCAGCACCGATCTCTTCTGGTACAACGAAGAAACAGGTGAGAATAAAGTTTGGATAATGGATGGTGCAACTGTAGTCAGTGACGTTTCTCTACAATCTCAAAGCCCTGGTGGTGCTTGGCAAGCTAGTATTTCTGATGTCAATGGAGATGGCAAAACTGACATCTTCTGGCGGAATTATCAAACAGGCGAGAACAAGCTTTGGACAATGGATGGTACTACTTATAGTGAATCTCCTGTTGCAGCACGTTCTCCTGAATGGTACACCGCTTAATCATTCATCCACAGTTATTAGTAACTAGTGGTGAACTGGATTTATGATGAGTTAAGTTGGTCTAGAACCCTGACTTTTTAGAAAAGTCAGGGTTTTAACAAATTCCCAGAAGCAGTACGATCTAGAACAGCACGGCATAAATAAGCTAACGATTAACAACAAACAAAAAGCTCACTTTCAAAACTTTTGCGCCTTCTGCCCTAGTAGCGAGCGAACTTCTGCCTTCATGTACTAGTACCGTTCTTTTTTTTGGTTGTTGTTCAAAAAAGGCGCTCGCAACAAAGTTCTCCAGTTTTGTTTCTACTACAGCAGCACTGAACTCTTGTTAATCAGTCAATTTAGGAGTTAAAAAATCGAAAATATGATGAGCCATTTCTAATTTAGAACAGGGAGGTATCTCAAAGCGCTGTCCTTGCTTGTCTAAAAAAACAGCTTGATTGGTGTCACTACCAAATCCACTTCCCGGTTCATCTACTGGATTAGCAACGATCGCATCTAAATTTTTCCTATGTAATTTCTCTAATGCTGGCTTGACTATATCTCCTGTTTGCGCTGCAAATCCAATTAAACGCTGATGGGATTGTTTGATTTGTGCTAATTCAGCAACAATATCGGGTACTGGTTCTAAAGGTAAAGCTTCAGGGAGAGCTTTCTTTGCTAATTTCTCTGGGCTGTAATCTCTCGGCTTAACATCTGCAACTGCTGCGGACATAATAATAACATCTGCATTTGATAAACACCTCACCATATGCGATCGCATTTCTGACGCACTCACAACCGGAATTGCCGTAATTCCCAGAGGAATCTCCCAAGTTGCCAACCCATGTACTAAAGTTACATTTGCACCTCGGTGAAGTGCTGCTTGTGCTAATGCTAAGCCCATTTTGCCTGTAGAAGGATTGCCAATAAATCTGACGGGGTCGAGATACTCTCGCGTTCCACCAGCACTAATCAAAACTTGTTTTCCTGCTAAATCTTTTTGCCCTGCGGTATGTAACAGCGATTGGACATAAGCAATAATTTCCCAAGGCTCTGCCATTCTACCCGCCCCAACGCGATCGCATGCTAGCAATCCCGATGCTGTTCCGATCCCGTGATACCGTGGGTCTGTTAAAAGTTGGTGCCAATTCCTCTGTACGACTGCTTGCTCCCACATATCAGTGTTCATTGCTGGGGCTAACAGCACCGGACATCTGGACGCCAAAACAGTGTTTGCCAGCAAATTGTCAGCTAAGCCATAAGCTAACTTTGCCAGCGTATTTGCCGTGACTGGAGCAATTAAAATCAGATCTGCCCACTCTCCCAAATCTATATGCAGTGGACGAGAGCGATCCGATTGCCAAAACATTTCATCTGTATAAGCTGGATGACGGGAGAGGGTTGCTAGAGTTAAAGGCGTGATAAATTTTTGTGCTGAATTTGTAAGAATTACTTTGACCTCTACACCGCTTTTAAACAGTGCGGACACAACCTCACAAATTTTATAGGCAGCAATACCGCCGCCTACACCTACAATCACTCTTCTCAATTTTGGATTTTGGAGCCACTGCGTTGTGGGGGTTTCCCCCGTTGAAGCAAGTGGCGTGATTTTGAATTTTGGATTGGTCATAACATAAGACTCAATAGTCACCAACTGTTCTTGCGATCTTGTGTCTATTAGACATCTTCAAAAGTTAAGCATTGTATACAATTTTAATAAAGACGCGTCATGACGCGTCTCTACATTGTTGTTTGGAGATGTTTAATCCAGAATCCTAAAATTCAAAATCGTTACGCTTCATCATACGCTTCAAGATCTAACAGATGAATGTATGGTTCGACTAACTCAGGACGTTGGAAAGCGATCGCCCGCAGTAGATGCCAATCATTCAAACCCTCAAAAGCGCCACTGTAGTTATCTTGTTCCAGACGTGTTGCTAATTTTTCCACCTCTTGTGGAGTCATAGCAGCAATTTCTTTCTTAGAAATGCTTAGAGTTGTCATTGTGCTCGCCCCTCCCTTTTGCAGCATTCGCCAACAGAATGGGTTTAGTTGCGATCGTCGCAGCCACCCAATATATATTACTCACTAAAAAGAGTAATTTTCGTGAAATTATTCAGGATTTCCTCCAAATTTTGTAAAAATTTTGTAACCCCAACAACACAATCTTTAAAGACAAGCTAAATTGTGGGGTTTAAGAGAGCGGCAACATTCTATTGCCTAAGTATTAGCAACTATAAAATTGCGTAATAACTCTAGCATTTCCGGACGGATTTCATGACCCATGTCAAATTCATGGTATTCTACTGAGAACCCTGAAGATTCAAGAGTTTGTCGTGCTATAACTGCTGCTTGCAGCGGCACAACTGTATCTTGAGTGCCATGCATAATTAAGACGGGAGGCAGAGGTGTATTTGTAGATATTTTTGAAGAAGAATCATTTTGTGTTTCGTCTTTTTTGGGAATTGGATGTAAATATCCACTCATGGAAATTAATCCCGCTAGAGGTAATGTGACTCCTACATCCAAAGTCATAGCCCCTCCTTGAGAAAAACCACTCAGAATTGTGCGAGATAGAGGCACTCCCGTGCTACTTTCCAGGGATTTCAACCAATCTATTAGCTGTTGGCGACTTTCTGACAATCCTTGATACAAATTTTCCGTTTGTAGGTCATACCAAGCTTTTCCTATAGCAGAATAAGGATAAGGATACGGCGCATTAGGAAATATGAATTGATATTCAGGTAACCTAAAAAAAGGTAAAAGATATGCCACATCCTCAGCATTTGCTCCCCACCCGTGCAAAGTTACAATTAGACCTTTTGGAGGCTGGTCTGTTTGTGGAGGTATATTGATAGATTGTAAAGTAGGAGTCATTAGTCAAGAGTTAACGCTCAACAGTCAATAGTTAATAGTCTGTGGTTTCGCACTCAATAGTCAATAGGACAAAGGATATGCAACAAAAGATAGAAAATTTTGTATCTTTAATCTCTATTGAGTGCGTTCTTTGTGTCTTCGCTGTCTTTGACTAACTCACCGGGAAGACAGCCACGGTGATTCTTTGATCGATAAAATAGACTTCTGTCCTTATTTTTATACAAGCGAGACTTGGGAATTATGGCACGTCTAGCACTGCTGAGTGTATCTAACAAAACTGGTTTAATCGATCTTGCCCGTAACTTGGTGGAAGAGTTTGACTTTGAAATCATCAGCAGTGGCGGTACAGCTAAAGCTTTGAAAGATGCAGGAATATCAGTAAAAAAAGTAGCTGATTATACAGGTTCGCCAGAAATTTTGGGTGGACGAGTCAAAACACTGCATCCTCGGATTCATGGCGGTATTCTCGCTCGCAGAGACTTACCTGAAGATCTCACAGATTTAGAAAATAACCAGATTCGCCCCATTGATTTGGTTGTGGTGAATCTTTATCCTTTTGAGGAAACTATATCTACTCAAGGTGTGACTCTACCTGAGGCGATTGAACAAATAGATATTGGTGGTCCAGCCATGCTTAGGGCTGCATCAAAAAACTTTGCCCACGTTACAATTTTGTGCGAGCCAGAGCAGTATGAGGAATATGTACAAGAAATGCGCCGCTCAAGTGGCAATCCATCTTTTGAATTTCGCCAAAGATGTGGTTTAAAGGGATTTTTGCATACTTCGAGCTACGATCGCGCCATCGCTGAATATCTCAGTCAAAATATCTCCCCCAATCGTGAGGGAGAAGTGTTTGACAGCTACAATCTTTCTGGCAAACAACTGCAATCTCTTCGCTATGGAGAAAATCCCCATCAAACTGCAGCTTGGTATCAAACGGGGGCTCACCCAAGTGGGTGGGCAGCAGCAACTAAACTGCAGGGCAAAGAACTTAGTTACAATAACCTAGTAGACTTAGAAGCATCTCGAACTCTGATTGCTGAATTTACCGAGACAAGCGCAGCCGCAATTATCAAACATAACAATCCTTGTGGTGTTGCTCTAGGAAAAACTCTTCACGAAGCCTATCAAAAAGCGTTTAATGCCGACTCTATCTCTGCTTTTGGTGGAATTGTCGCCCTCAACCGTACCATTGATGCTGAAACTGCAACTGAATTAACAAAGACGTTTCTAGAATGTGTGGTTGCTCCTGATTGCGATGCTCAAGCACAAGAGATTTTGGCTGCTAAGTCAAAAGTGCGGGTATTAACATTACCGCACCTCAGCAGTGGACCAAAAGATTTGGTGAAAGTCATTGCAGGAGGGTTTCTCGTACAAGCCGCTGATGATGTAGTTAATGATACAAGTCAATGGCAATTTGTCACGGAGAAAAAACCTACAGAACAAGAGTTGGAAGAGCTGCTCTTCGCTTGGAAAGTCTGCAAACACGTCAAGTCTAATGCGATCGTTGTGAGTCGCGATCTCACAACCTTAGGGATAGGTGCAGGTCAAATGAACCGTGTTGGCTCTGTCAAAATTGCCTTAGAACAAGCAGGGGAAAAAACAAAAGGGGCATTTCTTGCAAGTGATGGTTTCTTTCCCTTTGATGATTCGGTCAGAACTGCAGCAGCAGCTGGTATTGCTGCTATTGTTCAACCAGGAGGCAGTTTGCGCGACCAAGATTCTATCAAAGCAGCCAATGAATTGGGTTTAATTATGGTGTTAACGGGTACTCGCCACTTTTTACACTAAGGTTAGTGAGCGGTTAGTAGTTATTGGGAGAATCACCAACCACTAACTACTAACTTATATGCAGTTTTTAAAGTGTCCCTTTAGATATATGCCAGTAAATTTCAGTCGTGATAATCTATGTTCAAGTGTGAGGAGTAAGTTGAAACGAAAAGCGCTTGGAGTCGAAACACGGCAAGACGTTCAGGCGCTTTTTGCGTGAGGTGAAAATTTCAGCTAGAGCATCGAACCTGCATTGCGGCTTACCAACATAAAGAAGTGTCACAAAAACAGTTGTGGTTATAGCTAAAAACATATAGCACTTTATTTTTCAATACCACTTAGGTAGTTAATTGGTAAAAACAATCCAAAAAAGGTTCAGTTTGTGAAGTGTCACCTTTCCCACTTGCTCTCAGACAAAGACAATGATATTCTCTAGTTGTGTGTGAGGAGCAAGTGTAAATCAAAAAACGTCTGGGGTGGAAACACGGCAACACTCCCAGGCGTTTTTTGCATTCAAAGATATTGTAGAGAAGTTGAAAAAATCAACTTGGTGAGTGGTTCTCTCAATCACTGCTAACTCCTAACTATTAACAACCAACCAAGTACAGTTTGTGAAGTGTCACCTTTCCCACTTGCTCTCGGACAAAGACAATGATATTCTCTAGTTGTGTGTGAGGAGCAAGTGTAAATCAAAAAACGTCTGGGGTGGAAACACGGCAACACTCCCGGACGTTTTTTGTTTTGAGTAGAAGGCAAGAACGCCCGGTACCACTGAAATTAAAATTTCAAACCAGTACCATTCTGATTAAAGTCTTCAACAGTTTTCTGTGATAGTTCGTGAGTTGTTATAGCTTGCAACATTGCTAAAGGTAGTGTCAGATGAGCAGCCCCAGCTTGAAGAGATGCTGCTGCTTCTTGTGGCGATTTAATACTAGCCGCCAGAATTTCTACATTGCTTCTTTGAAGTACACTCGCCATATCTCTTACTAAAGCAATACCGTCACCTAACAACTTGGTAGCTCGATTGACATACGCGATCGCAATTTTAGCCCCTGCTTCCCGTGCGACTGCTGCTTGCGCTGCACTATAAATGGCCGTTACCGAACAAGTTATTTCCGGGGACAAAAACGCTACAACTTGAAATCCCAAGGACGTTGCAGGAATCTTTAATATAGTTCGCTCACCAATAATTTCACAGGCTTTTCTTCCTTCTGCCACCATTCCATCAAAATCAGATGCTGTCAGTTGATAGTATAAAGGTCCGTTTGTCAACTGTGCTAATTTTTGTAGCGTGATTTCTGGTGGTTCGTGGCTTTTCGCTAAAAGCGTTGGATTTGTTGTAATGCCTTTAACCCATCCCATTTTGCTGGCAATTTCAGCTTCCGAGATAATTGCAGAGTCTAAATAAAGTGCCATAGATTTCCCAAGATGCCTCAATACTTTGTATGCAACACTACTATGTTGCCAGTAATTGCGTTCGAAACTATTTTAGTATTATTTTATACTATTGTAAAAATGTAAAGTTTTTTAATGGAAACAGATTTCTCTTATAAAATATTTCTTTAGACAGATGCAAGTTAATAATGAGATGTACATAAAAACACAAATTAACCGAAGATATCCGAGCCAAAGGCTAGAATTATATGGTTTATGAATTATTATAATTTTATGCTTCTACCTAAAGAGGTAAGTTTATAGTAGATCCATAACACCAAAGTATTTACTGAGTATTACTTCCTTTAGATGCCATTCGATGACCAATTTTCCCAGGCAGGATTATAGATCCACCCATAAGAGTTGGTAATTTTAGAGCGAAAAGGGAGTAGAAGTTCCCACCGCTCCTCTAAAAGAGGTGTCTGGGATGTCAACTGATATTTACTGAGGCACAATTGATGAAAATTCTGGTAGTGGAGGATGATGAAGCAACTGCCACAGCCCTGACAAAAGCGCTGAAGTCTCACAATTACGTAGTGACGAGTGTGGGTGATGGTTCCGTTGGTTTGCAAATAGCACAAAACTTTGAATATGACCTTGTTGTGCTAGATGTCATGCTCCCTGGGCTTGATGGTTTTAGTCTTTGTCGGCAACTGCGGTCTCTAAACCATCAAATGCCGATCGTGCTACTGACCGCAAAAGATAGCAGCATTGACAAGGTAAGAGGATTTAACGCAGGTGCTGATGATTATGTAGTCAAACCCTTTAATTTATCAGAACTTATTGCTCGCATTCGTTCCTTACTGCGACGTGCTAACAAAGATATTGTGGCTTCCGTATTGGTTTGGGAGAAACTACAACTTGATACTTATAAAAGTACGGTTACGTATGATAAAAGACGACTGCATTTAACAGCAAAAGAATATCAGTTACTAGAACTTTTTCTGCGAAATCCCCATCGGATTTTTAGCAAAAGTGCAATTTTAGAACACCTTTGGTCAAGCCCTGAATGTCCGGGCGAGGACGCCGTTAAAACCCATATCAAAGGACTCAGGCAGAAATTAAAAGCGGGTGGAGCTAGCGCAGATTTAATTGAGACAGTTTATGGCTTGGGCTATCGGCTCCAATACTCTTGTGAGGATGAAAAACCTACATTTACGCTTTCTAGTTCAGAGTTAACAAAAACAAGCAAGCAGCAAGCGGAGTCTAAGGTTGTTGCATCACTGACCCAACTATGGCAGCGGTTTAAGGATAGCTTTGTTGATGACGTGACATTACTGCTACAAGCGGCTACTGCTTTACAGATACGTGTTCTTAAAGCTAACGAACAGCAAACAGCACTGCAGGTGGCACATAAATTAGTAGGGGGATTGGGGTCTTTTGGCTTTACTGAAGGTTCAAAATTGGCTCGAAAAATTGAGCAATTGCTTCAAACAACAAATATAGAGCCAATTCAAGCACAACAATTAGTGGGAATGGTTGAATCGTTGCGACAAGAACTGGAAAAACCCTTAGCAATCACAACTCCCGCTTTGTCATGTAAAGTTCAACAGGCTTTGTTGCTAGTTATTGATGATGATGTCGCTTTGATAGAGCGAATTCAAATGGAAGCAAACGCATGGGGCTTTCAAGTCAATGCAGCAACTAGCTTGGCTATTGCTAGGAATGCGATCGCAAACAACCCTCCCGATGTTATCTTACTCGACTTAACCTTTCTCGATCCTGACGAGAGTGGATTGGCGTTCTTAGCTGAACTCAGAGATCGAAACCCAGAAATCTCGGTCATTGTTCTGACTGGAAAAAGCAGTTTGACAGAGAGATTGGAAGTTGCTCGTTTAGGAGGTCGTGCTTTTATACAGAAATCGGTCCCTTGTAGTGAAATACTCAAAATGACTTATCAGATAATCAGTTGTACTCAGCCACTAGAAGCAAAAGTAATGATTGTAGATGATGACCCAAGAGTTTTATCTAGCGTGTCCGCCTTATTGCACTCTTGGGGATTGTATGTCACGGCAATAGCTGAACCCCAAGAATTTTGGCAAGTTTTGGAAAGCACGGTTCCAGACCTTTTGATATTAGACGTGAAGATGCCTGATATTAATGGGATTGAACTTTGTCAGGTGGTACGTAACGATCCTCAATGGTCTCAACTACCAATCGTGTTTTTGTCTGCTTGTTCCGATATAGAAATAGTGCAGCAGGTATTTACAGCGGGTGCAGATGATTACGTGCAAAAACCGATTGTCGAACCGGAACTGATTGCTCGTGTTTTCAATCGACTAGAGCGAACAAAAATGTTACGCGAACTAGCAGAACGTTGACTTTGTGGAATAATTTTGTCATCTCAATGGCTGCAAGAGCAGTTAATGCAAGAATAGTTCGCTCTTAATGAATCCCTTCCTACAAAAAGATGACTTGTGGGTGTAGGATTGGTAATGTCAACTCTACAAGCTAAGTGGAATTTTAGAGGGGAAAAGGAGCATTAACCGGACTTGAGATAACTGGTATTGTTTGTCAGCACAAGTTATGCTAACTCTCTCAAATACTTGGAGCTACCATTACATACAGCTAGCACTATTTGTCAGCATTAAGGAATATGTTATTCAAACACATACTTTTTGTATCATTTTGTTAGCAAGTTTCAGCCTCAGCCTGGTGTTTTTGTGTTTCATATACTATCTTTTAAATCGCCAAATTAAGTGTCAGCAAGCGGAACTGGCATTACGATTCGCCCAATTACAACAGACCAACGAGCAACTGCAAAGAGAACTGAGCGAACGCAAACGGACAAAAGGTTTGTTGCAAGAAAGCGAAGAACGGTTCCGTAGTGCTTTTGAGAATGCGGGTATTGGGATGGCAATAGTCGCAACGAATGGACGTTGGCTGCGGGTTAACCGTTCTTTATGTGAAATTGTGGGCTACTCAGAATCCGAATTGCTAACCACAACCTTTCAGGCAATTACCCATCCTGAAGACTTAGATACCGATTTGGATTATATGCACCAAATGCTTGGTGATGAAATTCGTTACTATGAGATGGAAAAACGATATTTCCACAAGCAAGGGCACGTAGTCTGGATTTTGTTAAGTGGATCGCTGGTTCGCGATCCTGACGGTCAACCACTTTACTTTATTGCTCAAATCCAAGATATTACTCAGCGCAAACAGGCAGAAGAAGCTTTGCGCGAAAGCGAAAGACGATTTCGAGCGATCTTTGACCAAACCTTTCAATTTATCGGTTTGCTCAAGCCGGATGGTACTCTTTTGGAAGCAAATCAAACAGCGCTAGATTTTGGTGGCATCAACCATGCAGATATTGTAGGTCGGCCCTTTTGGGAAGCAAGATGGTGGACGATTTCATCAGAAATTCAAAATCAGTTAAAAGACGCGATCGCTCGTGCTGCAACAGGTGAATTTGTACGCTATGAAGTGGAAGTTTTGGGACGAGGAGAAATTGTTGTGACGATTGACTTTTCCCTCAAGCCCGTGAAAGATCCGACGGGAAAGATCGTTCTACTCATTCCGGAAGGGCGCGATATTAGCGAGCGCAAACGAGTCGAGAAAATGAAGAACGAGTTCATCTCAATAGTTAGCCATGAATTGCGAACTCCACTAGCTTCTATCCAAGGTTCTTTAGGATTGCTTGCTTCTGGACGGCTTAACAATTTACCGCAAAAGGCACAACGAATGTTAGACATTGCAAAAGCTGAGACTGAACGCTTGACTCGTTTAGTTAATGACATTCTCGATTTAGAACGGCTTGAGTCAGGTAAAGTCTGCCTCAATAAAACCTTATGTAATGCTGCAACTCTCATGGAGCAAGCAGTGGAATCAGTACAATCCCTTGCGGAGGAAGCAAAAATTGTGCTTGTTGTTTCTCCACTATCAGTTCAAATATGGGCTGATTGGGATCGTATAATTCAGACTCTTGTCAATCTGCTAAGTAATGCCATTAAGTTTTCGCCACCTCAAACCACAGTTGAACTGAGTGCAAAACTCTCCCAAAATCTAACACCTAACATTCCTCAAGTTGTATTTCAAATTAAAGACCAAGGTAGAGGTATTCCAGCAGATAAGCTAGAAACTATCTTTAGGCGGTTTCAGCAAGTCGATGCTTCAGATGCTCGCACGAAGGGAGGAACGGGATTGGGATTAGCTATTTGCCATACTATTGTGCAGCAGCATGGCGGACATATCTGGGCAGAAAGCACCTTAGGACAAGGAAGCATATTTTACTTTACTTTACCCCTTCTACAAAAATCAAATACTAGTCCTATATTATGCTAAGTACAAACACTAAGAAGCGTATGTAAATTATGCCCAGGCGAATTCTACTCATAGACGACGAAGAACGTCTCCGCGAAGTCATTCAAACTTGTTTAGAAGTCATGGGTGATTGGGAAGTATTAACCGCAGGAACGGCAAACGAAGGTTTGGTGAAAGCTGAAACGGAACAACCCTATGCTATTTTACTAGACGTCATGATGCCTGAAATGGATGGTATTACTCTATTTCGTCATTTACAGCAAAACCCTGCTACTCAATCTATTCCAGTCATTTTACTGACTGCAAAAATGCAGCCTGTCGATCGAGAGCAATTTGCTCAACTAGGTATCGCAGGAGTTATTGCCAAACCTTTCGATGCTTTAACGCTGGCAGATCGAGTGACTGAATTACTAAGTTCTACCTAAACAATTCAACAGATAACTCTTTAGGTCATTGCTATCGGCAACAATATCATATGGCGCTGTTTGCTCCTAAAAGAAATCGTCACAGTAATCTTGCAAAAAATACTCACGCTCTATAAAATTAACAGTTTTTTGCATGAAAGATATACCAACATTTTGTTTAATTTGCAAACTCAGTTGACTGGAGCCATATGCCCTTTTTAAATCTCCCATATAAAAGAAAGCTTTTGCTAAAGATTCCAGGCAACGAGCTTCTTCTATCCGGCTGCTTAGCTGACGGGCAATTTTTAAACTCTCTTGGTAAATCTGTAACGCATCTTCAATAAAATATTTAGCTAAATATAAATCTCCAAGATTCCTCATATTTTGAATTTGTAACTCATCTGCACCTATTTCTTTTGCAATCAACCAACTCTTTTTGTAGTACATTGCTGCTTCTAGGTGATTGTTCATAACTTGATAATGAATTCCTTGACGGTGCAACAGGTGAGCCTCCAAAAAGCGCCATCCCAAGTCTTTAGCAATTTCTAAACATCGACCACCAATCTCCATTGCTTGAGCATATTCACCCAGGAAATAGTGGGACAAGAGCATTTGATAAAGAACTGGTATTTCACTTTTTTGAACATCCATTGTTAAGAAGATGGTTTGAGCTTGTTTATAGTACTTCAGTGCTAGATAAAACCCATCTTGTTGATAAAATGTATCACCTATCAGTGCTAGCACATTTGCTTCCCCTATTCGATCTCCAATCATTCTAAAAATTTCTAAAGATTGCTGATAGCAATCTCTTGCCTCATAAAACTGCCCCATATCAAAATAAACATTTCCAAGAGTAAATTTTAATGATATCCCTTCTAGTGGTCGGTCGGCATACAACCCCAATAACTGATTGGCGAGTTCTATTAAACTCTTCAATTCATTTGTTTTCTGATTCTTTCTAAGGAAATATATTTTATCTAATACGATCTGTATTAAATTTGTATTAATTAAATCTTGGCTGTTTGATAAAATATCACACCTTTTACTATTAGAGTTAACTAGTAAAATTTCTATCAAATCGAGATAGGGTTGATAATATTTTTGTTTTTTCAACTTTATCAAGAAGTTATCCATATTTCTCATCCTTAACAGGCAATAGAGAGAAGTCAAATTTTAAAATTTAAAATTAACGATCTATATAAGCCCAATCAATGAATTTAAAACTTAGACTTACAAGAAAAACCATGCAAATGCATGGTTTTTGGGCTGATATCTGTTATTTAAACCCTATTTCTATAGGTTACTTTACAAAAGTGAGAAAAGCGTGAGGGGTGTGTTAATTTTTCGGTAAAATGTATTTTTGTTAAAAAATATTAATTTTATGACTTCTAAAATTTTCTGCAACCTTTACGATATATATCAATCCTATTTGCGCTCCAAACAGCAGTTTGCTGTAACAACAGCCAAACACATTTTATGGCAATAGCAAACTTAAAGCGGCATGAAGCTGTTAAGCATGATGTTAATGGTCTCATTAGCTTCTTTAGCAACAACTCTAGAAAGTGCTGAATTAATTCGAGAGGGTGTTAAGCGTTTCATTATGCAACATCACAACCAAAGTTTGGGTGCCATATCCTTATCGTTAGTTGCTTGCTATCCAGAAGGCAGTTTGGCAGGAGAGGCTGTAATAAAAGCTACAAATACTGTGTTGTATCATACCAAGAAGGTCGCGATCGCGTTTGTATTGCTTACTCTTTACTCAATACTTGATACTCAAGAGTAGTTAATACTTGAGGCTGGCACCATTTAACCTGGGCAAACATCACTTGCGAGCCTTCTTGTTCTAAGTCTTCGATGTAGCCAGCTTGCAATCTATTTGCTTCCTCGGCACTCATAAAAGGGCCAAAGAAATAACTACAACGCGGAAATACAGTAATAATCTCGATCCACCAAGCTAATTCCAACGGTTCTGGTATCATTTCAGTTGAGTACATAACGACCTTCTATATTTTTAGGAGATTTAAGTTTGATAATACATCATCAATTAATTAGTTATGTGGAGAGTTTATTTACTCCTGCATCATGTTTTATTTATATGTATCAAAAAAACTCAATTTCAAGGCGATCGGACCAGAGATTGCAAAATTAACACTTTCGATCGTAAAATCATGACAATTCCTGCCAAACAAAAGCTGAATGAGAAGAATTGGGATGATAATTAAATCTTCTTAAAAATTGACGATACAATGAAGTGATTTGAAAAACCAATGGTTAATCTACCCAATTTCTAAAAAACAGATAGGGAATTTTACCCAAAGATTGTAAAGTTCTATAAATTAAACAGAATTCACAGCAGGAATCGTATTGAATTTTTGAACTCCTAGAGGTAGCTCCACCTTCCCCTATCCCTATTCCCGACTTTCAGAACAAACAACCCGATCGCGCCCTTCTTTTTTGGCACGATACAAAGCTTCATCAGCTGCATGGATAACTGATTCTGCGGTCAAACCGTGTTCGGGGAAACACGCAACTCCCACAGACAAAGTCATAGTGCCAAGGTTTTGATTGCGGTTTTGCAACTTGAGAAGCTTTACACCTTTCCGGATTTGTTCGGCTCGCTCAAGCGCTACTTCTAAAGATGTTTCCGGCAGAATTAAGGTCATCTCCTCACCACCATAGCGACAAGCGATTTCGGATAAGCGTACCTGTTTCTTTAAAAATCTCCCTAACTCTCGTAGAACCATATCCCCAGCTTCATGACTGAATGTATCGTTAAATCGTTTGAAGTAGTCAACGTCAAGCATCATCACGCCCAAACAAAACTGCTTGCGTTTGGCTCGTTGAATCTCTCGTTCTAAAGACTCTTCTAAATAGCGACGATTAAACAATCCCGTTAGAGGATCGCGAATATTTTGCTCCTGAATCGTTTCATGAAGCTTTAAGTTTGCCAACGCCAATGCGATGTGTTCGGCAACTGTAACTGCTAACTGTTTTTTTGCTGTGGTTAGCTGTCCTGGCACATGAGAACTTAAATGCAGTACACCCATCGCCTTTCCCTGTGCCATCATGGGAACACACAAAGTGTCTGTGAAAAGAGCATTTGGAATGATATGCTTGCACTCCAAACTGCAAGCATCAACTGCAAATAAGTGTGTACGTCCGCGTCGCAATCCCCAACATTCTCTTGGAGTAAAGATTTTTTGACTTACAAGGGTTTCATCACTCCAGGTGGTAACAGCCTCTACTAGGTTTTTTGAGGCATTTATCAAAAACACACCTCCCGCCATATTGGGAAATAACGATTGAATTAATCGAGATAAAGTGTAATATGCTTCGTCAACAGTCAAACAAGCTTGTAGCATATCGCTCAACTTACCCATCAGAATAATTTCATGATTGCGCTGCTCCAATTCCTTTACCCAATTAGTCAGTTCTGCATTCAACTGTTGAAGTTGGACTGTACGTTCTGCCACTCGTGTTTCTAAATCGGCTTTTGCCCGTTGTAATTCGAGTTCTGCTTGTTTGCGAATAGTAATATCTGTAAGCGTTAAAATGCAGCCCTTCAAACTGCTTTCTGGGTTGGAGAGCAACCGCGCATTGAGTAGTAAATTAAATTGCTGTCCTCCTTTTTGTTGGAAAAAGACTTCAACGCCTTGAAAACTTTCTCCCTTAAGAACAGTTAGAACAGAAAAGCTTTTTTTGGTTTCCCAATTATTTTCTGTTCCAATTTTTGTAGCGTCTAATTTTTCTGAAGATCGCGTTTCCCAGTTACTCTGATAAAGTTGTAATGGAAAAATAACATCAAAGGGTTGGAATAAAAGATTTTGTCCGCAAAGCTGATGCGCTGCTATACTTGCACGAATAATCTGTCCGTTTTCATCACAAACAACGATGGCTTCAGCTGCTTGTTCGACAATGGAACGAGCAAGCTTTTCAGCAATAATAATTTCTTCATTCCGGTTTTTTTCTGTCAAATCTGTGACAATCAAGGAGGTGATTTTGACATTATTCATTGTCAATAAATAAATATCCACGTGGATAGGGACGGTGGTTAAATCGTTAGCAATTAGGTTAAATTCTCCTTGAGAATGTTTTCTTTCTTGCTGTAGCAACATTTGAAATCCCGGCTTTTGCTCGGGTGCAATATACTCGTTAAAGCCGGAACCAATAACTTTTTTTATAGATCGTTTTACCAAACGTGCTAAACTTCTATTACAGTAAAGAATAAATCCATCATCTGTTAGTGTAGCTGCCCCTTCTTTCATCTCTTCTAGTAAAATTCTATAAAGAGAATCATTATTTTGTAAAGTAAAAATCTGTTCGCCTTGACTTCCCGAAACCACTAAAGCGTCTGCCTCTCCGTGACAGATAGCCCGCAAAGTTTCTTCAGCAAGTTCAAGGCGCGAACTCAGTTCTTCGATCTCTTTTTGTAATTCTTCCCTTGATTTGTCATTTGTCATTTGTCATTTGTCATTTGTCACTGATTACTAGTCAACACTCAGATCTGTAGCTGTAACTACCCGATCGCGACCTTCTTGTTTAGCATGATATAAAGCTGTATTAGCAGCAGCAATTATTGCTTCTCCTGTCAAACCGTCGTCTGGAAAAACGGCGACTCCCAAGGATATGGTGATCGTAGTGAGAGAATGGTAGCGGTTGTGGCAATAAAGGTGCTTGACATCTTCTCGTATTTGCTCGGCTCGTTTTTTAGTTGCGTCTAAAGATGCTTCCGGTAGAATTAAGACTATTTCTTCACCTCCATAACGACAGGCAATATCACCCCCTCGAATATTTTTTTCTAAAAACTTAGCTAACTCTTGCAACACGTTATCACCAGAGTTTTGTCCAAAAGTATCGTTAAAACGTTTGAAATTGTCTATATCCAGCATGATAATTCCTACAGATTGCTGTTTGCGATCGGCGCGGCTAATTTCCCGCTCTAAGGATTCTTCTAAATAACGGCGATTGAATAATCCAGTTAGAGGATCGCGGATGCTTTGTTGCTGAAGAGCTTCATGCAATTGCAGGTTTGCCAGTCCCAAGGCAATGTGTTCGGCAGCTGTTATAGCAAATTGCTGCTTCGCTTCTGTAAGTTTGTCTGGTTGATTTGAACTCAAATACAAGACTCCTAAGGCTTCTCCCTGAGCCATCATGGGGATGCAGAGTGATTCAATAGAAGTGGAAGATTCGCAACAATCTTTTTTTCTATGCTGACAGAGTATACTTTCTGTAGTCCTATCTGCTAAATGCGATCGCCCTCTACGAAGCCCCCAACATTTTCCCGGTGCAAATACCAACTCTGTCGTTTCATTGACTTCTCCCCAAGTTGCTACCGCTTCGAGTAAGTTTTCTGAATTGTTAAGTACAAACACGGCACCCGATACATCAGGAAATAAAGGTTGAACTAATCGAGCTAAAGCTTGATGTGCTTCATCAATAGACAAACACGCCTGGAGAATATCGCTTAATTGACTCAGTAAAGCAATTTCGCGATTGCGTATTTCCAATTCCTCCACCCAGCTATTGAGTTTAAAATTAGCTTGTTCCAAGTCTCTTTTTGCCTGCTTCAATGCACTTATATCATGAACAACCGAGTAAAGTAGTGTTTTTCCTTGACGTGTCACCGGGCAAGAGTAAATTTCCACATCTCGAATTTCTCCACTAGCAAGTTTGTGGCGAAACTGAAAGTAACTTTGTTGATTGAATAGATATTGCTGCATGAGAGAAAACACCTGTTCGGCAGGTAAAACATTGATGTCTGTAATCATCATTTGTTTGAGATGTTTTAAGCTATAACCGTAGAAACGACAAGCAGCTGGATTGGCATCA
Source organism: Tolypothrix campylonemoides VB511288_2 (assembly GCF_045999855.1). NCBI lineage: Bacteria > Bacillati > Cyanobacteriota > Cyanophyceae > Nostocales > Tolypothrichaceae > Tolypothrix > Tolypothrix campylonemoides. The sequence continues at coordinate 282,439 of NZ_JBFPMW010000001.1, forward strand.
ACAATGACTCCCGTATCGCGCTCAATAAGCAATTTAATTGCCAAGTTAGTCTGAAACATTTGGCGGTAAAGTTCTTCACTTTCATGTAAAGCAATTTCCGCTTGCTTCCTTTCTACTAAAGAGGCAACAAAGTTAGCTAAACTAGTTAGTAATCTGAGAAATGAAGCGTCTAGCTGTACTCGTTCGGGATGCGCTAAGGTCAGTACACCAATGACTTGTTGATTGACAATCATTGGTTGACAGACAAAAGTCCGAATATTAAGTTGACCGATTGTTTGATGCGAATCATATATTCTAATTTGGGAAGACTCTATTTCATGAGAGTTAAAAATTTTAATCATAGGTTTTCCCGTCAGAACAACTGTTCCAGAAAGAGTCCGTTCTACAGGAACTTCTAATGTATCGCAAGCAGCTAGTGAAGCAACTCCCGTTGTTCCAACAAAGCGCATCATTTGACTTGCTGGATCGTAAAGTTCAATTGTAACTTTAGGAAATCCAGTTGCATGACTAATTTCGGTTACAGCATCTTGAGCAGCTAGTTTCAAAGAATTAGTCCGTAATGCAACTTCAGAAAGTTTATACAGGGTTAGTAATTCTTGATTTCTTATCTGAAGATCTGCTTCTGCTTGTTTGCGTTCGGTTATGTCAACTGCTACACCTCCTACCAAAAGTTGTTCGTCTATATCAAACATGGGAAACTTATAAACCAAAAACTCACTCAGCGTCCCATCTGAAGACATAGCAGACTCATTCACTTCCAGAACTTGTCCTGTTTGTAAAACATGTTGGATATGTTCGAGGTGTTGTTGGGCAAGATGAGGCGGATTAAAATCAAAAATTGTTTTACCAATAATTTCCCACGTTGAGCGCTGATACCAACGTTCAAAACTTTTGTTGCAATAAACTAACTGACCTTCACCATCGGTAATCCAAGATAAAGGGGGAATGTGATTCATAAAAGCTTGAAACTGCGCTTCAGTTCTCCGCAAAGCAGCTTCAGTTGCTTTCAGCTCTGTTAAATCCCGTAAAATCACGGTAAATGCGTTACTGCTAACTAATTCTAATGGAGAAATCGATACTTCAATGGGGAAGAATGCTCCATTTTTCCGACAACCTGTCATCTCCCGACGTTCTCCTAAATTCCTATTGGCTGTGTTGGAGTTGTAAGAGGTAAAGAGGTACTGGGAATCTCCATTTGGTAAATGTTTTGGAATTAGCAAATCAAGTGTTTGTCCCAAAATTTCTGAAGTTGTGTAGCCAAAAACTTTTTCGGCTTCTTTACTAAAAAGTACAATCTTGTGCGAAGATTCTACTGAAAGAATTGCATCTGAAGCATTATCCAAAATACCTGCCAAACGGATACCTGCCGTCAGTAGGGCTTCTTCAGTTTGCTTGTACTTTGTGATATTTCTATTGATTTCTACAATTTCTGTTTCTCCCCGATTGTTTTGTTGTAATACCCAATAGCTGGCAACAAGAATTTCGGTTCCATTCTTTTGACTGTGAATAAGTTCTCCTTCCCATTTCCCGCATTCAAATAAGCAGTTATGCAATTCCGGTAATGGTTTAGGAAAGCGTACTTTAAGTAGCGAAGAAAACTCTTTTCCTACAGCTTCTTGTTGAGAAAATCCATATATTTTTTCAGCGCCACAATTCCAAAAAGTAATCATACCATCTCCATCTCGAATGATGATTGCTTCTTGCACTAAATCGATAATTTCTACTTGTTTTTGTAGTCTCTGCTCTCGGAGTAAGCTCTCTTTTAGTTTAGTTTGCAATTCTTTATTTACATAGTTAAGTTGTAAATTTTTTTTAAATAAATTTACAAAAAATGTAATTTTTGCTAATAATATTTCTGTCTGAGTTTCCATACACACATAATCTACTGCACCAACTTCATAACCTTTAAGAACCATTTGTTCGTTAGCAGCGAAAGTACTTAAAAAGATAATGGGAGTTTGTTGGTTCTTTGGATTTTTCCTAATTAATTCGGCTGTTTCAAAACCATTCATTTCCTCTATTTGAACATTTATTAAAATAACGGCAAACTCTTGTTCGATAATTTGAGATAACACTTTTTCACCAGACAAGGCTTTAACTAGATTTTGTTCCAATTGATTCAGTTTTTCTTCTAAAAGAAGTAAATTAGCTACGCTGTTATCCACAAGAAGAATATTGACCTTCTGTTCGGTTAATTTTTCCAGATTACACAAACATGGCTCTAATTCTTGACTACACTGAATAACAAAACTGTTCATAACTATTCTATGGATTTTCAAGGCTAAAAAAGCTTCTCTGTACACATCAATTACTATCAATTGATATATTAACGAAAATTAATAAAACAGATTTTTTAGAAAAGAACTGTGTATATAAATAATAAATGATTCCGACCAATAACTAAGTGCTGAAAATAGAAAAATCTCCAAGTTTAATTAATTTTTTAGAATTTCTACTTAAAAAATTAATTAATATTAAGCTGTTGTATAATTATGATAATATTTTTGAAATATACTTGAGGTATTGTCCAGGTACACTACCTAAAAATATTCGTAAATTCTTTGTTTTTTTATACTGCGAGTTGGAGATTTTATTGAAAAATAATTGAGGGCAAAGAGTCAACGGTTTGCGCTCATTAAGGCGGTAACAGCTTCGCTATTGAGTGCTTTAGAGAAAAAGTATCCTTGCCCATATTCACATCCTAGCGATCGCAAATGGATAAACTGCTCTTCTGTCTCCACTCCTTCTGCAATGACATCTAACTCCAAGCTGCGAGCTAAGTTAACAATTGTCCTCACTATATCGGAATTTTTACTTCCAACAGCTATTTGACGGATGAACGAACGGTCAATCTTCAAGGCATTGATGGGAAGACAGTGTAGGTATGATAGTGAGGAATAACCAGTACCAAAATCATCAAGCAACAGTTGAATTTGTCTTTCTTGCAGTTGCTTTAAAACGTCGGAGGCTGTATCAGCGTTATTCATTAAAACACTTTCAGTAATTTCTATCTTTAAAAAAGAGCCATTCAAACCAACAGCTTGTAAAATCTGGTCAATTTGTTCTACCAAATCGGTTTGAACCAATTGAATACCGGATAAATTCACACTCATTGAAACAGGCAAGCGTTTGGGTAATTTATCTTGCCAGTGACGTAATTGCCGACAAGCTTCCATTAAAACCCACTGACCGAGGGGAATAATTAACCCTGTTTCTTCTGCAACCGGAATAAAATCATTTGGGGAAATCAGCCCGTGTTTGGGGTGCTGCCATCGTACCAACGCTTCAAAAGCAGTGATTTCTCCAGTTACCAGTGACACTATAGGCTGATAGTTGAGATGTAACTTTTGGAGTTGAATTGCTTGAGCAAGATCTGCTTCCATTTGCAGTCTGGCAACAACTTGTAACTGCATATTCGTATTAAATACTGCTGTGTTCGATGCTCCTTGCTTTTTAGCATAATGCATTGCAGTATCTGCTGCCTGTAGAAAGTCTTCAGCTTGGGTGTACCCAATTTCGTTATGAACAATGCCAATGCTGGCAGTACAAGATTCCACAGATTCTGTAAGTTTAAAAGGTAATTTCATAGCTTGATGGATACGTTTTGCTGCAAACTCTGCATCCTGTGCATTGGGAGTATAGGCTAGCAAGATGGCAAACTCTTCTTCTCCTACTCGGGATAGCATATCTACGGGACACAAGTATGTTAACAAACGACAAGCTACTTCAATGAGCAGTTGTTCGCCTTGGTAGTGACCGAGGCTGTACTTAATCAGTTGGTAGCGATTCAGGCTGATATATAACACAGCAAAATGATAGTCATAGTTAGTTTTAGCTCGCTTGATACATTGACTCAAACAATCTAAAAACTTGAGCCGATTGGGTAAACCTGTAAGGGCGTCATAAAAGACTTGGTGCTGTAGTTTTTCCTGTGCTTGTTTGCGTAAAGTAATGTCAAAGCGTATTGCTAAATATTGAAATGGTTTTCCCTCACTATCAAGAAATGGGACGATAACAGTGTCAACCCAATAAAATGTTCCATCTTTGGCTTTATTCTTGATTTCTCCTTGCCACACTTTTCCCTGACGAATCGTTGACCAAAGGTTTTGAAAAAAATCTTGGGAATGATAACTTGAATTAACGAGTTGATGGGTTTTCCCAATCAGTTCTTCTCTGTCGTATTTGGAAATTTCACAGAATTTATCATTTACATAAGTAATAACTCCCCTAGCATCAGTAATTGCCACAATAGTAGCTTTATCTAAAGCAAATTTAATATCAGATAAGTTTTTGAGAGATTTTCGTAGTTCCAATTCTACAGTTTGGCGATCGGTAATTTGAGTCTGAAGTTCTTTATGAATAGCTTTGAAGTACATTGCTTGTTGTTCTAATTTCACTGTCATTTTAAACAAATCTACAAATGCTTTAACTTTAGGTATCAGTATTTCTGCGGAATAAGGTTGAACGACGTAATCGACTAAACCTAATAAGTAACCTTTAAAGATAGAATCCTTAGAGTAATTAAATGTTGGAAGAAGGAAAATAATTGGAGTTTGTTCGGTTTTCTGTCGTTGTCGAATCAGCTTTGCTGTTTCAAAACCATCCATGTCTGACATATGAGCGTTCAGTAAAATTACGGCAAATTCTACAGCTAGAAGAAATCTTAAGGCATCACAACCGGAGTTTGCTTTTATCAAATTTTGTTTGAGGCAACCTAGAATAGCTTCTAAAGCAACTAAGCTTTGATTGCAATTATCTACCAGAAGAATATTAACTTTCTTTTCTTTATACGTGTTTTCACTGAATTCATAATTAGCTGGAGATAATTCCATATTCTGGATAATCATAGAATGCCCTTCACAAACTTCATGAGTGATTGCGTGATTTTACTGATGACTTAATAAACTTTTAAAAAGTATTTGTTAACAGGAGGATTTATATAATTTAAGAAATTTACCCTCTTTTATAACCTAAAATCAAGGTATAAATTGTAATATTACAAAAATCAAGAAATTCATTTTCTCATGAAGGAATATAAAGCCTACCTTCAAATACAGGTATAGAAAAACTAGAAAATCCACTGCCATTGATACTTGGCTGTACGAGTGGTTGCTAAGCTGCTCAGATCCCCGACTTGTTGAAGAATGCTGTTGGCAAATGATAGGTTTGGTTCTCCTCCTCGTTCCCAGCCTTTGGCAATGAGGATGAAACTGCTTTGGGAAAGCCAAAAATTCTTCTGCCTTGAAGGATCTAGGGTAAGGATGAGGGCGATCGCACGAATTGTATGCAGTACATTATGTAGGAGCACCTAAATTTTACTCTAACGTATGAGGTATAAATGAAAACTCAACATACTTTGTTCGTCTGCACCAGTTGTGCCAGCCAATGGCAAGATGGAAAGCGTATAGGTGAAAGTGGTGGAGAAAAGTTACTCAAGACGTTGCAGCAACACCATCAAGAGTGGGACTTGCATGAGGAATTTATCATTCAACCTGTAGAATGCATGAGTGCGTGCAGTCGTTCCTGCGCGATTTCTTTTGCCTCTATCAATAAATATACGTATCTTTTTGGTGACATATCACCTAATTTATCATCAGTGGAAATTCTAGGGGTATTTGAATGTGCTAGCAAATACCACTTACATCCCCAAGGTTTGTTACCTTGGGCGGAAAGACCGGAACCTTTGAAGAAAGGAATTGTGGCAAGGATTCCCCCTATATGAAGGATTTAATTCATCAATTTTTACCGGAGGATATGATGAGAGAATCAGTGATTTATCAAGATATTGCTGCAAAAGAAAGAAAACAAGAAGCAATTTTATTAATCATGCGTCAGCTTAATCGGCGTTTTAGTCAACTAGATTCATTATTGGTGGAACAAGTACAGGGATTATCCATTAAGCAATTGGAGGATTTAGCAGAAGCTTTCGTTGATTTCTCTGAAGTGGGTGATTTAGTAATTTGGTTGAATCAACAACACAGAGAGTAAACCTCGCTTATTCTACTTTTTCTATTGTTTGCAGATTGTTCCCAATACCCCTTAGATAAGGGATAAATTATAAACAGTGTAGGTTGGGTTGAGGAACGAAACCCAACTTTTTGAGATTTTGTTGTATTTTGCGATCGCACGCACGTGAAATTTAGCAACACGAAGTATTTTGCCACAATAGGTTACAGAAGTTAACATATAACTTAAAAAAGCGTGTATCTCAGTCAAATCTTATGAAAATGGTACTGAAGCCCAACAGCCCAGATGTCACTCGGTTGTTTTCTAACCTAGAACTCTACGAAAATAAACTGACCCATCAACCAGGAAGCGTTTTGGGAAGTACAGCGCTGATTGCAGGAACCACTATTGGTGCTGGAATTCTTGCGCTACCCGCAGTGACATTACCATCTGGAGTCGTACCATCTACAGTACTACTTATAGGTGTTTGGCTTTACGCTTTGGTTTCAGGGCTTTTAATTGCAGAAGTGGGTTTGAATGCGATGCGTCGTGTAGGACGTCCCAGTTTAGGTCTGTTGGTGATGGTTGAGAGGACGCTGGGTTCATTAGGAGCAAGAATTGCTGGTGGGGCATACTTGTTCTTACACTATGCCTTACTTGTGGCTTATGTTTCCCAAGGTGGCGATATTTTAGTATCATCTGTAGAAAAAATTTTAGGGCTACATTATGTTTTCCCTACTTGGATAGGAACAACGGCTTTTACTCTCCTTTTTGGTGGCATTTTGTATCTTGGCAGAGAAAAGTTTATTGAGAAATTAAACAGCGCTTTCGTTGCGATCGTGTTGACTTCATTCTTGGGATTGTTGTTTTTAGGAGCCACCCACCTTAATATATCATCATTCTTCTTTCAAGACTGGAAAGCACTCCCCCCTGCTGTCTCCGTCATGTTTGTAGCACTGTTCTACCATAACGTGATTCCTACAATCGTCACCCAGCTTGAAGGAGATGCACCAAAAATTCGCCAGTCTATCGTTGTTGGTTCCGCCATTCCCCTAGTCATGTTCTTAGCTTGGAATGCAGTTATTTTGGGAAGTATCAGTGTAGATGCAATTCAGGGTACAGCGAGTGGGAAAACTTTCGATCCACTCTACATTCTACAATCGGGGAGTGCTGGACAATGGCTCGGAGTCCTAGTTTCTATCTTTTCTGAGTTTGCGATCGTGACATCATTTATTGGATTTGTTTACGGCTTGCTCGATTTTTTCAAAGATATTTTTCCCGTAACCCCCCAAGAATCTTCCAAACGTTTGCCCCTTTACTCCCTAATTCTTTTGCCTCCCATGAGTTTATCAGCACTGAATCCCAATATCTTTCTCACAGCTTTAGATTATGCAGGAACCTTCAGTATTTCAGTTTTAGGAGGAATTCTTCCTGCATTGATGAGTTGGAAACAGCGTCAAGAACAGGAGGAAGATTTACGCAGTACTGTTCAAACTCTTGTTCCTGGTGGTAAGGTAACGTTGATTGTGATGATTGGGGTTGCATTATTTGTATTAATTGGTGCATGAGTAGCAAAGTTAGTGATGTCACTGCTTTAACTCTTCACGCCATGAAAAAATAATTTTTTCTTCCGCTTGTCTAAACTCAATATTAAACCGATCGAACACAGCCTCTCGTCCCAAAAGCATGACATCTGTAGTATTGTTTTGCAACCATGCCACGGGGGCTATAAAGCTTTTTCCATCAATCGTCATTTCAACATTGCGTAAAACATACTCAACAGTTCCGCCTACTGTTTGTGCTAATAATGTTTGTTCTCCGTCAGCCAACGCATATCCCAAATCTTGACCTGCCTTGAGTGAAATTAAACTAAAATCAGCCCCTGAATCAACTAACATAATTGCTTGGATTTCCAAATCTCTATGTTTGAGATTTACTTGATAGTTAGGTAGCCATTCATGACGACTGACTGAGCGTAACCGAATAGGTAAAATAACAATAGAGCCGGTAAAACCAGGTACTAAATAAATAGCAAAAGTTTCTCCAGAAGCTTCTGCTAACTCTAGAACTTGACGTAAGTCGCTACCGTGAGCAATTATGCCATTGCTATTACAGGCAATGTACTGATGGGCATACTCTTTTAACTGTTCGCGATTGCGGTTGAGCCACTTTAGCATTTCCTGATTTTCATCGTTGGAGGGTGTAGCATTCATAAGTTTTGCCATATATAAAAACAATAGGAGCGATCGCTGCGCTCCTATACAAATACTACAAATTGCTTTTTAGAGACTAAGATTAAATTTTAGCTTCTTCCTTCACCAATTTATCCCAACCCAAATCTTTGAGATTGTTATTCCGACGCAGTGGACGCGTGACCAACTCTAGAATGTCACGAGCATTGGTAAAGCCATGAATCTGAGCAAAAGTGAACTCTACAGACCACTTGGTGTTAATCCCCCTGGCTTCTAATGGGTTAGCATGAGCCATCCCAGTAATTACCAAATCTGGCTTCAAATCGTAAATGCGCTGAATTTGGTTGTAGTTGTCTGGCTTCTCCACGATCTTGGGTAGGGGTACGCCCATTTCCTGACAAGTTTTTTCTAAAAATGCCAACTCAGCAGCTTGGTAGCGCTTATCCATGTAAGGAATACCGACTTCAGGAACAGTCATCCCGCAACGCACCAAGAATCTTGCTAAGGAAACTTCGAGCAAGTTATCGCCCATAAAGAAAACGGACTTACCACGAATCAGTTTTATATAATCTTCCAAACTTTCCCAAATTTGGGCTTCCCGTTCATCCAATCCTTTGGGAGTGATGCCAAAAACCGAGCAGATTTTTTCAATCCAAGCGCGGCTACCATCAGGACCAATGGGGAAGGGTGCTCCAATCAGCTTGCACTTGCGGCGACGCATTAAAGTCGTCGCAGTACGGCTGAGAAACGGATTGACTCCTGCAACGTAATATCCTTCTTCAAGAACGGGAAGTTCGGTAAAACGTTTAGCAGGTAACCAGCCAGAAACTTTAATGCCTTGCTTCTTAAGTTCTAGAGTTAACTGAGTGACAACAGGATCGGGGAGAGAACCAAAGAGGACTAGCGGAGGATGATCCGTATACTCAGATTCTTCGCTAGCAACGTCTTCTTTTTTCTTACCAAAATTAAGCAGCTTTTGAATAGCATTGCGTTCGTTTTTCTCAGCTTCTACTGTGGGGGCTTTATCAGGACAACGTGCTGCCATAGCAGCCAATACGGTGTCTTCCCCTTGGGTAAAGGCGTAATCTAAACCATTGGCACGTGCAACAACAATGGGTATACCGATTTCGGATTCTAGCTTGGGTGCCAAGCCTTCCAAATCCATTTTGATAATTTCTGTCGTACACGTGCCTATCCAAACTATTACGCTGGGATTGCGATCGCGCTTAATTTGCAAACACAACCGCTTTAACTCTTCATAATCATTCAGCTGGGCAGAAATATCGCCTTCTTCTAACTCTGCCATTGCATAGCGGGGTTCTGCAAAAATCATGACTCCCATTGCATTTTGCAGGAAGTAGCCACAAGTTTTTGTACCTATCACCAAAAAGAAGCTATCTTCAATTTTTTGGTAAAGCCAAGCTACGCAGCTAATCGGGCAAAAAGTATGATAGTTTCCGGTTTCGCACTCAAAAGTTAAAGCTTCTGGTTGAGCAACTGTCATTTTGGTGTTTTCTCCCCTAAATTTTTTAGATAGCTAATTGCTAATTGTTCGTTGCTAATTGTGTTCTTACCATTAGCCATTAGCCATTAGCCATTAGCTATTAGCTATTAGCCATTAGCTATTAACCATTAGCCATTAGCCAAGATTAATTATTGGGGAAGAGACTAGCAATTTCTGAATCATCCAGATCGCTAGATGATAGGTCTTCCCCTAAAAACATATCGTTATCCGTGTCTTCTTTATCCTTGTTTGCTGCGGATTCATCGCCCCAGATATCTGATAAGACTTCAGAAAACTCACCATTACCATTAGTAGTAGATTCTGTTGCCTTTTCAAAATTGGTGCTGTCCTCACCTTTCAACTCATCAAAGGATATATCGCCAAAATCATCAACTACATCTGCTGCAGATGTGCTGTTTAACTCATTATCTTCATTGTTATGAAAGGAATCGTATCCGAATCCGTTTAAAACTTCTTGTACCTCATCGGCTCGTTTCACATCCTCTATAGTTGTGTTCACAACCATGAGAGTTTCCCCATCAGTATCTAAATCAACCGCTGCTACTGCAAAGCCGTTTAAGTGCGAGTGGTTAGATGTCTCCTCATCAGAAGCTAGGTCTTCACCACTTGTTTGTGTCTCAACTCTGGGGATAATACGGTTACCGAGAGCAATATCTGGGTCGAAATTTAAATCGAGCACCTCAATTAAGGTGTCAGCATCAGGATTCAGTCTAGAAAAGGGTAGCATTAACTGCGCTAATTTTGGTTCTAGCGCGTTAGCTACTCCCAAGATGAGGTAAGAAGGGGGTCGCTTACCACCATCAGGGGTGTAAACTGACTCTACCTCCATATGGAGAGTAATCCAATCCCGGTTAATTTGAAAAAATTGTAACCACTTTTGCTTGAGAGAGTCCGTAAAACTATGAAAAAAAGCCATATTGTCCCCCATCTTGGAACTTTAATGATTTATACAATCATCAAGTCTAATTCTTCTTCTGAGTTAGGAACCTGTGGTTTACCCGGATTTAAATAAAAATCAGACAACAAAGTAAATAATTCCCGGTCTTGAGCGTCATTAGGTACTACACCTTCGGGGGACGCCAAAATTTGATCTGCAATATTGAGATAATAATCACAGACGTAGTTGAGAGATGGGTCAATTTCTGCCATCTCAAACAAAGTCTTGCCCTTCACACGAGAAACTCTAATATCTTCAATTAAAGGCAATACTTCTAAAACTGGCATGGGAACTGCTTCGATGTATTTGTCAATCAAATCGCGCTTGGAGGTGCGATTACCAATTAATCCAGCCAGACGCAGTGGGTGAGTCCGGGCTTTTTCCCTAACTGAAGCAGCAATGCGATTAGCCGCAAACAAAGCATCGAAGCCGTTGTCGGTCACAATCATGCAGTAGTCAGCATAGTTTAAGGGTGCTGCAAAACCCCCACAGACTACGTCACCGAGAACGTCAAACAATATAACATCGTACTCATCAAAGGCGTTAAGTTCCTTCAGTAATTTTACGGTTTCGCCTACTACGTAACCGCCACATCCCGCACCTGCTGGTGGTCCACCAGCTTCAACACAATCTACTCCACCGTAACCCTTATAAATAACGTCTTCGGGCCAAACATCTTCGTAGTGATAATCTTTCTCTTGAAGAGTATCAATGATTGTTGGAATTAAGAACCCAGTGAGGGTGAAGGTGCTGTCGTGTTTTGGGTCGCAACCAATTTGCAGCACTTTTTTGCCGCGCTTGGCTAGGGCGACGGATATGTTACAGCTTGTGGTGGATTTACCGATACCACCTTTTCCATAAACTGCTAGTTTCACTGTTGTTGCCTCTTATCGTTTTTTGTCAAACTTTTGGCTTAAACACTTGCCTTCACCTAGACCAGGAGGCGATTTGTAAGGTATGTGAATGCCATTATTGTGCAAATGACTTGGAAAAGAAAGGGGTTGTTAAATTGAAATACGCATCTATAAGGCTTATGGAGCTTTAATCAAATGATTTTTTCTTTATTAGAAGTACGGAAGCAGTTTTTAGCTTTAAAATTGATTTTATTAATAGTTTAAATATATTTTTTATAAAAAAGGTTACAAAAAACAAAACAGAATGTACCTGAGTTTAAGGATTCTGACCCTTGAATAAGAGGTAGTAACCCTCATGAGACTCTTTCTTATCTCTCGTTCCCAAACTCCGTCTGGGAAGACCTTCCTCAAGGCTCAACTTCCTTAGCTGACTCGCTGCTCTGTGTAAAATTACCCATGTAATTTCTAATCCCCTCTCCTCTACGCCAGGTGCTACCTCAACAGCTAATCTTCGGGCGCAAAAGGAGTAACTAGAGATGAGACGTTGAGAACTGCGCTGGCTTGATTTTCAGCTAGAGCCACTAGATAGATTCAGGAGGTCTTACCCCCAATCGCAAGCTGTATCTTCAGAAGTTGTCGGGGATCTAACTGGAATGCGTTAGCGATCGCCTTTAATAGTGTAAATAATAGTTACAATTTAAAAATTGACTTAAACGACAGCACTCATTAGAACAAAGTTTAAGAAGCACCTTCCATAACCTGCATTTCTTGTAGAGATTGCCAACCCGATTGCCATTGTGAGGTGTCTTGTAATAACTTGGCATTCATCCAAAAGCGGACTTTGGGATCGCAAGAAGCGACCATCTCAGCGTAGACCCACTTCCCTTGGTTTTTGCGATTCACAACTTGGAAGTGTCGCCAGCCATCGATTTTTGTTCGAGAAGTCCATTTGGAACCAACTAGGTAAGGAAATTTTTGCTTTTTAGCCATTATTTATATATTGTATTATAAGTTCACAATTATTAGCTTATCGTGTAAAGGTCTTATAAAAGTAGGGATTGAAGACCAAAATATTGAAAAAATCAATATACAGTTCCCATGTCCTGCTTCATCATTTCTTTAAACCAAAGACATAACAAGCATTCAGCTTTTCTAGGTTGGGAAGTGATATATGTGTTATATAACTTAATATTTTGCCAACTATGCCCTGCTCGATCTACAGACAAGAAAAGACCCTCAAACACAGTTTTGTGAGTAAAGGGATTAAGAGCTTTTAGTGTCTTAGTCGCAAGCAGGGGGTGGTTGGGAACTTTCAAACCCTCCATTATCGTCGTTATTTGAAATCAATGCAGGTGTATAACCGTTTGCCGTTGCACATAGAGGAGACTAGCTTGCAAAAGATGAGCCGTACAGCTTGGGTAATACATAGCACGGTGAGCGTTCATATTAGAGGTGAATGCCAAAAATTAAAGATGAGCTATAGCTAACAAGTCCAACAGGTGGAAACCGATGCCATGTTTGGCAAATGATTTTAATCTTCTTATGAAGAAAATAACTGCTCGGTATCTGTCCTTGGAGTCAGAAGTTGGTGACTGCTGGATTGGGTTTGCTCTATTACCAATAACTCATGAAGAATGAGAGTTGTCAGGTAAACGAGCACAGAGATTTCAGCAATCCCAACTTTTTGATTTGGGTAGTTACTTTTTAACCAACAATATTAAGCAAGCTAACAATACTCAATGGAGTTGCATCATATGGACTTGTATGGAGACGCCTTAAATATCCTTAGAGAAACGAGCCGGACGTTTTATATCCCAATAGTTCGTTTACCAGTTGGTTTGCAAGAAGCCGTAGCATCAGCTTACTTGTGTTTGCGAGCCATTGATGAAATTGAAGACCACGCAGAACTAGATAACTCTACCAAGGCAAATTTGTTGCGAGCAATTAGCTTGACATTACAAGCAGGGGTAGATGGTTTTCCCGTTGATGCCTTTCACAAAGGATTCAGCACTCATGAAGATATACTACCAGAGGTCTCCCTTCGGATTCGAGAATGGGCAATACTGGCTCCTGCAACAATTGCACCTCGGATTTGGGATGCTACGGCTGCTATGGCAGATAGAATGGCATACTGGGCAGAACGTAATTGGAAGATCGATAATGAATCGGACTTAGATCGCTATACGTTTGGAGTTGCTGGTGCAGTTGGCTTAATGCTTTCCGATTTGTGGGCTTGGTATGATGGAACACAGACAAACCGTACCCACGCTATTGGATTTGGTCGGGGCTTGCAGGCGGTTAATATCCTCCGCAACCACAGAGAAGATTTATCTCGTGGGGTAGATTTCTATCCGCAGGGTTGGTCTGAGGAGAAAATGCATCAGTACGCCCGTCGCAATTTGGCCATGGCAGATGCTTATATCAGTTCTCTTCCCCTAGGACCAGCCATGGACTTCTGCCAGATTCCACTAACTTTGGCTTATGGCACTCTTGAAGCTCTTGTCAATGGCAAACAAAAATTGAGCCGGAGTGATGTTATTGCACTCATAAATCAATTAAGTAACATGAGCACCTAAAAAACTTGGTCTTTTTGTCACATTCCTGACACATACTTCCCAAAGAGAACTTTCATCCTCACACACCACAAAAACAGTGACAAGACAATCCCCATACTGGAATAAATTTTGGGATCTGTACCGCTTTACTGTTGCTCAAAATTGCTCCTCACACTTACTCACACTCACAGCACCTTTAATTTAAGACATAGTTCAATATTTTCATATCTTGACTAACATACCTTGACTTTGGATGGCACTAACCCTAATCCTATTTTTAAAGAACTCTTCTATACAAACACAGTATTTTTATGAGTCAATAGGCAAAGGATAAAAAAGCAATTGGAGATTAATTCCTACTTCCCACTCCCTACTTTCAAAACAAAAACTTATGCTGAAGACGTTGCTACTCAATCCTCCTTCCTTTGATGGATTTGATGGCGGTGCGGGTTCCCGATACCAAGCCAAACGTGAAATAACTTCTTTTTGGTATCCTACGTGGTTAGCTCAGCCTGCAGCCTTGATTCCTCGAAGCAAGCTTGTAGATGCGCCTCCACACAATCAAACTGTGGAAGATGTGCTGCAAATTGCTAAAGAGTATGAATTGGTAATTATGCACACAAGTACTCCATCATTGACAAATGATATAAAATGTGCGTTAGCAATTAAGCAACAATGCCCTGATGTGCAAATTGGTTTTGTTGGAGCACACACGGCAGTTTTACCAGATGAAACCCTTAGAGAGAATCCAGTCATTGACTTTGTTTGTCGCAATGAATTTGACTACACTTGTAAGGATTTAGCCGAGGGGAAGGATTGGGATCGAATCCAAGGTCTCAGCTACCGCGATCGCAACGGTAGCATCCATCACAATCCCGAGCGCGAACTGATTCACGATTGGGACGCTATGCCGAGCGTACTACCAATTTACGGGCGGGACTTGGATATTACAAAATACTTCATAGGATATTTACTGCACCCATATATTTCATTTTATACAGGACGAGGTTGCCCTGCTAAATGCACCTTCTGTCTTTGGCCTCAAACTATTGGCGGACATCAGTACCGTAGCAAAAGCCCAGACGCAGTTGGGCGAGAAATGGAAGAAGCTAAAGCTATTTTTGGCGATCGGGTGCAAGAATATATGTTCGATGATGACACCTTCACCATTGACAAGCATAGAGCGATCGCCATCAGCGAACATTTGAAACGATTAAAGCTGACTTGGAGCTGCAATGCCCGTGCAAATCTAGACTACGAGACTCTCAAACAGCTACGTAATAACGGTTTGCGGCTGTTATTAGTAGGCTTTGAATCGGGTAATCAACAAATTCTAGATGGCATTAAGAAAGGCATTAAGTTAGAAGTGGCGCGAAAGTTCATGGAGAACTGCCACAAACTCGGCATCACCGTACACGGAACGTTTATCATTGGCTTACCAAACGAAACCCGCGAGACAATTGAGGAAACCATTCGCTTTGCTTGCGAGATGAGCCCTCATACCATCCAAGTTTCTATCGCCGCCCCCTATCCGGGTACTGAACTCTATCGACAAGCTCAGACTAACGGTTGGTTTAGTGACACTTCCCTAGTGGCAAACTCTGGAATTCAAATGTCTACACTGCAATATCCAAACCTCTCGAGTGCTGAGATTGAAGATGCAGTAGAACAAATGTACCGTCGTTTTTATTTTCGACCCAAAGCCATCATCCCAATTGTGGGTGAAATGCTAACCAATCCTCAAATGTTAGTACGTCGCCTGCGTGAAGGACGCGAGTTCTTCTCTTATCTTAAAGACCGTCGCACCCAAGCAGCTACTAAAACACCATCAGTGGTTGGTGGTTAGTTGTTAATGGAAGAACAATCAATAACAGACAACTGAGGTACTCGCAAATGAAACTCGGAAGTGAAAATCACAAAGAGCTTTTCTGCCGTAGCTTTATTGAAAGTCACATTAACTTTGAGCCAGAGCAACTCTCCTGGCCAACTGTGGATAGTGTCACCCTCGATCGCTTGCACGGTATTCCTTTCTGGAAGGAAGCTCTCAGCACAGAACAGAAAGCAGGAGCAATGGTTCACACTTTTGCACAGACGATTGGTGACCCATTATTGCGCGAGGCAATTGCTCTTCAAGGTATGGAGGAAACTCGCCATTTCCGACTGATTAAATTTCTCATAGAGCATTATAATATTCCAATTTCTCAATCTTCCGAACCTGGAATTCCTAACAATATCAAAACGGCTTTTATTGACTTTGGTTTTGGAGAATGCCTCGACTCTTTCTTAGCCTTCGGAATGTTTGGAATTGCTCGTAAAGCTGGTTATATGCCAGAAGCCTTCTTCCATATATTCGATCCAATTCTTAATGAAGAAGCCCGTCACATTATGTTCTTTGTGAATTGGGTTACTTATCTACAAATTCAGGAAGGTAAGAAAGCCAATTGGTTGCGCGGAGTTCTTGCTCTCTGGCATTATCAAAGAGCACTAAAGGAGAAAATATCAGCATTTAAAGGCTCTGATGAAGAGCGGAATCAAAGTTTTACAGCTACTGGGGCTGTAAATTTTATGGATAATTTAACTCCAGAGCTATTTTTATCGACTTGTCTTGAGGAAAATACTAAAAGGATGAGTGCTTTTGACCAACGTCTACTCCAACCCCAATTGTTACCCACACTTGCCAAAATTGCTCTCCATGTTATCAAGCTTATGCCTGAAAAACGGAAAGACCAAACTACTCGATTTTCTAAAGTTAAAGAGAGTTAGTAGTTAGTTATTTTTGGTTGGTAAAGTTTACCCAACCATCAACTAAAGAGTACCCCAATTTGACACATTGCCCTCAGAATAGAATTCTAGGGCTACACAAACAAAGCCTACCTATGCAGGCTTTGTTTGTGTAGTTGTGATTTCCAATCGTTGGCGTTTTTTCCCTCATTGGGATGCTCCCATCAACTAACAACTAACAACCTCATTATTTGTCAAATTCTATTTGACCGTAATCGAGTTTTATAATGCGATCGGCAACATGGAAATAGCGATCGTCATGAGTAATGGCAATGACTGTTTTGCCTCTATCTCTCAGCCTTGGCAGCAGTTCAGTATAGAAAACTTCTTTAAAAACTGGATCTTGATCTGCTGCCCACTCATCAAACAAATAAATTGGTCGATCCTCTAAATATGCAGTGAGTAATGCCAGCCGCTTCCGCTGACCTTGGGAAAGGTTTGTGGTAGAAAGTTTTCCATTTTCTATTGTTACCTTACGATCCAATCGAAGTAATTTTAAGTACTCTTTTGATTTAGTTTCTAAAGCAAGATTATCTAATCCCAAAAGCTCATCAAACAAATAAAAATCAGAAAATACTACAGAAAAATGCTGGCGATACCATTCTCGATTCTCCTCGTTAATAGTCTTTCCATCAAATAAAATTTTTCCAGATTCCGGTGTGTAAAGACCTACAATTATTTTAGCGAGAGTAGATTTACCGCTGCCATTTCCCCCAACAATAAATACGAGTTGATGCGGAACAAAAGTTAAGTTAATTGGACCGATACCAAAAGAGCTATCTTCTTTGTGCGTTTTGTAATTATGAGTCACATCCAAAAGCTGCAAGTCCCTCCACAAAGTTTGAGCTTCAGGCGGTTCTATGGATCTCTCAGCTTTGCTTTCTAAAGACAAACCCAATGATTCTATCTTATCTAATGCAATGCTAGCTCTAGTAATAATAGGAATATTTTCCACAATGTTGTTCATGGGCAACATTAAATATGTGAAAGTTAAGATAAAGCCAGCAAGTGTTTGGGGATTAATAATAAGTATATTAGGAAGTGAAAAAATGACAAAACCAATTGCAAAAAAGAATATTAACCTTCCCCAACTAGTTGTAAATGAGTAAAATGAAAGACCTTTAATATTATGGCTGCTAAAGGTAGTTGCTGTTGGTTGTAAATCTTTTGCAAGAAAGGCTTGACGGCGCTTGTAATTGAGCTTAAGCTCTTTAACTCCTTCTGTAATAGTACGGAAATGCTTAAAGAGTATATCTTGGTCTTCACGAGCAAGAGAAAGGTATTTTTTGCCTTGATTTAAGAGCCACTGACAACTCCCAATTGCTACAACTGCTACGCCTAAAACCATAAGAAAAACCAGCCAAGAAAGCCATGTTACATATGTTAAACAACCTATAACAATGGCAATATCAATGCACAAATGTGGCATCACGTGAACCGCATGAGCGACTGTCTGGACATCCTCTGTCAAAGTTGCCAGAATACGAGGATTTCCAAGCTGTTCCAAATGACTCAATTCCGAAGCTAATATCTGGTTGCTCAAACGCAACCGTAATTGAAAAATTGCATTTTGAGAGATACGAATCAGCAACATTTGGGAAATAACACTAGTTATGAGTGCAACTAGAGTTAGCCCTGCAAAACCCCAAATCGCGATCGCAAGGCGTGAATTGGCGCTATTACTTGCTGCACTGCTAATTAAAGCAATGAGGCTAGCATTACTACCACCACTTAGAAATCCAGTGACAATAGCAAGAGTCACTATTTTCCATGAAGAACTCAGAAGAAACGAAATCAAACGCATGAAGGTAGACAGCAGCGAACGAACACAAATTGCACTCACCCTTTGAGCAGTTGGGTTGTTATTATATTCCCATATTTGTAGAACAATGTGTACACAAATATGAAAGAAAAGTCATTGCGGTTTAGATTGTCGGAGCGTCGATACAAGAAACTTAAGCTGTATGCTGAGTCTAAAGAAAAAACAATGACACAGTTGATCGAAGACTGGATCGACCGACTGCCAGCACCAGAAAAAAAGGATTCTTCAAGTACCTTGTAACTGTATACTTAAGAACATCTTGCCAAGTATGCAAACAAAAACTCCGTAAACAATATTCATGCTAAATCTGTACCAATTTCTGCTTGTGATGCTATGTTTTTCAGCAATTTGGTATAACTGCTATGCCATTTATGCAGCAATTCAGTTCTTTTCCCGCCCGACGCATACAGATTGCGACTTCCACCCGCCCGTTACTATCCTGAAACCAATTTGCGGTCTTGACATTAATACCTACGAAAACTTTGCCTCTTTCTGCAAACAAGACTACCCAGAATATCAAATTATCTTTAGCGTGCGCGATGAACGCGACCCTTGCATAGCAGTAGTAAACACAATCATCAAAGACTTTCCAGATCTCGACATTCGTCTCGCAATCGGCGATCGCACAATAGGTACGAATCATAAGGTGAGCAACCTAGCTAACGCACAAGCTGAATCCAAGTATTCATTCTTAGTACTTGCAGATAGTGATGTTCAAGTCAGACCAGATTATTTAAAGCAAGTTATTCAACCAATGAGCGATTCTAGCGTTGGGGTTGTGACTTGTTTGTACCGTCCGCAAGTTAGAGGTTGGGTGGCAATCTTTGAAGCCATTGGAATATCTACTGAATACCTTGCTGGTGTTTTAGTTGCGAGATATATAGAGGGCATGAATTTTGCTTTAGGTCCCACAATTGCGATCCGGACAAACGTTCTTGAGGAAATTGGAGGATTTCAGGCAATAGCTGATTATCTAGCGGATGATTTCCAACTAGGTTACCTAAGTGCCCGAGCAGGCTACACGGTGGTGCTGTCCAACTATATTATTGACCATGCGATCGCTACAGAAAACTTTATTGATTTAATCCAGCGTCAAATCCGTTGGAATTGCTGTACGCGAGTCTCTCGTCCTTGGGGCTATCTCGGTCTGATGTCTACCTACGGTATAGCTAGCAGTTTATTACTCTCGATCGCAACATTTGGGTCAATTTTCAGTTGGGTGATACTAGGGATCGTGTTGACGACGAGATTAATGATGGCATGGGTTGTTGGGGTCAGAAGCCTTAAAGATCCGGTTGCTAGAAAATTTTTGTTCTTGGTGCCTTTACGGGATCTTATCAGCTTTGCGCTGTGGTGCTATGGCTTTGTTGGCAATACTTTCGAGTGGCGTGGTCGAAAATTGAAGTTGACAAGAGGCGGCAAACTCATACCGCTGACGTCTAATTCTTTACAAAATTGAGGCATCTTGACTGCAAAAAATCAAACAAAAGAAATCTTAAATTTTTTTTCAGAAGCATTTGCACGCCATCAGGTACATTTTAATAAAAAAGCAAACAGTCGAACTCGTTATTGCAAGAACTACAATGCTTCTAGAAAAGCCTTTTGCTGAGAATCCGACTTCAAACACCCCCTACATTCCACGCCATCACCGACGCATCCTTTGCATTTTTCCCAAATACAGCCGGTCATTCGGAACTTTCCATCATGCTTACCCCTTGATAACTCGTGTTAAAGCTTTTATGCCACCACAAGGGATTTTAGTTGTAGCCGCTTACTTACCCAAACAATGGGAAGTTCGGTTTGTTGATGAAAACGTGCGAGCGGCAAAAAAGTCAGATTACCGATGGGCTGATGCGGTCATTGTGAGTGGAATGCACATTCAACGTTCGCAAATTAATCAAATTAATGAAATTGCCCATAAGGAAGGCAAAATAACAGTTGTGGGAGGTCCTTCTGTTTCCGGTTGTCCGGAATATTATCCTAATTGCGATATTTTACATTTAGGAGAACTAGGGGATGCGACTGACCAAATGATTGAATATTTGGATACACACACGACACGTCCCGAAAAGCAAATTCGCTTTGAAACCAAAGAACGGCTACCCCTGAACCAATTTCCCATTCCAGCCTATCACCTGGTTAATCTCAAACATTATTTTCTTGCGAACGTTCAATTTTCCAGTGGTTGTCCCTACCGTTGTGAATTTTGTGATATCCCCGAACTTTACGGACGCAATCCCCGTCTCAAGGAACCAGAGCAAGTTCTTGCTGAACTAGATGCCATGCTCGAATCCGGTAATCCAGGCGCAGTGTACTTTGTCGATGACAACTTTGTAGGCGATCGCCGTGCTGCCATGAAATTGCTTCCTCACCTTATTGATTGGCAAAAGCGCAATGGATATCCAATTCAATTTGCTTGTGAAGCAACACTTAATTTGGCACAAAGCCCCAAATTGTTGGAAATGATGCGTGAAGCTTATTTTTGTACGGTTTTCTGCGGTATTGAAACACCAGAAACAGATGCTCTCCAAGCCATTTCCAAAACACAAAACCTCAGTATGCCAATCTTGGAAGCGATTAAAGTTTTGAACAGTTATGGCATGGAAGTTGTGTCGGGAATCATTATAGGATTTGATACAGATACACCAGACACGCCTGACAGAATTTTGGAATTTATTAGGTTGTCCCAAATTCCCATGCTGACAATTAACCTACTTTATGCATTACCCAAAACTCCATTGTGGCGGAGATTAGAACAAGAAGGGCGACTTGTGTTTGAGGAAAAACGAGAGTCAAATATTGAGTTTTTAATGCCTTACGAACAAGTCATTAATATGTGGAGGCGTTGCATTACAGATGCATACGAACCAGAGTTTTTGTATCAGAGATTTGCCTACAATATGGTGCATACCTATCCGAATCGCATCAAGGTTCCCAATAGCCCATCTCGTACTTCTTGGAAAAATATCAAAAAAGGTTTGACAATCTTATTCAATATCATACTTAGAGTAGGTGTCTTTGGTAACTATCGTACAACCTTTTGGAAAATGGCAAAACCAGCATTAAAAGCAGGCAAAATAGAAAGCTTAATTCATGTTGGGCTTGTAGGACACCATCTCATTAAGTTTGCACAAGAGTGCGGTCAAGGAGACGAATCTGCTTCCTTTTACTCGCAGAAAATACGTCAACGAGTTTCGATTGAAGTCTAAAAATTTGCCCTCTTCTAAAAAGAGGGTGGGAATTTCTCTCGGCTTTGTTCAAATAGCAGCCCTATTTGAGATCTAAACAAGGGAGACAACCAGGACAAGGAAGAGGTGTTGGTAAATCATTTAGGACTGCTATATATTAATAGAAATAAACATAAAGATTTTTTTTTGAAGTATCTAAAGTTATAAAAAAACTAAATTGCTTTTGCTAGATTAACAATCACATAGTCGCTTTTGTTAAGGTCAACAAATGGGACAAGCAGAAGCATTGTCTGTCAGAGAGTTACCAAGTTTTTCCATAGTTTTAGAAACGGAAAACTTAGCAAATTCCAGTATCAAAGATTTTTGTTATTCTTTAACTTCTCTTATAAATCAAGACATCTCTCCTACTCATAGTAATGAAGTTTTGCTGATCGATAGCAGCGATATTCCTCCTGCAAAACTCAAGCAAATGCAAGAAAAGTATCCTTGGATTACAGTTCATCAAGCACCGTTGGAGACTAGCTATTACAAAGCAAAAATGTTGGGTGCATCACTCGCGACAGGAGATGTAGTTGTCTACTGCGATTCAGATTGTATTTATGAGAAAAACTGGTTAAGAAACATCCTTACCCCGTTCACTCAAGATAATAATATTCAAGTTGTAGCGGGAGAAACGACAGTACGCGGTTGGGGACCATACGGAACAGCAATGGCTTTAACCTACATCTTTCCTCAGTACTCCGGGCAGAAAGACTTAACAAAAACTTCCCAGTATTTCCTAAATAACGTAGCTTTTCGACGGGATTTTCTTCTAAAATATCCGATCCCTCTTGAGCTTCCACTTTATCGAGGAAACTGCGTCATTCATGCTCAAAATATACGTTCTAATGGTTATTCTATTTGGCGACAGCCACTAGCTAGGGCAAGCCACGCACCCCCAAATGGTTTATCTCATTTTTTCCAACGTTTTCTACTTATCGGTCACGATTATTACTGGCAGGAAAATTTGTTAGCCCAGAGTAAGTCTCAAGGCAACTACCAAGAATCTCTCTCTGGACTTCAAGGAAAATTACAAGTCTTTTTTGACAGAATCGGGAAAATGTTATCTCACAACCCGCTTCACATAATTTACCTACCCCTTGCACTCCCAATTGCTATAACGGCAGTGGTTCTCATTTTTATAGGTTATATTGTGGCTCGTTTTCGGCATAGCTAATAGTTAATGGCTAATTTCTAGCCATTAGCCATTAGCCATTAGCCATTAGCCATTAGCAATTAAACCGTCACCTTCAATTCGGAGTTTTCTTCCGCGCCAATAAACGCTTTTTCCAAAGCCGCCTATAGCCCAGATAATAAAACTAAGTGCATCTCGTAACGGTACAATCCAAAGCCAAAGCAGGAGTTTGGGGCATTTCATACTGAATACGGACACCAGCACTTGTAAGTAGCGGATGATTACTGTTGTCAGGCAAAGAGCGATCGCCCAATCGGAAAAGTGAGATAGTAGCAGTAGAGGAATGCAATAAACAGTACCGTAACAGAATGCCATAGAGTAATACACAAAACCGCGATTGAAACGAATTGTTCTCGCCCAACGCAATTCCCGGTCATACAATTGCTTGATACTTTCATTCCCAGTGTCCCATCCAAGAACATAGTGGGATAGTTCAACTTTGTAGCCTGCTAATGCTGCTCTCTTACCTAAGTTGTAATCCGAACCTATGCGGTTTAATTGCAATCCTCCAAAGCTAGCGAGAGTTGCTTTATGTGTCGCAATGGTAACTCCTACAGCTAACTGAAGACTGCCATCAAGAATACGAGCAATTAAGAGACTGGGAATAAAGTCCGTACAGCGACCAAGAGAAGCTAAAGCTGCTCCTAAAAATTGGGGTTCATAGCCTATGTAGGCACAGGTGACAACATTAGCTTTCCCAGTTATTAAAGGAGTGGTGACAGTTTGGATGTAGTCTTGATTGACCTTAATATCACCGTCAGCAAAGATAATCAGTTCGTGCTGACATTGTTCTAGGAGATAACTTAAATTACTATCCTTGAGATTGACACCACGAGGCTTTAAACCTACAAAGAGCTTCACTCGGTTGGGAAAAGCGGCAGCAAGCTTTTCCAACATAGGAACAGCAGAGTCATTGATATCAGTAACACCAAAAAGAACTTCATAAGTTGGATGATTTTGAGTGCATAAGGAAGTCCAATTTTCCCATGCCCCTTCATCTAGACCTCGGATAGAGACCAAGATAGAAACTGGTGTATGTTGAGCGCTCCCAGTTTTTTCCTGGCTAGATCCGTCAGATGAAAAAAACTGATAGGTGCATAAAGCACAGACTAGGTAAAAAAGAATTGAGCCACCTATCAGTATCAGAAACACGATTTCAAAAAGAGCCATCATGTTGAATGGTTAGTAGTTACCGGTTAGTGGTTAGTGGTGAGACCGGGGACTGCGAACCAGTAGGGTTGTTGGTTAGTGGTTAGTTGTGATTCCTACTAACAACTAAGTACTAACTAATTCCTAAGAGAGCTTTGACAGAACGTCCAATATTATTGGGTTGCATGGCATCCATCGCAGCAGTTGGTTCATAACCACAATGAACCATGCAATCCGCACATTTGGGATTCCCATTGTTACGACCGTATTGGTTCCAATCAGTTTTGTCTAACAGTTCTTGGAACGTCTTATAGTGACCTTCGTTGAGAAGGTAGCAAGGCTTTTGCCAACCAAGAACGCTGTAGCTGGGGCTACCCCAAGGGGTACAGTCATAGTCTTTCTCACCAATCAGAAAGTCTAAAAATAGGGGATTGTGATTAAAGTTCCAGTTTTTTCGACCTGTCTTATAAGGGGTTAGAATTTCTCGGAACAGCGAACGAGTTTGCTCGCGCTTGAGAAAATGGTCTTGGTCGGGTGCCCACTCGTAGCTGTAGCCTGGAGAAATTGTTATGCCATCAGTACCTAACGTGGTAAGAAAATCAAAGAGTTCCTGTATGTCTTTAGCATTTGTATCTTGAAAAACAGTCGTGTTTGTAACAACACGAAATCCCTTTGCTTTTGCAGCACGAATTGCTTGAACTGCAATATCAAACACTCCTTTGCGGTCTACACATTTGTCGTGTAATTCCCTCATTCCATCTAGATGCACGTTAAAAGATAGGTAAGGGGAAGGCTGGAACTTATCCAAGCTCTTTTCCAAGAGTAAGCCGTTGGTACAGAGGTAAATAAACTTTTTGCGTTCTACCAATCCCCGTACAATTTCATCAATTTGAGGATGAAGCAGGGGTTCTCCTCCAGGAATAGCGACAACTGGCGCACCGCACTCTTCCACTGCGGCAAAGCATTCTTCAGGAGATAAATGCTGCTTTAGAATCTCTTTGGGATGCTGTATTTTGCCACAACCAGAACAAGCTAAATTACACCGGAATAGGGGTTCTAACATGAGCACCAAAGGAAAGCGCTTGCGTCCCAACAGACGTTGAGTCACCAAGTACTTACCTATTTCCATTGCTTGTTGTAAATGAATTCCCATAATTCTCCTCTACACCATGACACGCACTCAAGCGAAAAACAGTTTACGTTGAACAAACAAACCGAGAGCGGCTATAACTTTGAGCGGTTCTTTTGCATTTACCGATAAAAAGCCAGTAAAAAGTTACTATTTTTATGCTACATCAATGTATTTCTGAGCTACAAACCAATTTACGGCATCTTGTAAAGCCTTTATAATAGGAGACTGGGGCAACCCCAGTTCTCTCACCGCTTTTGAAGCGTCGTAGTACATTGTTTGACGTGCCATGCGAACCCCATCTAAAGGAACGGAGGGAGTTTTGCCCAAAGGAGCAAGCATTTTTTCGTCTACCCAAGCAACGCTCAATGGTATCCAATAGGGGATGGAGATGTGAGGAGCGGGTATACCTGTAATTTCGGCAAGCTGTTCTAATAGGATTTTGAAAGACAGGTTTTGGTGACCTAGAATATAGCGATCGCCTGTTTTTCCTTTTTCCAAAGCTAAGATATGCCCCTTTGCGACATCGCGCACATCAATAAAATTCAAACCTGTATTCAGGTAGGCAGACATTTGTCGTCGGAGAAAGCGTAAAATTATATCACCAGTGGGAGTCGGTTTTATATCCATCGGACCAATAGGACTACTAGGATTCACTATGACAATATCTTGACCGGAACGCACGGCAAGATGAGCTTCTTGCTCGGCAAGATACTTAGACTTTTTGTAGTAGCCAATAAGTTCCTCAAGAGGACTTTGATGAGTTTCATCCACAATTTTTCCCGATTTATCGACACCAATAGCTGCAACAGAACTGGTGTATACTGTTCGTTCAATACCTGCAGTACGAGCAGCCGCTAAAATATTACGAGTTCCCAGGACATTATTTTGGTATAGTGTATCTTTGTCAGATTGCCACAACGAATAATGAGCAGCAACATGGAAAAGAACTTGACAACCTCGAATTTTGCCGTGCAATTCCGGCTCGTTCAGATCGCCTCGAACAATTTCTACATCTAAGTTTTTTAAATTATCTAAATTGCTGTTCGATCGCACAAGTGCTTTGACATTATAGCCCTCTTCAAGTAGCAACCTAACTAAATTGGCTCCAACAAAGCCCGATCCACCAGTTACAAATGCTCGCTTTGTCATCAGATAAAAATCCTCTTTTAAAGTATGAAGTATAAAGTATGAAGGCAACTACAGCAGTAAATTGAGACAGATTGATGTATCATCCTATTTTTCATCCTTTATCCTCAATCTTTTTTTGACTTACCTTCGTTTAGAAAGTGAAACCTTTCCTTCTACCATCTGCCATTTGCCTTTCTTCTGGTAAGGTAGATACAAGGATACCGCTTATTCGCTAACCTCATACCTATGGCTGCAACGCTCATTCAGAGTCCTGATAAGGTATTACTGAAAAATATTAGCTGGCAAACGTATCAATCTCTAGTTAAGGACTTTGAGCAGCAGCCAGCAATTCGTCTCACCTACGATTGCGGTTTACTAGAGATTAGAATGCCATTAGACCCCCATGAAACTTATAAAAAACTACTGGGACGTTTAGTTGAAGCCCTTACAGAAGAACTAGAAATTGAAATCCGTAGTTTAGGGTCTAGGACGTGCGCTCGCGAAGATTTAGGAAAAGGGCTTGAACCCGACCAATGTTATCATATCCAAAACGAACCAGCAGTTTGGGACAAAGAGCAAATCGATCTGACGCAAGACCCACCTCCAGATCTTGCCATCGAAGTTGATATTACAAGTAGTTCCATTAACCGACTCGATATCTACTTAGATCTAGGGGTACCTGAAGTTTGGCGATCTGATGGTCAATCATTAACCATATGCATTCTAGAAAATAGAAAATACCAGCTACGCGATCGCAGTATTGCTTTCCCATTGTTAACAACCCAAGACATTGAAAGGTTTTTGAATCTGAAGAAAACAACAAAAGAAAATGCTCTCATCCGCATATTTCGGCAATGGGTTAGGGAAAATATTGACGCAAAAGAATGATAGTTTAATCTCTAAAAAGTCGTTCTTCTTCCCTAACCGCTAACCCCTATACAGACAGGTACAAAATTTGAAAATTTCTATTGATGTCATTCTCGTTCCTCAAGGAGCGGAATATAAATCTGTTTGCAAAGGATTAAAACGTGTTGCGGTTCCGAAACCAACCGTTTTTCCAATTCCCATGGGTACATCAGCACTAAAAAATTATTTAAAAACATGGCAGCAATCTGTACGCCTCCATCCACATTCGAGAGTTTTGCTAATGGGCTTATGTGGAAGTTTGTCAGCCCAATATAATGTTAGTGACATTGTGGTATACCGCAGTTGCATTTTTTCCTTAAAAACAGAAAATCAAGAGTTTCCTCCTTCTGTTTCTCAACTCTCCTGCCATCCAGAATTGACAGCAACACTGCTAAATAAATTAGCAACCAAAAAAGCTTTTACGGGTGTTGGATTAACAAGCGATCGTCTTATCTATTCTGCTAATGAGAAAATGCATCTAGGCCAAACGTACAATGCCAACGTTGTAGATATGGAAGGATTTGTTGCACTAGAACATCTGAGTCAATTGGGTATTGCTGTAGGTATGGTGAGAGTTGTGAGCGATGATGTACGCTATGATATACCGAATCTCACCAATGCGTTAAATTCTGATGGTTCTTTACAACCACTTCCGTTAGCAATGGGACTACTTCGAGAACCAATTGCGGCGACGCGACTGATTGTTGGTTCTCTAAAAGGACTACAAGTATTGCAAGAAGTGACAACTGCTTTGTTTGCTAACAGAGCAAATTATTAGGACTTACAGAAAGCCCTACTTTTAAGAGATATGAGGCTCGTAAAATTAAAATATTCGTAGTGGGGTATTGCGATTGCAGATGGGGTGCTGGTTAATTGAGATGGGAGGTACTAATTAGACTCAATATTTTTCTGTGCAAAGTGCAAACGTATATTTAACTACAACACACTGTTTCAGTGAAGTGGGGAAAGTGGGTTTAGTAGGATATTTTGTAGTAACCATTGATTATGCGCTTGATAATTAATAACTTAATGCATAGTACACAGTAAGTCCAAATATTGGCAGACCACAAAGCTTCTTTTTGAATTTCCCAATTATAGAGAAAATATAAAGAATTTCTTAAAACAATTGTAAAAATCAACGTTGTATTATTCATGCTTCTTTTCTTAGTAAGTATCCCTGCTTATACTCAAACAACCATCAATTAGTACAAGACCCAGAACTAAATGAGTATTCAAAACGAGCCAGTCTTTAAGATACCAGCCAGACAAAACCCTGTAGAAAATTTATCTCAAAAGACACCAAACCCAATGGGTGTATTAGATACCTTACAGTTAGTTCTTCAAACAGGAGGACCTGGTTGTTGTATTTTTGCCATCAACAATGCTTGCAACGCCAATTGCGGGTTCTGCAATTTCGCACGAGATACACTTTCCAAAGAGCAATGGAAATTTGTAGATTGTGAAGAAGGTATAGAATCCATAAATATTCTGTTTCGTGAAGGAATTCGCTACCTCGTTTTTACCGGAGGTGAACCCACACTCAATCCAAATCTGATCCGCTTTGTCGAACATGGTACGCGGTTGGGTATCAAATGTATGGTAGTGACGAATGGCGGACTTTTAACGGCAACCAAAATTAACCAACTTGCTGATGCTGGATTGTCTAGCTTCATCATTTCTGTGGATGCAGCAACTCAGTCAGCACACGAGAAAAACCGTGGTTTAGAAGGTGTATGCAATAGGATTAAAGAAGCTAACAAACTACTAGCAGATATAGGAATGCATGCTACTGCTTCAGTCACAATGAGTCACCTAGTAGACTATGACGCACTTCCTAATTTTCTCAAGTCTCTCGGTTTTAGGTCGGTTGTTTTTTCCTACCCACTCACGCAACTTTCTTCCACTTTTCTAGGTTACTCTGATAGTGGGTTGGTAACACATACTAATGACAGCCTTTGGCAGGCTTACGAGAAAATTAAGCAAATGAAAAAGCAATTCCAAGTAGTAAACCCAACTCTTTCCTTAGAGGAAATGCAGCGGTTTGTGCGAGATGAGGATCAAAAGTATCCTTGCCTTGGAGGATACCGATTCTTCTTTCTCGACTGGAATTTACAGATGTGGCGCTGCCACTTCTGGCATGAGCCAATGTGTTCAATTTACGAGTTCGATAGCTCCAAGCTTGTGCGTGATGGTTGCACAAAATGCATGATTAACTGCTACAGAGATCCGAGCCTTATGCAACATATTGCTGTATCAGTACACGACGCTTATGAGTCAGTAAAGCAAGGGAAGTTGTTAAATGCAGTAAAAACTTTGGCTAGTAAAAAGAACCTTGATTCTTTACGATCTGTTATAGAAGAACTGCCTTGGATTATACGATTCTAATTGTGGCTTCGCGCATTTACTACATAACAAGCTGTGAACTACCCCAGCTGAAAGCGCAAGCTAAGTTGGGGTAGTTTACTTACTTACCCTCACTGTTTGAGGTAACCATCTTCTATATTGGCAATTCCATCTGCTAAGTCTAAAATTCGGGGATCGTGAGTCACGATTAAAACCGTGCAGCCTTGTTCTTTTGCCAGCCCGCGCAATAATTCCATTACCACATGCCCGCTATGAGAATCTAAAGCAGCTGTTGGCTCATCTGCCATAATTAACTGTGGCTGACCAGTTAAAGCACGCGCGATCGCAACTCGTTGTTTTTGCCCTCCAGACAAATCGCGAGGAAGTTGCTTTGCTTTATCGCCCAATCCAACAAGTTCGAGCATAATTTGGGCTTGTTTGCGTGCTAGCCTTCCGCGAAATCCTTTCACATTCAAGGCTGCTTCTACATTTTCAATAGCTGTCAGTGCGGGAAATAAGTTGAAATCTTGAAAAATAAAACCAATATTCTCTCTTCTAAAGCGCGAGAGCTGAGTTCTAGACATTTT
The DNA here is from genome assembly GCF_045999855.1 of Tolypothrix campylonemoides VB511288_2. Taxonomy (NCBI): domain Bacteria; kingdom Bacillati; phylum Cyanobacteriota; class Cyanophyceae; order Nostocales; family Tolypothrichaceae; genus Tolypothrix; species Tolypothrix campylonemoides. The sequence goes on from NZ_JBFPMW010000001.1 coordinate 312,718, forward strand.
AGTGATCTCTTGTCCCAGGAGGTACACCTTCCCAGATGTGGGTGTTAGCAGCCCTGCTAAAATCGAGAGTAAAGTCGTTTTGCCAGAACCAGACGGTCCCATCAAAATTTCTATATCACCTTTTTTGATTGCCCAGTTAATCTCTTTAAGAATTTGAAAGTTCTGCTGCTTGGACTGAATAGTCATTTCCACTTTTTCAGCAGCAATAGCAGCTACTGAAGAAGTATAGCTATGATATCTGTTATTTGTTAACTCATCAGAGTTCAATTTAAAATCAGCCATTTTCTCCTATTCTTCGCATATTATACATATCAACTTTTTAGTGAAAAATTGTTTTGTACGTTAAATCGCAGGCATAAACTCCTTACTATTTTGTAGCAAATACCACTTTCTTGTGTGTATGGAGAACTACTGTAAGAAAGCTATCCTTTAAATACAATGGCTGGATCTACACGAGTTACCTTTTGAATAGCAAAGATAGCCGAACAAACACACATCAAAGCTGTAATACCCAGAACCACAGCTGCTGAAGTTGGTGTAATGAGAATCACTATTCCCTGCGACGTTGCTGTCCAGGCTGCTACTCCCAGGCAAACAGCCATACCCGGTATGTAACCTATAATTGCCATCCACAGTCCTTGCTCGATAATGACACTATATATAAACCAATCAGACGCTCCCATTGCTTTAAGCGTTCCAAACTCTTTGATATGATCTGTGACAGAAGCGTAAAGAATTTGGCTCACAACCACCGATCCCACAACAATCCCAACCACAGCACCAATACCGAGAACAAATCCAATTCCAGATCGTTCTTGCCAATAACTTTGTGTCACTTCAGCCATTGCCTCGCGAGTATAAGCACGCGTATCCGGCAGAGTTTCTTCCAACTTCCGCTTGAGTTGTTCTATATTTTGACCGGGTTTTGCTCTAATCAAAATAAAGCTAATCGGGTCTGTGGATGCTATCTTTTTGGGAGAAGAACCAGTGTCACCGCTCGGAGACGCTGTCTGTGAACCGTAATTAGCATACGAGTTCGCAGTTTCCAAAGAGGTGAACATTAAAGTCCCAAAAACAATTGATTGAGTTCCTTCGGTAAACCCAACCAACTTGGCAGGTATATTATTAATTTCTCCTACTTCACCTAATTTTTGTAAATTTAAGGATTTCAAGCTAGTTTGGTCGATGATAAACCGATAAGGTTCCTTGAGAGCGCTAAAACTTCCATTGATAATATTAGAGGTAGGAAACAACATTCCTCCCGGTGCTGCACCAACCATTGTGATTGCGCTTATTTTGTCTGACTCAAGTTCGTGCCAAAGCCCACCGCGAATGATAACTCCTTCAGCTTGAGAGACACCTGCTACCTGACGAGCTTTTGCCACTTGCTCGTAATTTATCGGTGTAGTTAGCCCTATGTGCTGCATATTTTTGGAACTTACCCAAATATCAGCACGAGATTGAGAAATTAACTGGGAAGAGGATCGGGCAAAGCCGTATTGCAGTCCTGTTTGAATTGTGACTAAACTAACGGCAAACATAATTCCTGCTTGCGCTACAAGAAAGCGAGGAACATCTTCAAGTAAGTTTTTACGAGCGATAGAAGTCATAATAAGTGCTAATGGTTAATGGTTAAGGCTGATGGCTAATGGCTGATGGCTAATGGAGAAACTATTAACAATTAGCTATTAGCTATTAGCTATTAGCTAATGAGAATATACTCGTCCTTTCCAGGCTCCTCCACGCTTTTGCCAATGACGCAACGCAGAATCTAATGTCATTAGTGTGTACAGAGATGCGATCGCGCTTAAGCAAAATGCGAATAAAGGGGAACAACCATAAAATTTAACTGTGGGGAAGTAGGCGTAAGACATAAGCAGCCAACCACATAAGCCCACAATCGCTACGAGCCAATTTCCGGCGATCGCTCCGGAAATGGCACATAGAGGTGGCACTACATAAACAAGTATCATTCCGCATATAGTAACTATTAACATCCCTAAAGAATAATGTAGCTGTGTAAAAGCGGTTCGGGCTACCATATTCCAAATTGTTTCCAAGGATGTATAAGGTCGCAAGCTATGGGTTGAGTGAGTTAGCCCCAACCAAATTCGACCTCTTAATGAAGTTTTTGGGATTGGCGATTCGGGATTAGGTGCAGACAAGATAGGATTATTTTCTACCTTGTCCCCCTGGTCTACCTTGTCCTCCCCTGCCCCTCGTCTCTTCTTCACTGCCTGAGCTAGGGTACAATCATCAATAAGTGCGGTACGAATGCTCTCAATACCGCCAATTCCGTATAAAGCTTCACGGGTTATCAAGATACATCCGCCGGCTGCTGCTGCTGTTGGTTTTGTGGGATCGTTAACCCAAGGGAAGGGATAGAGTTTTTGAAAGAAAAAGACAAAGGCTGGAATGAGTAGTTTTTCCCAAAAATGCTCGCACCTCAGTTTTACCATCAGGGAAACAAGCTCTAAATTTTCTTGTTGCGCTTTCACAACTAAGGAACGGACATTCAAAACATGATGTTTAATATCGGCATCGCTAAGGAGAAAATAATCTGGTGGCTCTTTGAGCGTTTCTGTATACTGAAGTCCTTGATGTATCGCCCATAACTTTCCCGTCCAACCAGGAGGGAGTGGCTCGGCAATCAAAACCTTTAATTGCTCGGTTTTGTTAAGTTCATTGGCAATGTTAAAAGCAACACTAGCAGTTCCATCTGTACTTCGGTCGTCTACCAAAACAACGGAGAGAGAACCAGGATAATTTTGGGTAAGGAGCGATCGCAAAGAAATTGGCAGTAAATCGGCTTCATTTCTTGCAGGTACAACAACGCATACTCTGGGGAATATGGGTAAATCTGTTTCATGTCCTGTCAATTGTTGGTCGCACCGCCAAAACTGACCCCAAAAACCTACGAGTACAATCCAAATGGTTAAGGATAGAACCGAAAGCCACAACCCAATTTCAATGCTCATTGTATTTTCATATTTCTATATACAACACACTACAATAGCCATAGCAATGCTTCAAGAGACAATTCTTGTCACGCAAGATTGTAATAAAAAACTGGCAATTTGTTGGGATGACTGCTCGTTGATAGTAAAACTTTTCTTTTGAATTCTTGACCACATAAAAAACCCATTACAATGCAACTTATAGTAGGAAAATAATTTTGCCTACAGACTACTCGTGTATGGAAGTTGTGAGGAGAAACGGAAAACTATGCAAACTCAGGACAAACAGACAGTTTCCCGTATACAAAAAGCGATCGCAGCCAGTCAGAATTATCTTCTTTCTCTTCAATATCCGGATGGTTATTGGTGGGCTGAGCTAGAATCAAATGTTACGATTACTGCCGAAGTCGTCCTTCTACATAAAATTTGGGGGACGGACAGTACAAGAGCGTTACACAAAGTAGAAGCGTACCTGCGTGCTCAACAACGAGACCACGGCGGTTGGGAACTTTTTTACGGGGATGGAGGCGAACTCAGTACCTCAGTTGAAGCATACATGGCATTGAAACTGCTTGGTGTTTCAGAAACAGATCCAGCGATGGTAAAGGCGCGGAAGTTTATCTTAGAGCACGGTGGTATCAGCCGGACTCGTATTTTTACCAAGCTACACCTGGCATTAATTGGTTGCTACGACTGGCGGGGTATTCCTTCATTACCACCTTGGGTGATGTTATTACCCTCCAATTTTTTATTTAATATCTACGAAATGTCTAGCTGGGCCAGGTCAAGTACTGTCCCACTACTGATTGTTTTCGATCGCAAACCAGTGTTTGTCACCAATCCAGCTATCTCTTTAGATGAACTTTATACCGAAGGTGTTGAGCAAGCTAAATTTGAGTTACCCCGTCAAGGTGATTGGACAGATATATTCATCCTCCTTGATAATGCTTTTAAATTAGCAGAAACCTTGAATTTAGTGCCTTTCCGCGAAGAAGGTATTCAGGCTGCAGAACGATGGACATTAGAGCGACAAGAAACAACAGGTGATTGGGGCGGTATTATTCCTGCTATGCTCAATTCACTGCTAGCTTTACGCACTTTGGGTTATGACGCTGCAGACCCCATTGTCCAAAGAGGATTGCGAGCCGTTGACAATTTTGTTATTGAAACAGAGAATACCTATACAGTACAACCTTGTGTTTCCCCGGTTTGGGATACTGCTTGGGTGATGCGATCGCTCGTTGCTTCTGGATTAGCACCAGATCACCCTGCGGTTGTCAGAGCTGGAGAATGGTTGTTAAACAAGCAAATTTTGGATTACGGTGATTGGTCGGTGAAAAATCGCCAAGGCAAACCGGGAGCTTGGGCATTTGAATTTGACAACCGCTTTTATCCCGACGTAGATGATACAGCCGTGGTGGTCATGGCGTTGGATGCAGTCAAACTTCCCAACGAAAAATTGAAACAAGCAGCGATCGCTCGTGCTGTTCAGTGGATTGCTTCCATGCAATGTCGGGCTGGTGGTTGGGCTGCTTTCGATCTGGATAACGACCAAGATTGGATCAACCTGATCCCCTATGGGGATCTCAAAGCCATGATCGATCCAAATACCGCAGATGTTACAGCCAGGGTATTAGAAATGCTTGGTGGCTGTAACCTGTTTATTGAGGATGACAAACTTGAACGAGCAATTACCTATCTTTTGCGAGAGCAAGAACCGGAAGGTTGCTGGTTTGGTCGCTGGGGCGTCAACTATATTTATGGAACCAGTGGAGTTTTAGCAGCTTTAGCTCTCATAGCTCCTGAAAGAACCCAAGTCCGGATTGAAAAAGGTGCTGCTTGGTTAGTTGGCTGTCAAAATACTGATGGTGGTTGGGGAGAAACTTGTAGAAGCTACGATGACCCAAGCCTAAAAGGTAAAGGAACTAGCACCGCATCTCAAACAGCTTGGGCTGTGTTGGGATTAATAGCTGCAGGTGAAGCAACGGGTAAGTTTGCGCGTACAGCGATCCAACGGGGAATCCATTATTTAACAGAAACACAAAAACCAGATGGCACTTGGTACGAATCAGAGTTTACAGGAACTGGCTTTCCAGGGCATTTCTATTTGAAATATCACCTCTATCAACAAGTCTTTCCTTTGTTGGCTCTGAGTAAGTACCAAGAAGTATCACATCTGTTCTAACGTGAAGTACCCTAACCTGCTTCGTTGAGGTTGGGGCTTCCAACTTCATTGAAATCATTAAAACGCCTCCTTTTCTCTTGATAATAGAGAGAAGAGGAGACAAATTCCGAACAAAAATCATTTCCCGCAGTTCCTACCAAAAAGACTTGAAAGTCATTTTAAAAAATGAATGAGTTGAGAGTAAAATTAGAACCAATTTGAACAGCCATTTCAAGCTCAAAATCTTCGAGTTCTTCTACTTTATGAGCGTTGCTTGTACCGTAAATTTGAGATAATCGCCCTGTTTGTGCTAGCACATTTCGTACTTCTAAGTTAGAAATCTCCGCCAAATCTCGCTGTTGTGCGATCGCAATTCCTGCAGCAATTCCCACTCCCTGACCGACAGCACTGTTGAATTCTACAATTCTCCCAGGAAGACAGGCATAACCAATAAATCCAGATGCAGGACTAATGACTGCTAAGTTAGGTACATCTTTAATCAAAGCATGCTGAATGCCAATGTTAAAGAGCGGTGGGTTTTCTAACACTTTGCGGTCAAAACTTTTTTCAGTGACTTTGCGATCTAAACCTTCAATTCCACTGCGAGTGTTGAAATGGTAGCCAAAGGTTCCTAATGCTTCTCTTTTAGGTACGCCACCTGCTAGCATTTCATATCCACACAGGGGTTTAACTGCTCCTAAAATATTACCTGCGTGCCTGATATAGAGTTCGGGTGCGTGTTTAACTTCAGAAGCACCAATGCTTTCAAACCACTTCCTTACAAACAGCATCTCGTTGAGTATTTCTAAAGTTGGTTTGGCTTTAGCCCGTGCGAGTCCTTCTGCTTGTTCGGCATTCACTTTATATAACAAAGCATTCCAAGACAATCGACCTTTAGATAAAATTGTTATCTTGCCTTTGTCAAAAACAGCATTGCCAGATTCTATGTCGATAGGTGTCCCTCTCACAGCATGATAGGCAATAGATATCGCCCTACTGCGTATATCTATATAATCTTTGCCAACTATCATTGTTTTGAGATTACCATCTTCATCTAGTAAGTCTTCTCTTAACTGTTTTGCGATCGCTGCACTCCCACCTGCTGCAATATCTATCCACTTTCTGGCTTCTGGATCGACTGGATTTGTTAAAAATTGCAAATAATCTAACTCTAAATTCTGGAGTTTTTCAATACTCAACCCGTAGGTTTCAAACACTAAGGTTACGGCTAATTCTGAATCTGGTAAACCAAATGTTTGAAATCCCTTCAGTTTTTTCACCCCACATGAAAGTGCCAATTCCGCATTGACAGTGCAATCAATAAACTGTTTTCCCAAACAAGTTTCATCTTTAGTCAGTTTGATTCCCTTGATTTTTTTTCCTTCTGCGATCGCAGACTCAATTTCTATATTGCTCTCTATCTCCACACGCGCTTCATACAACATTTCTCGCAACACGGCATCTGCTTTGTCTGGATCGAGAGCAATATGTTCCACACCAGCCCGTTGCAAAAACTCGTGATAGATTGCTGGGGGATCGCCAAACATTTCTAAATTTAGCGATTGACGAATTGCAGGAGGTACGACACAACGATTGAGGTAAGACAATCGACCCCGTACTAAATGACCTCCGATCCCAACCTTAGCATTTCCTTTAAACAGGAGTAGAGTTCGAGGGTACTGATTCTTTTGACGGTAGTATTCCCTTACTGCACAAACTAAGGCAAGAATGCCAGGGACTTCATCTCCAAAGCAAATAATGTCGTATGTGCGGACTGTGGAAGGGACACTGACTTGAGACATAGTCTTTTCAAGCAATAACTCTTGTCTTTTAGAGCCTGAGTGACTCACAGCTACAGCATACACTTTATTTCTTGCCTGGTGTTCTTCGCTATACTTTTCTCACTACTTGCAAGAAAGATTATCATACTTGACGAGTGTCTGAAAACAAGCTAGAAATCAAAAGATAACACACCGCCGCGCTCTAAACCTTTCAAAAGGTTCAGGGTCAAGCGTTATGTGTAACGTCAAGTATCCCTGCTATATCTAAACAAATTGATTTTCTATGACTCAATTAACCGTACCTGCAAAGAATGCTGTTTCCGATATTCCTAAGAGAGGAATGCCTGTAACCATCATTACGGGATTTTTAGGGAGTGGCAAAACCACACTCTTAAATCAAATATTAAAAAATAAACAAAACTTAAAAGTCGCCGTCCTGGTAAATGAGTTTGGCGATATCAACATTGACAGTCAGTTACTAGTTTCTGTAGACCGGGACATGGTAGAGCTAAGTAATGGCTGTATTTGTTGTACAATTAATGACGGATTAGTAGATGCAGTTTACAGAGTTTTAGAAAGAGAAGAACGCATAGATTATTTAGTGATAGAAACAACCGGTATTGCCGATCCCCTTCCGATTGTTCTCACATTTCTGGGTACAGAGCTTAGGGACCTAACAAACCTTGATTCTATCTTGACTGTTGTCGATTCAGAAGCTTTTAACTCCGAGCATTTTCAAAGTGAAGCGGCATTGAAACAGTTAACGTATGGAGATATTATTCTTCTGAATAAAACTGACCTTGTCACATCAGAAAAACTGCAAGAACTAGAAGCCTACATCCATAATGTCAAAGCGAGTGCAAAAATTCTGCACTCTACATACGGTCAAGTACCTTTACCATTAATTTTAGGTGTAGGCTTAAATTCACAAGATATTTGTGGTTTTGATGACGACACTTACGAAAATCACCATCACGACCATACTCACGCTCCTCACAAGCATCACCACCATCACGGTCATCACTCTCATCATTTAGAAAATGATGGATTTATGTCAATTTCCTTTCAAAGCGATCGCCCTTTTGATATGAACAAGTTCGAGGCATTCCTTACAGAAGATATGCCAGCAGAAGTTTTTCGGGCAAAAGGATTTCTTTGGTTCAATGATAGCGAATTACGCCATATCTTTCAACTTAGCGGACCTCGTTACCATTTATATGCTGATGAATGGACAACCGCACCTAAAAATCAGTTAGTAGTCATTGGCAGAAATTTAAACAAACAGAAACTTACATCACTGCTGAATAAATGTTTAGTGGTTAGTGGTTAGTGGTTGGTAATTAGTCGTAGGGGCGTAAGGCATTGCGCCCCTACACAATTAGTCGTAAAAATTACTACTAACCTCTAACTACTAAATTATTCAACGTCCTCCAGCCCAAGTGACCCATTTATGAGATAAGCCAGTGTGTGTCTTACCTCCGCTCATTTCATACTCAGTCACGGTAACTCCACTTAAATCAGCACCACTTAATTCAGCTTCATTGAAGTTGCTACCAATTAAATTTGCCTGAGTGAGATTAGCTCCACTTAAATCAGCACCACTCAATTCAGTCTCGCTAAGATTGGAACCACATAAATTTGCTCTCACTAAATTTGCACTCCGCAAATCACCTCGACTGAGGTTAGTTTTTTCTAAGTTAACATTGATTAAGTCTGCGCCAATTAAGTTGATTTCGCTTAAGTTAGCACCTATGAGATTAGCGCCACTCAAATCGGCATCTGTTAAATTTGCACGGCTTAAATCGCATCCACTGAGATCTGCACCCGTGAGATTTGCGCCACTTAAATCTGCTCCACCAAAGTTTGCACTACTTAAATCAATATCGCTGAGATTTGCTTGATGCAAATTCATACCATTAAAATCCCGTTCTCCTGCTGCATATCGACTCAGGAGCTCGTTAACATCCATATCGTCTGCCTCGCAATTGTGAATGAAGGAATCCTCTCTTAAACCACACTCGATATAATTTGCTTAGCTGCTAGCAACTTGACTTCTCAGAAAGTACTTACAGTATTATTTATTCTGCTAGATTTTTTTGCTTTTGGAGCATTTACTTAATGGAAGTATACTTGCCTTCTCTACTGGTGAGTCAGCGCTACAGGTCTGCGTTTTCTGGTTCATTAAAATAAGTTCATAATTCAGATACAATTATTTTATTAATGTTTCATAACTCAACATCTCAATAAGAGTCTTTTCGATGGTTTGACTTACGAGTTGATTTCCCTGTAAATTTAAGTGAATGTGGTCGTGATACAATGCTTTAGGAGATTGAGTAGAATTAAACACGGGCAGAAAATCTATGTAAGTTATGTTTTGTACTCGACAAAACTCATTAAGGCGATCGCGTGACTTAATTTCATAATCTCTCGGTCCCGGCTGACCGATTTCACGAAGCAGAGGAGTCATCACGAGTAGAAATCGACTCTTCCCTTGTAGTGCAAATGCTTGAATTTTACCAATAGCATCCAAATTCATACCGACTCGATCGCCGCCTTCTTTCTGCAAAGCCTCCAACTCTGGAATGGGTTTTGGTTTTAACACATAACGGTTCAAGAATTCCGCCATAGCAAAAGGTGGTTTTCGCTCTGGATAGTTGCGATCGCGTCCGACTGGTAACGAAGTCGGAGCCGTTGCGAACAAGTCATCTGTGTTAATGACCAACACCACAACTTGAGCGTTAAAATTCCCAAACTTGTGCAAGTAAGCCAATTCATTTCGGGGACCCCAAGAGTTAGCAGAAGCATTAAGTACTTCTACTTGTGAAAAACGGCTGGGAATAACTGGTGGGAGAGAATAACTCATTAAGCTAGAAATAGTCTTATCCTGGTCAGTCCACCACCCTCCGTTAACAATAGAATCACCCAACAGGAGTATTCGTAAGGTAGAAGATGAAATAGATGTTTTTACTGGTGCGCCTCGCATAGAATACTCATTAATTTCGATACGATTGCCAAAGCGCTTGGTACGCTGGTTGGGGGCTAATAAATAGCCAATTTTCTCATCTGTAATGTAGGTGAGGGGATTGCCAAAACCAAACAACCAGCGCAATCCCACCTCCAGAACAACAAATAATCCAATAACAATTACCACACTGACAACGAGAAAAGCTTTCACTACTACAGACCTCTAGTAAATTTTTGTAAATAAAAATTTGATAGAAAGAGTTCCAACTTACACTATTTTCTGTAAAAAGTACCAAGTATCATCCTGTATAAAAGAAGATGCCATACCTTTTGGTATAAGTAATTATGTCGATGTCAACACTATCAAAGTTGAATCATAATAATTAGCAGAAAGTTTGCAGAAAATGCGAACCCAACGACTACAATCGACTTGATCGAGTTCTATGGAGTAGGCTGATAAAGCTATGTCCGACTTAAATCGAGGAATCATGAAATTTGATGGCGCTGACTCCCCAAGACTAGTCACCACCTTCTCCGTGGTACTTCTGGGAGCGATTGCAGCACTCATCATTTGGGCGCTACAAGCTGCCTACGCAGTCCACTAATGTTTGATTAGCGGACTCTCAGCCATTGAGACGCTAAGTTATCCTAAAGAGGTCATCTCGAACCGACTCCTAGCTGTTTTCAATCGCAGTTGTTAAGTTCGGGATGACTGGGAGCTTAAGTCTTATCGCTTACCCAAGACCTAACTGGGCTATTGGGTGAAAGTGCGATCGCAAGTCTTGTTATTTTATAATTTAAGGAAAATTTTAGATTTCAGATTTTAGATTTTGGATTAACAATAAATCTAAAATCAAAATCAAAAATGCTAGAACTTTGGGGTATTGTAATTATTTGTATTATCTGTCCCCTCCTGGGTGCGCTACCGCTTATTGCCTGGATTACCCAAGCCCTAGCTAAGCGGAAGATAGCACAATTGGGGACAGGGAACATTGGTGTCTCATCTGCCTTTTACCACGGTGGTACCTTGGTAGGAGTGCTGGCAGTCGTATCAGAAGCGCTTAAAGGTATTGCAGCTGTCTTACTTGCCCGTGTTATTTTCAAAGATGGATCGGCGTGGGAACTCGTTGCTTTAATTGCCTTGGTATTAGGGCGATATATAGCAGGTCGAGGCGCAGGTACGACAAATGTGGTTTGGGGATTTGCCGTACACGATCCTCTAGCGGCAACATTTGTACTTTTGCTAGCTAGCGTTAGTTTTACGATTGTCCGCTCCAGACAACTGGCAAAATTCGGGATTTTAATTTTGTTTCCACTGCTTGTGGGGATTTTGCATAGCGAAGACCCATCCCACGTTTTAGCTGCGGTTGCATTAGCGGCTTTACTGGGTTGGATTTACAAACAAATGCCTGATGATTTGGACTTACCCGTTGAACGGGCGCAACCGGACACGCAAGCAGCATTTAAATTTTTCCGTGGCGAACAAGATACTCTGACCCTGGATGACGATCTAGATGCTAGTGTTGTCGGACAAAAAGCAGCCAGACTTGCAGAAGTGAAGCGTTGGGGTTATCAAGTTCCAAAGGGATGGGTACTGGCTCCTTATGACGATCCCTCACCATTAATAGAATTGCTTCAGCCATCGCGTTTATTTCCCCTTGTCGTTCGTTCCTCAGCTATAGGAGAGGATACGGAACAGGCTTCGGCTGCAGGTCAGTATGTCACGGTGTTGAATGTGACGACAAAGAAGGAATTGAGCGATGCGATCGCACGCTGTCAAGCTTCCTACAATAGTTCATCAGCAGTACAATACCGCAGCGATCGCGGAGTCTATGATGGAGCAATGGCAGTTCTTGTTCAGCAACAGGTACAGGGAGTCTACTCTGGAGTTGCTTTTACCCGCGATCCCATTACCAAGCAAGGTGATGCTGTTGTCATCGAAGCATTACCGGGAAATGCAACTCAGGTAGTTTCCGGACGAACTACGCCAGAACAATATCGTGCATATATTGCGGATACAGACAACCTCAGTTCGATAGAACTAGAAGGTCAAGGAAGCATCCCACCTGCTTTAATCAAGCAAGTTGCATATCTATGTCGGCGCATTGAGTTGCGTTACCACGGAATTCCTCAAGACATAGAATGGACTTTTGACGGTAAAACTCTGTGGGTGTTACAAGCACGCCCAATAACAACACTGCTACCGATTTGGACTCGGAAAATTGCAGCAGAAGTTATTCCAGGACTGATTCGTCCGCTCACTTGGTCGATCAATCGTCCGTTAACTTGTGGTGTTTGGGGAGGAATTTTTGCTTTGGTTCTGGGCGAACGTTCTGTAGGGTTGGATTTTAACAAAACAGCAACTTTACACTACTCCAGAGCTTACTTTAACGCTTCGTTGTTGGGAGACATATTCCAGCGTATGGGTTTACCTCCCGAAAGTCTAGAGTTTCTAACACGGGGAGCAAAAATGAGTAAGCCCCCGGTAGAGACAACTTTACGCAATTTGCCTGGATTGTTACGGTTAGTTTGGCGAGAAATCTGTTTAAAAATGGATTTTCAATGGGACAACCGCAAGTGGTTTGCTCCTGCTTTGTCTCAGTTAAGCCAGGAGTCAGTAGAAGATCTCGACCCGGTGAAGTTAGTCGCCAGAATAGAAGAGATTTTGGAATTGCTTCGCCGTGCGACTTACTATAGTATTATGGCTCCTTTGAGTGCGGCATTGCGGCAAGCAATGTTTCGAGTAAAAGATGAGGAACTTGACAATAGCAAAACTCCAGAAATAGCGGCGTTGCGAAGTCTCCAAGAATTAGCTGCTTCCTCCCGCAGAATAATACCCGATCTCAATCCAGATAAGGCATTTGAGGAGTTAGAGCAGACGCCTGAAGGACAAGAAATTCTCTCACAATTTGAGCATTTGCTAAGTCAATACGGTTACTTAAGTGAAGTCGGAACTGATATTGCTATCCCCACTTGGCGGGAAGATCCATCGCCAGTCAGGAACTTGTTCGTGCAGTTCATGCAGCTGAGCGAACCAGTACCAGCCAAACAAAAAGGCAAGAAAAAAAGAGGTATTGTACAAAGCCGTGTCGATTTAAAGGGGCGAGTGACCGAGGTATACTCCCGACTTTTAGCTGAATTGCGTTGGTGTTTTGTTACCTTAGAACAAATGTGGTTGAAATCCGGTTTGCTGGAAGAACCAGGAGATATATTTTTCTTGGATTTTGAAGAAATACGGCGTCTCGTGGAAGGTTTTGAGCCAGATTTTGTGGATAGATTACACGATTTGGTGAAATTAAGAAGAAACGAACTTGACTGCGACAGTCAGTTAGAGCCAGTGCCTTTGTTAGTTTACGGTAACGACCCCCCCAAATTTCCGTTCCGAAGTGCGATCGCTTTGCCCGATCAAGTCCTGCAAGGTATTCCTGCTAGTCCCGGACAAGTCGAAGGAAGGGTAAAGGTGTTGCGAAGCTTACAAGCTAGCTTAGATGTCGATAAGGATACTATTCTGGTAGTTCCTTATACTGATTCTGGATGGGCTCCTTTGTTAGTGAGAGCGGGTGGATTGATTGCTGAGGCAGGGGGAAGGCTTTCTCACGGCGCTATCATTGCTCGTGAATATGGAATTCCCGCAATTATGGATGTTAAAAGTGCTACATGGATATTGCAAGATGGTCAGAGGGTAAGGATGGATGGATATAGGGGTATTGTAGAGATATCCAATGATTTGAGACCCGAACAAGAACCCGAATGAAATTTACCTCTCTCAATGACTTACCAGAAGAACCCGTTTCCCACAATCCTAAAATTAAGAAAAAGGTGATGCTGCGTAATGGCGATTTGCCTCACCTTACCAACTTTTCTCAATCCCGTTTTGCTCCCGGACAAACAGCACCAGCCCACGCCCATAAGGATATGTGTGAGGTATTCTTTGTGGAATCCGGTTCTGGATTCATTCGCATTAGCGAGCGAGAATACCCTCTTGTTCCGGGAAGTTGTGTTGCTGTTGAACCGGGAGAATTTCATGAAGTGGTAAATAGCGGTTCAGATGAATTAGTTTTAACCTATTTTGGATTGAGAGTTGAAAATTTATAGTGAATTAATCTTTGCTGTTGTATGCACAACCCAATAAAAAAGATTAAGTAATATTGATGGAAATATGAGTAGGGTAGGCATTACCAACCACAAGAAATATATTTTAGTTATGGACCCAGTTACAACCGCCCAATGAAAAACCGCGCACTGCTGTTAGTTAATAGCCAAGCCCGTAAGGGAGAAAAACGCTTACCAGAAGCGATTCGTTGTCTTGAAGAATTGGGTTTGGTTTTGATTCAAGAAACTACCCAAAAACCACAAGATCTCTATGAAATGATTCTTCGCTACCAGCAAGAAGTTGATTTAATCATTATTGGTGGTGGTGATGGAACCCTCAATGCTGCGGTAGATGCTTTGGTTGAGACTCGTTTACCACTGGGAATTTTGCCTCTAGGAACTGCTAACGATTTAGCTAGAACTTTGAAAATTCCCAACTCTATACCTGAGGCTTGCAAAGTTATTGGCAAAGGAGAAATTGCACGCATTGATTTAGGTGAAGTGAATGGCAAGCACTTTTTTAACGTTGCTAGCTTGGGATTGAGCGTACAAATTACCGAGAAACTAACGAAAGAAGCCAAGCAGCGTTGGGGAATATTTGCCTATGCGATCGCTGCAGTAAAAGTCATTTGGGAATCGCGACCTTTTAGTGCAGAAATTCGGATCGATGGTCAATCAATTCAAGTGAAAACGGTACAAATTGCTGTAGGTAACGGTCGCTATTACGGCGGCGGTATGGCAGTGGTTCATGATGCCTCAATTGACGATCGAAGATTGGATTTGTACAGTTTGGAGATTCGACACTGGTGGCAAATAATTCCTATCATACCTACAATGCGGCAAGGACGGCACATTCATTGGTCTGGTGTTCGTTCTCTTTCAGGCGAACACATTGAAGTGTATACTCGAAAACCACGCCCTATCAATACTGATGGTGAAATAACAACATATACTCCCGCTCAATTCCGCGTTCTTCCCCAATCTTTAAGTGTATTTGTTCCATCAGAGACTAGTGACCAGTGACCATTCACGCACGCTCAATGCACCTCAAATTCTCTCAAGATATTAAGTCCCTGCTGCAAAGGCTATCCGAACAGCCACTTAGCCTTGGGGATATATTGGCTGAAACCTCAGAGCGAGGATTTTGCCTGGTGATTGTATTATTGGTACTGCCTTTCCTATTTCCCATCCCACCCGGTTTAACAGGTCCCTTTGGTGGTGCTGGTTTAATACTATCAGTACAGATGGCTTTGGGAAGGCGATCGCCTTGGCTACCGCAAAAAATAGCTCAGTATAAATTCCCTCGGGCTTTTGTTGAAATACTTCTACAAAACTTGAGACGAGTCACTAGATTGTTAGAAAAAATCACCCGTCCCAGGATGGCAACAATTGCAAACCATCCTTTTATTTGGAGAATCAACGGACTTTGTATTTCTTGGTTAATTCTTCTACTGATTTCACCAATTCCTTTCACCAATCCCATTCCCACCGTTGGAATATTGCTGCTTGCAGTAGCTACGATAGAATCTGATGGTTTATTAATGTGCCTTGGTTATATTTTTACTGTTTTAACAACTTTATTCTTTGGATTTATTTTTTATGCTTTGTTGATGGCTCCAAGTTTATTGCCTCAAATTTTCCGATAAAAAAGCCCTCAGCCACAGACTGAGGGCGGCAATTAGGGTGCATCTACCATCTCTATATCCCCCTCGTCTGTCTCTACCTCCGGAAAGAAGAAAAAATTTGACGGCTAAGTTTGCTCCGCTCTCCGACTTCTTTGAGACGCTGGGGATCTGGGAGCCTCCTCGCATCACTCGTTCCGATAGCTCAGCCTGGGATACCTTAAGAAGAGGCTCCGCCTCCTGCACCCGCTCTGCAACCTGAGGCAGAGCCTCACATTTTAGTAGGCAGGTAGTAATGAGTAAAACTATTTTTTGGAAAATAATATGGACAAAAAGTTAATAGAAGAAGCAGCAAATAAAAATACATCTGGCGATCGCCTACAAGAATTAGCGGCAATGGATACAAATTTAGCCGCGATCGTTGCTCAAAATCCTAATGCTCCACCTCAAGTATTAGCTCAACTATATTATAATTTCCATCCAGATATTAGAAAGACATTAGCACAAAATCCAAATACTCCTATCCATATTTTGTGGAACTTAGCACTTGAATTTCCAGAAGATTTCTTATCGAATCCTATTTTAGAAATTTTATTTTTAGAAAATCCTAATTTCGTCAAAGACATTCCAATTGAAACTTTGGTAACACTTTTAAAATACGAGCAAATTCCAAGTTTCTTATTTGATTTTGCCTCGAAACAAAACAATAGGAAAATTGCTTTATCAATGCTAATGAATCCTAAAACTTCTCTCTACTACCTAGTAAACTTATTTGAAATATTTGATGAACCATCACATTCCTACTATCAGCATTCTTGGCGAGAAAATGAATATTATGATGCATGGGATATTTTATTAAACATAGATTTTCATGTAAATTGGGAGCAAGAACTGAAGCACGGATGGCAAGAAGAAGTTCTGAAATATATTATTTCAACTCGTTATACTGACACCAGTTACAAGCAATTTTTGACAAAAATTTTTAAATCCGAAATAGATATTTTATTTCAAAATACAGTCAAAGATTCGCCAGAAGATTTGACATATAAAAATGTTTATCGTGTAGTTCTAGAAAAATTTTTTCGTTTTCCAGAGCAAGGAAAAAAACGTAAAATTTTAGCTATTGAGGAAAAACTTTCATTAGCGAGAACTACTACCGATATTAATACCTTAACCCAATTGTTAACAGAGGAAGACAAGCATTTTAAAATAAAAACAGCAATGCTTGAAAATCCTTATCTGCCAGAAGAAATATTAAGTAAAATCTTGGATAATTTAATCAAAAGACGAGACTGTATTAATCTTATTACAAGTTATCCCGAACGCGAAGTTTTTAAAAGAGCTAAAATCCCCAGTCAATTTTTGGAAAAAATGGCACAAAAAAAGAATGATGAATGGCAACTTTTTGTTGCCACACATCCTAATACACCAATTTATATTCTTGAAAAATTGGCTCAATCTTCTAACAAAGGAATTGTTGCTAATGTAGCTAAAAATCCCAGCACACCTAAAAATATTCTTTCTAAACTCGCTAATGATGATTGGGAGATAGAATGTTCTGTAGCTAAAAATCCTAATGCTCCTGAAAAAATCTTAAGAGATTTAGCCCAGCAAAATAGTTATTTTGTCAATTTATCTTTAGTTGGTAATCCAAATCTTCCAACTAGTGTCTTCGATATGTTAGCAGAAAACAGTAGTAATGACTTTAGTTTAGCACGTAACCCCAGTACACCTACAGAATTATTGAAAAAAATCGCTTTGCGTGGAAATAATGATCATTGTACACTTATTCTTCTTGTTCAACATCGAAATGTTAACGTTGAAATTTTAGAAATACTAGCTAAAAGTACAGACTCCGAAGTTCGTCTTAATGTTGCTAGAGAAGCTACAACGCCATTACACATTTTAGAAAGATTAGCTGAAGATTCTGATGACAAGGTTCGCTACGCTATATTAATGAATCCCAATTTAACAAAAGAAGATTTTTTACGATTAATTGACAAAATCTATCATAAAGAAAGCTACTCTTTGGGTTACTTACTGGCTTTATTAGATACTAATGTCTCGCCAAGTTTTCTCCAAAAAAATGCTGAATCTTTAGTATGGATCGAACGCTATATAATTGCACTACATCCTCAAACACCTCGAAAGACTTTACAACATCTGGCTAAAGATGCTAATCGATATATACGTGCTGCTGCTTTAGAACGCTGTCAAACTTTTTAACAAAATCTTCCAAAAAAAATTGTGGGACGTTACTCACAGCCTAAGTAACCTCCACTCTTCTTCATCAATTTCCCCACTGACTTCTCTAATCAGCATTAAATATCTGTTGAACAGTTAAGTTTAATTCTGGGAATGTTGGAGAATGAATACGGTCGTTATTTCTAAATTTAGTCATTTGGTATTCACCTTCTATTAACGAGCAAATAAAGATAGTGGGTATTTTAGGGTTACCAAGGAATGAGCGTCCACCTAAAGCCAAGTAATCGACAATCCAATATTCTGGAATACCAATTTGTTCGTAAATAGCATACTTAATATAATAGTCATCCCGCCAGTTGGTACTAACGACCTCAACTATTAAAGGAATAGATGCATCCTGAGTTACAGTAGATTCTTTTTTCCAGAAAGGTTCAAACTGCAAATTATCTTTGTTAACTATCAAAATATCTGGTGAATAAGCTGATTCATTTTCTAAAGGCTTAACTAATGCTGTTTTAGGGATTAGGTAGCGAAGACTTAACCGATCTAACTCCGTACCCAATTTTTTAGTTAAAAAGCCAGTGACTTCTTCATGTTCTCCAAGTGGTTGTGCCATTTCGACAATTATTCCATCATGTAGTTCATAACGTTTCCCTTCTGGTTTCCATTCGATAAATTCTTGAAAACTAATTCGACTAGATAGTGGTTGTAGCATAGTTGATGATTTAAAATTTCTGCTTCTTTTTTTTCATCTACTATTTATTCTACAGTTATCATCCTTTGCAACACTTGCTTAATTGTATCAGATGGCACTTCATCGGTAATTGTTACAGTTCCAATCTGTGTTGGCAAAATAAACCTGACTTTACCAGCTTTCACTTTCTTATCTAGTTGCAAAGCATCAACTATGGCGTCAATATCTAACCCGGATGGCAGTTGAGTTGGTAAACCTGCTTTTTGAATCAGGGAATCTTGACGTTCTGTCTCTTCTTTTTGCCACATTCCCAGTTCTACTGCAATCTGCCCTGCTGCTACCATACCAATAGCAACTGCTTCACCGTGATTGACAACACGGTAACCTGTCAAGCTTTCTACTGCATGACCGATGGTGTGTCCGTAGTTGAGAATCGCTCGCAGCCCTGCTTCTTTCTCATCTTTACTAACGACATCAGCTTTCGCTTGACAAGAGCGCGTCAAGATACTGTCTGTTAACTCGGGTTTGATATAGCGCATTTGGTCAAGACGTTTGCTCTGTTCCATCTCGCTAAATAATTGAGCATCCCAAATGACACCGTATTTAATCACTTCTGCCATTCCCGCACGAAACTCCCGCACTGGCAAAGTTTTTAGGACTTCTGGATCTATAAGAACCAAGCGCGGTTGATGGAATGCACCAATCAAATTCTTTCCTCGGGGATGATTGACACCAGTTTTGCCACCGATTGATGCATCCACCATAGCTAGGAGTGTTGTTGGTACTTGTACAAAGTTAATCCCCCGCAACCAAGTAGCTGCTGCAAAGCCAGTCATATCTCCAATAACGCCACCTCCTAATGCCACCATTGTTGATGAGCGTTCTATACGATTTTCTAAAGCAGTATCGTAAATTTTTTGCACTGAGTTTAAGGTTTTATAGCGTTCGCCTGGTGGTAAGGCGCAGCTTGAGACTTCAAATCCAGCAGTTTCTAGAGAGCCAATTGCCCTTTCTCCATAATGCTTAAATAATGTTGGGTTTGAAACTATAAGTACCTTCTTGCCCAGCTTTAGATGAGTCATATATTCACCCAGCTTATCCAGACCGCCGGGTGCGATCGCAATTTCATAGGACTGCTGCGGTAGATTCACGTCAATAACAGAAGCCATTACCAAACCCCTTTCCAAGCACTATCGGGCTGTATTCTACAGCATAGGCATTATCGATTCCTGAATGTTAGACCCTTTTTATTTTCTTTTCTGTCTAATTTTTGGATATATCTTCCTTAAGGATGAGGGGGATGGGGGAGATGGGGGGGACAAGGAAGATAGTTGAGTGTCAGCCCGGATAAATGTTTCAATAGATTTATAAATGAATGTGGAGAAACACAAATGTTTGCTGCGATCGCTTACGTAGGATTCTTAGCCGTGTTCACTGGTATTGCGGTTGGTTTACTGTTTGGTTTGCGTGCTGCCAAAATTCTCTAATTTTTGAATCTCACGCAAAGGCGCAAAGACGCCAAAAAACCAGCTTTGCGACTTTGCACCTTTGCGCGAGCATAATTTACAAGACTAGGCTTTCCTTGGCAACTTTCTCCTGACGAGTGAAAGGAGGGCGCATTTCCAAACCAAGCAAATCTAACATTTCGCGATCGCTGTCATAACCCGGACAGGGAGTTGTCACTGTTAGCATATGTCCGTCATCGCTGGAAAAGATGGAATTTGCTCCTGCTAGGAAGCACAGTGCTTGTTCAACTTGTGACAGTTTTGCTCTACCGGCACTTAACCGAACGTCAGAAGTTGGCATAACAATTCGGGCTGTGGCGATCGTCCGCAGAATATCCCAAATGGGAACATCTGATTGGTTTTCTAAAGGTGTCCCTTCAACCTTGGAAAGAATATTCACTGGTACGGATTCTGGGTGAGGATGTAGGGTTGCTAGAGTGTGTAGCATGGATATTCGATCCCCTGCAGTTTCACCCAGACCGAGTATACCTCCAGAGCATACTGTAACGTTTGTCTGACGAACATTATTAATTGTGTTGAGGCGATCGTCGTATGTTCTGGTGGTAATAATAGTACTGTAGTAATCGCGAGAAGTATCTAAGTTATGGTTATAGGCGTAAAGCCCTGCTTCTTCGAGGCGCTTGGCTTGTGTTTCTGTAAGCATACCTAAAGTGCAGCAGACTTCTACGCCTAAAGCCGTAACTTCCTTAACCATATCCAGCACTTGCTCGAATTGAGAATTGTCGCGCACCTCTCGCCAAGCAGCGCCCATACACACCCGACTCGCCCCGTTTAGGCGTGCTTGTCGTGCAATTCCCACCACTGTTTCCTTTTCTAAGAGTGCTTGTGGCTTGACTTCTGTTTTGTAGTGCGAGGACTGAGCGCAGTAACCACAATCTTCCGGACAACCCCCTGTTTTGATTGATATCAGTTTACAAACTTGTATCTTTTTGGGATCGTGGTATTGACGGTGTGTACTAGCTGCTTGATAGATAAGCTCTAGCAATGGAGTACTATATATTGCTTGTATCTCTGATTCTTGCCAATCGTATCTTATTGCTACTGACATCACTTTAATGTTCTTAATATCAGAGTTTTGTGTTTAATGCATTCCCCTGATTGTACAGGTTCTATTAATAGTTCGCTACGGAAAATCTAAAGATATCATTGAGTTGTATGGCAATCCTATTTGATTTTTGAAATATATCTAGGGGAGGGAACATCCCAATGAGTGAAAAAACACGCTTGCGATTGAAATCGCAGCTATACAATTTAAGTCCACGTAGGTGGACTTAAATTGTATAGCCCCAGAATTCTATTCTGAGGGTAATGTGCATTCATTGGGATGCTCCCCTAGGGGAGCGTACTTCGCCTGCGGGTTTCCCGCATCAGAGAGGAGCGCTTGCCGAACAGTACTTAAAATTTCGATCGGTGATTTTCCCGAAAAGTGAAATGACTGACTTTTTTGAGATGTCCGGAATCTGGATAACAGCAATTTTTACCTATTAAATAGGATTTTTATATGATGCCTGTCTTCTTGGAAAGATAAAAAACTTAAATTTAGTTGTCAATACTACAGAAAAATTAGAAAATGTTGTCATTCTAGTTATTGATAGCGATAAAAATGGAACTGCCACTTATTACAACCGAGCGTCTTTTGCTAAGGTTAGCGACTAAAGAAGATATTTCGGCAATTCTAAAATTTTATACAGATAACAAAACTTTTTTAACTCCTTACTCTCCGGCTTGGGCTGAAGGGTTCTTTACTGAGGATTATTGGTCTTGGAGGATAGACAGCGATCGCAAAGAATTTCTAAATGACATATCTTTAAGACTATTTATTTTTTTGCAAAACGATCCAAAAACAATTATTGGACTGATTAACTTTAGTAACTTCACAAGACGAGCCGCCCAGTATTGTAATGTTGGATACGGGCTTGCAGAAACCGAACAAGGAAAGGGTTATATGGTAGAAGCACTGCAAGCAGCCATTCAATATGTATTTCAAGAATTAAATATGCACCGTGTTATGGCTAACTATATGCCTCACAATCGCCGTAGCGGTAATGTCTTGAAAAAGCTGGGATTTGTCATAGAAGGCTATGCCAGAGATTATTTGCTCATTCATGAAAAATGGGAAGATCACATTCTTACCAGCATTACCAACTATAATTGGCGTTTAAAGAATTAGTCTTTGAATCTCTACGAAATCCTGTAGGAAACTTTCTCAATGAGTTACAAATATACAAACCGCCTATCTGTATTTTTTACGTCTTTTGTTCTAATTACCGTCTTATCGGGAATACCGTCTGCAGCACTAGCCAGACCGCTTCCTTCATATATACTCGTTCCACTGACGATACAAGCTTTAGGATACGCCTTACCACGTATTGAAAAAAGACTAACTCCGCAACAGCGTCAAAAAATACAAGCCCTCAAAGAAGAAGCATACCAAGAGGTGGAAGCTGTGTTTACCCAAGTTCAACAAAGCAAAATGGTTCAAGGTTTGCGATCGCGTCAGAATTTCACTCAACTGATGCAATCGGTAAAACTAACACCTACACAAAGAGCGCGTATACAAACAATAGTTCAAGCTTCTCGACGAAAAATCAACGCTATCCTCTCTGAAGATTCATCACCCACCAACCGAAATTCGAGAAATTGATATTGACTGCATTTCAATCCCCAGTTTTTAAGAAGTTGGGGATCTAACTTTTGCTGAAGGCTGACGAGAAGATAGTATTAAAGAAGAAGTTTTTCAGTTCAATTTTTTTAATCTATCGCCCCAGACTGGCTACATTTTACACCAAATCGCACACAAGTCTAATGGCTCTAGCTGAAACAGCAAACAATAAGATTTCTGGCAATCCCTTCCTCAACCTCAACTACGAAAGCGCTCTCGAAGCTTTAGGTAATGATTATTACGATGAAGTCGCCGCAGCAGAATTTCCCCAACACATATTACGTTGGCGTAACAATTCACTCCTGAGCCGCTTGGGGCTAAATCCTGAGTATGTGACAGACGATCACTTTATCACAGCCTTTGGCAAATTTGAAGGAAGAACACCACTGTTAGCACTTCGTTACCACGGCTATCAATTTGGCGAATACAACCCTTTTTTGGGTGACGGTAGAGGATTTCTCTACGGACAAGTCCGTGGAACTGATGGTGTATTATACGATTTTGGTACCAAAGGTTCTGGTAAAACTCCATACTCTCGTGGTGGAGATGGAATGCTGACTCTCAAAGGCGGAGTACGGGAAGTTCTAGCAGCAGAAGCATTGCATCACATGGGTGTACGGACGTCGCGATGTTTGAGTATGATTGAAACAGGGTTATCCCTGTGGCGCGGTGATGAACCCTCTCCTACGCGTTCCTCAGTTATAGTCAGGATGAATCGCTCGCACATCCGATTTGGTACGTTTGAACGACTTCATTATATTCGGCGTCCCGATTTAGCCCAGAAACTATTAGATCACGTCATCGAGCAGTATTATCGACATTTAGTAGATGAAAAAGAAAAATATGCATTGTTTTATACAGAGTTAGTCAAAAGAACAGCAGAACTCGTAGGACAGTGGATGGCTGCTGGTTTTTGTCACGCAGTGTTAAATACTGACAATATGTCAATTACGGGGGAAAGTTTTGATTACGGTCCCTATGCTTTTATTACCAGCTATCAACCCAATTTTACGGCTGCTTATTTCGACTACTATGGACGCTACTGCTACAGCCATCAACCAGGTATTTGTAAATGGAATTTAGAAACACTCCAAGAATCTTTAAAAGCTATTATCGAACCATCTGATATGGAAGCTGGTTTGGCAAGTTTTGACGAGCATTATCATCATGAATACCGCTCTTTAATGTTGAAAAAGCTGGGTTTTGAGAAAATCGAGCATCCAGAAGCGTTGGAACTTTTTAAGTTAACAATTCAATTTTTGCAGGAGAGCAAAGTTGAATATCATAAGTTTTTTTATGAGATGGCTCGCACGTTTTCGTCTACATGGCGCGACGATCCCAGTTTGATTATGGTAGATTCAGGTATTGTACCGATATCAGGCACGTCACAACTCTTTGATAGTTGGTGTATTTTATACCATAAGTTACTGAACAATTTTGATAGAGAACAAATCAATGAGATCGCGCAAACTTTAATTCGTTACAATCCCCAAACCGCGATCTTGAGACCAGTTATTGAATCAATCTGGGAACCAATTGTTCAAGAAGATAATTGGCAACCTTTTTACGAGCTTCTAACTCGCATACAGTCTGGGAAGTAAGTGGTTGGTGGTCGGTAATTGAGTATTATTTAATACTGTTTACTGATAACCATCCCTTACGATCCCAGCTTGAAGGCTTCGAGAAACAGGCTGTAGATCAGACCAATTTTAAGAATGTTCAGCGCTTCTACCCATAAAGCTCTTCGCTCTTGGACGGTACGACCATAGAATATCCTGCTACCGACTTCTGTCAGCATCACTAAAAAAGCAGCAATTACGATATCCCATTCGGCTGTTTGTCCGGCTGTCGTAGAAATTGCGCTACCCAAGAAAAAACCGAACAACCAGCTGATTATCAATATTGACCAGCGTCGCCAAGGGTTGAAAAACCAAACTCTCAAGCGATCGCTGATAGTACTCAATAGGTTGTTAAGACGCGTGTTTTGCATTACTAACGCTTATAATTATCTGGAAATTATAATATATTGTTATATAAGGGTATGCAGCACGGCATAGGCTTGCTTAAATAGTATTAAGGGCTTCTAGTTGGCTTTCAGCGAACACGAATATCTATACATTTATTCATTTTGAGAAGCAACAAAATTGTTAGTTGCCCTCATAATGGTTTTTATGATACTTTTCATACCTGAATTCCAACAGAAGCTCGTGCGATACGGCTGTATAGCCGTCAAGTTTCGCTTGTCGCACTTGTTGATATTTCAGCAAACACAAAGTACTTATTAGTTAAATATATTACCATGAAACCGTCAGTGTACTTTCACGCTGTTCTGGTGGCATCTTCATTGGGAATGCTCTTGCTACCATTAGGATGTCAAAAGTTGGGTGTATCTTTCGAGCGAACAGGGCTAGGAAGTTCTTCAACCTCAACAGAGCGGGCATTCGACCTGCAAAGTACTGTGCCTATTTCTACCTCATCCAGTTCAGTACCCAACTCAACAACCAATATAAGTAAAGAAGTTAGTCCTACCAATATCACAACAGATACTGGTAACAGTCGAGCATCCGGTTTTGGGAGCTTGCGGATGAGCAACCAAACCAATCAACCAGTACGCCTTGCCTTACTTTCACGGAATTCCCTCATTAAGGGAAAAGGAAATTCCGCAAAAACAGCTCATGATGCTGTTCCAGCACATTGGGATTTTGCTCCTCAAGAAGGTAGTGAAAAAGGGCTAATTCTAGCCCTACCTAACGGGGATCTCAAACTGGAAAAAGGCGACATTTTAGTCGCTTTTGCACAAGATGGTTCTCGTCGCTATTGGGGACCCTACGTTGTGGGAGAAACTTTCTCTCCCAGTTGGAATGCCCAAAGCAAAGAATGGCAACTAGTTTTGATGAATACTGAAATAACCGATAATCAGTAAACAGTAACTGATATTTAATTGGTGACTGGTTGCACGCGAGTCACCAGTTGAATATTGGTCACTGACAATTTTAGGTTGACTCGTTCGCTATTCTCCCTTGAGCCCTTACCTCCTTGTCCATTAGGAATTAGTTCAGGAACCAAGCAGTAGAGCTAAAGTCTTCTTGATGAAGGAGCATTGAGACTATTGACTCTAGACTAGTAACTAATGACCAATGACCTTTTGATCGATGACTAATTTATGGTGGAGTCGTGTAGAGAAGCGTCCAGCCCTTGCTGTGACTTTATCAGTTTTATGGGTAATTTTAATAGGTGGGATTGCCTTTCTTTGGCATTTAGGCAGTATTGGCTTAATTGATGAGACAGAGCCTCTGTTTGCCGAAGCATCTCGCCAAATGTTTGTCACGGGTGATTGGATCACACCGTTTTTTAATGCTGAAACTCGATTTGATAAGCCTGCTCTAATTTACTGGTGTCAAGCGATCGCGTTTTCAATTTTGGGTGTGAATGAATGGGCTGTGCGTTTACCTTCAGCACTTGCTGCCATAGGGTTGATAGGTTTGGCATTTTACACTATACAGCGGTATTTTGCAAGAAAAGACGAGTTAGAGCAAAGGTACCGTCCTGCCTTGCGATGGATAACAGCAGGGTTTGGAACAGCTGTGATGGCACTCAATCCAGAAATGATTGTTTGGGGTCGGACAGGTGTTTCAGATATGCTGCTGACAGGTTGTATGGCATCAGCATTACTGTGCTTTTTTTTGGGATATGCTCATCCCTCAAAATCTAACGTGCAAGCACGTTGGTATATAGCTTTTTACGTATTGATTGCTGCTGCAATTTTAACAAAAGGACCTGTAGGAATTGTTTTGCCTGGGCTCATCATTGGTATATTTTTGCTTTACCTAGGTAATATTACACAAGTCTTACAAGAAATGCGTCCGTTAACAGGTTTGCTTATTGTTATTTGTTTATCATTACCTTGGTATGTGCTGGTTATCTGGCGCAATGGTTGGGATTATATTAACTCCTTTTTTGGATATCACAATGTCGAACGTTTTACAACTGTCGTCAATCGTCACTCGGCTCCCTGGTATTTTTATTTTGTAGTTGTGCTACTTGGCTTTGCACCGTATTCGGTGTACTTACCCTTAGCAATGGGACGGTTAAAGTTTTGGCAGCGAAAATACTGGCGCTCCCAAGAACGCTCCCAACAACTGGGTTTATTTGCCTTTTGTTGGTTTGTTGGAATCTTTGGTTTTTTCACCATTGCTGTCACAAAACTTCCCAGTTATGTGTTACCCCTAATGCCAGCCGCCGCTATTTTAATGGCGTTACTTTGGGGTGATTTATTAGACAGGGGAGACAAGGGAGATAAAGCAGACGTAGCAATTTCTTCCTTGTCTACCCCTTCTTCCTTGTCCCTCCCTCGCTTCCAGTGGATTGGCTGGGTAAATGTCGTCTTTTTATCAGCGATAGCAGTAACGATGTTTTACTTACCCCAAATAATAGGTAGCGATCCTGCTGCACCCGACTTTCGTAACTCGCTAGAGCGATCGGGTTTAACCATTTTGGGAGGAGTCATTTGGATTGTAAGTGCTATAGCAATTGCTGTTTCCCTGATGCGCCGTCGTTATAAGATTGTGCTCATTATCAATATCGTGGGATTTGCAGCATTCCTGACGATCGTCCTAACACCCGCCTTATTTTTAATGGATCGGGAACGCCAGCTACCTTTAAGAGAATTATCTGAAATCGTAGTCCAAACACAAAAACCTGGTGAAGAATTGGTTATGGTTGGTTTTAAAAAGCCAACCGTAGTTTTTTATACTCGCCGTACTGTTACGTATAAAAAGATAAGTGTGGATGCAGCACAGTATCTTCAAGACAAAGCAGCAAAGAAGCCATCACCTTCTTCAGTATTGGTTCTTGCTCAACCGAAAAAGTTTCCCGAAATGGGATTCAAGCCTACCGACTATGAAAATTTAGGGACTCATGGAGCTTATCAACTTGTTCGGTTTGTTTTTAAATAATTAATTGCTAATGGCTAATTGCTAATTGCTATAGCAGTCCTAAATGATTTACGAACATCTCTTCCTTGTCTTCTTTGTCTTCCTTGTTTAGATCTCAAATAGGATTGCTAATAATTGCTAATTGTTGATTGCGCCATTAGCCATTAGCCATTTAAAGTTTGATTGATCTTGTTTAATAATTCTTCCATTGATATAGATCGGGGTAAGATTTGGCAAGTTACTGAGTCTAAAACAGTCTGTACTGAATCAGGCTGATTATCGGTTCTCTCTTGAACAACGGTAGATTGATTGTTTTCCAAGTTCATAGAATTTAATCGTTGGTCAAGTACCAACACTGGTGGCAAATCAAAAGGTAATTGTCCCAAAGCTTTCAGTGCTAAGTGAACTTCTTTTGTAAGAGTAGACTCTCCCAAACAAATCAGGAGTAAATCAACACTTTGGTGACGAATTTGCTGTAGTAGTTCTGCCCAAGAACGACTCATTGATGCTTTAAAGCCTGCTGTTTGCAAGTACTGAATCAGTGCTTGGAACCACTCAGAACCGCGCCAGATAGTTAAAGGTTGTAATCCTTGGATCGGGCAAGAGTTATTATCTCCAAACATACTACTTAAGGCAGTTGCCTTTTCTATCTGGTGGTTTCTTTTGTGAGGTCTTGTTTCTGGTAAATCTGGGAGTATTGCTAAATCCAGTACTAAGATGCTGGGCGGACAGCAGACTCCAGATGCAATTTGCAGGACAGATAGTAAAGTGTCTGTTTTTTGGCTTGCATTTTTCTTTTCTGTACCTAACGGTGTTAGACATGGGAATACAGAAAGTCCAGCTATTTGAGAAGCCGTTTGCGTTGTTGCTACATTGCAAGTGACAAGGGGTAGAGCTGCTAACTGAGGGTGGAGATTGAGTTGTTGCAGCAGGTTCTCCGCTTCTGGCATCTCTACATCCAGTAAAATAACGTCAAATTGCCAAACTCGAGAAAGAAGTTCTGCTTGATCTATGTTGTCTACTTCCAGAACCCGGTGTTCTTGTAAAAATGGGTGCGCGTTGAGAGGTTGGCGATCGAGATTGACTAGCCTTAAAATTCGCAAGGGCGTTTTATCTTTTAGGAGTTGGGCTTCATCAGGTTTTTGCTTCTTTTCTTCTGGTGCAATACACAAACTTTCGATCAGTGGTGCCAAAACCTGATGTTGTACTGGTAAGCTTAAAAAACCATCGGCTCGGTTGGCGAATGCTTGCTCTTTTTCTGCTCCTGTTGCTGTGACGACAACAGGGATATGACGACTGACTTCATCGGATTTCAGTAAGGTGAGTACATCCCATCCTGACAGTAATGGAACTAAAGGATTGAGGAAGATAGCTTTAGGTTGTAAGCGACGAGCTTTTTCTACTGCTTCACACCCCGATCGAGCAATCACAACTCGATAGCCCAAACCAGTGAGTTGTTCGGTCAAGTCTTCTATGTACCGGGCTACAGCCTCAACAACCAACACCAAGCTGTTGTTGTAGTGAGTGGGGGAATTGGCGATTCGGGATTGGTGATGGCGAATTTTACCCCCTGAAGGAGTTTCTTTTGTTGTGCGGACTGATGGGATTGGGGAAACGGTGTCATCTTCCCAATTTTCTGTTTTTAATCCTTTCTGTTTTACGCTTCCCAATTCCCACTCTCGAGACCCTACACCTTTTTGTGGCGGACTTGGAGGGAGGAGGAGTGTAAACTGGCTACCTTTGCCTTCACGGGACAAGAAGCTTACCTCACCGCCATGAAGTCGTGCTAGCGCTCTGGTTAAAACTAGCCCCAATCCCGTTCCTTCATATTGACGGGTAAGGGGATTTTCTAGTTGTTGGAATTTTTGAAAGATGAGATGCTGTTGGTGTTCGGGAATGCCAATGCCTGTATCCCAAACTGTAAAGGCAATCCAACCTTCCCAACGAGTTACCCACAACCCGATTTCACCACCTGTTTCTGTAAATTTAAAAGCGTTAGAAAGCAGATGTACCAACATCTGTCGCAAGCGCAACTCGTCTGCCACCATCTCATTTAAACCCGGTTCAATGGAAAGGCTAAATTGGTGTTCTCTTACAGATGTGGTTTGAGATTGAGTACTGATGGGAGTTTTGGTACTTTGGGCATGAATAACTTTTGCTTCGGAAACAGCGCGATCGCATACCGAGCGAATCGTCACGTTGGATAGAGCAAGTTCCATCTGTCCTGTTTCCATGCGGGTGAGATCTAAAATATCATTGACCACACTCATCAGATGACGCCCGCTTTGATGAATCAGCCCTGCATAACGGGCTTGACGTTCGTTCAGTTCTCCCAATTGCCGATCGACTAGTAAACGTGACAACCCTAAAACAGCTGTTAGGGGGGTTTTGAGTTCGTGACTGATACAAGCCAAAAATTCATCTTTTAAACGATTCAGTTGAATGAGATCGGCGTTTTTTGCTGCGAGTTCTTTACAGAGTTGCTGTTGTTCTGTAACATCTGTCGCTAGAACGATCCACAAATCGTTTTCAAGATCCGATCCCTGAGTGTTGAGTGATGTTGCTGATTCCATACCCAAAACTTTTAATTCAGGGCTATCTAAAGGAATTTTGGCAAATTGCCAAACTCTTTCCTGACCGTTTTGCACTTCTACAACACAGGTACAAGTTCCCAATTGTCTGTTTAAGAAGCATCGTGATGCAGATGTTTCTGGTAATGGTTGCTCTGGAAAGGTCGTGGGAGGAGACACTAGTTTTTTGCGGTAAGCTCCTTCGTTAGTGTAAATAGATTGAGTCACAACAGACGAAAGCTTTTCTTCCATTTCTTGGATACTGTTGTCATAGGAATGAGCTTTAACACCTGTTTGGGTTGAATATTTTGATGGAGTTGTTGCCAGAATTGCCTCTACTTGTCTCCTGACCCCTTCTGGATCTTTTAAAGCCCCCAACTGTTGCCACCATGCTGGATTTTGAGTGACAACTTCACCGCTACCTGTTTGTAGCATCAAAGGCCAGGGCAATCGCTCCAGCAATTGTATTAAAGGTTTATCTCTTTGTGGATGGTATTTTATGCGCTTTTGATAAAAAGCGCGGGCTTTTTCAACGCTTGCATCTCGAGCGCTCTTTTTCTTTGGCGTCTCAAATTGGTGTACAACCAACCACTTCAATAGACGTGAGTTATCTACAAGCCCCAAAAATTTGCTATCTGAGTCAATGAGTGCCCAATCCAAATGAGTGTTCGCAGGAATTCTTTGAGAACGCAGAAACCTACCCAATTGCTCCACTTGAAATGAGGCGGGAATTGTTTGTAGTGGGTGAAGTAGCTCTTGGGCTAACATTGAGATTGATTGCTGTAAGTGAGATGACTTGAAGCGATCGCCCTCGGAACCTGCTAGCAGGAATTGTGGTACTAAGCGGGCAGAATAAAGCAATCCCAAAAAGTACTGCTGCTCATCTAACACAGCAATAGCTTGACACTGTTCTTTCTCAAAAACATCCAGTACATCTGCTAGAGTTGCTGTTTCTAAGCAGGTGGGTACGGTTGCGATAAAATCATAAAGAGGGTACTTTAGCATTGACATATAGCGTGGTGGTCATTCTTCTAGGGGAATGTGCGCCTGTTGGCATCATTAGCTAGCTGCCAATTAAGCTTACGTGTTAGCGTTTGAAGCAGTATCCTCTAGAAAGACACTAGCAGATCGATTCTTTCCATAAGTTAACGCCTAATTGGTAAAACCTTTGCTTTCCTAACAAATCTTTTTGTAGGAGTTAAAAACAGTCAACAAAAAGAATAAAGTATAAAGTTTTTAGGTGCGATGGTTAGAACGCTGAGTAATAAGATCGCTTGTCACTTCAGCCTTTACACTTCCCCCATATTGGAGCTTGGTTCAACAACCCAGATATTTTAAGAATTGACAGCAACAGCTAGAACAATTATGGCTCTAAAGATTCGTTTTAGAACCTTTAGGAATTATAATGATTTAGATCGCGATATTCGTTTATTTTCGTTTAACTATCTTATTGTGGAGTGCAACAAAAAAATCTATATTTAGATAGATGCTACTCATCGATAACATAAATCCCAACCAGTTGGGTTTACTTTCTTTTAACGTTGCTGTGTTTGGCTTCTCAGCCAACAAATCATCGTATAAACAAATACGATTTTATCCAAAGGCTATACTTAGGAAAGATAAGGCACTTAAACACCGTGACTTACGTCAGTAACGCCTAAATCTACCAAGTGCCTGTTGAAGCAACTTTCGGGATGGGTCTTAACGATATCAATCAGGTGGCTACTACAACCTCTTAATTAAGAACTAATCTCAAATTTTTATGTAGTTAAATGCCCCAAGTCAGAACTCCACCAGGTTTTTTAACAAATGACAGGAGCCGAACAGCAGGCATTATTGCAACAACTCAAATCAGATTACCGTCAAATTCTTATAGACTACTTTACCATTTCAGACAAAACATTAAACGAAAAAATTGATAAATTTATCAAAGCAGTATTTTATGCTAATATTCCTGTGCCACAAATTATAGAAATTCATATGGAACTTATTGAGGAATTTTCCAAACAGTTAAAATTAGAAGGAAGGAACGATGAGGCATTGCTGGATTACCGCCTGACACTAATTGATATATTGGCTCACCTGTGCGAACTCTATCGTTGTTCAATTCAAAAATAGGTTCAAAAAAGCCCAAGAGAGTAATAGCAGGCCAAGTAGGCAATCCTCTAAATCTTTAGAAATGCATTGCATTTTTCAGTTTCATGTTTACCTAGAGCCTGTATCTCAACATATGAAAAATCTCAGAAAAACATACGTTCTCAAGCTTTATGTAGCGGGAAACACACCAAATTCAGTACGGGCCTTGAAAGTCCTTAAAAACATTCTAGAACAGGAATTTCAAGGTGTTTATGCTTTAAAAGTGATAGACGTGTTAAAAAATCCGCAATTGGCAGAAGAAGATAAAATATTAGCGACTCCCACACTATCCAAAATACTACCGCCACCTGTGCGGAAAATTATTGGAGATTTATCAGATAGAGAAAGAGTACTCATTGGATTGGATTTACTGTATGAAGAATTAACAGAGGAAGAAGAACAGTTGGAAAAATAAACTCACAATGCCAAAGTTCAATGCTACGTCAGTTGTCTAGCTTTAGACTCTGTGCAAAGTAGGAGTATGATAGCTTATAACCAGAAAATATCAACAGAGTACTTTATCAATAAAAGGCAGGGGTACATCCCTATTTGTAATTGTTAACAATGAGTGAAAAAGGGTATACAGAGCCAAGCAGGACACCGTCACTTGGAGGTGTAGAAAAAATTCGGACTATGATAGAGGGCTTCGATGACGTAAGCCACGGTGGTTTGCCAATAGGTAGAACTACTTTGGTAAGCGGTACCTCTGGAACGGGTAAAACTTTATTTTCTCTTCAATTTCTCTATAACGGTATTAGTTATTTTGATGAACCGGGAGTTTTTGTTACTTTTGAAGAATCTCCAAGCGATATTATTAAGAATGCCTGTATTTTTGGTTGGAATTTGCAACGCTTGATCGATGATGGGAAGTTATTTATACTTGATGCTTCTCCCGACCCAGAAGGACAAGATGTGGTGGGAAACTTCGATTTGTCCGCGCTGATTGAGCGCCTGCAATATGCTATTCGTAAGTACAAAGCTAAACGTGTATCTATTGATTCAATAACAGCTGTATTTCAGCAGTATGAAGCTGTAGGAGTCGTGCGACGGGAAATATTTCGCCTTGTAGCACGTCTCAAGCAACTGAGTGTCACTACAATTATCACCACCGAGCGAACTGAGGAATACGGACCGGTTGCTTGTTTTGGAGTGGAAGAATTTGTTTCTGATAATGTGGTGATTGTGCGGAATGTTTTAGAAGGAGAACGCCGCCGACGCACGATTGAAATTCTCAAATTGCGCGGTACAACACATATGAAAGGCGAATATCCTTTTACAATTACCAATGAAGGAGTCAATATATTCCCATTAGGAGCTATGCGCCTAACCCAACGTTCTTCTAATGTGAGAGTTTCTTCTGGAGTTAAAACCCTAGATGCAATGTGTGGAGGTGGTTTCTTTAAGGATTCGATTATTTTAGCAACAGGAGCAACCGGTACAGGAAAGACATTGCTGGTTAGCAAATTTTTACAAAATGGCTGTATCAGTAACGAACGAGCTATCTTGTTCGCCTACGAAGAATCCCGTGCTCAGTTGTCCCGCAATGCCTCTTCATGGGGTATTGAATTTGAAGATTTAGAACGCCAAGGTTTACTAAAAATAATTTGTACTTATCCTGAATCAACGGGTTTAGAAGACCATTTGCAAATTATTAAGTCAGAAATTGCTGAATTTAAACCATCGCGTATTGCCATTGACTCTCTTTCTGCCTTGGCAAGAGGGGTAAGCAATAATGCATTTCGTCAGTTCGTTATTGGTGTTACGGGTTACGCGAAACAAGAAGAAATTACTGGCTTCTTTACCAATACAACTGACCAATTTATGGGTTCTCACTCAATTACCGACTCTCATATTTCTACGATTACTGACACAATTTTGATGTTGCAGTATGTAGAAATTCGTGGAGAAATGTCGCGGGCAATTAACGTATTTAAAATGCGAGGCTCGTGGCACGATAAGGGGATTCGTGAATACAATATTACAGCCGATGGTCCCGAAATTAAGGATTCCTTCCGGAATTACGAACGGATTGTCAGTGGTGCTCCTACCCGCGTTACTATCGATGAGAAGGCAGAACTTTCGCGCATTGTCAAGAGTTTTCAAGATGAGCGGAGTTCTGATTCCTAAAATTTGGCTTCGTTGTATTACGATTCTCAAAGTTAACATCGTGATATATTGTTGTTTTGTGGTGAGAAAGGGTTTCTGCCGCTATATTTTTGTGTGAGGGGATGCGGTGAAAGGACAGATAATTTTCTATAGTTTCTTACCCAGTGTGACAGTAGCAGTGTTATCTACGCAAACTGTCTTAGCTGATACTGCAGAAGCCGCTGGAGTAAGGCATATTGCCTCACCGAGTGTCTTTTCTTCGATTTATGAAGACACTTCGGCTACAATTAACATCAATTCTCGATTAGCAACTGCTGTTAATAACAGTGTGGCAACTTCAGTGATGCCTTCTACTAACAATGCAGCAGGTATTATAAAGTCTGTAAGCGATCGCGCTGGAGTCGTAGTGACTGGAAAAACTGGTGTACCAGTACGACGAATAGCAGGAAAAATTCAAGGTGTACTGTTAGAATTTAAACCTACCATAAAGCAGATCGCTTTGATTAAAAAGATTCGTTCTGCTTCTGGTACACAAAAGCAAAGTAACCCAGTTATTATTCCAGACCAAGAACCACAACAGAGCACAGTTATGGCTGTTGTTCAAAACTCAAACCCTACTGGTTCGGTCTTGGAAAAAACATCAACTCCTGCCAAACAGCCCGTTACAGAGAAGAAAAACTCGGGTTCTCAGTTATTATCAAAACTTATAGAAACGCCTAAGACTGGGAAAGTTGTAGAAGTTGCACAAATGTTAGATCTAGTAGAATTTTGCCCGCAACCAGGAAAAGGTTCGGTTGGGCGTTCTGCTTCTTTACTTCTTAAATCTTCTACCTGTTCGCCAAATACTGCGGCTGTAAATCGTGTAGCTCAATCCGATTCGACTGCGACTCCTCCGGGCGAGTCAGTCAATGTCAAGCAAGATGCTTCTACAACAACCGCACCCGGTCAGGCAGTGGACGTAAGCCAAGATAATAACCCTACCACACCCAGTACACCAGCAATCTCAATTTCACAAGGCTTCATTAAAGTTCCCGATTATCTCAATCCCAGCCCAAATCCTTTGCAGTTTCCGACACGACCAGAGGAAGTCAGGATTCGAGGAACTCAGCCCATCACATTAAATGAAGCTATAGAATTAGCACGGCGTAACAACCGCACCTTACAAGAGGCTTTGCTCACCTTGGAACGAAACAGATTTGCTGTTAGAGAGCAGCAAGCTGCTTTGCTTCCTTCTGCAAGCTTGAACGCTAACATCACGCGCAGCGGACCTGGTTTTATAGACAGAGAACAATTATCAGATCTCCAAAGACAACTCGGTCAACAAGAGGCTAGCTCGAGTACCAGTTTTGGTGCAGGCGCACAAATACAATACGACCTCTACACTTCAGGAAGCCGACGAGCAAGCATCAGAGCAGCAGAGGAACAATTGCGTTCGGCTGAACTTGAGGTGGAAACGCAATCTGAGACAATTCGTCTTAATGTCACCACTCAATACTACGACCTGCAACAGGCAGATGAAAACGTGCGTATTGCTCAGTCTGCTGTGACCAACGCCCAAGCCAGTTTGCGAGACGCACAAGCTCTAGAACGGGCTGGTGTTAGTACTCGCTTTGATGTTTTGCGATCGCAGGTTAACCTTGCAAATGCCCAACAACAGCTCACAAATGCTCGCTCGCAGCAGAGGATTGCTCGCCGTCAGTTAGCACAAACATTGAGCTTAGCGCAGGCGCTTGATATCACTGCAGCAGACCCAGTAAAATTGGCTGGTCTGTGGAATATCCCATTAGACCAGACGATTGTGCAAGCTTTTCAAAACCGCCCCGAACTACAGCAGAGGTTAGCAGACCGCAATGCAGCCGAGCAACGACGTCGGTCGGCGCTCGCACAGCTAGGTCCTCAGTTTAGTGTGGTAGCTCAGTACAACACCGCAGACGAGTTTGACGACAGTCAAAGCATACAAGACAACTACTCGTTAGCCCTCAGAGCCAATTTAAATTTGTATGACGGAGGAGCCGCAAGAGCTAGAGCCAATCAGGAAAGAGTTAACATCCGTATTGCTGAAAATCAATTTGCCGATCAGCGCAATCAAATCCGTTTTGAAGTCGAACAGGCTTACTCAGATTTGCAAGCCAACCTAGAAAACGTTCAAACAGCCACTGCTGCTGTAGATCAATCGAGAGAAGCTCTTCGTCTAGCACGTTTGCGCTTCCAAGCAGGTGTAGGAACACAAACTGAAGTCATTGATGCTGAAAACGACTTAACTCGATCGGAAGGTCAGCGCGTAGAAGCTATTTTGGATTACAATCGTTCCCTGGCTCGCTTGCAGCGCTCGATTACTGCAAGAGCAAACAGATAGTGACCGACTCTCGGTATCCGAGTGTACCTCCTTCCCAGGCTCCGCCTGGGAAGGTCTTTTTAAGACACTCCGCTTTTTATACTCAGCAAAAGCTAGCGAAGCAACCCCAAATCAGAAAAAGGGACGCACGATGGGCAATATCTATTAACATTCGCGATCGATATTTCAAAAATTCAATAGAATTTTTTTAGACTACCAAGAAACCTGTTGAGAGTTAAAAATAATTCTGATGACACAAGTTACAGCAAAAGAAATTGCACAATTTCGCTCACAATTGGCAGAAGACCCCATAGCAATGGAATCACTAGATTTAATTGAGGACTGTGAGGGCGATTTAGAAGATGCTGCGATGACCTTAGCAATTCGCTCCGGACAAGAACCAGAAATCGCTAATTCCGAGTGGTTGGAAGATTTAGCCAAGAGATGGCGTTCTGTGATTTGTCAACAAGAGTTTCGAGACGACTTACTCAACGGCTCGATTGCGAGTATGCTAGAGCATCTCAAAACAATGCCAAGCTTTCCCAGCATGCTAGCAACACCTGTTCTCATGTACGTTTTCAAACAAGGTGTAAACAATTTTTGCGAGCCTCTTGACTTAGTGACTGAAGTCCCAACCAAAACCTAGAGAACGTTTCCACTGGTAAGCTGTTTATAAGAGTAAAAACTTTATAAAATCTCATTTAAGAGCATGAATTACCTTGTTGCTGTTTTAGCAGACCGCATCCAGGCAGAAGCTGCTTCTGTCGCTTTAGAAAAAGAGGACATAAAAGCTACAATTTTAGGGAAAGGATACAAAAGCGCTGATGAGTTTGGCTTAATCGATCCCAACGAGCAAGCCCAAAAGCAGGCAACGTTTATGGCATATTGGTTGGTACCGTTTGGTTTTTTCGCCGGTACTAGTTTTAGCGTTCTCACTGGTTTAGACACTTTTGCTTGGGCTGGTGCGATCGGCAATCATATCATTGGCGGGCTCTTAGGTGCTGTCGCTGGTGGTATGGGAAGTGTATTCGTGGGTGGAGGAGCTGGTTTAGTCTTTGGTAGCGGTGACGCTTTACCGTATCGCAACCGTCTAAATGCAGGAAAATACCTAATTGTTGTTCAAGGACCAGAAAATCTGATTCGTAAAGCAAATCGTATATTGCGTCCTTTTGAACCAGAAAATATTCAAGACTATGCAGATTCAACAATTCGTTAAATGGCTAATGGTTAATGGCTGATTGCTAATCTTCTATTAGCCATTAACCATTAGCTATTAGCCATTAGCCATTAGCAATTAACTGTAAATAATGTTACCAAGAGAAGAAATATTAAAAGGAATTGAAAACCGAGATAGCGTAGCTCGTGTTATTGACATAGCCGAACAAGCTATTAAGACTTGGGAAGTGGTATGTAGCGATTTTCTCTCACCACCAGAATTGGCTGAAGTTCAGCAGAGTTTTAGCCGTTTAACAGAAGTGCAGTTGGTGGCTTGGGGTGGATACCCACAAGCCGAACGCCAACGAGTCGCTATTGCTCGTGCGGAAATACCTCTAGAGCGATCGCAAGTCGCCGTAACTGCTTTAGACATAGCTGGAAATTTTCTCTTTGATACAGCTACTCATCGAGATTTCCTCGGCGCAATGCTGGGAACTGGAATTGTCCGTGAAAAAACGGGGGACATTATCGTACTGGGTGAACGTGGAGCACAAGCGATTGTGGTGCCGGAGTTGGTAGAATTTTTAGAGATGAACCTCAAGCAAGTGCGATCGGTTCCTGTAAAAGTTCAGCCTGTTGATATAGGGGAGTTGAAAGTCAGGGAACCGAAGAAGAAGGAATTAACAACAGTTGAAGCTTCTTTACGACTTGATGCGATCGCCTCTGCTGGTTTTGGTATGTCCCGCAGTAAGATGGTTGAGTTAATTGATGGTGGAGATGTCCGCGTCAATTGGAGAGACGTAACACAACCGAGTTCTCAAGTTAAGACAGGAGACTTAATTGCTATTCGCAGCAAGGGAAGACTGGAAGTTGGCGAAATTGCTGTCACCAAAAAAGATCGGTATCGAGTGCAATTGACGAGGTATATGTAAATTATGAATTATGAATTATAAATGCTGAAATTTTCATAATTCATAATTTTTAATTCTTAAACTGTTTTTCAAGGAAAAAAAGCAAAGTTTTACGGGGAACAAAGCGGGCTAATTTGCTGATAAAGTGAGTAGTAAAACCACCAATAACGACAGTAGAATAGCCCCTTTCTAAAGCTTTTAGAGATTCGCGTACTACCTCTTCTGAAGTTGACATCCCACTTGTTTTAGCTGCTAGGGTTTGGGGAAATTTAGCCTCCACAAAAAAATTGGTTTCAACAGGTCCCGGACAAACAACTAATACGCGCACGCCATAAGATTTATTTTCTGCCCAAAGTGCCTGACTGAAATTGAGAATAAACGCTTTGCTAGCTGAATAAACAGAAACATAAGGTATTGGTTGAAATGCTGACAAAGAGGAGACATTAATAATGCTTCCAGAACCACGCTGTCGCATTCCTTGTAAAAATCTATGAGTTAAATCAACTAATGCCAGGACATTTAATTGTAGTATTTTGAGGTGTCGTTCTCTGTCTCGTTTGGCAAAGTCACCATAATCCCCAAAACCTGCATTGTTGATTAACATATCAACTGTTAATCCCCTTTCAGTTACTGTATTAAAAACAATATCAGTTGAGCCATCTTTTGTAAGATCGGCAACAATAATATCTACTTGAATATTGTGTTTTTCTTGTAGGTATTTAGCTAATTGGTTCAGCTTTTCTTCCGAACGAGCAACTAAAACAAGATGTGTATTGCGTGCAGCTAATTCCTCTGCAAAAGCTTTACCAATACCACCAGAGGCACCAGTAATTAAAGCAGTAGACATCGTACCTATTCATATAATTATTTTCCCATTCCACAAATAGTAACAATGATTTGAAAAACTCGCCCCCACTTTAGGAAGTATCTCCATCTGTGTCATTTGATATGG
The DNA here is from genome assembly GCF_045999855.1 of Tolypothrix campylonemoides VB511288_2. Taxonomy (NCBI): domain Bacteria; kingdom Bacillati; phylum Cyanobacteriota; class Cyanophyceae; order Nostocales; family Tolypothrichaceae; genus Tolypothrix; species Tolypothrix campylonemoides. The sequence goes on from NZ_JBFPMW010000001.1 coordinate 352,484, forward strand.
GTGTGGGTATATTAATTATAGGTTAATGTTTATACTTTTGCTTTATGTCATTTTTTCAGCGTCTGCCCTTTAACAGTGTGCGTAAAAAATCGCAGAACGGCTCTGGAATCGACCCATCCCTAATAAGTCAACAGCCTGTAGTGCTAGGGAGTTCGGCACCGACGCCATCTCGACCCAAGAACCTCGCTGAAATAGAAAAAGAAATAGAGGAGCAAACACGCAATCACCGTATTTATCCTTATAACCGAGGTACTAAAAAAAAGGTCAGTCTATTTAGTAAAATCATCTGGACTGCAGTACTACTTGGAATTCCTACAGGTATGGGTGTAGTTTGGTTAGCAAACTTGCCTTATCCCATGATTCGCCGCCCGGTCGCACGAAATGCTCCTATCTTGTTGCTACCTAGCTATATCGATATGGATAATAATTATCGGCAAGCACTTGTGACAGTTGAACAAGCAGAACAATTGATTGAGAAAGCCAGCAGTCCATCCGACTTGGAATTGGGTGAGGCAAAAGTCAAACTAGCACAAAAACATCTTAATGCTTTACCGCTTTGGTTTCTCAATGATTTGTCAGAATACAACTATAGTTATTGGTGGTACAGTTCGAGATTTAGCATTTATGGCTTTAATTCAGCTCGTAGCAAGGTTGGGCAACTAGAAGCTAAAGTCTTTCAAGAAAAAAATGCTCAAGTATTGTTGACTGACAGCGAACAAGCGCTCAACAAAGCCAAACAGCAGTATCAACAAGCGTCAACATCAAGTGATAAAAAAACTGCGATCGCGTCCTGGAAATCAGCACTCGATACATTAGAGCAAATTCCCGGTCAAACCCTAGCAGGGAAAACAGCGCAAAAGAAACTTGAATCTTACGAGCGAGAGTTTAAAGAAGAAGTTGGACTGGCGGCTGGTAATGAGCGGATAAGCACTTTAATTGCAGCCGCACAGCAATTTTCTTGGCAAGCGGCAAAAGCCGGTCAAAATCCACCTCACACGGTGATTGCGTGGCAACAAATAGAACAGATGTGGCAACAGGCGATCTACCGACTCGAACAAGTTCCCACCCAAGACCTAGAAGGTTATGCTCAAGCTCAAAAATTACTAGCTAACTATCAAGCAAACTTATCAGAAATCCGCGTGAGGCGGCAAGCAGAGCAAGATTCCGTTTCCGCCCTAGAACAGGCAAAGCGTCAAATTCAAAATTTAATAGCTATAACTCCGACAAACCCCCAATTTGTGGATAAAAACCGCACCATCAGTGAAATACAGGGAATTATTAATTTGCTGCGAAAAGTACAACCGGGCACTACAGCTTATCTTGAAGCCCAACAGTTGTTGCTATCAGCAAATAATAAACTCGACCAGTTTCAGGCAAGGTAATTAATTCCATATTCCGCCCCGGTTCCAACGGCGGGCGGAATATGGAATTAATCCACAAATTAGACTTGCCAAGCGATGGCAACCCATGTTACACTCATAAAGTTGTAAAACGGACGTATAGCTCAGTTGGTTAGAGCGCTACGTTGACATCGTAGAGGTCACTGGTTCGAATCCAGTTACGTCCATTTCATTGCATTGCATACTTACCATTCTTTGGCACTACACATATCCTTAAAACGAAAAAACGGTTCGTAAAGTACCGCTAAAAATAGTTCCATTCGCATTTTGATTACTTGGATGAGTCACAACCTGAAGTAATGGTGTTACGCGAATGTTGTCATTCACTGGGATGTTGTAAAAGATTTCGTAATTGGTTTGCGTAGCATTACCAACATTACTTTCAATAAATGGTTGACCGACAGCAAGTCCCATTAATCCTCCCTTTGCAAACAAATCGGGGAATGCGATTCCAGCCACCCAGTAGTTAGGTTCAATATCTCCTAAGCTGGTATTAGGATAACTTGCATAGCCATAGCGACCAAATATACCCAATTGCTTGCTGAGGGCTAAGTCAAAGTTAACACCTACACCTTGGAAGCTACTACCGAATACTTTACCGCCACTATATTGCAAGCGAACACTCAACGCTTGACTCGGTGCGTATTCCAATTCCACAAAACCTTGATAGGGGTCGCCAAACAAACCGCCATCTGCACCACCTCCCGCTGTGGGGAACAAACGGATATTTTCAGGTGCGCCACCACCAATTAAGCGTTGGTTTTCTGATAGGTTATTTGTGGCGTCCCCAGCAACATATAATGCTCGTAATTTGACTGCTCCTCCCCCTGGATTCCAGTCAATGACAGCACCACCTCCTCCGGGTCTCGGCAGTAAAATAAAGTTATTTGTAAACGATTGAGTGGAAAAGTCCCTAAAACTAATGTTAGCGTAACGGTTTTTATCCACGAAATCAGGTGCAACCATCGCCGGACCAACAGTTACTTTTAAATCTTTAGTGGGAGCGAAGGTATAGTAAAGCCGCGCTAAACTGAATTGATTGTTTCGTCCTTGGATAGAATAATCAAGAACGCTACCAAAATTCGGTTCCAAAAAGCCTGTAGCGCTGTCGTTTGCACCATCGCTACCCGTAACTAAGCGAATTTTGAGTAAATCAGAACCTTGAAAACTGGTGTTAAAATCTAAACTAGCACGGTAAATGAAAGTGGGATTGGGGTCATCTTCGGCAATGACCGCACCCCTGGGCGCAATTATACGCTGACCATCAAATGCACCAGCATTTAATGCCATGATAATTTGACCTTGAAGTTTGGTGGTAGTAGAAAATTGATTGGTCTCTAACTCTGCGCTGCGTGCTTCTAAAACATCAACCCGTTTGCGTAAAGTCTCTAACTCGGTGGCAAATTCCTGGTGTAAACGCTGTAACGTTAGTAAATCATCCTGGCTGACAGCATCTTGTGTACCGTTGGCAATTAACTCGTTAATTCGGTCAAGAGCAACTCTCAAAGCTGCGGCGAACTCATACCGCGTTAACGTTCGATTCCCTCGGAATGTACCATCTGGGTAACCAGCTATTACCCCACTGTAACGCTCAAGCAAGGATTGTAGTGCTGAATACGCCCAATGCGTACTGTCCACATCCCTCAAACCACTAACAGGTGGATATAGACTTTGAGCATTTTCTTGATGAGTCGTTAAATGTGGTTGGGGAGTTTGGGCCAATGCAACCGCGTTTTGATTGAGAAAATGGAAGATAAGCGTTAGAGGTAGTAAGTTAATCGTTTTCACGGTTGATGAATACTGGAATGATAACAAAAGTACTGTCAATTAATTTACCAGTTAGAGCCTGTTTGGAAAATAGATTGCTATAACCTAAGAACAGAGTTTGTTCTCGTGCTTCATGAAATCGCCGTGCGGCTATCAATTCAGCAATAGCTAGATATGGGTGAAGGGGCGATAAGCTAGGTAAGGCTTGCGCTTTGCGATCGCAAACTGTTTCAGTCATCATACTGAAATCGACAACTCAAAATGATGATTTCAGTTTCAGTCACTTCATACACCAAACGATGCTCATCCGCGATCCGTCGCGACCAGTACCCCGCGCAGTTCGTGCTTTAGAGGTTCAGGTTTGCCAAGTCCGGTAAAAAATTTTAAGTCCTGTACGGTGGGCATTGCTTACCAATAGCTTTGCGTGGTGGATAATGCCCACCTTACGCGGATTTTAAAAATCAAATAGACTTTTCATAGTAACAAAGTCTGTTAATAGGATTGCAGGTATTTTATTTATAATGTGATTCGGGAAAGATCGGCGACAAGCCGGGTAAAGCTTGCGCCAAAGGCGATCGCAAATTTTAAAGAAACCTATGCTCAATCAAAAGAATCAAATACCTACCGAAACTTCAAATTTTTTCCAGAAACATACAATAGTATCATCAAGAATATTTCTATGGAGTGCATGGATAATCTATATTGGCTATCTGTTGCTCAGCGATTTACCCCCAGGCTTATCAGTACTGCACATTCAGCCTAAAACATTCCAAGAAGCATTAGATTTGAGCTTAAATTTCTGGTTTGTGATGCCACTTTTATCGCCAAGCACTGCCCCAGTCATCAACCCAGCATTAGAAGGATTATTTAATATTGTTATAACTTGGGGTTTATTATTTTGGGGTTTTCTTGTTGATGGTCGCAATCAACGCTTCCCCATGTTGCCATTTCTGATTGGTACTGCTTTACTGACAAATGTTTTTTATCTACCTTGGTTAGCAATACGACAACCCAACACCCAGCCTCCTAAAGATTCTCTCAACACCTTAGAAAAGATAGCAGAGAGTCGAGCCTTTCCTTTAGTTTTAACAGGTGTGGTTGTTGCTTCTCTTGCTTGGGCAATGCTAGCACGTCCTGAATTTGGTAATTTAACGGCGCGTTGGACTTCTCTTATAAAAATACTATCTACAGATCGACTGGCATATTCATTTTTAATAGATTTCGTTGTTTTCTGGATATTTCAGTCGTGGCTGGTACCGGATGACATGGCACGTCGCCACTGGCAAGATCCTACAATACTGTGGATAGTGCGTTTTGTACCTTTTGTAGGTCTTGTCGTTTTCTTACTTCGTCGCCCCTCACTACCTATTGATTCAGAAAATTAGCCAGGAATGGTATTAAGTTATTTCCTATATAAGTACCCACTAGGGCAAACGCCAAATCTTAATAGTTTTATCTGAACTTCCACTGACTAAAGTTTTGCCATCTGGGCTAATCGCTAAAGCCATAATCATATCTATATGCCCTTTGAGTGTATTTTCAACCTTGCCTGTTATTAAATCTCCTACTTTGATTGTATGGTCATAACTACTGGTAAAAAGAGTCTTACCATTCGGGCTAAATACTACACACGTAATGCCGTATTTGTGCCAATTTAAAGTATTTTTTAACTTACCCGTTCGCAATTCCCAAATTTTAATACTCTTGTCTGTACTCCCACTCACTAATGTCTTTCCATCTGGACTAAATGCAAGGGAATAAATCAAGTCAGTATGCCCGGTAAAGTTAGCTTTTAAGGATGGTGGGTTTAAATTCCAAATTTTGATGGTACTATCGTAACCTCCACTTGCTAAAGTCTTTCCATCTGGATTAAAAGCAACTCGCCATATGGCTTTATCGTGTTCGCCCAAACTATTTAAAGTCTTTTTAAACTCTCCGGTTTCTAAATCCCAAAGTTTAATAGTTTTATCTGAACTGGCACTGGCTAAAGTTTTTCCATCTGGTGAAATTACTACAGATTTTACAGTATCCTTATGCCCGGTAAGTGTTCTTTTTAAGCCTGGTGTTTGTAAATCCCAAATTTTGATAGTACCATCTACACTTCCGCTCACTAAAGTTTTGCCATCTGGTGCGATCGCAACAGAAACAACTCCACCTGTATGACCATTTAAGGAAGTTTTGATTCCCCCCGTTTGCAAATTCCAAATTTTGATACTTTTATCTCCACTACCACTTACCAGAGTTTGCCCATCTGGACTAATGGCAAGAGAACTCACCCAATCATTGTGTCCCTCTAGACTGTTAACAAGTGACAATTTTTCATAGGAAAGATTTGTGTTTAAAAGAATATTTGTGTTGGAAAAACGGGTTGTCATTTGCCACACCCCATATCCTGCAAAACCCATTAACAAAATTGCACCGGTCACTATTAAGGGTTGTGGAAATTTTTTTTGCTGTCTGAATTTATCTATAACTGAAGGTCGCGAAGGTTTTATGCGTTCCTCATTCGATCTAAGTACGGGACGCACTTCGCGATTGCTTGCCTCTGTTGGTGGGACTTGAATGGGAAGAGGTGAAGGTCGAGAATGATAAGTTGCCGTTGGTGGAGAGGATTCGGTTGGTATGGGTGAAGGTTGAGAGTAATAAGTTGCTGTAGGTGGTGGGGTTTCAGAAATAGGGATTTGATAATCTAAGTATAAATCTTGCAAAGCCGCATCTGCAGATTGATAGCGTTGCTGATGGTTTGCTTGCAACAGAGTATCTAAAATATGGGCTAATTCCTGACTTATAGGTTGACGCAAGTATTGCCGCCAATTGGTAACCCATCCAAAACCCTGTTGTTTCCACAGTTCCCAAGGTGCTATCCCTGTCAGCAAGTGAAAGCACGTTGCTCCCAAACTAAATAAATCGCTTGCCGGATATGCTTCCCCATCCTGCATTTGTTCGAGTGGGGCATAACCGAAGGAACCAATAGTTGTTCCCGGTTGAGTCATCACTGTCTCGGTTAACTGTTTGGAAGCACCAAAGTCAATAAGGAATATATCCCCCTGACTTCCTCTCATCAACGAGGGAGATTTGCGACGCAAAATATTTTGGGGTTTGATATCTCTGTGAATCACTTTATATTCATGGACTACAGCGAGGATATTGAGAATATTAGATAATAATTCTCGTAATTTTTCCTCGCTATATATTCCTTCCTGTTTCAACTCATCCAATAAATTCTCACCATCAATAAATTGCTGCACCAAATACAAGCGTTTATCTTCTTCAAAATATGCAAACAATGTAGGAATTTGTGGATGTTCTCCTAACTGTTGCAGTCGCATGGCTTCTTGTTCAAAAAGTTCTGTTGCCTTCTGAATGGCACCCGTTCCCTGCGCTTGAGGTGCAAATTGCTTGATAACACATTTTTCGTTCAGTTTATCAGTGTCAAGTGCCAAGTATGTTTTACCAAAGCCACCGCCACCCAATGATTGAATCGGACGATAGCGATTTCTCAACACTATTAAAGGAGTTCCGCATTTGGGGCAAAATTGCGTACCTTCAGAACAGGGTGGATTGTGACACGAGGAATTAAGGCAACATATCATGGGATATGCATCTATCAAAGGATAGGTTAATTATTACTCAATACTACAGAATTGTCTTGTATGAGTATAAAATTTTGCATGAGGCTAACTGCACCGCCAATTTAAGGTCAGTCCAGATGCTTGGTCTTGAATTGCCTTTTAAATTAGTTACGAGCAACGGACAATGCCCATTGCTCCATTCCCCAGTTTCCATTGTCTACTTAACAGCGCGAGTAAAAGCAAGATGAGGTTGTGCCTTTTGCATTTTTGGCATTAACCACGCAAGACCTTCACTAGTACCAATCCACAATTTATTGCCAATATCAGGAGCAATGCTGAGAACGCGGCTAGAGGGAAGACCGGGAATTTCATCTAACAGTCCTCCAGTATATGGGTTTAATCGTAGCAAACCGTTATTGGTGCCAACCCAAACACTTCCATCTTTAGAAAAACGCACGGCAGTCACGTTACGTCCGCGCAAGCGTGCCACAGACCTCAACACCATACCAGTTTTTGGGTTAATAACTAACAAATTGTTTGGCATTCCAGCCCAAATCAATCCTTCCGGGCTAATAGCTAGAGCTTGTACTGTTGTGCCTGGTAAATTATTAATCCGCTTCATGATGTAAGCGTTGGCAGTATTGACCCGTACCACACCATCAAGCGTACCGACCCAAAGTTGACCTTCTGCATCTAAAGTCATAGCATTGCCGCTAACTCCAGGTAGGTTCTTTAAGGTGGTCATGATTAAGCCTTGATCGGGACTGACTAGAGCTAAACCAGTATCCGTTCCAGTCCACAAGTAGCCGCGCTTGTCAACTAATAAAGATAGCACGCGCTTGGAAGGCAAAAATAAATTCTGTCCTGTAATTTCACCACTGCGAATGTCAACTCGCTGCAAACCTTCATAGGTTCCTACCCACAAACGCCCGACTTTATCTTGAGCGATCGCACCAATTGTGACATTTGGTAAATTTACCCGAGTTAAAATCTTTCCGGTGTTCGGGTCAATGCGCGACAATCCCCGCCAAGAACCTACCCAGAGGTTACCCGTGATATCTTGTTGTAAAGCATTGATACGATAATCGGTATCCTGCAAACGTTCTTGCAGTTGCCGTTCATCTGGTAATGGATCTTGTCTTGGTGGTGGTGCAGAAGGTGGGTAAGCGGGAGTTAATTCAGATGGATCTACGTTCAGAATTTTTTGAGCTAAGAGATTTTGACTATCGGTTTTACGGACGGTTGCTGGAATTGCCACAGCTACATGAGTCATGTTTGGCAATGCTACAAACCCTAAAAGGATAGAACTGATAAATAAACGAGTACGCTTGCAAAGAAACACCACGGTTACACTTCCTTTAAAACAGTTTCCTCAAGGGAGTGAGAATTAAGGATAAGGGGGAAACAGGGGAGAAAAGTTTACCTTATCCCTCTTGTCTACCTTGTCCTCTACTTCGTACAGACGGACGCTCGCCGTACCCCTACTTCCCACTCCCTTCCTTTGAATAAGCTTTGGGTTAAACTCAGTGTTCCCACAGGTGGTATTTTTTTTAACTTTAAACTAGATTCTTTTTTAAAATTGACCGACGACCGATAACGAATGATTTACCAATCTTCTCGACTGATACCGTAGATCGCCGCTTCACTTCCAAAGATTTCTGTTGTTCCTTCAAGTTTTTCCCCTAACTTTTGGGCCACTCTTATAGATGCCAGGTTTTGCGGACGAATCAAACTTATGACATGAGATTGCTGTAGTACGTTGAAAGCATAATCCATAGCTGCTGTTGCACCTTCTGTGGCAAAACCACGTCCCCAGTAATGCCTTCGCAATGTCCAACCAATCTCAAATCCCGGCCAACCTTCTGGTTTCCAGCAACCAAGCCGACCAATCATTTCACCACTTTGGCGTTCTTCAACAGCCCACATTCCATACTGACGGAGTTCCCAGTGACCGAGCATTGTTGCCATGTTGCGCCATGACTCCCATCGAGACAAAGGTTTTCCAGTACCGATGTAGCGCATAACTTCTGGGTCATTACACATTTCGGCATAAGCATCAAGATCGTCTTCACGAAATCCGCGTAAGAGAAGACGCTGAGTTTCAATTTGAGGAATATGCATTTTACACCAAGTTGTACACGTTCAAAGTCAATAAATGCAAGTCATCAGCCAGCAATTTTTAGCTAACTGTTGGTAGTGAGAAAGCTTACCCGTGCCAAGCCATCATTTACCTTTTCTGGCTGCGGTTTACAACCATTGGAGGTACTTTGTAAAGTATTCTTAACAAAATGTTGAAATAAATATTTAATAACAAATTTAAATGAAAAAGTTAAAAATATTCAAAGAATAACTTATTGATTTCTTGATATATTGTGAGACAAGTTACAGATCACGTGACGTGCAAGATCGATCTTTCACTCACCACAGCTTGGGATTTCTGTCAATAAGTTGTTGCAGGAAAAGCGAGACTCTCTGTAAGAGGTAACTCCTGACACATAGTTTCTCCTAATTTCTCCTTGACTAGCAGGGAGGCATTAGGGGTGGGAGAAAGTTGCACGTGACGTGATTTGTGGGTAAAAAGAGTGACTTCTTGGAAGGGAAAGTATGTCTTACGCTCAAACGAAGACTCAGTCGAAATCAGGCTATCAAGCTGGGGTAAAAGATTACAGATTAACATATTACACCCCTGATTACACACCAAAAGATACAGACATTTTAGCGGCGTTCCGCGTAACACCCCAGCCTGGAGTTCCATTTGAAGAGGCAGGCGCTGCTGTTGCTGCTGAGTCTTCCACTGGTACCTGGACAACCGTGTGGACAGATTTGTTAACCGACCTGGATCGTTACAAAGGTCGTTGTTACGATATCGAACCAGTTCGCGGTGAAGACAATCAATTTATTGCCTACATTGCTTATCCTCTGGACTTGTTTGAAGAAGGTTCTGTAACCAATATGTTTACCTCGATTGTAGGTAACGTATTTGGTTTTAAAGCTCTCAAAGCACTTCGTCTAGAAGATTTACGGATCCCAGTTGCTTATCTGAAGACATTCCAAGGACCTCCTCACGGTATCCAGGTAGAGCGTGACAAACTGAACAAGTACGGTCGTCCTCTGTTGGGTTGTACCATTAAGCCCAAATTGGGTCTGTCTGCTAAGAACTACGGACGCGCTGTATATGAGTGCTTGCGCGGTGGTTTGGACTTTACAAAAGATGACGAAAACATTAACTCCGCACCATTCCAACGCTGGCGCGATCGCTTCTTGTTTGTAGCGGATGCTATTGCCAAGTCACAAGCAGAAACTGGTGAAATCAAAGGTCACTACCTCAACGTTACTGCTCCAACCTGCGAAGAAATGCTGAAGCGGGCTGAGTTTGCTAAAGAACTCAAGATGCCTATCATCATGCACGACTACCTAACAGCAGGTTTCACCGCCAACACCACATTGGCTCGCTGGTGTCGTGACAACGGTTTGTTGCTCCACATTCACCGCGCTATGCACGCGGTAATCGACCGTCAAAAGAACCACGGTATCCACTTCCGTGTTTTGGCTAAAGCACTGCGTATGTCTGGTGGTGACCACATCCATACCGGAACCGTAGTAGGTAAGTTAGAAGGCGATCGCGCAATCACAATGGGATTTGTTGACTTGTTGCGTGAAAACTACGTCGAGCAAGACAAGTCTCGCGGTATCTACTTTACCCAAGACTGGGCTTCCATGCCCGGAGTTATGGCAGTTGCTTCTGGTGGTATCCACGTATGGCACATGCCGGCGCTGGTAGAAATCTTTGGTGATGACTCCGTACTGCAGTTTGGTGGTGGAACCCTAGGACACCCATGGGGTAATGCACCTGGTGCTACTGCTAACCGTGTTGCTCTCGAAGCATGTATCCAAGCTCGTAACGAAGGTCGCAACTTGGCTCGCGAAGGTAACGACGTTATCCGCGAAGCAGCTAAGTGGTCTCCTGAATTGGCAGCTGCTTGCGAACTGTGGAAGGAAATTAAGTTCGAGTTTGAAGCAGTTGATACCGTCTGATAAAGGATAAAAGGTAAAGGATAAAGAATGAAGGATAAAAATCTTAAAACAATGATTTCATCCTTCATAACTTTACACTTCATCCTTTAAAGGGGGCTGGGGTCAAGCATGAACATCAAGCAAATTGCGAAAGACACAGCCAAGACGCTGCAAAGCTACCTGACTTATCAGGCGTTGAGGACGGTGTTAGCTCAACTTAGCGAAACAAATCCTCCCTTGGCACTTTGGTTACAACGCTTCTCAGCCGACAAAATTCAAGATGGAGAAGCATACCTTCGGGAGCTTTTCAAAGAAAAGCCAGACTTGGCCTTGCGAATCATGATTGTCAGAGAGCACATTGCAGAAGAAATAACTGAATTCTTACCGGAAATGGTTCGTACTGGCATTCAGCAAGCCAATATGGAACACCGTCGCCAGCATCTTGAACGGCTCACGCAAATCAGCGATTCAACTCCCAGCCCAGAGCAAGAGAATGGTTGATCGTTAGTGGTTAGTAGCTGATAGTTCGTAGGAAAACTACTAACCACTAACCGCCTATAAGCAACAACTACCCATCATTATTAAGATATGCAAACCTTACCAAAAGAGCGTCGTTACGAAACCCTTTCTTATCTGCCTCCCCTTACTGATGCTCAAATTAGCAGACAGGTTCAGTACATTCTCGAGCAGGGTTACATCCCCGCGATCGAGTTCAACGAAACATCTGAGCCAACTGTATATTATTGGACACTGTGGAAGTTACCTTTGTTTGGTGCTAGAAGCACTCAAGAAGTTCTGAACGAAGTGCAGTCTTGCCGTTCTCAGTACAGCAACTGCTATATCCGTGTTGTTGGTTTTGACAACATCAAGCAGTGCCAAGTTCTTAGCTTTATCGTTCACAAGCCCAGTCAGAGCAGATACTAAGGCTGCTTAGTTGGCAATAATTGTGAAAAAGCTGTAAGTCTCTAATTTATCCCCAAATGGAAGAGGTAGAAAATTCTACCTCTGTTTTTTATGCACCGCGCCAAATTTTAACAGTCTTATTACCGCATCCACTAACCAAAGTATGACCATCTGGACTGAAAGCTAAGGAAGTCACCGAGTATGTATGTCCTGTAAGAGTACAAAGTTCATTCCCAGTCGTTATTTCCCATAATTTAATAGTTTTGTCCCAACTCCCACTCGCTATTGTTTGCCCGTTGGGGCTAAATGTTACGAATCTAACTGGTTCCGTATGACCCGTGCAACAAAAAATTTCTTCTCCTGTTGTTACTCGCCACAGCTTTATAGTTTTGTTACTATCGCCACTTAGTATTGTTTGCCCATCTGGGCCGATCGCAACAGAATTAACCGAGCGAGACGAATAAATATTCTCGTGATTCCCTGTCAACGTGTATATTTCCCTTCCCTCCCAAATCTGCCACAGCTTGATAGTGTTGTCAGCGCTTCCACTGACTAGCATTCGCCCGTTGGGGCTAAAAGCAAGGGAATATACCGAATGGGTATGTCCTTTGAAAGTAAGAATTTCTTCTCCCGTACTGACTTTCCATAGTTTGATAGTTGTGTCTCGACTCCCACTAGCGATGGTTTGCCCATCGGGGCTAATGGCAATGGACTGAACCCAATTTTTATGTCCTTGGAAAGTACGAATTTCTGGCCCAGTACTTAAGTGCCATTGCTTAATTGTTTTATCATGGCTACCACTAAATAGGGTTTGTCCATCCGGACTGAAAGCAAGGGAACGAACGTAACTTGTATGACCATTGAGAGTACCAATTTTCTCACCTGTATCTAACTGCCACAGATTGATAAGTCCAAGCTTGCTTCCAGTAGTGGCAAGAATCTTGCCATCGGTACTGATAGCAACGGAATAAACTTGGTGAGTATGATCTCGGAGAGTATAGATACACTTAAAGAATGGATAGGGATTGAATTTTCCAAGCGCCTGCAAAACTTCTGGTTCTGTCCGTTGCCTCAGTAGCAAATATGCTGTTCTTTGTACCTGTTTTGATTCGTCCTTCAAAGCCTGAATCACTAAGTGTAATCCTTCTTGCCCGCAGGTCATAGCTTCTTGTAGGGCAGCAGTTTTTACCTCAACAGCTCCACTCACCAGACGTTGTTTAACTCCAAGCAAACCTCCCAAAACAACACCATTTATAGGCAATGGGTTGTTGCCACCAAGAACTGCATCGTAGTTTTTCGGTTCATGGGAAGGTTCTTTCATATACAGGCGAGCGATCGCTTTTCTTGAAAAAGTTTGAAAAGATGCTTGTTACTCACCATAGTGACCGCCTGTCACTTTACCTCGAAAAATGATGTACTGATAAATGTTGTAAAACAACATCACCGGAATTAGAGCACCAATAAAGATAATCATGAAGACTAGAGCACTGGGGTCTGCTGCGGCTTCATAGATAGTAATTTCCGTTGGGATGATATATGGGAAAACAACTAATGCTAACCCAACAAACGTTAGTACAAAAAGGAGAATTGTCCACACAAAAGGTGCTCTTTCTTCTTTATTGTTCAAACTTTTTAACAAAAGCCCAATCAAGAGAACTCCAAGAATGGGAATGACAGCAAAGACATACAACAGAGGTGGGTCAAATAATTTGGCTCTAGCGCTTTCATAGAATATAGGAGTTGTAATCGTAATTAAAATGGCTCCAATCAGAGTTGTCCAAGCAGCAATCTTCGCAGTTCTGTAGTGGTGTTCTTGCAACTCACCCTCGGTTTTCCACACAAGATAGGTTGAGCCAATTAGAACGTAACCTTGAATTAATGTTAAGGCAACAAGCACTGACTGCCAACTCAGCCAATCCCAAGTTGTTCCAATAAAGTGTCCTGCTTTATCAACCTCAATCCCTTTCAGTACCGCGCCAAGAGCAAACCCTTGACCGAGTGATGCAGCAAAACTTCCTGCACCAAAAGCAAAATTCCAAAAGAATTTGCGTTGAGCTTGTTCGCGAAACTCAAAAGCGACAGCACGAAACACAAATCCAAATACCATTATAAATATGGGAATGTATAGCGCATTTAAAATCGTGCCATAAGCAAGAGGAAATGCACCAAACAAACCGCCGCCCATCAGCACCAACCAAGTTTCGTTAGCATCCCAAACATTGCTTAAGCTAGTCATTAAAATGCCACGGCGTTCTTCATTAGAAGCTGTCAGAGATAGAATTCCTACTCCTAGGTCAAATCCGTCTAGCATAACGTAGAGAAACAGAAAGAGAGCAAGAATCCCAAACCAAACCTGCGGTAAGAAATACGTTAGCGTTCCCATATTCTGAATGATGAATTATGAATGATGAATTATGAATGATTTACTGCTGTGCTTCAACAGGACGTTCATCTGGTACAAACTGTCCGGGAGTTGTGTCTATTGCGGGTTGAGTTTCATCACCTGGTATGGGTAAGTCTAAACTTGGTCCCTTGCGGATAATACGACTGCCAAAGTATAGTGTCGCAACGAATAAAAGAGCATAAGTTGCTGTGAATAAAGTTAAAGACGTTAGAACGTTGCTAGCTGGTATATGAGAAGCAGAATCTCTCGTGCGAAGCAGCCCGTATACCGACCAAGGTTGTCTCCCAACACAACGCACAATCCAACCAGAGTCTACAGCAACATAACCCAAAGGAGCAGTCAAAATCCAAGCTCGCATCAACCATTTTTGCCGAGTAATGTTGTCGTCTTTGAGCTTTCCAGTTATCCACTGCAAGATACTCCATAACATCACTCCCGCCATGAAAAAACCAATGGCGCTCATGATGCGGAAAGAATAGTAAATTAAACCCACTAAATGCGGTCTATCTTCGGGTTTCCATTCCTTCAACCCACGAACGGGTGCAGATAGGTTTTTTTTGAATTCCAGAATGTAACCCAGTGCATTGGGAACTGCAATTTCCCAATCATTTTTTTCTGTCTTCTCGTTAGGTATTGCTACGAGACTCCAGTTTGCAGGTTGTCCCGCAGGAACTGTCTCCCACTGAGCTTCCATTGCTGCTAATTTGGAGGGTTGGAGAAAATACACTTGTTCCGCACTCAAATGCCCAACATAGATTTGCAATGGTGCGATCGCCATTGCTGCTGCGATCGCAATTTTTAGAGACTTAGCAAAGAAAGCTGGTTGACGATTGTTGAGGATGTACCACGCACTAATACCACCAATGACAAACAATGAAGTCTCCAGCGTAGCCAGGAACATGTGGAGAACGCTAGTTGGCATGGATGGGCTAAACATTGCCTGAAAATAATCGTCTACCACAAATTTGCCATTAACCATCCTCCCACCCGCAGGAGATGCCATCCAGGAATTTGCCGTTAAAATCCAGAAAGTTGATAAGTTTGCGCCAATGGCAACCAGAATGGTGGAAAGATAGTGAATTGTGGGATTGACTCGTTCCCAGCCAAACACCATGATGCCTAAAAAAGCAGCTTCCAGCATAAATGCCCAAGATGCTTCAAACCCAATGACGCTACCAAAAAAGTTACCAACTGCTTCCGAAAATGGTGCCCAGTTTGTTCCAAACTGAAATTCCATTGGAATGCCAGTTGCTACCCCAATCCCAAAATTAAGAATATAAAGCTTTGACCAAAAGCGGGCGTGGTAATAGTAGTCGGAATTGCGAGTTTTCAACCACACGCCTTCAACAATAACCAGATAGATAGCCATACCTGTCGTTAAGACAGGCCAGAGCATATGGAATAACGCTGTCAGCGCAAATTGCATACGCGATAACACTACAGTATCAGACAAAAACTCCACGATCGCGCTCCTTTAACCAAAACTTCGCCTTATCTATATCTTTAAGCAAAATTACTGAGCGTAAATTTGTACTTGCTTTGTTAAGGGTATCTTATCAGTAAGAAAATCTCCGTATTTCTTTCAATGTTTATAATTAGCTAGAACTGAAGAAGATACTGGTATTTTTAAGGTCTTTTTAAGAACAGTAAGGAAAAGCAATCAGGTCAATAAACAGAGAAAATAACTTTTTTCCAAAAGGGCCGAACCGTTACAGCCAGAAGAAATTAATATTGATTTAAGGAAGCTGTTTGAAGAACAAAGGATGAAGTATAAGGGCAAAAACTGAGTCAACTGTCGAAAGTAGGAAATTAGAAATTTTTTACACTACACTTAAAATTCTTAATTCTTCATCCTTTAGACTTTATCCTTCCCCAAACGATCCCTTAAGGGATTGAAACAATCGGAGCGGTTCATGGGTTATTACATTTCTCCTCGCTTTTTGGACAAACTTGCTGTCCACATTACCAAAAATTTTCTCGATCTTCCTGGTATCCGAGTTCCCTTAATTCTGGGTGTTCACGGTCGTAAGGGCGAGGGCAAGTCTTTTCAATGTGAGTTAGTCTTCGAGAGAATGGGTATTGAAGCAACTCTTATATCAGGCGGTGAACTCGAAAGCCCAGATGCTGGAGATCCAGCACGTCTCATTCGCTTGCGCTACCGAGAAACAGCAGAACTGATTCGGGTGCGCGGAAAAATGTGCGTATTGATGATTAACGATTTAGACGCAGGTGCCGGACGTTTTGATGAAGGTACGCAATATACGGTCAATACTCAGTTGGTGAACGCTACGCTGATGAATATCGCTGACAATCCAACTGATGTGCAACTCCCTGGTAGCTATGATGCCACACCTATACATCGCGTACCCATTATCGTGACTGGCAATGATTTCTCTACCCTCTATGCGCCACTGATTCGTGATGGCAGGATGGAGAAATTTTACTGGGACCCAGACCGAAATGATAAAGTTGGTATCGTCGGTGGGATTTTTAGTGAAGATGGGCTTTCGCAACGGGAAGTTGAACAACTCGTAGATACTTTCCCAAATCAATCGATAGATTTCTTCAGTGCTATGCGATCGCGGATCTATGACGAGCAAATCCGCCACTTTATTTATGATGTGGGGATTGAACGAGTATCCCAGCGTGTCGTTAATAGTGTTGAAGGACCGCCGCAATTTAAAAAGCCAGATTTCCGCTTGTCCCATTTACTGGAGACAGGTCAGTTGATGCTTGGAGAGCAAAAACGAGTTGATGATTCTCGATTGGTGACCGAGTACAACATCAGGATGCGCTCAAATTATCAGCCAGCACCTCCGCCTGCAGCGCCAACTTATCAGCCATCCACCAATGGTTCCACTCAACCGACAACACCAACAAATGGTAACGGCTACCAACAACAGCAACGACCTAATACAAAACTGAGCCTTGAGACAATAGAACAAATACGTCAGATACTAGCTCAAGGTTACAGGATTGGTATTGAGTATGTAGATGAGCGCCGCTTTCGTACAGGTTCGTGGGCTAGTGGGACGACAAGTTCAATCACTGCTGAAGATGACGCCATCTCAACCGTAGAATCTTGTCTTGGAGAACATAGCAATGAATACGTGCGCCTTGTTGGTATCGATCCAAACGCAAAGCGGCGAGTTGTGGAAACCATTATTCAACGTCCCAATGGAAAGCGGTAGTTGAATTGTAGTAGAGTGTCAATGTTATTTTGAGAGGTTAGTAGTAGCGCTTTAGCGTATGCATCGCAACTACGAACTTGAATGAGGTAGCCATCAATTTAAACTTGACAAAGTAGTAGGCTTCTTGGCGTAAGAGTCTACTACTTTAATTTTGAGGGACTTAAGTTGGTTTCGCTCCCTAACTTCTCTCGTTCCCAGGTAGAACCTGGGAAAAAGGACTTCACAAACAAGGAGCATCGCGATCGACCTTGGCGCAAGCCGTACCCGGCTATCGTTTCCTGGTGCAACTGCAAACCAATTCATGAGGGTAACTCACGAATCAAACATGATGTTAGCCTTGCAAACCTCAAAATACAAGAACCGGACATAACAGTAGAGATACGGTACTGTTTTGTATCAAAAAGTGAGTAACCTTGCTACAATCTATTGCAGTTCTCATCGAGTTGCATCACAATTGCACTCTCAAAACAATGACCAGATTTCCCTACGACCAATTTACCAAAAGTTACTTCAAAGAATTGCTATCGCCATCAGGCAAAGTCGAAACCAGCCGTAAAGTCGCCGCCGAAATCAAGGAAATAGATGTTTATTTTGCACCATCTCCTCAAGAAAGTCAGGAAAGAGAAAAGTTAGGTTTATTAGGGAAATTTGCCGCCACATCAGCAGTATTTGAACCATTCAGAAATGCTGTCAAACGAGGAGAAGTACGAAGTTGTCTCAACAAGTTATTTGATATTTTTGCAGAACTCGAACGAGAAGCTAAGCGGAACGAAACAGAGATAGTCGAAGAAGAATTACCTTTTTTGTGGATACTGTCACCTACAGCCTCAGAAGCGCAGTTGGAGGGATTTAGAGCTATATTAGATGAAGAAAACTGGTTAAGTGGAGTTTACTTGTTAGGGGAGTTTTATCGCGGAGCAATTGTCGCCATTCATCAGTTACCAACAACAGAAGAGACATTATGGTTGAGGATACTCGGAAAAGGGAGAGTGCAGCAACAAGCTATTCAAGAACTGCAAGCGTTACCACAAGAGAATCCCTTGCGGGAAGTAGCGATGAATTTGTTAAGTAATCTCAAAACGACATTAGAACTGAAACAAGAACTAGACCAAGAGGAGAGAGAATTAATCATGCAGCTATCACCAGTTTACGAACAAAGACTTGCCGAGGCTAGAGAACAAGGAGTTCAGCAAGGAATAGAACGAGGAGTTCAGCAAGGAATAGAACGAGGAGTTCAGCAAGGAACTCAAACAGAACGTCGCAATACAATAAATACTTTGTTGAAAGGTCGGTTTGGAACGGTAGATGAAGAATTAGCAGCAGTGATTCAGCCAATCATTGATTTACCTGCACCTGAGTATAGTGCTTTATTATTACAGTTGCTCAATTTATCTCGTGAAGAGTTGTTAGCAAGATTTACGAGGAGCGATCGCTCTTAGGGCGGTCTTCTGTTGAGATATACTGAGACTCGGTTTGTAGTTTTACTGCCTTCATTTGCATCCTAGCTACAAACATAGAGTTTCTAATCTGCTAGCATACAACTCATCCACACCCTTGGGTGCATCGATCTAAAGAAAACAACTTGTGTGTACACCGCAGTCGTTAAAGAACTACCGAGATAGAAACTCTTGCAAATCCTGCGTGCGCTGTTTTGTCAGTCTCTCAAGACATCCGTTTCGGAAAATTTCATAGCCTGTTCCACCACGGGAACCGTAAGTTTCAAAATTACAGTTGTTATCGCGGAATTTAATCCAAGCTTGCTGTGCGGAAGTGAGTATTTGCTTTTGCTCGTTAATTAGACTAGATGTCACTCTTTTGTACACTTCATTCAAGCGTTTGTCTGCTGCTTCGTAAGACAGTTGAGAACAATACTTAAGTTCTGGTGTTGCAACTGCCTTGTTACAATTTACTCTTTGAGCAACAATCTCTTGTGCGGGGCTTGGTGTGGAAAGTACTGCAATGAAAAGTGCTGTGCTTGCTACGCTTAAGACACTGAGAATCAGTCTCTGCTTTATAAATTCTACAGGCATAAATCTTGTATTTTTTAGAACTTAAAAGTCAATAAATTTTCTGAGAAAGATTGAGTAACAAAATAATATAAGGCATGAAAAAATTTTGAGAAGCAAAAGATATGAATCTTAAAAGTTAAGCGGTTGTTAGACTGTAGGAGCTAGAAAGGGAAATTCACTTTTGATATTCCACCGTCTGCCATCATGAGCTAGCAATGTTAAAACCGAAGCAGTAAACTCAAAATGTAACTGACGCTTCTCAAACTCAGCCCATGCAGCTTTAAAGTTTTGTCTGGTTAAATCCTTAAAAGCAACTGTCATATGAGGAACAAAAGGACGTGTTTTGCCAACTTTGTCTGTAATTTCCAAATGAGTTTCTAAATAGGACAGCAAATTTCGGTGTAGAGCTAGCAATTCAGGGCTTCTAACAACGTCAATATATATGACACGAGGTATAAAGGCTGCATAACCGTTAAGGGTAATCGGTATCGAATTTTGACTGAGAGCAAAGGTTTTCAAATGTTCCTCTAGTAAAGGAATATCGGTATCCTCCCATTCAAAAGGTGGTTGTAGGGTAATGTGTGGGGGAGATTTTTGAGCGTGGCTGCTAGCGTACTTGTCAGCAAAGTACTGCTTGATTTGGTTAGCGTGGTCTTGAATTTCTTGAGGTGGTAGCAGAGCTATAAAATATAGTTTCATTGGTCAGGTGGTCAGGTGGTCAGGTGGTCAGGTGGTCATTAGCCCTATCTCAGGAGCGAAGACGCTATGTGCAAGGCACGCGCTGAGTCGCTATCGCGACACGCTTCGCGATGCCGCAGGTTATGCCCGCAGGGCTATACGGGTTCGCCCTCCCTTGTTCGCCAGTCCCCAGGGCGCGGGAAACCCGCCTACAGGGCTGGACTCACCAGTCGCCAGGGCGCGGGAAACCCGCCTGCAGCGCTGGACTCACCATTAGCCATTAGCCATTAGCCATTAGCCATTAGCTATTATTTATATCAGTTTGATGAGGTTGTAAGAGGAATGCCCTGGTTTGTGAAAATCGAAGAAGGTAAGGTTGATAAGCCTACCTTTGACCAATATGTCCCCGCTCATAAAGCTTACGTACAAGAGTTAATTGCTAAAGGACACAAGGCAAAGACTGGTTACTGGGCACAGCGTGGAGGGGGTATGATGGTCTTTGAGGCGGCATCAATGGATGAAGCACAGGCAATTGTGGCGGATGACCCGTTGGTACAAAACAGTTGTGTGAGCTACAAACTCTACGAGTGGAAAATTGTTATTGAATAACACGCAGTTGAAAAATTAGTGCTATTATGAAATAGATCTGGATCTACGCGGCTGCAACGCCCAAACTTTGTCAGGACCGGAAGGTAGCAGCAATACGGGATGCTTGTAGCAGGCGTAGTCTCCGGGTCGCCCTATTTTAGGAGCAGAGAAGCGACAATGCCCGGTTTTGGCGATATTGTTAAAAAAGCTTTTTATCTCGGTGTAGGCTTGGCTTCTTATGCGGGAGAAAAAGCAGGCGGTACATTATCAGAATTGCGATCGCAAGTCCAAAAGCTGGCAGACGAAATGGTTGCGCGGGGCGAAATGACGACAGAAGAAGGACGTCGCTTCGTTGAAGATATGATGAAGCAAGCGCAACAAGCGCCGACATCCGGTTCAACAACAGAAACAAAGCCCCAGTCTGAACCGCGTCGCATAGAAATTTTGGCAGAAGACGAAGAACCAACGACCAAATCGAACCCTCCAACAGAAAACGTAGACAAACTACGCGACCAAGTCAGGCAAATGCAAGAAGAATTGCGTAGGTTGCAACAAGATAGGTAATAATTGATGATTGGAGATACAATTGATTGTATCTCCAAAATATAGTAAGTAAGTAGTCCTCAGAATGTACGCGAGTGCCTGAAGCCATGTACAATTAAGCGTCCAGAGAAGAGGCTGTTAAGGACGTAAAAAATTATGGAAAAGTGGCAGAAAGAGTTTTGGGAAATGATGGAAACAGTGGCTGATGAAGTAGAACGCTTTGTTCTGGGGATGACAGAAATGGTAGATACCTTCTTTGAGGTTACCGAAGAACTGAGCGCACAAGTGCAAGATGCGATCGCCTCTGAAGTTGACCAGTATTTACAAGATTTGACAGAACCTATCTTGGAAGCATACTGGGAACTCGAAGATATTGTTATAGACGATGTTATTTTGGATTCCGGTTTTCCATATCCAGTAGAACCCACATCGGAGCGAAATGCTGCTTGTATTGGATGTCGTCACTACCACGGTCAAGTCTATGGCGGAGAATTGTTAGTCTGTGGTATGCATCCATATGGATGGAATGATGAGAATTGTCCCGATTGGGAACAAGATGAGTTATAGGTTAGTAGTGAGTGATTGTCAACAAATGACAAATGACAAATTATGGAAATGAAATATGGTGAGCGTAATATTGCGGAGGGAGAACTCATTACGTTTCCCAATCCGCGAGTTGGAAGGCGATATAACATTGATATTACTTTGCCAGAATTTACTTGCAAGTGTCCTTTTTCTGGCTATCCCGACTTTGCCACAATTTACATTACCTATATCCCAGATGAACGGGTAGTGGAACTGAAGGCACTGAAACTATACATCAATAATTATCGCGATCGCTATATTTCCCATGAAGAAACAGCCAATCAAATTTTGGATGATTTTGTAGCAGTTTGCGATCCTTTAGAAGTTGTTGTGAAAGCAGATTTTGCACCTCGCGGTAATGTACACATGGTAGTTGAGGTAAAACATCAGAAGAATAACTGATGTTTTACGCAAAGCCCCAACAGCTGCGAAGTTCCACAGACGTCGCCCTCCTTTAAGGAGCTAAGGTGGTGTACGCACAAGTGAGATTTATCCCCCTCTACGGTGTACCAGATCTCTAGAAAAGAGATGAAACATTGTGAAAAGGGAGAATTGGAATGAAGTTCCCCCCTTTTTTAAGGCTACGGTGGTGTACACAAGTCTTTTAAAGTACATTCTTGCGGTTTCGATCCCCCCTAACCCCCCTTAAAAAGGGGGGAATTAGAATCAAATTTCCCTGTTGTCCGGATGTTTTATGTCTTTTCTAGAGATCTGGACACCACCGTAGCTTTTTTAAGGGGTCCATTGGGGGGAAATTCAAATTTGGGGAGAGGAGTTTGGGATAAAGTTCGTTTGGACTTCGTCTAACTTACATTAAATAGACTGAGGCTTCACGGGTAGAGTATTTTCTTCATCCTTGGATGGTAAGCTCAAAGTATCCAATATTTCCAGCATTTCCCGCTCAAAAGTGACTTGGGCGCGATTGGTCTTACCACCTACATATAAGTGACCTTCTTTTTGTAATGCCCAAATTTGAGAATGGGAAAAATAACTCATAACCACACCTAGCATAAGTAAGGCAAATCCTCCATAAACAATAGGTATTCCCGGATCGGCTTTAATTTGTAAGCCAGTGCTACCTACAATGTCCAGTATTTTTAAAGTGACACCGTTAACTTGAGTAGCCATTCCAGCGCGGACTGTATCAATCAACTTTCCACTTGCATCGTAAATAAGCACCATTCCTTGCAAGTCTTTCGCGAGTATGGATACACCTGCACTTAAATCGGGTTTAGTGGGAATCCACGTTCCCCAAATCCTTCCTTGACCGTTAGTATTGAGTGGAGCCATGGGAATTTGAAAGACCGGGCTGTTGTTAACTTTTACTCGAATAGCAGAAATTCCCCAATCAGTTTGATAGAAGGTGACACCACGATAGCGCAGGGGGCTGTTAACAAAAATTGTCTTGCGGTCAACCTCTTGTTCTCGATCGTCTAACACAGACATATCTGAGTAAAACTGGTCGATACCACCAGTGGGGGTGTAGTCAATCCAAAAGCGGTTGACTCGCACCGACCAATCTTTGGGGATTCGCGCTGATGCAAAAGGTCCAGCATCTATGATGTTTTTCACTTGAAATGTATCGCCACTGGCTACCATTTCTTGAGCAACGAATCCAGTCATAGCGCCCCAAATACCACCCAGAAGAGTCATGACAATTCCAATGTGAACCACAATCGGTCCAATGCGCCCAATAATTCCTTTGCGGGCGTAGAGGGTATTCTCTTTTTCTTGAAAAACTTTATAGCCGCGTTTTTGCAACAAGTTTTGTAGAGATGTTGCACTTCTGGTTTCTACATTATCAAATTCTGCACTTAAAGCTAGCTTTTGAAATTGACGGGGTTCTTCGTAATATTTCCATCTTTGGGCTGCTTTTAAGGCTGGTAACTGACGGGTAAAGGTGCAGGCTGTAAGGCTAGTGCCAAAAAAGATAAGTAATGCTAAAAACCACCAAGTTCGATAAACATGGTCTAAACCCAGAATGAGGATGACTTTCCATGAGAGAAACCCAAAGAGGGCTGGGTGTTCTGGGTAGTTGGCTTGGTAGAATGCTACCGATTGACCTTGTTCTATAACAGTACCGCTAACGCTAAACAGAGCGATCGCAAGTAACATCACAATTGCCAAGCGCAAATCTGTCAGCACTGGTAAAAACTCTTGTCGCAGCAAACGTCCTAGTGCTGACCGTATAGATGTTTTGTCGGAAACGGGATTATCTATAGTCATTGGAATTATGCAGAAATTTTTATGTATAAAGCTCATCCGTCAGCGGTCACTGTATGAGTGGAAGCCGGGACATTAAGGAAAACACGCCAAATCCTACCAACAAAGCACCACTGATTGGATTGATCCAGCTAGACCAACGGCGCAACTCTAATAATTTCTTTATAGAAGCTGTAAAAGTACCTGCCAAAATCAGGGGAACAACATAACCTGCTGTATAGCAAAGGAGTAAAACAGCACCTAAAACTAAGTCTTGTGTTTGAGCAACCCAACCCAACAAACTAGCTAAAACAGGAGTACTGCAAGGAGAAGCAACGACACCAAAACTCAAACCAATGAAATATGCTCGCACTCCTTGGGGTAATTCTTGAGAAATCCATTCTGTCCCGCCAAAAGAAGGTAATTGCAGGGGTAAAGCTTCAAGTAGGTTTAACCCCATGAGAATAGCAATAATGCTGACAATAATTGGTAAGCCAAGACCTACTTGACCGTAAACTTTGCCGACGAAAGCTGCTACAATACCAAGACCGGCGAGTGTGGTTGCCAATCCCAAAGCAAACCAAGTTGACTGAGCAACACCTTGCCACCGGCTTTTTGCTTCATAACCGCCAATGTAGGCAATGGTAATTGGCAACATGGAAAGCATACAGGGCGTAAGACTCGTAAGCAATCCTGCAATGAAAATAATACCTACACTTACCCAAGTTAAATGAGTCAATTGGTTGGATACGAGGGCATTCGCAAATTGTTCTAATTCATACAGTCGGGTTTGCAGGATTTCAAGCATGAGGCTTTTAAAAGGGAGAAACTCTTATTCTGCTTGCATTTTAGCTTACTTTGAACTGTGTGAGAGGGATGAGAGGTGAGCGGTAAGGGGCGAATGTCTCTTGCTTTAATGGTTGAAGGTGGAAAGTAGAGGTAAGAGCCAGTTGTTTCTTAAATGAGTTATCCGACTACTTCAAAGATATCGTGAACGGCGTTTGGATCTTGAGGGTCAGCATCCTCTGTGAAGACGCTCAAACGGTAAAGCCCAGGAACCAAGTCTTCAAGAGTTAATACCCAATCCTGCTCTTGTTCTTGTAAAGCTGCAACTCGTGAAGTTCCTTCTCCTGTAGCGGGAGTAATTTCGGCTTTCAGCCCTCTAGGATGTTGGTCGAAATTCACCAATCGTGCATGAATAATGACAGGCTCATCGGGTAAGTAAAGATCGTCAACAGAAATGCTAATACCTTTTAATTTGTCAGCCCTGCGAATACCACCTAAATCTTCAACTTGTGTTGTTTGCAGGACATAAACGAGTTGCTCTTGAACTTGACTGTGCTTGTGGATAGCACCGTGTTGTTCAACAACATGAATATCTCTAA
Organism: Tolypothrix campylonemoides VB511288_2; assembly: GCF_045999855.1. Classification (NCBI taxonomy): domain Bacteria; kingdom Bacillati; phylum Cyanobacteriota; class Cyanophyceae; order Nostocales; family Tolypothrichaceae; genus Tolypothrix; species Tolypothrix campylonemoides. The sequence continues at coordinate 377,725 of NZ_JBFPMW010000001.1, forward strand.
ATTCGTTAGAGAGTTCGATGGGAATTGCTGATAAGTAAGGAACAGTACCATCACCATCACCCAATATTGGATTTATCCCAGGAGGAAGTTCCGAACCTGCGATTAATTTTCCATCCACCCAGCTTGCTGATTGTAAAGTTGGTTGTTTGCGACCAACCATAGGAATAGTTTTATGCGAATTTCGATATTCTTCATCATTTTTGTGGCTGTTGACAGCCGCTTCTATTTCCCGATGAAATGCCAAAGCATCTTGTGCTTTTTCTAGAACAATGTTTGGTAAATTGGCAGTTTCCGCAATCCGCTGATATTTGTTACCAACTTTGACCATTTCATAGATTGGTAACAGTTGATAAACTGTCGTGAGCGATCGCATGACCTCAGTTAAATCAAGAAACAATTGTTTGTAGCCATTTGCTAAGAAGTTCACTGCATTCAAAGACCCCCGGTAAGGTGTTCCGAAGGTAAAAAGGGCTTTACAATCTCGCCAACCTTCTAAAACCTCTATATAGTATCGAGCAACCAGTCCTCCCATACTGTGTGCCAGTAAAATAACTTTAGCATCTTGATTTTGAGATTCTCGCCACAGTTTTAACTGTCGCTCTAGCAAGCGTTTAAGCAATCTAGCGCTAGCACGGTTGTCGCGTCGCCAATCGTAGGGATACTCAAAAAAATTAGCAGGTTTATCGTTCTGAAAAATATTACCCGGTACAACCTCAAAATTTTCATTGATAAGGTTAGATAGGGTTGTATAGCCATCAATTTTGACGAGCCCTGGAATTAAATGAGCATCAGCTACCAAACGAGTCGCCTTAATCCCATCTCCCAAATCTTCCGCATAAGGATCGTCACCATTTAACTTTAAATTTTGAAAAGAATCTCCCAAACTAGTTAAAGCTTGCCATAGAGATTGGTTTGAAACTGCCCATATATCTTTACCATCTTTTTGAAGAACACTCCCCGTAATCCCAGGTAAAATCACCACAATGTCTTTCATGAGGGTTTTTGACATTTTTTCTTCCCCTTTGATTCACTGAATCCTACTTTAAAAAAGTGGTTGAACACTCAAAAAGAAAAAATACGCTTGCGATATTCGCAATCGCATCCTTACAAATAAACCCCAACTGCATCGACTGAGCTTGTATAGCCCCCTAACTGTATTCTGACGGCAATTTGCCAACACGGAATACTCCCAATTTTATCACTCCGTAAGTCAGTAAAAGAACACAATTTTATGACAAATTAGGATAACTTGCACCGACTTACTTATGTTAAACTTGCAATCGGCAACTGCACTTACAAGAACATCAATACTTTAATAAATTTGCAGACTGCATAAATAAGTTTTTAATAAAACTTATTTAGTATCAATGAATTTGTAGCTGCCTTTAGTAAGGGTGGCAATGCTACCCAAAAGTCTTATATGGCGGTGTGTTACCACCTCACTGCATTTGATTTATCAAATAGATGCTTAAAAATGAGATTGTAGTTATGCTTCAGTACTGAAAAGCAATTACAAACAGCAATTATTATTAGTGAAAGCTTTAACTATAATAAATAGTTAACATTAAAATTTATGTATCGGAGGTTTTCCTGTTATTTTTAATAATGAAAGTATTTTTTCTGTTTCTAATGACTATCGAAGCCGTTATATCTTCCTATTTTGTTAATTTTGCAGAGATGAACCCAGAAAGCTGGATAGAGAACTTTACAGAGGATGCTGTAAGTTACGATCCAGTCGGACATCCACCAACAAAAATCCGTGAAGGGTTTCGAGATTTTATTGGACAGTTGCGAGCAACCTTTGAAAAGCTAGAAGCAAAAACAGAGCACATTTTTATTGCAGGAAATGAAGCAGCTGTTAAATGGACTATGCAAGGAGTCGCAAAGAGTGGTAAGTCAGTCACTTTTGAAGGTATCACAGTGTTTGAAGTTAATGAAGCTGGCAAAATTCAAACAACTCGTGCTTATTGGAATCCAGCAGCGTTAGTAGCACAACTGCGTTCCTAATGTTTCTGTCAATAGCCAATCTTCCATCAGCCATTAGCAATTAGCTATAATAATGACATAGTAGCTATAGGGTCGCTACCATGTCACGTTTAATACAAATCTTTCAAAATACCTTTATTCGCTTTGAAGCCTTTTTCGGATTTCTTCTGAGAAGTCTCTTGAACTTCTTTAGCAGCATCAAGAATTTTTTTGCTAGGCTGTTCGGATTTTCCAATTCTCAATATTTCTTAGAACCCGATACAGCACAGGGGATAAAACGCAGTACGAGCGAGCAATCAAAAATAGAAGAATCCAAACCCGCACAAATAAACGAAACACAAACCAAAATTCGTCCTCGTCGCCCCAATCCTCAGATGGATTACTTTCTTAACATGGCTCGCGATGTGAAGAAAAGTTAGTAAATTTCGTAAATGTCGAGACGCGCTATGGCGCGTCTTTATTATGGTTGCAAGCAGTTGCTAACCGTACTTTAACGAACCCCTTAAAAAAAAATTCGGGAGTCGTTTCCACCCCCGTTGAATAACCCACAAAAATTGCTTCCTAGTCTTCTGAGCGAGCATCTGCGGTTTGTAAAGCCTTTTCAAAGACCATACGATTTTCAGCGTTACGTAGAAAGTAACCGTTCATCATTGCAGCCGCAAGAAGCTTTCCAAGGTTATCGCGACTCGTTGTAATAGTGACATTGAAGTGTTCTGAAGGCAAACCTCCCAACATAGTGATAATCGTGCGTTCCATTGCTTGAAGCACTTCGGGAGATGAAGGTTTAGAAAGTTGGGCAATGGTTTCCGGGCTCATAGATTGAACGTATTGCCACAACAAGTTTCCATTTGACACTTCACTACCAAAATATTCTGGGTTAAGGTCTGACAGATTATTCATGGTAGAAACCTGCAATTTACATAGTTATGTGTACTTCTACAAACTAATTTAGCAGTTTCTTGACAGTGTCTCAGTGAGCCTAACCGAACTCTATATAGGCGGTTCCTTCTACTCTTCTTGATACCAGAATTAAAACTTGATAATACCGAAGTAAGCACTTGCTGCAAGAAGGATAATGACCAATACTCCTATTGTAGCACTTGTTACAAATTGTACGGATGTTTTTTGATTGAGAGCTTCTTTATTTTGCCCTTCGGATTGAGATATTGTGTTGTTAGAATTTGTGGTTTTGTTAGTTGTCATGGTTTGTTATTGCAGTTATAGTTAATGTCTATTCATTCTCTAGTTTCCTTCACCATCAAAAAACTGCATCTAACTTTCGGCTTATCAATAAGCTGTATAAAAAGGTTGATTCCTCTGTTGGAGACTCCTCTTAGAGACTCATATAACCTCTGAGATGTTCTTCTTGCTCCGTAGCTTTTTGCAATCGTCTACCGTCAGAAAGAGGTTGAATAATTGCAAGTTCGTAAAAATCTAAAAATGGTTAAGCTCGTCACAATTTTCATTTTTATTGATTGATTAGGAGTAAGATATCATGACCCAAGCCAAAACAAAGGATATTCTTGCATTAATTGAAATAGAACACCGTCAGATAGAACAGCTTTTTGCTAAAGTAGAGCAAGCTGAAAAGATTGAAATATATAATTATTTCAATCAAATCTACAAAGCGCTGAACTTACATACCAGAACTGAGGAAATTGTTTTTTATCCCGCAATGCAGGAATATCAAGAAACGAGGAAGTATATTCAAGAAGCTGAAGAAGAACATGAAGAAGCCAATTTGCTTTTAGAGAAAATTAAGAATCTTAAACCAACAGATTCAGAGTTCAACGTAAAAATAAATAAACTTAAAGAAGCAGTTCAGCACCACGTAGAAGAGGAAGAAAGCGAAATCTTTAGTGCTGTCCGAAAGTGTATGAAAGAAGAACAACTGGTTAAGTTGGGTCAGGAGTTTCTACGAGTCAAAGAAAAAATTGCAGCGGATGTTGAAACTGCAATGACTATTTAACAGCTAGAGGTAACTCGGTCAAAAACTTTTTCTGCTTTCTGCTTTGTGTCTACTTTCTTGTACTAGTGGAAATTGCCAAATTCTAACAGTTTCATCCGCACTAGCACTGACAAGCATTTTGGTTTTGGGACGAAAAACAACAGACCAGACTGCTTTCTCATGTCCTGTGAGGGTATTTGATATCTGTCCGGTTTGGACATTCCACAACCTAATGTTCCGGTCATAGCCACTAGTTGCAAGAGTCTGTCCATCTGTGTTAAAAGCAACTGACAAGATTGCGCTATTATGTCCGGTGAGTGTCTGTTGCAGTGTCTCTGTTTGAGTACTCCACAACTTAATTGTCCGGTCTTGACTCACACTGGCAAACGTTTTTCCATTCGGGCTAAAGGCGATCGCAGACACGTATTTATTATGAGAATTCAAGGTTGTTTTTAACTTCCCCGTTGAAAGTTCCCAGATTGTAATTTTTCCATTTTCCGTACCGCTTATAAGAAGCTGTCCATCAGGGCTGACGGCGATCGCTCTGACAAAATCTTTCTGGTTCAAGATCCGAATGACTTTTCCAGTTTCTACATTCCATAATGCGATCGTTTTATCCCAACTGCCACTGATGACAGTTTTTCCATCCGGGCTAAATGTAACAGATTCAACATCATCTGAATGACCTGAGAGAGTACGAATTATTTTGCCGGTTTTGAGATTCCATAACTTAATCTGGTTATCCCAGCTACCACTAGCGAGGGTAGTACCATCAGAACTAATAGCTAGGGATTTAATGGTATCAGCATGAGCGGCGATGGTAAAAAGTAATTTGCCCGTACCTGCTTGCAAATTCCAAATTTTAATAGTACCGTCATAACTGCCACTGGCTAAGATCTTGCCATCAGGGCTAATTGCAATTGCATAAATCCAAGCTGTATGACCTTTAAGAGTGACGGAAATATTCGTCCTCAGTGTATGTTGAACTGATGAAACAGATATTTTTGATTGCAAAGGAAATTTTGCCCAAGTTAAACCCATAATAGAGACTATACTGGTGATTCCTAACCCTGCTAACACTTTTTTAGAAAACATAGATTGTAAAATCATAATCATAAAAATGATCCTTCTGTATAGCTGCCTTTCTTCGGCAAACGTTGCTTGTAGCTGTAGGAACATGGCATTGAGACTACAGCAGGTCATTCCTATGAGTTCAAAGGTGTCACGTGTCCCCTGTCTTTTGGCGAGTGGTGAAAGATATGTTACAGCTATAAACTGGGCAGTATAAAAGATAGTTCAATCGTTTCCCCAACTCAACTATGGAAGTATGTCTGCCATGAAAAGTGTAATCTCTCCTGTTTGGGTACGCCCCTTGAAGTTACTTGCCAGTACAGTATTGGCCCTAAATGTTTCTGTTGCTGCATCAGGTGAGGTTTTAGCGCAATCAAAATCTCAAGTTATCAAACAGCAAATACAAACGTTACAACAATCCACGCAGCGTTGGATTCAGGTTAAGCTTTCAGAACAAAAGTTAGTTGCTTGGGAAGGAAACAAACCTGTCTACGCAATTGTCGTTTCGACGGGTAAAAAATCCACTCCAACACGCACTGGTGTTTTTAAAATTCAATCCAAGTATAAGTCAACCCGGATGAAGGGTAGCGACTATGATGTTCCCAATGTTCCACACACGATGTACTATAGTGGGGGATATGCCATTCATGGAGCATACTGGCATCGTAGATTCGGAACTCCAGTCAGTCACGGATGCGTCAATTTAGCACCCAATCACGCTAAGTGGTTATTTAAATGGGCGTCTATAGGGACACCAGTAGTCGTGCAGAAGTAGCAGGAAAAAAACCTGCGTAAATCCCAAGTATTGCTTCCAAAAACCCACGCATATCTGGGGAATATGCGACTCACCAATTCTTGCATAGATATTCGCGAAAAGTAGCTAGCCCCTCCATAAGGGGTACTGAATAATTATAATTTCCATAAATTGTTACAGTTTTAAATGTCTCTTATAAAATATGGATTTCTCGGAAAGTTATCAAGTACAAGAGGTTTCCTTCACTAAATCTTAATTTCAATTTGTTTTTTACGTGAAATTACAGAATGGTTAGTGGTTAGTGGTTGGCAATTAACGGTTATTATTATGGTTGAATGAGTTGGATGGTTGGTTAAGTATTGCACATCCAAGGTATAATGAACTACTAACCACCAACCACTTACTAACTCAATTGTGCAACAAGTTGTTTTTCCAAAAGTATTTCATTGCTTAACAAATCTTCAACAGTAATCCGTAAAAAGCGCTGCTCGTCAACTAAAAAAAGAATTTTGATGCGATCGCTCCCCGGATGTCCTGGTGGTGTCAGTTGAGCAATAGTTCTTGCACCGTCTTTATCGTTGAGAGCTTTGACACTGCTTTGGGAGCCATTTAGACGACGAGTAATCAGGCGATCGCCATCAAAATAAACTTCTGTACCACCCGTTTCTGCACCTAATTCACCCATAATCAACTCAATACTGGGCTGATTCTCCACGGAAGCACCTAAAACCAACTCCACAGGCTGCGCCATTGGATACGGTTGTCCAGCCTTAATAATAGGATGCCAGTTATGACGGTTATTACGGCGATCCCAATAGCGAACACCATAACTGTGGTAGAGAAAATCTTTGAGTTCTACACCTTGAGCAAGCTGTAAAGCTCCTTGGGCGATCGCCTCAAAAGGACGTTCGCACCGAATTTTTTCTGGAGCAAAATACTGTTTCACCCATGTTTGAACTACAGGTAACTGTACTGTTCCGCCAACCAATAACACAGCATTGATATCTGAAACTTCTATTCCTTGGCGTCGCGCTTGTTGCAACAAAGAAGTCATAGACTCATCAAGTCGTTCAAAAAAGGAATTTTCTTGAAGAATATTTTCCAAAATCTCGCGATTGAGTTCCAAGTCATAACTCTCAAACGTTTCATCGTTGAAATAAACTTCGCTCGCTTGGGTTTGAGTTGAGAGTTGAATCTTTATCTTTTCCGCCAATCGAGTTGTTAAAGGGCTGATTGGTATTTCTTGAGTTTTAGCAAAGTAATCCAGCAACCAACGGTCGATATCTGTCCCGCCTAAATTTTGTCCGGCTTTTGCCAAGACACGAGCCGTTTTTACCTTTTGCTTTGAATCTTCTGCTAAAGACTTATTACCCCACTTCAGTATAAATCCTAAAGGCTTTTGAGTCGCTTGTACGGTTTTATCCAATTGAACTATTGATAAATCTAAGGTTCCACCGCCAAAGTCAACAACCAAAAGAATGTCTTGGTCTGTCATGCCATAACCTAAAGCAGCAGCGGTAGGTTCATCTAGCATTCGCACTTGCTCTACAGGAAGGGCTTCACAGACTTTTCCCAACCAGTGACGGTATGTTTCAAAGCTATCAACAGGTACAGTTAACATCAAAGAATCTATCCCTCCTTCGAGGGATGACAATTGTTCAAGCACTTGAGAAAGAAACCATTGCCCCACTTGTTCAAAGGTAATGATTTGCCCATCTAATTCCGGTAAGAATCCTTGAATATCTGCACCGATACCGCGCTTGAAACTGCGGAAAAATCGCGGTTCGTTTTTCAGATCCAGACCGCGATCGCGCACCTGTTGCCCTACTAAAACTTGCCCCTTTGAAGCATCTTCAACATACACCAAGCTAGGAATCAAAGGAGGATTGAGACTTTGTTGAATCGATAAACCGGGTAGGGTGATAGTTTCTGGGCTTTGGGTAACGGGGTTCCAACGAGCAATAACCGTGTTACTAGTACCAAAATCGATTGCTATTGCCATAGTTTTTCAATTATGCCATGCCGAGACACAAACTTTGCTAGCTTTTACATAACATTATTCTCCCACAAGCCACCAAGCACGCAAATGGGCTATCGCTTCTTCCTTGCGTTTGGCTTCAACCTCTATCCAAGGAGCTTCACTGTATACACTTGGCATTGCCGTGATGTACTCACTGTGTTTTCTATCGTTGAATGCTTCTTCACCATTAGAAATATGAACTAACTGCCAATTGGGATTAGCCCAAGTTGCTCGTGCAGCGTAAAATATTTCAGCAACACTCGGGTGGTCATATGTTTCTAAATTTTCATGACAAATATGGTGGTGGGCATCAAACACAAGTGGAATACCAGCTTGTTGGCAAACTTCCAATATTTCACTTGAACTGTATGCGTTTTCGTCGTTTTCCAAAGTTAAGCGGTTTTTGATATTTTCTGGCAATTCTGAAATCACCCCTATAAGTCGATCTGCACGTTGAGATTTTCCACCATGAATGTTCATCAGCGACCAAGAAGAACGTGGTAACCCCAGCATATCTAGCGTGCGGGCATGACGAGCTAAAATTTTGATACTGGATGCCACGATTTGCGGTGAATCGGAACTTAAGACTACATATTGATCTGGATGCAACACCATTCTAATGCCGACTCTTTCTGCCCTTTGTCCAATTTTGGCTAAATCTGCACTCATGTTTTGCAAGACAGTTGCACCAACTTCATCTTCTAGATCGCTCATGGGGAATAAGCCGGATGGCATGCGGTAAAGATGAATTGAGTTTCGCACGCAGAAAGTTAATGCAAAATCCAAACGTTGTAGGTTTTCTCGATAAATGACCTTAAGAGCAGTTTCACGCTGATTTTCTGGAAGTTCTAAGTAGCGGGTTCGCGTTATAGTTCGGTAACGAACATCTTTAGAAAATGTTATGCAAACAAGCCCTAAGCGTGGAGAAGCAGTTGCTGCTGCAACGGGGGGAAACCCTGCATCATCCTGCTCGGTTTTTGGCAATTGCCGTGCATTAGACGAGTGATGATCTGCAATCCGCGATTGGGATTTTGATTCCTGCACTGCTGACATAGTTTTATATCGCCATGACTCCACTCTTTCCATCTAACTGACTTCTACCCGTGGTTGCTCAGTATCTAAAGACAGAATTAACGGTAAGCAGCGAGCGTCAATCAGAAAAGAGTAACAAAAATTACACAGATGCAGGAATTTTTGAGATTGTATCGATCTCTACAGAAAACTCAATTCTAGAAAATAAATAATTGTTACATAAATTGTCAAAAAAGCATTAAAAATGCTTTTGCACCGTGTTTGGTAACTTTTAGGAAAAAATACAGGGGCTAATCTTTGTTGTCAAGCATACAATTGAGTAGATGTACCTTTTGATAGTGTTGTCAAGCATATTAAATATTTATTAATATAAGAGTAGCTTAACCATAGGAGTCAGTACCCAGAAAATTTGTAACTTGTGCAAGCACTACACCGAGAAATGCCTACAGGGGAGCACGTTGAATAGTGCGTCTTCTCAACCATCAAATTTTTTACTAAATGGAACAGAAAATTTATGAATAACCAGCAACCATCTAACCCCAATCAATTTGTGGGGAATTTTAAGAATGGGATTTGGCTTTTTGGCATCTCCTCTTGGCTCTTTGGCATTACCGATCGCAGTATTGCATCGTTTTCAGATGGATATCTGTCTGCTTTGGATTTAACGCAACTATTTACGGCTGCAACCTTCTTTGTCGCTTGGCTATGTCTCAAGCCAACTTCTAAAGCATAATTTAAGGTACAATTTTTAATACCTTCATAAATGTAACACCACAAAAATGCCCCGATTGGTCGTTAGGCGGTTTTAGCTTTTATAGTAAGCGAGCGTTGACATTTGACGAAAGTTATTCAATATGATATCTAGTATACTAGATATTAAATTAATATGTAAACTATGCCGATCCAAAAATTTCAACCTAAAGAAGGCGAAGCTTACGATAAAAGCCCCGTTCAATTTAAAGTCAGGAAGGGAGTCAGAGAAAAACTGAAGACTATACCAAATTGGCAAGATATTCTCAGAAAATATGTTGACGATCTGATATCCGATCCACCAAACAATAGTTGATGATGGGAAAATTTGGATAAGGATGGGATTGTGATTTCCTACTCCTGTGTTATTGCTTTAACAATTTCGTCAAAGTGAAAGTCGCTTGTCAGTTCTTGAAGAGTATCGATGAGAGTAGCGTGTTCTGTTGGAATTTTAGCTATCAACTGTAAAACACGTTCATCACTACCGCCAGAGGCTGCTTCATATAACTGTTGTATCCATTGTTCGGGCATCACCGCTAAATCTTGTTTGCTTAAGCTTAAAGTGTTATAGCGTTTCTGTGATGTTTGACCAACAGGGGCACAATCAAAGTAGACGTAGCTGACACCTAAGTGTTTGGCAAGCTTATCAAAAATTTCTTCCTCCTGAAATGGCTTGCGGATAAAATCATCGCAGCCAGCAGATAGGGTTAGCGATCGGTCATCGTTGAATGCATTTGCTGTGAGAGCAATAATCACGGTGGCTTGTCCTAAAGGGGTGGCTTTGATACGTTGTGTGGCTTCATAACCATTCACGATGGGCATTCGCATATCCATAAAAATCAGGTGAGGTTTCCAACTTTCCCAGATTTCTATACCTTGTTGACCGTTTTCTGCTTCCCTTACCTCAAAGCCCAGAGGTTTGAGGAGCGATTTTAGGAGTTGACGATGTTCCCAAGTGTCATCCACAATGAGCAATCTATAAACTGGGTGATTGGGAGTAAGGCTCTTTACCCGTTTTTGGAATAATTCATTTTGTACCTGTGTTATTTGCGGTACTTCAACCTGAATATTAAAAGCAAATACGCTCCCGTCACCTACAACACTCCTAACGGTCATCTCACCACCCATAAGATTGACGAAAAAGCGACTGATAGGTAGTCCCAATCCCGTACCTTCTGCTGTTTTTTTACCAATAGATGTCTGTTCAAAAGCTTCAAACAGTAAATTCATTTCTGTAGGATCGATACCGGGACCTGTATCTATCACTTCAAAAAGAAGGGATTGATAAGATGGTTCTGGAGGGTTTCCTTCTTTAGGGAACTGAGTTCGCGTAGCGTCTTTGTTCGCGGAGCGTGTGCCTTGCACATAGGAGATACCCGAAGGGCGATTGGGGATTGACTGGGTCATTTGTTCCCTATTGCCCCTTGTCCCCAGTTGCCAGTCGCCTGTCCCCAACCTGACGCGTAACGTCACACTACCACTTTCTGTAAACTTGATGGCATTACTGAGCAAGTTCAGTAAAATTTGGCGCAATTTGCTTTCATCTGTACTGATATACTGCGGTACTGAGGATGCACAATCAAAAGTTAATGTTAGTTGCTTGGATACAGCTTTAAGATGCAGCATTTCTTCCAAGGTATCTATAAGGCGATAGAGATCGAAAGTAGCAATACTCAGCTTCACCCTCCCTGCTTCAATCTTCGACATCTCCAACACATCGTTGATTAATTCCAGCAAGTGCTGACCGCTACGATTAATAATATTGATATACTCCTTGTACTGTGGAGAAAAAGAGGTATCTCGATGCATAATTTGGGTAAAACCCAATATACTGTTAAGAGGGGTGCGTAGCTCGTGACTCATAGAAGCCAAAAACCGACTTTTGGCACGATTGGCAGCCTCAGCAGTTTCTTTTGCCTTATGTAACTCCGCTTCTACCCGTTGACGTTCCGCTATTTCATTTTTGACTTCTTCAAATTGAGCAGAACTGGGAATTACTAACGCTTGTGGCACTAATCTGACTAGCATTACAGCTGTATACAGGGAAACCAAGGCAGTAATTGCTTTAGTGAAGCCAGATAACCAGTAGTTGGGATGCCAAAGTGTCCAAATTTCCAAGATATGGGTTGTGCCACATAAAACAATAAAAGCTCCAAATAAGAGGAAAATCCAGTTATAAGGAATGTCGCGCCTCTTTTCAACAATGTAAGTTAACGTGACAGGAATAGAGTAATAAGCTATTGCCGTAAGACCATCTGAAATAATATGCAATCCCACTAACTCTGGTTGCCAAAGATAGCAGTGTCCGTGGGGAATAAACATTGACGCGAATACCATAAAAATAATTTTGCAACAACTGTTGTCAGTAATCTTAATAAATTATTAATATACTCACATAAGAATAGTAAATACTTCATCCAAATTTTAGCTAAAACCAAGCATAAGCCCCACACCTGACCGCGAAGTCGCAGTGTGGGAACTGCTAAGTTCAGTGCTATGGGAGGGTTTCCCGACTTGTGGTAACTGGCGAGAAGGGCAAACCCAGAGGGGATTTATCAAAGAGACGCGGGGCGTAGAGACACACCTGAAGCGGAGAGTCGCTACGTCCCGCGTCTGAGGCGACAGCCTCAAAGGGTTTAAAACACGCTACGTTTGCGGAAGAATAAATCTCCCGCAAAGTGGCTCCCCAATTTCTATAAGTTGCCTCATTTTAGTTGGGGTTCAATCCCCATATGTAATATCAGAGCGCTACTAGCGTCCCACAGTCTCTGCGTCTCTTCCTGGAATTGTGCAGCTACGACCTTCAGTCATTAGGTCTTTAAAAAGGTTATCAAAGCTGACTTAGTATGTACGTGGAAAAACGATAAATAGACCCAAGTAAAATGTGGAGAAACTCAAAAAATTATATTTTCTCAATAATATTACAGTAGCTTATATTGTTACACTTTGGCAGTGATTAAATTTAAGTTGAGGTAAGATGAGGCACGAAAAACTATCTCCGGGCCTGTTGATAGCATTTGAAGATTATCAACGAGAAGGACAAGAAGCGTTAACTCCACAAATACGAACGCTGAGTATAGTTCCCCCTAGAAATACCCTCAAACCTACCCGCAGCGTCGTTTTTCTTTATTGTGACGAACAAGCAGATCTCAGTTCGTTGTTAGACTACGGCATTGAAGTCAACCAAAATAGAGGAAGTGTTCGCACCGCTTTTTTACCCATAGACAGTTTAGACGCGCTATCTGAAGATCCTGCCATCCAACGCATTAAGCCCTCGCGCAAACTTAAACTGCGGATGGATATTGCAAAGAGCGCTGTACGGGTACCGGAGTTTATCAAGAAAAATAGCAATCTCAGCGGTCAGGGAGTGATTATCGGTGTGATAGACACTGGTATCGATCCAAAACACCCTGCTTTTGAAGGACGTATCTTAAGGATTTGGGATCAGGTGTTGTCCGGACCTGGAGTTGCTGAAGGTAAATATGGGGCGGAGTTAACGGGTTCGCTGCTGACCGTTTCTCAAGATACAAACGGTCATGGAACTCATGTTACTGGTATCGCAGCTGGTCATGATGTTACCTATGGAGGGATAGCACCACAGGCAGAATTGGTGATTGTGAAAAGCGATTTAGATGAAGGTCACATTGCTGATGGAATTCGATATATTTTCCGAGTAGCCCGAGAAATGGGACGTCCTGCAGTTATTAATTTAAGTTTGGGTGGGCATTATGATGCTCACGATGGCACTGACTCATTATCAAAAATTATTGATGCTGAAACTGGTCCCGGTCGAATCATTTGTTGTGCGGCGGGTAATGAGGGGAACGACAACATTCACGGTCAGGCGATCGTACCTGCGGGTAAACAACATACCATGCGTTTTAATGTTCCATTAAACCAGACGAGTATCGCGTTATTAAATGGCTGGTACTCCAGTAAGGGTCAGTTAGAGGTTTCCGTCCGCAGCCCCAATGGTTTTGTGACTCCTTTCCAACACATCATTACCGAAGGCAATTACACTCAAGAACACACTCTTAAAGATGCACGAGTACAAATAGCGACACCAGGGCCAGATCCTTTTAATGGTGACTATAATGTAGTCGTACAAATTCGGGGTTCCGGTAAGGGCAATTTTAGCCAACCCGTACCGGGAGGTAATTGGCAGTTACGGTTTAACAACACTTCCTCCCACGATATACGAGTTGACTTTTGGACTTTGGATGGCTCCGTGTTATTTACTGGCAACAGCGTTGTAGATTCTGTAAAAATTGGCTCTCCCGGTTGCGCGACCAGTGCAATTACAGTAGCTTCCTATACAACTAAAGCGAATTATACTGATATTGATAACCAATTACAAGAAATGGGCTTTCAGTTGAATGACATTTCCGATTTTAGCAGTGAGGGACCGCTAAGGAATGATGCCCAAAAGCCTGATGTTGCTGCACCAGGAGCAATGATTGTTTCTGCCCTGTCTTCTAGCGCTAACTGCGATCGCACTAGCATAATTAACAGCAAGTTTGTAGCAATGATGGGTACAAGCATGGCAGCACCCTTTGTCACTGGGCTGATAGCACTGCTTTTACAACGCGACCCCCACCTAGATACAACTGCCATTAAAGATATACTGCGAAAAAATAGCTCAATTCCAGGAAAACCCCCAGGAAGTTTTGATAACAAATGGGGCTTTGGATTGGTTAACACAGAAAATCTTTAGCACGATCGGGCAGAAACTAAGTAGTTCGCTTTTTGTACGACGAATGGTAGTAACAAGTACTATCAAAGTTTGATAGCGTGGACTTAGCACAGTTTTAGTTAAAAAGTTATGTTCGTCGGATTTCCGACTTTTCTAAGAAGTTGGAAATCTTACAGTCCTCCTTTGGCAAACTTTGAGGTCGTTATGGATTATCAAAAGTTAGATACCGCCCTGACAATGAGGCTAAACGAAGTTGAAGACCCGCAACAACAAAGTTTAAAGGTCTTCATTCACACAAATGCAGCCGCAGATACTGCTGATGCATCTGATATGTTAAAAAACTTGGGCGTAGCCGATGTGACTCCAGGAAAAGACGTGTTCACAGCGGATTTATCCCCAAATGCTATTTCTGACTTGTCGGAACAGCCCTGGGTGCAGTACATAAAGCTGTCTCAGAACCTAAATTTATTAAATCAAAAAACTTCACGTGGCATCAGGTTAGCTTAGCCCCTGATACCCAACCTTTAACCTCTTACAAAAGAGATAGTTCAGAATTCTGTCAGAAGCAATACAACAATCTACCTTCACCCCCTTATCAGCAGCCACAGACAGTCCTAAACTGAAGAAGTGAGTTGAAAGGCAGTCGTCGGGAGAACTTAGCGTGAAAAGTGTTTTAGCTATCATTCTTGGAGGGGGTGCAGGTACCCGCCTTTATCCTCTGACTAAGTTACGTGCAAAACCAGCTGTACCTGTGGCGGGGAAATATCGTCTCATCGATATCCCTGTCAGTAATTGTATAAACTCCGAGATATTTAAAATTTACGTTCTGACACAATTCAACTCAGCTTCATTGAACCGTCATATTGCCCGTACTTACAACTTTGCTGGCTTTACTGAAGGTTTTGTGGAAGTTCTAGCGGCGCAGCAAACACCAGAAAACCTTAGCTGGTTCCAAGGTACGGCTGATGCTGTTCGGCAATACCTGTGGTTGATGGAAGAATGGGACGCAGAAGACTATCTCATCCTCTCTGGAGATCATTTGTACCGGATGGATTACCGTCAATTTGTTCAGCGTCACAGAGATACAGGGGCTGATATCACTTTGTCGGTGCTACCCATTGATGACCGTCGCGCTTCTGATTTTGGTTTGGTTAAAATTGACGGGTCTGGCAGGATCGTTAGCTTTAGCGAGAAACCTAAAGGCGAGGCGAAAACAGAAATGCGTGTGGATACAACTGTGTTGGGCTTGACTCCAGAACAAGCTCGCGAGCAGCCATACATTGCTTCAATGGGCATTTACGTTTTTAAAAGAGATGTTTTGATTAAATTGTTGAAAGAAGCCTCAGAAAGGACAGATTTTGGAAAAGAAATTATTCCTGCAGCAGCATCCAACCATAACATTCAAGCTTATTTATTTGAGGGTTACTGGGAAGATATTGGAACGATTGAAGCGTTCTACGAAGCAAATTTAGCATTGACTCAGCAACCCATGCCACCCTTTAGTTTCTATGACGAACACGCACCAATTTATACACGTGCTCGTTACTTACCACCCACAAAGATGTTGGACTGCCAAGTGGTAGAGTCCATGCTCAGTGAAGGATGTATTCTGAAAAACTGCCGAATTGAACATTCAGTTTTGGGCGTGCGATCGCGTGTTGAAGCAGGGTGTGTTATTCAAGACACTTTGATTATGGGAGCCGATTATTATCAACCTTTTGCCGAACGTCAATCAGATTGCGATCGCAATCCCGTTCCTCTAGGAATAGGCACTAACACAACAATTCGTCGTGCCATTATTGATAAAAATGCTCGCATTGGTTGCGATGTACATATTGTCAACAAAGATAATGTCCAAGAAGCTGAGAAAGAAAGTCAAGGCTTTTACATTCGTAGTGGCATTATTGTAGTGCTGAAAAATGCTGTTATTCCCGATGGAACAGTGATTTAGTTGTTGGTTGTTAGTTGTTAGTTGTTAGTAGAATAATCAACTACTGACTACTAACCACTAACTAATGACTAAACTACTGTTACTTATAGGTCTTCCTGGCAGTGGTAAATCAACTTTTGCAAGGTACTTGCTAGTAGATTGCCCCCAGATGCAAATCATTTCTACCGATACCATCCGGGGGCAATTATTTGGCGGCGAAGCCGTTCAAGGACCTTGGCTGGTTCTCTGGCATGAAGTTTTGCGGCAATTTCGGGAAACAGTCTTAAGCGATAATATAACAATCTATGATGCGACTAATGCTCAGCGACGCCATCGACGAGAAGTTATCGCTTCAGCCCGTGAAATAGGGTTTACTCACATCACTGGGATTTGGGTAGATACCCCGGTTTGGTTGTGTCTGGCGCGGAACAAAAAACGTCAGCGTCAAGTTCCCGAAGAAGTCATATTTCGCATGCACCGTCAACTCCGCGATGCACCTCCAAGTTTGGAGGAAGGACTCAACGAGCTACTAAGATTTTCTGTTTAAATCTCTTGAGTACGGGAATTGCACTTGTGGTAAGAGCAAAAACCGCACTTGATTTTCTTTAATCTTTGTTAATTTATAGTCAGAATCTATTAAATGCCGGAGATAAGCGATCGCGCTTCTGATGGCAGAAAATGTATAAGAAAATTTAATGGGAATTTCTACAGGAGGCTGGTAAATGGCTTCAACCGATTTCAAAGACTACTATGCAACATTGGGAGTTAGTAAAACTGCCACTCAAGAAGAAATTAAGCAAGCTTTTCGCAAACTAGCTCGCAAATACCATCCTGATGTAAATCCCGGCAACAAGCAAGCTGAGTCACGTTTTAAGGAAATCAACGAAGCTTACGAAGTTTTGTCAGATTCAGACAAACGCAAAAAGTATGACCAATTTGGTCAGTACTGGAAACAAGCATCTGAAGGGTTTCCGTCTGGTGGTGTCGGTGTTGACATGGGCGGTTTTGACTTCAGCCAGTATGGCAGCTTTGATGAATTTATCAGTGAATTGTTAGGACGCTTTGGTGGAAGTGCTGGTCCTCGTGCTGGGAGACAAGCTTACAGCTACAGTACATCTACAAGCAGACCTGGCGGTTTTGGTAACTTTAGCGATTTTGGAACTCAAGATGTTGGTTCTGCCAATGCTACCCAAGATAGTGAGGCGGTAATTACCCTGAATTTCTCTGAAGCATTTCATGGCGTGCAAAAACATCTCAATCTTGGCAATGAGGTTATTGATGTTCGCATCCCAGCAGGAGCCAAGACTGGGAGCCGTTTGCGTGTAAGAGGTAAGGGACCAGTCAACCCTTTCACACAGCAACGAGGTGATTTATATCTGAAGGTAGAACTTCAACCCCATTCTTTGTTTCAGTTTGAAGGTGATAATTTGGTGTGTGAAGTACCCATTACACCAGATGAAGCTGTTTTGGGAGCATCTGTTGAAGTCCCAACACCTGATGGCATGGTTACTGTTAAAATTCCTGTAGGGGTGAGATCTGGTCAATCTTTGCGCTTGCGTGGTAAAGGATGGCCTCAACCTAGGGGTGGACGGGGTGACCAGTTAATTAAAGTAGCGATCGTACCTCCTAAAGATATGACTCCTCAGGAACAGGAGTGTTATGAAAAAATCCGCTCTATGCGGACTTTCAACCCCCGTGCCAATTTTCAGCACATTCGGCTGTAATAGGTTTTAAATTTTCATCGCACCTGGCGTCCCCCGACCTTTAGGTACGGGGCTTTCAGTTTCTTCCGGTGTAATTAAGTTCTAGTTACTGCCCTTTGAACCTAGCTTTGAATGCTTCTATGGCTTCTGGGCTTGCTTGAGTCGTTTGCCAAGATGGACGTTGCATTAAACGTTCAGCCCAAGAACTGAGTTTTGGATAGTAAATTAAGGGAAAACCAAGACTGGGAAATAAAGGCACTACTGTTCCAGCAACTATATCAGCTAAAGTAAATTGTCTGTTAACTAAGTATAAATCATTACCTAGAATATCTTCTAAAAATCTAAATACGGTAGCTGCTTTCTGCTTAGCTTGTTCGAGCTTTTCTGGAGAGTTGCTACCAGGAAAACCCATAACTCTGTTAATTAACGGAGTCATGGCAGGTAATAACTCGTTGACAGTTACCATTTCTACCATCCTCATTGTGGCTATGGCTCGTGCATCTGTAGGGATGAAAGTTGGTTTGGGATATTTTGCTTCCAGATAATCTAAAATTGCTAGGGATTCCACTATAGTGAAGTCATCATCTTCTAAAACTGGAATGTGGTGAAAGGGGTTCTTTGCTAAAAATTCCGGTTGCAATTGATCCCCGTCTAGTTTGATTTCTACTAGTTCAAATTCAAGCTCTTTCTCCAGTAATGCTATCCAGACTCGGCGAGAGTTAAATGATATGGGGTTGTGATAAAGCTTGAGCATAGAATAATTTTTTAGCTTTAGATCGAAGGTGAACTTGGATGCATGCAATCACATTCTTGCACACTGCTCCAGCAATCTCTCCACGCTAGCATTATGGTCGAGAAATGAAAATAGATGCTTGTAGCGGAGTTTTCCTTCTTTATCTAATACAAATTGTGCGGGTAATGGTGCTCCTAAAGCTTGCCCAACTCCGTAGGTCTGAAATACACGACAACTGGGGTCACTCAGCAATGGCATTTTTAACCCTAAATCTTTGACGACTATCTTACTTTGCTGCCGATCTGTACTGGTAATAAGCAAAAGTTCTATGCCTCGATTTTGAAATTCTTCATAGTTCTCATTTAAGGCTTTGATGTGGGGAAAGCAAAAGGGACAATAATGTTTTTCTGTAAAAATTCGTGTAAACGCAAGTATTACTGGTTGCTTAGTTCGGTAATTTGATATTCTTACCTCAGCCCCATTCTTAATATCTGGAAGTTGAAAATCAGGCACAAATTGACCCACAACTAAAGTGTTGGTTGCGGGTATGGGTAGAAAGTTCCGAAAAAAGCGCTCGTTTAATAATCCGTTTAGATTCATTGAGTTTATCATGATAGTATCCTTAATGATTATCAATATGATTCTAAATCGGTTTATGTAAAAAATTTATTTGAATTGAGACAGACAAAAAGTGCATTAACCTTATGTAAAGACGCACCATGGCGCGTCTTTACATTTATGAGATATGTAGAGACGCTCTTTGAGAAGCGTCTTGACATTTTTGTTAGACAGCAGAGAAGTATACTTTGGACTTCACAGGGTCGGGAACCATTGTCTTGTCGCCCGGTTGCCAACCTGCAGGGCAAACTTCATCGGGATGAGATTGGACGTATTGAATAGCTTGCAGTGTCCGCAAAGTTTCATCAACGTTACGACCAAAAGCTAGGTTATTGATGGTCGCGTGCTGAATGACACCATCTTTATCAATGATGAACAAACCGCGTAAAGCAACGCCAGCTGCTGGATCGAGAACGTTATAAGCAGCACTAATCTCTTTCTTAATGTCAGAAACCAAGGGGTAATTTAAGTCTCCAACCCCACCAGACTTGCGATCGGTTTGAATCCATGCGAGGTGAGAAAACTCGCTATCAACAGAAACACCAAGGATCTCAGTGTTAATTTTTTTGAATTCCTCGTAGCGATCGCTAAAAGCTGTAATTTCTGTGGGACAAACAAAGGTAAAGTCTAGGGGGTAGAAAAACAGTACGACGTACTTACCGCGATAGTCAGAAAGTTTGATTGTCTTAAATTCCTGATCTGCTACAGCAGTTGCTGTGAAGTCGGGAGCTTGTTGACCTACACGGAGGCATCCTTCTGATGGGTAACTAAGAGGCATTTACAAATATCTCCTTAAAATTACATCCGAAAGAGTGAAGGATAAAGTATGAAGTATGAAGGATAAAGTGTTAACTTGACCCTCTACCCTTTATCCTTTATATCTTGTGACTTTATTAAAAGTCATGCTACTCAATAGCCAAAAATTAGGATAATTTACAGTAATTTGAGGGAAATCGGACATTAGCCCCACCCCAAACTACAAGTGTCACTGGCTCATTTGAGCACTCCCAAAGGGGGGCATTATTTGCCTCAACACTGCTTAAAAGCTTGTCAATGGGTTATGGGATTGCGCTATCGTGAAGTAGCCATATTCCTTAACCGACGCTTGAGGCTGGCTAACCTCCCCCGCGTCATGACTCGCAAGCAGACGAAACCCGGAGCAGGTAACGTAAAATCAACAATTTCACGTTGAGTCATGGTGGAGTCAGTCAGTCAATGACTTCGACTTTCCCTGGATTGCTCCAGTTCACTTACTCCTCCCTAACAGTTTGATTGCATTCTGTTACGACTATATCATAGTCATAACGATTTTGAGTAGCAAATGATTGATTTAGATACAAGAGAATGGTTGTTAACCAATGGCTTAGGAAGTTTTGCCAGCGGAACCGTGTCGGATATCCGCACTCGGACATATCACGGCTGGCTGTTCGCCGCCACCAGTCCACCCTCAGGGCGTACCCTCCTACTGTCGCATCTAGAAGCTAGCCTTGAACTTCCAAACCAAGTTATAGCACTAGGAACAAATTTTTGGGGTAGCGGTCAAATTGAGCCAAAAGGTTACCAACTCCTGCGCTGCTTTGAGATTAACCCAGTGCCAAAATGGATTTGGGGAGGAGACGACTGGCAAATAACAAGGCTTTTGGTTATGCCTTGTGGGTTTCCTAGAGGGGGAAAGGGGGAGATGAGGCGAGGGGAGGAAATTGCCCACTCCCATTTAAGTCATCGAGTTTTGATTCAGTACCGTTATGAGGGGACAGATACTGCTACCTTGAGACTGCGATTGCTTGTGAGCGATCGCGATTTTCACCACCAGCAAAAAGCCATTCCAGAATTACAGTTTTCTCAAATGTTAGGGCAACAGCAAGTTTGCTTGCAAGCGATTATTTCTAGAAGTTTTGGCACACCTTGGCAGTTGCGTTGGACACGCGGAGAGTATCAGGCTGATGCAGTTTGGTATTGGGATTACGGTTTACCCGAGGAGACACTGAGAGGATTGGGCGATCGAGAAGATCTCTTTAGTCCCGGTTACTTGAGCGTATGTCTCGAACCCGGTGATGCTGTCACATTAGAAGCACGAGTGGGTTTTCCAAACGAATTGCAAGGCACGCTCACTTCAGATACTTTTGTAGAAGCTGTAGAAGCAGAACAAGAGCGGCTGTCTCAGATTTTTGGATGGGAGGGAGAGGGGGGAGACAATCATACCTTGTCCCCCATATGGAAACAACTCCTGCAAGCTGGCGATCGATTTATCGTTTATCGAGCCTCAATTGATGGACCTACTGTCATTGCTGGATATCACTGGTTCAATGACTGGGGACGCGATACCTTAATTGCTTTACCCGGTTTGGCACTTGTTCCACAGCGATATAATTTAGCAAAAGGACTTTTGCAAACCTTTGGGCGTTACTGTCACGCTGGTTTGATTCCCAATGCGTTTCCCGATATCGGTGGGGAGCCATTTTATAACAGTATTGATGCAGCGTTATGGTGGATTGAAACGTTGGGGCTTTATTTAGAAGCCACTCAAGACTGGCAATTTTTAGCAGAGCAGTATCCTATAGTACAACAGATCTATAAAGCTTTTATTGGAGGAACTCGCTACAACATACAAATTGATTCTACAGATTGGCTGGTAGGGTGGTACGCACGTCATGTAGCTCTGACCTGGATGGATGCTGTGATTGCAGGAGAACCTGTAACTCCCCGTCGTGGTAAACCGATTGAAATCAATGCCTTGTGGTACTCAGCATTATGTTGGGCAAGTCGGTGGGCAGAAATCTTGAGCGAGCATGGGACGCCTGGAGATTCACCCCGTTTTGCAAAACAAGCATTGCGTTACGCACAACAAGCACAGCAGGTCAAAGCTTCGCTCCAAAAATATTGGAATTCTCGCTTGGGTTACTTGTATGACACCATTGAGCCAGACGATCGCCGCAATTGTCAAATTCGCCCAAACTCCGTCATAGCGCTATCCCTTGCCCATTGCGCGTTTTCGCAACAGCAGGGACGCCAAATTCTTGACGTAGCCCGTTCGCAATTGCTCACACCCTATGGGCTCCGTACTCTTGCTCCTACCGACCCCGAGTACGTAGGTCTATACCAAGGTAATCCCCAACAGCGCGATCGCGCATATCACCAAGGTACTGTCTGGAGCTGGCTCATCGGTCCTTTTATTCGTGCTTGGGAGCGTTTTTATCCTCAAGAACCATTACCCTTTGATTGGCAACCTTTACTCAATCACCTTCTACATGAGGGGTGCATCGGATCTATCTCTGAAATTTTTGATGGTGATGAACCACACAAACCCAGAGGTGCGATCGCTCAAGCTTGGTCTGTTGCCGAGATCCTCAGACATATTGAATTATGAATTATGAATTATGAATTATGAATTATCCAAATCCGCATACTCTAATCTGAGTTCTTCGATACTAATTTACCATTTACCGTGCATAATTTTTAGACACGAATTCACCTTCCGTTTCATAATTCATAATTTATCTTTCATAATTCTTAAGTGGCTCAGGTCGGATTTGAACCAACGACCCCAGGCTTATGAGTCCCGTGCTCTAACCAACTGAGCTACTGAGCCTTAACATTCCTTACGCTTTCTCAATATAACATATAGATTTTTTCTTGACTACCCACGCGGGCAATTAATTTTTGCGCTAATAGTTAATGGCTAATGGTGAGTCCAGCCCTGATAGCGCAGCGTGGCATTTTCGTGCCATAGGCGGGTTTCCCGCGACCACCGGGACTGGTGAACCCGTATAGCCCTGGCGGGCATAGCTTCGCAACGCGAAGCGTGTGCCTTGCACATAGCGTCTGTGCTCCTGAGATAGGGCTAATGGTATTAGGAACTTATAACTATTAGCTATTAGCTATTAGCCATTAGCAAAAAAGCGTAATAGAGGGAGACGAACTCCCTCTGTTAGCGAGGTTTTCATTGAGTTACAACCCGCCCTTTATTACAGGCGTTCTCTGGGGAGGAAAGCAATGGGATTCACTGCTCCTTTACCTGATGGGTGAACTTCAAAGTGCAGGTGGGGACCTGTGCTAAAGCCGGTGCTACCCATTGCAGAAATTTGTTGTCCTTGCTGGATGGTTTGACCGGGTTGAACTAAAATACGGCTGTTATGACCGTAGCGAGTCAAGCTGCCATCAGAATGACGAATGTCTACGAGGTAACCGTAACCACCATTGTTCCAACCTGCCCTTTCAACGACACCTTCAGCTGCTGCGTAAATTGGCGTGCCAACTCCGTTAGCAATATCTATGCCCTTGTGCATTCTTCCCCAACGAGGACCGAAACCGGAAGTAAGAACACCTTTAGCTGGCCACATATAACCAGTGGCAGAAGTAGAAGGAGGGGCTAGATTTTCATCAATCGGTCTGGGGAGGTATCTATCTACTGCTGCTAAAGGTGGTAACTGTGGAGTAACGGTTGTTCCTCGCATCGTTCCCAGAATTTCGGAAGCATTCATCCCTCTAGCAGGAGTTGCCACTCGTTGCTCTTGCAGTAACTCTGGATTGATAGGCTCGTTCGCAGGTCTGCGATTGCTAAGTGTGGGTTGAACCGGTTGACGGTTCGCGTTACCAGTCATTGGCTTAGGTACTGGAATGGGTATTGCACCATTGACTCTAGGCGCTGAAAACTGTAACGACGCACTGTTTGGCGTAGGAACCTGAATTTGTACGGGGCTTTCAACCTCGTCATTGGATTGAGACACTGTTACTGGAGAATTACCTGTTTCAGCTACTGCTGGGACGACAACGTTTCCAGATTGCTGAGCACGATATTTCTCGCGCAGTTTGTTGATTTCCGCTTGTAAACTACGAAGGCGTTGAGAGTCTTTGACTTTTCTTGCGCTTGGAGAATGAGATTTTTGGGCTTCTCTCATTTCCGAAAAAACTGTTGGGACGGGAGTATCACCACCAACGCCGTAAGAAGAAGCCGCTGAAGAGTTTATCTCAGAGTTTGTAGCAGAATTTGCTTTGCCCTCTGTTGTTGATTCTGTCTTAATCGAACTGTCTGCAATAACCGCTGTTGGGACGGTTACATTGCTATTGCTCGATACCAAGCCGTTGGCGCTACCTTGTACAACTTGATTTTTACGAACGGAATCATCAGCGACGATTGGTGTCTTGACAGGAACAGTGGCATTGTTCTCAATTGCTTTGTCAGCAGTTGTTGCCGTCAGTCTGTTTTTCCAAGTGGAGTTGTTTGGAACAACTGGTGTCGGAGTTGTAACACTGCTGTTGTTGGTAATTGAGTTACTGAAACTATCTGGCGAGACTGGAGCACTACTGCCAAGGACAACGGGACTTTGGGGAGTCGCATTTGCCGTTTGCGGGCGAGCGATCGCTACTGGAATGGAAGTGCTGCTGTTTTCTTTAACAGGAACTGTTAGTTTTTGATTAATCCGGAGCTGATTTGGATTGTTAAGATTGTTAACCTTAATGAGTTCTGAAACTGAAGTGTTGTAATTGCTAGCAATTTCAGCCAACGTATCTCCTGGCTTGACTTCGTAGCTTGCAGATTCTTCTTTAGCCCAGGGCTTGACACCTGCAGCAGTTGGTACTTGTGTTGGTACCTTGGTTGTTTCCAACCTCTGCTTTAACCTTGAAACCAACTTTTCTCTGTTTGCGTTGCTAGCAGTCTCTGATGGCTCGGTGACCGTGTTTCTCGCTTCTATTTGTGGCTTGTTTTCAAGCACTGTTACCTGCGGTACCCCTACAGGGACAACTGGTAACGCTTCTTGAGTTTGATTTGACCGCAACTCCTTGAGACTTCTTCTGAGACGGTCTGATTTTTGCTGTAGTTGGTTCAGCGCGAATTCTTGCTGCGCCTTCAGTTGAGCATTGACTTCTGGCTCGACTGCATTTTCTCCCTGCACTGCTTCTTGTTGAGTTGGTGCTGACACAGCTTGAGTTCCCACAAGACCCGAAGCATTAGAGAGAGTTTGTACGCTCTCTTCTCGCTTGACAGTTTGTTGTTGAACGGTGGTTTCCAAGGAAACGCTCTGCGCCTCTACAGCTTGAGATGAGTTGGAAACCGCCACTGGTACAGACACTGGCTGTACAGAAGCGACCTTTGCCACACCCTGCCACTTGGCTCTTAGCTCAGCGACTTGGGATATTGCTGTAGGTTCAACTACTGCAGGACTTTCTGGCAGACTCACTGATGATACGGCTTGCACTTGCTGCTGAGTTGCGGGAGCCAACTTCACCTCGGTGTCAGAAGCAGCTGGAATTGTTGAGGCTGTATTCTGATTTCCGACCGGCTCTGCTGCTATGGCTCGATCGCTCTGTCGAGTTACTAAAAGGCTGGTTGCTCCCATGGAGATTGCCAAACCAATCATCGCAGCTTTTGTCTGTACCCGGCGGTTGTTTCCCCGTGGATGAATTGCATTTACCTGTTCCACCGGAACATCATCGCTTTGGTTATTTTCCAACTCAGCTTTTTCTTTCTTCTTCAATGCTCGTTTCAAAGACGACCTCCTACGATCACTAGCGCTTAACTGACCTTTTTTCCAGTTGGATACTAGTCAATGATTTAGATCACCACGAAAAATAGATCGAGATCACACATCAGAGATACTTACGCAAGATTACCTTGCTTCTCCGATTTAGACAAGTTCACACTATATATCAAAACTTTAAATTTAAGAGTTGCCTTGTCTGTCTCATTCCTCACACCTTAAAACACACACCATATAAGTTTTTCTCTTTACAGTTGTCTTTAGAGTTTTTTGTTTGAGTTTAGTCGGGCTGTTTTTGTAGCCGTTGTAACCTCTTATGACTAGATGCTGCAACTTATCACATAAAACTACACCCTGCTGTAGATATCTTCATAGTTTTTCCATCCAATCCGTCTACCTCACACGCGACTTTACGTTGATTATTCCCTAAAAAACAACCGTATTAACTCGCAAAATATTTTTCTTGAGAATCAAATTACACTCAACAATACATAACTCAAATGCCTACATTGACTGGCTTTTCAGGTTTTTGTTCCCCGTTGCAGGGTCACCCGAAATTCACAAAAAGCTATCGTTTTTCTCTGGTTCTTCACCCCTAGATATATACAAATTTCTTATATATCTCTGCCTCTTGAGTTAAGTATTTGCCCCTAATTTTTTAGAAAAATGATAAATTTAAGTATAATTTACATCACTATCCCTCTAGAAGCAACTGCAAAATCTATTTAAGTAATTTCTTTCTATAGATAATATTAATAACTTGAAGTCCGCAACTTTACTTAAGAATCCTATTACCAATTTTTATCAGAGCACGGCGTAGATAAACCAACCGTACAACACTACTTAAAAGCTTGGAATAGAAGCTTTTTCGCCTTTTTCACCTTAGCACTCACAGTCAGACAACTTGTCCATCTCTAGTGTAAATAACCGAGCTGGCGGCGGGCTTCAAACAAACCTACTGCTACACTTACCGAAAGATTTAAGCTACGGACATTCTTCTCGTTCATGGGAATGTAGAGAGTAGTATTACAAGCTGCTATAACTTCAGGCGCTAGCCCAGTCGTTTCACTACCAAACAGCAACCAGTCATCAGGTTGAAATTGAAAGCTAGCATAATTGCAACTCCCACGAACGCTAAAACCCAGCCATCTACCACCTCGCAACTGATGTACTGTTTTAAAAGCTTCCAGAGACTCGTGATAGTGGAGTTTGACATAAGGCCAGTAGTCCAAACCCGCTCTTTTCAGGTAGCGATCGCTGATTTCAAAACCCAGGGGTCCTACCAAATGCAATTCCGTGCCTGTGGCAGCACAAGTACGGGCAATATTCCCCGTATTGGGAGGGATCAGTGGGTTAACTAAAACGACCTGTGGCATTTGCGGAGGAATAGATATATCGAATTAAACACTGTATAATTTTTTTCAAATCTATCTAGAGGCGGAAGTCATCTATAGTTTTTTTTTATAATTTTTTTTTAACACTTGTGATTAGAAATTTAAAATTCACAAGAAATGTTTTCCGAACACCATTTGGGTTCTTCTGAGATATATCACAATTTTTTAAAAAATGTATAGCTAAGTTTAATATACGAAAAATTTATCTAAAAACAAGACTGTTAGAAGAAATTCTGTTTGATGGGGATTGGGGGATTTTGGATTGGAAATACTTTATTTCCCCTTGTCCCCTCTGTCCCTATTCCCCAGCCCCCAATCCCTAACTAAGTAGCGACAGAAGAACACAATTTGTCTTCTAATTCGATTTCGCGTTCTTTAGCTGCATCAATTGCTTGGGAAATAATATGTCTTGGGCTAATACCCAAAGCGTAAAGTTGAAGCCATTGTTGGGCTTCATTACCTTCTCGGAGAATTTTTTGTAACGGCGACAGAAAACAAGCAAAACCCTGTTGTTTGGCGATCGGCCATACATCCTGATAGATTTCATGAATCCAATCTCTAGCTGAGAGAGTTCTGCCATCTTGCCAGTGCCTGAGTTGAGCATCAAGGCTCGTAGCAGCAGCTGCGGCTTCATTTGCCATTGACACAGAGATAAGTTCCTCAGGTGAGAACTCACTTTGAATTAAAGGATCTAAGTGAGGGTTTTCAATAACCTGTAACAACCGTGCTTCTAAAAGAGCCGTGATGGCAAGCAAAGCAACTGGATCTATGACTAAATCGCAAATTCGTAACTCCAGACGATTTAAGTCATAGGGACGGCGATCGCCATTTGGTCTAACTGACATCCAAAGATGACGAACATTTTGCATTGTTCCTGCTGCTAGCTGGCTTTCCACCCATTGAACGTGATGGGCGTGACTTTCAAACAAAGGAACATAAGCAGGTGTTTGTGGAAAAATGCCCCATCGAGTGGAATGATATCCCGTTGCTTTGCCATCTATAAAAGGCGATGAAGCACTAAGAGCCAGGAACAATGGCGCTTCCACCCTAATAATTCGGCACGCCCGCATTAACAATTCCAAATCGCTAATGCCTACATTGATATGAACGCTAGCTGTAACAACCTTGGTTCCGTAACTTTGCTCAATGTAATCGTGATAGGGATTTGCCGGATCGGAGCGAAAAAAGCGAGTACTATCACCCAAGGATAAAGAGCTTCCTGGGATGAGGGTATACTCACCTAATTGCTTGATATAATTTCGCAACTTTACACGAGGCTGTAGTAAAGCGCACAACAACTGGTCATAACTTTCAGATGGATCTGTGGTATACTCTACATTGCGGTTATCTGGCTCGCGTACAAATCCATCTAAAGATGTGACAATCTTATCGGAGAGACCGACGATATCACCATTGGCTGTACCAGTGTACATTTCTACTTCAAAGCCTTTTGACAGCACCTTAATTATTCCCCTCGGCTCTCCATACTTCTAAATTGTATCTGGAATAACGAAATTTCTGCATCTTACGTTTGAGTTACTTAACAAGAAAGAGTTAGTGATTGGTAACAACCAACAACTAACGGTTAACCAATCGAGTGATATACTTCGCTCGCAGCACGATGCACGAGGGAGTGACGCCATACGAGGGATTTCATATCATCAGCATAACCCCCGCCAATTACACAGGCAGTAGGGAACCGGGCTGCAACGCAAGTACTCAATACCTGCATTTCACGCCGAAAAATGCCTGTATCTGTGAGTGCTAACTTTCCCAAAGAGTCACCTATGTGAGGATCGACACCGGCGTCGTAAAATACAATATCTGGCTTGACATCAGATAACAAATCTGATAAATAGTTTGCTAATGTTTGTAAGTAAGCATCATCTTCCATTCCTACTGGTAAAGGAACATCTAAATCGCTTTTCTGTTTTGTACCGGGAAAATTGACTTCACAATGCATTGAGAAAGTAAACACGCTATCATCATCTTGAAAAATAAAAGCAGTGCCATCTCCTTGATGCACATCTAGATCTACAATCAAAATTTTTTGAACAAGACCGAGTTTTTGCAATACGCGAGCCGCAATTGCCAAATCGTTAAAAATGCAAAAACCAGATCCGTAGCTCGGAAAAGCGTGATGAGTTCCGCCAGCGGTATTGCAAGCCAAACCATTCTGAAGTGCAAGTTGAGCAGTGAGAATAGTACCGGCTACTGCCACACAGGTACGATTAACTAGTGCTGGGCTCCACGGTAAGCCGATACGCCGTTGTGCTTTGGCATCCAAAGTACCTTCGATGTAAGCTTTAACGTACTCCGTAGCGTGAACTAACTCGATAAATTCTTGTGGTGGACGTGAGGGTGTATGAAATTGTTCTTTTTGTGCTACACCATCATTTACTAGTAGCTCGTACAGTAACCTAAACTTGGGCATCGGAAAGCGATGACCATCAGGTAATGGGGCAACATAATCGGGATGGTAAACAATAGGTAAGTCCATATCACTTTATTAGACATCTCGGAAAAATCTCAATACTGCTCTCTTACTGACCTTGACTTTATAAGCACTCATGATAAACATCAGCGAGCTTAGAGCGCCAGTCCAAATAACAAACGCTCAGATGTTAACTATTGGCACTATGGATTTAAATTAGATTTGATTATTAATGATTGTGGAGAAAATATTCGTTGCCAGATGAGTGATACAGAAATTATGACAACAGCTTTAATTATCGCCACATTCTTTAATAGCGATCGTAGTAGCAGGTCTCGAAAGAAAGTCTACAATCCATCCACCCAACGTTACAGTTTTACCAGTCCAATCGGGAACTTGTTCTTCATCAATTCCAATCCCTAAAGCTTCTTCAAGCGGGAATAAGAGATCCATCATATCCCATTCAGGAGTTGGCAAACTTATGATGTCTCGAAATTTATCATCTGGATACAGCTTTTCAGGAGAGAGTCGAAAACTCTTGCTTAATTCTGTTCTGCAACATTTTACTGTTTTTCTTGCAGCCTCACTAGATAATTGTATCCCATGAAGAAATTCTTCATCACTCATATCCGGACGCTGTAAAAATTTATCCCGTTTTTTAGATTGATTAAACCAAAAAAGCATAAACCCCTCCCTTGAATTCCCTAATGACTTCATGACTGTGTCAATGTCTGAAAAAACTGGTTGTGGTCGATGGTGATAGTAATAAATGTATTAGTGTTCTTAGCAAGGTTCGCTCCCCATTCTCCACCCTTTCGGTATATCTCTACTTCTTGAAATTGTGCTATATTCCTATTTAGAGTAATACAAGCTGCTAGAGGGTCGTGAAACATTTTTCCCTCAGGTCGGCGTTTGAGGTATAATTCCATACCATTATAAATGAGATTGAGACCGATAGAATTATTCCGAAATGGTTTCATACGCTCATGAAATTCTTGATGATAAATAACTCCGTGACAAACATTTTTTGAGACAATATCTCTAGTCATAACCCGCGCTGAAGAGAGCAAAGCTAAAGCTGCTTTTGGATCGCCATTGAAGTTAAATGTCAGACAAGTTTCGAGTCCATTAAATTTCGGTAGACGCAATTGAGGTGGTACAATACTATCTCCCGCAAATCCACCTTGTCCTACCCAGCGTTTTATTGTTATTAAAGGAAAATTTTTCAGTAAGAGCCTTAAATTGTGTAATGGTGCGCCCGTGAGTAGCACGACATCTGGATATAAATTAATAGTAGTCGCTATAAGATTGTGAGCAAAATCATCTGGTTCCTTGGGTGGAATAATTCCAAGAAACTCGTAATGAAATTCTGAAACGACATCTTTCATAGAATCTGAATTACGCGCACCGACTGGAACATCATGCTTGTTGAGAAGATGCAGAATGTGACGGATAACTCCTACTTGCGCTTTTGTTCCTGGATTTATTGTGACAGCTTGTAAGGCGACATTTGGATGAGAACCAAGAAAGCACAAAGCAAACATATCATCCGGATCTCGGGTTTCCATATCAAAGATTACATTAATAGTCATAATGAAGAATTATTTATCGAAGAAAGGCAGATCGGATCTCTAATTTCGCCTCAAGACTGCATCTTCTTTGTTTCTAGACAGCAAGATCCCAATAATCGTCCGTGATACAAACTCCACATCCTGCGGGACTCAATGCAGTGGTAAATATTCCACTACATGATGTGCTGCGCGATCGCACAGCCCAAATCTGCCAAAATATCCTCAGGTGAGTAAGGCAAATCAAAATACTTGCTGAAGGTGTATGGTTCGTTTGGATCTAAAACTTTGGGCATGGTGTCGATCTCCTGACTAAAAAACAGTATGCCTATTCTATCGAAGCGTTTTCGGGGTTGGCAGCACCGCAATGTTAATACCTTTTGCTATCTTATAAATGTAAACCAGTTTTGTGATTTCATGGTTAACAGTTATGGCAGGAAGAAAGAAACTCGATCGCACAAATCTCCATGCACGAGTAGCCCAGGGTACGGGAGAAAAGCTAAAAGAAATCGCACAAAATCTGGGTTATATATAATACGATAATGAATGTTCTACCGGACAACTATTAGATGCGATTGCCAACGGAGAAATTATCTTAATCCTCAGTAATAAATCATCTGTTATCTCTAAAAGTAGTTAAATTTATTCATAAAAACTGCTGTAAAAGCAATTTAAAATAAATTAGGGGACAATTGTGTCCCCATTTACCTAATTAAAGGAGGTGATTTATTGAATCAAAACGGTAACGGTCATCAAGGTTTTTGGAATCCTGTTAAAGTCTTTATCCGTCTTTTCCAAGGAGTTTGGAAAAAGCGAGACGAAGTATCAAGGGAAACTTACCTTGTCGATCCAGAGGTTGTTGAGCAAGACCTCGAAGACATCGCTGATGAACCAGGTGAACAAAACAACGTCAATAACTAACACATAGTTAGTAGCCCCTAGTAGCCCGCTAGGGGCTTTACTCAAAATAAAAACTAATTTAATTATGGCAGATTCCAGCACTACAGTCGTTTGTCCTGTGTACTATCAAATTATTCAGCGTAGAGGTAATGGTTGGGCATTTAAACATGGTGAGCCATTTCTAAACTTATTCAATGCCCCAAATTTGTCTCCTGAAGACGAATTTGCAGCCTTTGGTACTTCGATGAAAAAAGTAGCACTCGCGCTTTTCCGCATCAATGGTGGTAAGCAGGGTTACTATATCGCCAATATACTGGATAAAAAATATTACTATTGTGGGACTCAGTGGGAGGATGTGAAAACCAAGCTCAAGGAATTGGGAATTGGTAGAGACGACCCAATTTAGGATAAAGTTTTAGAGAATGACAGCCTTTTTTTGTTGAGACATAGGATTAATATTACCAGACACCGACTGAACTAAATACCAGCGCTCGCTAATTGGTAACTGCAATGCCTGCTCTTGCAATTCTTGCAAAGTCATTCGTATTTTTTCAACCACATCTGTGTATCTTTCATTATAAGTTGATTTTCACGCCCTGAGGCTTATCAAAAATCATCTTCAATAGGAGGTGAACCAATTATAAAATCAAAATTACCTTCACTCCGGCTTTTGGCACTGTTATATATGCTCCAGTTTCCCGCCCTTCAGGGATTTTTGCTAAGGCAAAACCCGTGTCAGCACAGGAGTATTTTTTCGGTCGCGGTTTGGTAAATGCTGATACTGCAGTGGAAAGAGTGAGGCAAAAGTAGAGATTGGTGGTCCCGATCCATGGCTGCTTGGGTAAAGAACAAAGGACGTAATGGGCGAATAGAATTCGCTACTATACAAACGAAGTCCACGCAGGCGGACTAACAGAAATTGAGGAATTTTGAACTCATCCTTTATCCTGTTTATGGTAGTTCTTCACCCACTTTCAGATTTTCTTGAAAGCGATGCGGCTTCAGCCGTTCAGCCTTCGGCTTATCGCACTCCAGCAAACTCTATTCCTACCTATTACTATGAAGGGCGCTGTCCTCAAAACGGTGAAATACTGAGACTTCCGCGCACTCCTCTCGTAGAAGCGATCGCATATGGTTTAATGAGACATCTTGCTACTGACGAGCGTTATTCTCGTGAGGGTAAGATGTATGGAGTCTTGCTAGTGGAACTACCTTCAGGCGAACAAGGGATACTAAAAGCTTTCTCCGGGCTGCTCAACGGTAGCGGTATAGTGGAGGGGTGGGTTCCACCGATTCCTGGGCGAGAACAAATTGCTTTAGACGAAGCCCGTACACTCGCTGAATTGGAAAATATTAAGCAAAAACTTATCTCCCTCGAGCAACTTCCAGAACGTCAGCAATACGAAATTTTGTCGCATGAGTTTGAGTTACGCTTGCAAGAAATGAGCGATCGCCATCAAAACAGGAAGCAGCAACGACACGAAAAACGTTTGATATGTTGTGAGACGCTAACAGGAGAATCACTGATTGCAGCCCTCGAACACCTCGATGAAGAAAGCCGTCAGGATGGAATTGAGCGACGCAAATTTAAACGCCAACGAGATGAGACATTGCGATCGCTCAAACAAGCGATTGAGACTGCAGATGGGCAAATGCGCGAATTAAAACGGTTGCGGAAAGAACTGTCCCGTCAACTTCAAGCTCAGATGCATGCTGCTTATTCTGTTATGAATTTTTTAGGACAATCTTCTTCATTACAGCAATTGATGCCAAAAGGTTCTATGCCCACCGGAACAGGAGATTGTTGTGCTCCAAAACTACTTCATTATGCGGCAAAACAAGGGTTAAAACCATTGGCAATGGCAGAGTTTTGGTGGGGAATATCTTCTCACGATCGAGAGAAAATCCAAGGAGAATTTTATGGGGCTTGTGCGGAACGATGTCAGTCATTAATGGGGTTTTTGCTTTCAGGATTGCCACAGGAAAATGCAGACAAAACAGGGTCATCTTTGTACCTTCCACAAGAGGAAATACTACCCCTTGTTTATGAAGACGAGTGGTTGATTGCTGTCAATAAACCCGCAGGTTTATTATCAGTTCCAGGACGTTATCGCGATCGCCAAGACAGTGTTCTCAGTCGTTTGCGTCATTTGTTACCCAATGGCGAACAACTGATTGCCGTACATCGCTTAGACCAAGACACTTCTGGTATTCTTTTGTTAGCTCGCAATGGGCAAACTTATCGGCAACTCAGTCAGCAATTCCAGCAAAGACAAGTTCATAAAGTTTATGAAGCCGTGCTTGCTGGTTCTCCAAGCACGGAGAGGGGTGTTATAGAACTGCCTTTGTGGGGAAATCCTGAAAATCGCCCGTATCAGGAAGTCAATTGGCAGTATGGAAAAGCAAGCGTGACTCACTTTCAGGTGATATCGAAAGAAGGAAACTACACTCGCGTGGAATTTATACCGCTGACAGGGCGAACTCATCAATTGAGAGTTCACGCTGCTGATACAAGAGGACTTGGGATACCGATATTGGGCGATCGTCTTTATGGATGTTGTATTGAAGCCAGTTGCTTACATTTGCACGCTAGAGAACTTCGCTTCCAGCATCCGCAGCTGGGAAAAGCTTTGTACTTGGAGGCAAAAACACCATTTTGATGTTTACTCAACCATACTGTTTGTAGGGTGGCAATGTCTTGCAACCCTAAAACTGGGATTTCTTTACCTTTTTAACAAACCTCGTCCTCTTCAACCCATTCATCATAGGATGAGTCATAACCGATGTAATGCACAAAATATTGCTGACCTTTGATTTTACCTATCGTTGCAGAATACCATTCCTCTTCATCACTATCCCAAACTTTTACCTTTTGACCCAATCTATATTCACTGTCACCCAATGAGTCGCGTGTCCGCATATCATCTTCTTCAACCCATTCGTTATAAGAGGAATCATAGCCAGTATACTGAATAAAGTAGCTGTTACCTTTCACTTGTTCAACAGTTGCTTCATACCATTCCTCTTCATCACTATCCCAAACCTCTACTTGTGTTCCCAATGCATATTGATTGGTATCAGTTTTCATAGCTCGAGATGTTGGCTGTTGGTCTTGAACTTCTTGTTTGACTAAAGTATGAGCTTGTAAAATCAGACGGCGAGCCACAGTTTGAATTCCTGTATGCTCGTAATAATTTGTAGTTTGATCTAGGAATGCTGCGACAAAGTCTAAATTATCATCCGCCATCTGAATAAAATTCCCCAGATGACTGAAAATGGATTGAGGAGTTACACCAGTTTTCGATACTAAGTTATTCATCCAGCCTTGCACGGAGTTGAAACCCTGAGTGATAAAACCAACTTTATCAGAAGGATTGTTGCCTGGTAGAAAGTTGTTGATGGTTGAGAAGAGAGGATTTTGAGCGATCGCGTCGGTATTTGTACCACTTATAACTTCGTGTATCTTGCTGAGAAAGTCAGGACCTAAGGGCAAAACTCCATCCAGACAAACTAAAGCAACCATCCGCATCAGCGATGCATCTTGATAGTTATTTGTGAGGGAATTGACAAACTCTTGTGGATTGGGTTGGGGAATACCATTGAGTTTGGAGAATGCAATAATTTCGACAGCTACTTTCAGGACTAAATCAATTGTTTGCGTGAAGTCAGCTTTTGGTGTAATTTTGCTTAAAAAGGAAAGAAAACCGATTTTTTCACCAACTTTGTTGGCTAAAGCAGCAGTTGCCATAGCTGTATCTGCACTATCAATCGTTTGATAAAGTTTGATAGCAGCTTGGTAACCTTGTTGAGGTTCGTGGTATAAAACAACAGCGCGATCGCGAATTCGCTGAATAACTTGTGGGTTGGTTTCTCCAGTAATAACACGGATAGTATTGTCAAACCCTACCAAATTATTCCACTGACCTGGTGCTACATAATCTAGAGCCTTTAACACTTTGACAGTAATGTTGTCAGTGGGTAACTCATCAACCAATTGAATAATGGATTTATCCATATGCCGATTCTCAAAACCTTAAATGGCGTTTGCAACACAATTCAGGCACAGTAGTTACTGCCATACTTAGCGTGTTAAACCAGTGAAAACCCTGAAACTAAAATTGGTTTATTAACGCTTTTTATGTATAATGTACTACTTAGACTACTGTTACATGAACTATATTGCTAGAGTTCCCGAAGCCAGCACAAAAGTAACAGTTTTCACTTCTTTATTCAAACTAAGATGCAGCGTTCATCAAGTGAGGTGCCATAAAGTTATGTCGCTGACCTCCGCAATGCAAGAACTTTGGATACTTTGTATTGGGCGATCTTCTCTATGGATATCATGTTAAAATTTATTAAAAGAACTTGCCTTATCAAAAAAAGGAGTAAGTGTGGCTACTGAGACAAGTCTGCAAGAGAATATGCGTGATGCTGTGGAACAATTTCAACAGCAAGAAGAAGTATTCCAGTGGACCAAACAATGGTATCCAGTAGCCGTTGTAGATTTCCTAGATCCCTCTCGCCCTCACGCAATGCAGTTACTAGGAAAAGATATTGTCGTGTGGCGTGATGGGACTAATAAATGGCGCTGCTTTGAAGATTGTTGTCCCCATCGATTGGTTCCACTTTCAGAAGGTCGTGTTGAATCTGATGGAACGCTTTTGTGCGCGTATCACGCTTGGCGTTTTGATTCTCAAGGGAATTGCGTCCACATTCCTCAATCACAGAATAAGCAAACTGAGGCAAAGCATCGCTCAAATTTGAGGTCGTGCGCTGTCGCTTATCCCACTCAAGAATGCCAAGGTTTGCTGTGGGTATGGTCAGAGTCAGGTTCACAAGCAGAACAGGAAAGTCAATTGAGGTCGCCACGAATTATACCAGAGCTTGAGAATGGCTCCGATAAAGTAGTGCAGCTATCTTGGAATGTACGCGATCTTCCCTATGGATGGGACTTTTTTATGGAGAATGTGGCAGATCCCGCTCATGTCCCTGTCTCTCACCACGGAATTATCGGCAGTCGCTACAAGGATGCCAAGTACTATGACATGAATATAGTACGGAATGTGTCTACCCAAGAAGGGTTTTCTTTTGAAATTACACCAACAGCCCCTAATATTGAACAAGCCGTTCATGACTTTCAACCGCCATGTCACATGAGAATTGTCTCAAGCAATACAGATGGTGGAAAACTCATACTGGCATTGTATGCTACCCCGACTCGTCCGGGATGGTGCCGTCATATGGGATGCCAAGTGTTAGTGAAGAACGACGCAGGGCAAAAGCCAAAGGGATTGGGTTTTTTTGGTCTACCCATGCCAATTTGGTTAATTCACGTTTTGTCTTCTTTATTCTTACATCAAGATTTGGTGTTCCTTCACTATCAACAGAAGATTCTGGATCGGCGCAAGGACAAATGGCTCAATGCAGTTTATACTCCGAATCCCCAAGACAAAATGGTAATTACGTTTCGCCAGTGGCTGGAAACAAGAGCTGGCGGTGGCGTTCCTTGGATGTCGCAAGATTCACTTCCTTCAAAAGAGGAGGACAAGCAGAAGCTTTTTGATGTGTGGACAACCCATACTCAACACTGTCAGGTTTGCCAGGATGCTCTGAAGAATTTCAATCGTCTGTCTGTGTTGGCTTATATAGCTGCTGCTGTGTGTTTGCTTGTGGGAGTTATTGTGGATGCACGGGCTATGGCTGTGAAAGTTGCGCTCGCAAATTTCCAGCAAACAAGCGGCTCGATTCTAACGACTATCCCTCCTACAGCTTTCTGGTGGGCAATTGGAAGTGCAATTCTATTTGCTATCGTAGGATACCAGCTCAAGCGATTTAGCCGACTCTTCTATATTTATGAGTTTGAACACGCCCGCAATGATTGATTTTTTTAGTGGGATAGGTTCGTGGTAAATTAAACAACTGGGGGGCAACGTCTCAAGTTCGCGTGACGCTTGCCCCTTTGGCAAATTGTACCCAGTACGAACGATTCAAAAAACCTTAAAAGTTGCTCTGGAGAAGAGTTAGCTCTTTTCGATTGGGCGTAAGTTTAGCTTAATCGCGTCTTTGTTAGCCTCTGCCCAAGTAGGAAAGTCCGTGAGCGGCACACCGTAGCCACGGAGTTCCTCAATAGAAACAGGGTATCCAATTTTGTTCGCCCACTCTTGGTGTTGCACCATTAGAGGGTATTTGCCGCGTGCGCTCGCCTCCAACGGTGTCAAGCAGATTGCGGACACTTTGTGCCCGGTCACGCGGCTCAAAACGGCCGCAACTTCAGGTATGGTACACTTATCGCCCGCTAGTTCCAGGCTCTTGCCGTTGAAGCGGTCGGGATTCTCGAACGCGGCGACGGCGAATGCGCCCATGTCTTGGGCAGCGACGTGCGCGAGCTTCGTGTCCATGTCCATAGCTATCACTATTTCGCCCTGGTGGAATTCGGGGAAGGCGAAACCGACTTTCGGCGCGACGTAGTTCTCCATCAAGAACGCGGCTCTCAAGAACGTGGAGGTGGGAAAATTCGCCGCACGCACTGTCTCTTCAAGTATCAGCTTGCTGTCCCAGTAAGGCTTGTCCCACAAACTCTCTGTCCCAGGAGGCATGGACTTGTATAAGTCCGTCCCGGATACGGATGCGTGGACAAAGTGCCGGACGCCAGCCCGCTTCGCAGCTTCCACCAGCAAGGCACCGTGCCGACTTTCTATATCGTTGCCTTCCATGCTTGGTACTTGAACGGAGAACACCCCGCTAACGCCGCGCAAGGCCGTTTCTATAGACGCGGGGTCGTCGTAATCGCCGCGAAACACTTCCGCTCCCATTTCACTCAGCGCTCTGGCTCGCTCCCCCTCAGGGTTTCGTGTTAAGGCACGCACTCGGTGTCCACGGGCCAACAACTGGGCGAGCGTTGCGCCACCTTGAGTGCCCGTTGCACCTGTAACAAGAATCAAATCATGCAGATTAGCCATTTTACTTTTACCCTTCTTTTGATCGAACAATATCGCTTAAGCAACGGTTGTTGTGTAGAATGATAGGTACAAAAGTGAAAAAAAGTAACCAGCAAAAAATAATCGATGTTGTTTAGGCAACAGATATGCAAAATTGTTGACGCAAGAGTGCGATGTTCACAGCATGATTGCGTTCACAAGTCAGGGTGGGAAAAGCGGAGAAAAAGCATATGGGTACGGCAGCCAGTAATGAAAATGATCCTCGCGTAAAGCGCACACGCCAACTGTTATTAGAGGCGCTTGTCGAGCTTGCGGCAGAGCAAAACTTGCGCGATATTACTGTGCGAAAGATTACAGAGCGGGCAAGTGTGAACCGAGCGACATTCTATGCCCATTTTGAAGACAAATCCGCACTGATCGAGGCAGCCATGCGTGACGCAATTCAGCAGGCATTGTTCAAGAAACTCCAAGCATCCTGCCCCTTCAACAGGAGTAATTTGCGCCTGCTCATCCAAACAGTAGCTGAAGTGCTGAGAAGTGCTCTCAGTCAGTGTCGTGGACCAAATCGTGAGTCTCATCCACTTGTCGAGGCCACTGTCCAGGGTGAACTCTACGCCTTCATTCTGTCATGGCTCCAACAGGCGTTTTCGGGAGAAAAAATGCAGGGAGTTTCTGTAGAGACGCTTGCCACCATCTTGAGTTGGGCCATTTTCGGCGCGAGTCTTCAATGGAGTCGTAACCCGAACGGTTATTCTACAGAATACATGGCAGAGCAAATCATGCCTCTGCTTCTGAGCAGTATCTGTTTCGCAATCCAAACACCATTGTTGGATTAGCGGTCATTCTCTGAACCTAAGTAAGTGGGCAGGAAAAATTTCCAAGTATGTAACGAAAATTTTACAGGAAATTAGTGGTAAATTTTATACTTAGCACACTATAGTCTCCTCTTTCTCCCCTAGGGCGTGTTTTCAATGGGGATGTTCTCCTCACCCTCAACCTGTAATGTCGTATTGTCACCAACGATGTTGATAGCATAGCTACCCTCCCCTGCTGTTTTACGGCAAATAGAGCAGTAGCAACGCATGAATGGATAGGGATGGTAGCTTTTGACGTTGAGGCGTACCGCTCCACAATGGCAAGAACCTTTTAGTAACATTGTGGTGTTCTCCGTTCTAGTTCTGCAAAAGCCCATTCTTCATCATAGAGTAACAGGTTTTATTTGGGTTTTTCTGCCATTGATTCCAACTCTCATTTCGCACCCGACTGTTGTAGGAACCATGAAGCTATAGCATCGTCAGCTGTGGGAGTACGCCCTGAAAGCAAGTGTTTGTCAAGCTTGTTACCACACACTGTGTAACAAACCCGCGTACAGAAATAAACTAAGATGAGATTTTTTCAAACAGGGATTTGCACCTAACCAACTTCCAGGCTTGTGACTGCAAATACACGGTTTATGGGCAACTTAGGAATTTCTCTGGTGTACATTCTAGCTACTTCAGAGACAGGCTTCATTCCGTAACGTTGAGCTAGAGCGATCGCTTCTGGATTGGCATCCGGCACATCCAGAAACACGGGAGCATCGGTTGCCTTAGCAAGCAAAGCAAGTAAGAGTTGTTCGGCAATCTGTCCTTTATTTGCAAATAAAGGTCCAATGCGAAAACCAGTATGGCTTTGTCGGATGACTCCATAACCAACAATATGTCCTTCGCTCATCACTCCTAAAGCAGCACTGTTTGGCTGCTGAATCCATAATTGCAGGAAGCGAACTCGCTCGGTGGGAAAAAAATTGCGCTCGTAAGCAACTAACTCATCAATTGGCACAGCTGCAAGTTCTACGACGTTATCTGGTACTGCACCGCCGCCAATTGCCTTGTAACGAATATGGTTGTAAGCAATTTGGAAACCCGATTTTTTGTAGTTTTCTTGTTGGGCAATGACTCCATCTACACTAATGTTACGCTCGGTACTCAGATATGCCATTGCAGTCTTCCATATTTTGAGCCCAAAGCCCTGCCCGCGAAACTGTGGCTTAACTATGTAAAAACCAATAACGCCAAAGTCTTTTCCGTAAGTTACAGCAGAAATGCTCCCTATTGGCTCGCCGTTCAATTCAGCCAGAAAAAAACCGTGGGGATCGCACTGATAAAAACATTCAGCATCATATATACCAGGATTCCAACCTTCATCTGCTGCCCAAGAAATTACTAACTCAAATTCAAACCTGTTCATCGGGCGAATAATGAAGTTGTCAGCGCTCGTTGGCGATTTTGCGATCATAATGTCTTTTTTCTAGATAATTACCTTAGTTTCAAGTAATTCTCGTATATAGTCAAATTCTGAACTATGATTTACGGTCGTATAGCTCTTATCTCACTAAGCAACATCCAAATTATAAGACCGCACCACTTTTTAGTTAATTTAAATAAATACTCGTTCAACATAAAGTGAAATCGGTAGGTGAAGAAAAGTATGGAAACGGTAACAAAACGATTGATTATACGCCGTATGGCTGTGGCAGATTTGCTTGATTTTTTGGCATATCAAACTCACCCTGAGGTTTTGCGGTATATGCCTGTAGAACCACTGACTGAGGAGCAAGCAATGGGCTTGCTCTCACGACAAGCAGTTGTGGAAATTGATGATGAAGGCGGCTATATCATGTTTGCAATCTACCTTATAGATGACGCTAAAGTAATTGGCGAGGTTGGCATTAACCTATTCCCAAAAGCACAAAGTAAGGGAGAAATCGGGTGGTCACTTCACCCAAACTATCAGGGGTTTGGTTATGCAACAGAGGCAGCACTTGTATTACTCAACTATGGCTTTACACACCGCCATCTGCACCGAATTACCTCTATATGCGACACGCGTAACACAGCATCATTTCGACTTATGGAGCGTCTTGGCATGAGGCGTGAGGGACATCTCAAGCAAAGCCATTTCATGAAAGGCTCGTGGCAGGACGAGTATATATACGCCATATTGCATGATGAGTGGGTTGCACTGCATCGCGTTACGGATAACGAGTAGAATTAATAATTTTAATTGTTTGAAAATTGAGAACTTACTCGGTTGCCCTTAATTAAATCATCACTATGTCTCGAATTTTAATATTTGGCAATTCCGGTTCTGGAAAAAGTACTCTTGCAAACAAGCTTGCGAAAGACTTCAGTATTCCAATTCTCGATCTCGATACTATTGTTTGGGAACCAAACCAAATTGCCATACGCCGTCCTCAAGAAGATTCAGTGACCGTACTCCAGCGATCGCTACCCTAGCATATATAAAATTGTGCTGCATTTAACAGCGTGGTTTAGTTTAGATAGAGCTTTGAGATTAAGAAATTAAATGCGATATTAGTGATTCAAAATCCTAAAAATACAGTTTATCTGAGTGTTGTCTCTTTATGGGAATGCACTAGTGAACTACCCACACTGACCCGGAGTACCGGGTACAGTGTTGGCTTCCAACTTCACGGAGGAATGCCGCATCTTAGGCTTACGCCCTCGAATTGGTCTGACTTCCTCTCCATTGGCGATCTTCCTCCCC
The DNA here is from genome assembly GCF_045999855.1 of Tolypothrix campylonemoides VB511288_2. Classification (NCBI taxonomy): domain Bacteria; kingdom Bacillati; phylum Cyanobacteriota; class Cyanophyceae; order Nostocales; family Tolypothrichaceae; genus Tolypothrix; species Tolypothrix campylonemoides. The sequence continues at coordinate 420,225 of NZ_JBFPMW010000001.1, forward strand.
CGTCCCAGAGGAGGACAGCATTCTGATACCTTCGGCTCTAATGTTCGTCGCGGCATTACCATCTCTGTGATGATGAGTACCACAACTAGGACAAACCCAAGTTCTGATATCTAACGGTAACTCGTTGATTTGGTAATGACAATGAGAGCAAAGCTTGGAACTAGGGAACCATCTGTTGATTTCTACCAAAACCTTGCCTTCTTTTTCCAGCTTGTAGGCTAAGAAATTGGTAAAAGTCCCCCATCCCGTATCAGATATTGCTTTTGCCAGTTTGTGGTTGCGAACCATGCCCTTGACGTTCAGGTTTTCAACGACTACAACTTGATTGTTGTCTACAATCAATCGAGATAATTTGTGTAAGTAGTCTTGGCGGACATTGCTAATTTGTTCGTATACCTTAGCTACAATTTTTGTGGCTTTTCTACGACGATTACTACCTTTGACCTTGCGAGCAGCAATGCGTTGTTTCTTGGCTAATTTCTGTTCATATTTAGCGAGATGTTTTGGATTTGGATATTTGGAAATCTTTTCGCCATCGTAGGTAACGGCAAAATCCACAATACCTAAATCAATCCCAATCACCTGACCATTTGTCTTTGATGTGGGATAATCACCCGAGTACTCCATCAGCACAGAAGCGTAGTACTTGCCGGATGGGCATTTACTGACAGTGACAGTTTTGATAGTTCCATCAACAGGTCGATGTATCTTTGCTTTGACAACACCTAATTTCCCAGGAAACTTCAAACAGTCATTGATTTGTTCTACCTTCTGTGGATACTGAATAGATTGACGGTGGTGAATTGATTTGAATCGTGGATATTTCCCTCTCCCCTCAAAAAAGTTTTGATATGCACGACTCAGATTCAAACTCACAGATTGCAAAACCTGTGAGTAACATTCTCCTAACCATTGAGTCTGTTGATCTTTTTTGAGGGCAGGCAATAGAGAATTGAGTCCTGATTGCGACAAGCCTTTGCCAGTTGCCTGATAAGTTTCAATACATTTATTCAACCCATAATTCCACCACCATCTCGCACAACCAAAGTGTTGTGCAAGTACTTGAACTTGTTTATCGGTAGGGTACAGTCTGACTTTTACAGCTTGTCGTCTCATCTAAACATCTCCCAAACATCGACCTGTTACTATTATATACTATTTTCAGTAAAAACTATCAAGAAAATAATTGGCGACTCCTCATACACCTTTGTCCTTCAAGCCTGCGGCTTACATGAGCCAGAAATATGCAATCGTCGTCGCCCGCCTTATATCCCGCCACTGATTTGGAGTCCCAAATGAGCGTGGGGGACTTACGGCGTATAAGTTAAATATCAACTCGGAAAACTGCCACTACCAGAATCCCCAGAAATATATTTACCTAAGTAACGCGAAAGGCACAAAATTAGCAGCCTGACTATTGATGAAGAGAGCGTAGCTCAGTTAATAAATTTACCATCTTTACACCGCGATCCATTCGATCGTTTACTCATCTGTCAATCTTTACAGCATAACTTGACTGTGTTGACTGCTGATGGAGCGCTCCTGGCTTATAAAATGACTCAGTTTTTAAACTAAAGTGAGAAAAGAAATTCTGTCTTGATTTTTACATAGAGAGAATTGAAGCAATTTTCATGTTAGCATTATTTCTGCTTTTGTATTAATGGCAATTCCCACCTCTAAAGTTTCAACAGCATTCAACCTAGCAATTACATTCGTGCTTCCAGCATAAAGATGGATTAGAGTATCAGTATCAAGCAAATACAGGGCGAACGCACATTAATATATGGGCTGGTTGGGATAAAACAGATATAAAAAAACTCGGACAAGCATCAAAATCTCAACTAAAAACTAGGATTTGATGAGGTCGCAATAATGTTTACCTCAATAAACAACATTTTTTATAAGGGCGCAAAGCCGCCGCGCCCCTACTTGTCTTACTTACACAATTTCTTCTCCATCACCTGGCAAAGCACTCAGTTCTTGCCAAGTTTTAAGACCAACAACTCCATCTACAGAGAGTCCTCTGCTTTTTTGAAAATCTTTCACAGCAGCTTCTGTCGAGCGACCAAAAATACCATCAACTTTTAGAGATAACCGAGGAACGCTGATACTTTGGAACATCAATAATCGTTGCAAAATGCTGACAGCTATACCAGAATTACCATTTTTTAGAGTTGGAAGAGTTGTTTGTGTTACACTGTTCATCTGTTGTAGAAAAGTATTTATTGAATTGGACAATAACTGACTTCTGTAGATTTCCTTTCAATTCCAGAAACCAAATGAAGAATTACCCATTAGGGTACTCAGTCGATACAGTTAAGAGAGGGTTCAAAGAATTTGATTCCATTTCTCAAACCCTAATATGAAGAGATTTAGAACATACAGTTGTTTCTCAATGTCCATGTTAATCTTGGAGAAAGTAGGGCAGTACTAGCTCTTTCGTATTTTATTTTATGAAAAAAAAACTTTTTGAAATTCCATTTGCACTGATGCTAGTAAGTGTCAGTTTTTCACAACCAGCTTATACTCAAACTCCTATATCAAAAACGTCTAAACTCTCTCAAGAAGTTGCGACGCTGCGACAACAAGGTCAAACGGGATTGGAAATATTTCTCAAATCCCATGCCAATGCATTAAATTCTTCTAATGTAGAAATTCGTCAAGCTTTAGATTCACTTTGCCAGCAAAAAGATTGCTATGCTTCTCAGCTTTACTGGTACACCGATCTAGAAAAAGCAAAAGCCGCCGCAACAGCTAGCGGTAAACCAATCTTATCTTTGCGGTTGCTAGGTAACTTAGATACAGATCTCAGTTGCGCTAACAGCAGGTTTTTTAGAGTCGCATTATATCCCAACGCGGAAATTTCTAAAGTCTTAAGAGAAAACTTTATTCTACATTGGCAATCAGTTCGTCCCGTCCCAAAGGTGACAATTGATTTTGGTGACGGACGCAAACTAGAACGCACAATCACAGGTAATAGCATTCATTACATCTTAGATAGTTCGGGTCGTCCGATTGATGCAATTCCAGGGCTATACGGACCAAAAGCTTTTCTCACGAGCCTTCAGCAAGGGGAAGTAGCAGCAAAGGAGTACAGCAAACGTAACGGTTCCCAACGCGAAGCTTTTTTACGACAATACCACAGCGATCGCCTCACGACTCTCCAAAACCAATGGACAGCAGATTTAGCAAAACTAGATATCCAATCTCCACCACGGTTAGTTGCATCTCCCAGTAATGAGGGTGAAACTCCCAGTGCTACAGTAGCAGGTGCAGTAGCCGTCTCAAAAATGAGAGTGGAAAGCCCGATATTAAACAATATCCAGCCACAAAGCGCAGAAAATCCAAACACTCCTTTAGAAATTACAGACCAAGCGACTTGGAGCAGAATTGCCCAACTCTATGCAGAGTCTGCCAAACTAGATAAGAATAGCATTGCCTTAATTGGTGATAAAAAGTTTCAGTCTGCCAAAAATCCGCAAGATATCTCAAAACTGATTCGTAATTTTGAAGCGGCAATGGCTCTGGATACAGTTAGAAATGAGTATATCCTGCACAGGCAAATTCATCAATGGTTTGTACAAGGTAATCAAACAAGCTATGTGGATTCATTAAATAAAAAAGTTTATGCAGAACTGTTTTTGACTCCCAGTAGCGATCCTTGGTTGGGACTCGCCCCTACCGACATTTACAGTGCGATCGATAATGAGGGTATACGCTAAATTTTCTCAATTCAAAATCCCAAATGCTATGCTCACAAACAGTCACCAATTTTTTCAATGTACCTGTAAGCCCCATTCAGGAAATTTTTGACGAAACCCTAACAGAAGCAAAGATTAGGCTTTTTATTAAAAGAGACGATTTGCTCAATTCTTCAGTATCGGGTAATAAATTCCGGAAACTGAAATACAATTGCTTGAAAATCAAAGAGTTAGGATTTCCCCGGCTTGTTACATTTGGCGGTGCTTTCTCAAATCATATCTATGCTACAGCAGCAGTGGGAAAAATTGTTGGTATTGAAACCATCGGTATTATTCGCGGCGAACGTACCCAACCCCTCAATACAACACTTGATTTTGCTGAAAAGTGTGGCATGAAATTGCTCTTTGTTAGCCGCTCTGATTTTCGAGAGGAAAATTTGATTTTTGAACAGATAGAAAAAGAATATGGTAATGTTTATTTTTTGCCATCAGGTGGATCGAATACTTTAGCTTTGCAAGGCTGTAGGGAGATTGTTGAAGAAATTCATTCACAAATGCAATTTCAACCTGATTATTTTTGTACGGCGTGTGGTACGGGTTGTACTTTGGCTGGTGTTATTGCGGCTGTAGATTCGGCTCAACACATCATTGGTTTTTCTGCACTAAAAGGAGATTTTTTGAAAAATGACGTGCAAAGATTGCTTGATACACAAGATAATTTAGGCTGTCAAAATTGGCAGATTACTGATAATTACTGTTTCGGCGGCTATGCCAAGTGGAAGCCAGAATTAATTTTATTCATTAATGATTTTAAACGAAAACATTCCATTGCTCTCGATCCAATTTACACGGGAAAAATGTTTTTTGGGATTTTCGATTTGGCAAAAAAAGAACTTTTCCGCCCTCACACCACAGTTGTCGCAATTCATACAGGTGGATTGCAAGGTATTGAAGGTTTTAACCAAGTTAAACTTAAAAATTATAGTTTTAAACTTGAATAAACTCGCTATGTTGAAAAAGGGAGTAGAGAATAGGGAAAAGAACTAAATCTTACATCTCGTTTTTTCTTTTGCGAAGTTTCCGAAAAAACTCCCTCTCAATTTGTAGATTTAGTTGATTGTTAGAATTCCGCTTGTCTATTGCTTTGGCAACATCTTTTTAAGTAGAAGAAAAATCATGCTTGTTAAACAAGTTTCAGTATTTTTAATGTTGATAGTCAGTTCAGCTGCTGGATATGCACTTATACAATCACCAGTGTCAGCAGAATCAAAATTTTGCCAGTATTGGGAAGTCACAGCTACATCTGTTAATGTTCGAGAAAACAACCGTATAAATTCTAAAATTATTGATACTTTACCTAAAGGAACAGTTGTTGAGCTACACGGTTGGTCACAAGATGGAGAATGGGCTGATATTTCTACCCAGCAGTATCAGGGATGGGTATATGCAAATTATCTGAAATGTTACAAAAAATAGTTTAATTTTTCAATGGCAATATATTACGAAAAAATGCATGACGGAAGCTTATCTTAATTTTAACCAACTCAAAAGCGGTAGTGAATTTATAAGTTCAGTGGGCGCAAATAACCATTACTGGTTTTTAGTGACAATTCATGCGCTAAAGCGCTACTACGAGACAAATACAGAGATTATACGTTCATTACATAGTTTGGTTTTTTCTCGCCGAGTTACTTATTGTTGATGTTGCTGATAACTGTGCTAAAACACGATCGCGCAAAAGTTGCAATGGCTTATCTTTAATACCAACTGTCATCAAGCCGTCAATGGTTTGCATGAGGTAATCCGCACAAGAACCAAGCTCACCTTTCGCAGTTGCTATACTGTTAACCATAGTTTCTAAAGAAATATCACCAGCATAAGCCCGATGATTGCGGTTAATAACAAATGCGATCGCATTTATCTGTTGCGAACCATCAAAAACTTTGACCCAACGGGGAACATAACAATTAACAATCATTTCCCTCCGCCAAAGCAACAGTAGTTCTGATGGTACATCACTAGCAGCTATCCGGTAGGCAATACCGCGACAACAACCGCCCCGATCTAAACCAAGTACCAATCCAGGGTTATCTGGGGTACCTCGACCTTGGGGTACCCACAGGCAGAAGCGACGGTGCCATCCATAAATTGTACCGATGCGCTGTTCTTCAAATTTGATAATAGGATTCCAGATGAGCGAGCCATAAGCAAAAATCCAAACATCTGAAGCCAGTTTTTGCTGGTGTAGAGTTGCGCGTATTGACTCTTGCAACTGGTCTTCACTTAAAACATTTACAGATCTGCCCGATTGTAATATGGTTTGCTGCAAGCGTTGAGATTCAAGATCGGAGCGCGTAAGTGACATGGCACATCCTCAAGTCGAAACAAACCAGTCAAGAAGTTTTCGAGCAATACTTGGCTTGGGAGGAATCTGCGGTAAGTTATACTTGCTAAACCAAGCCGCATCTACCAATTCTTGAGGTTCAATGACGATCTCTCCACTTGCATAAGTCGCAGTAAATCCAATCATCAGTGAGTTGGGAAAAGGCCAGGGTTGCGAGCCAAAATAGCGAATATCTTTGACCTCAATCCCTACTTCCTCTCGAACTTCTCGCATCACCGTTTCTTCCAACGATTCTCCCGGTTCCACAAATCCAGCCAGTATGCTGTACATACCCGGTGGAAAACGAGGCGCACGAGCTAATAAGACTTCGTCACCCCGCGAGACAAGAACAATCATCGCAGGTGAGAGGCGCGGATAATTTACCAATTCGCATTTAGGACATCGCTTGGCACGCTCGTGTGCTAATTGAACTGTAGGTGTCGCACAATGACCGCAGTACTGGTGGGTGCGATCCCATTCCATAATCTGAATGGCGCGACCGCATAACGCATACAAGTCCTCATCTAAACTTCCATATAATTCCCGCAGTCCCATTAACCTCAAACTATCAGGGATTATAGAGTCCTTGGGCAATTCGGCAGAGTAACACCCAATGCCATCAAGAGTACCCAGAAATTGCGATCGCATTGGCTTCAAACCAATTTCTGCTAGACTGACAAACTTGGGGATGTGACTCACTGTCCCTTGAGAATGGATTAACAACTTGTTGCCAACAAACGCGAACCACAAAGAGGGTTCGGACTGTACTACAGGTGGAATAATGCCAGAGATGAAAGTTCGCTGCATATCACTAGAACGCCATTACTCCGATCCTAGCACTGTCAGCAATGCCCTGAAAATTACCATAACAGCAGTTAAGATATAAAGATTGAAATGCATAACGGGTTTGCTTTTATGGAGAGCTACGACGTTGTTGTCATTGGTGCTGGACCTATTGGATTGGCAACTGCCATCGGCTTACGCAAACGAGGTATTGAAAATGTATTAGTTGTCGATCGCACTCGCGCTTTTCGTCAAGTCGGTCAAACGGTCGATCTTCTGCCCAATGGATTAAGATCTCTCAAATATTTAGATTCTCAGGCTTACGAACAAATTAAAGAAGTTGGTATTGGGCTTTTGAATCCCAAGCCACCCAGCGAAGAGGCTGTAAGGACAGCTACAAGAACACAGCCTCCAAAAGCAACACCCGAATGGGTTCAAAAGAATTTGCGTGGAGAACGAATTTCATCATTTTCTCTGAGTTACGATGATTGGTTTAAAGAGTATGGAGAAGGTCGAAAATCAATCAGTTGGTATAATTTGCAGACAGCCCTCAGACAACAACTCCCCCAAGAGCGAGTTAGACCCAATCATCGATGTGTCAGTGTGGTGGATGAATTAGAGACTGGGTACGTCCGCGTAGATTGTGTGTCCAATACGATCGCAGAAGCCAATCCTTACGCGTATTGGTCTGAAGAACAGAAACCGGAAGAAAACCAACCCCAGAACTTAGAAACAATTTCCCAAGAATTTGAAACAACAGTCTTTCGGGCAAAACTCGTTGTTGCAGCTGACGGAATCAACTCCACGGTTCGCCAGATTCTTTACAAAGATACTCCGTACTCCGCTTTTGCAAAACCTGAATATTCCGGATTTGCTGCGATTATGTGCAATCAAATTCTTGACATTCCAGACAGTCTAAAGTCAGCGCTAGAAGAAATTTTCTTCCAGGGGGCACCTGTTGTCACAATCCGTAATGATGAAATCTCTGAAGGTAGCCTCATGGGAGTGCCCAGAATGCTTTTATTTCAAAGACCGAATGGTCCAGTCGGATACGTCATACACCATGCTTTGCCTCTAGACATCTTACAAGGGAAATTTGGCATATCTTTGATTGACGTTGCTTTGCCTGCATTAGAGAAAGCAGGTTTTCCCGATGTTCTCAAACAGTTAGTGAGCTTATCAACTCCTGCTAATATGCAACAGCGTCCGTACTACATCCACCGTGCTAGTATTGCAGATTCCTTACAACTTCCTAGCACTGCTTCTCTTGATACAAAAGACAATCTTGGCAAAATTCAACCACCATGGAGTTCGGGACGAGTGGTATTGGTTGGTGATGCAGCCCATGGAATGCCCCCTTTTATGGCACAAGGAGCAAATCAAGGGTTTGAAGATGCACTAGTCATTGCAACCTTAATTGCTCATGTTGTAAAAGAGAAAGGTTGGGATGATACACAAGCGATCGCTCAAGCCTTTGAAAAATACGAACATTTTCGGCGTCCGTTGATGACTCGCGTCCAGCAAGCAACGTTGCAAAATTTATCCCAAAGTCGTAAAAAAGAGTGGCAAGAATACAGCGATTCAGTATTTCGTCGAGAATTTGCACAAATGGTACCAGTCATCAGCGATCGATGACCAAATCTTAATTCCATTTATTAACAATTTCTTCTATCTGCATAATAGCTTCGTCGGCTGCTTGCTCTGGGGTTAGGCGATCGCTAATAATTCGATTGAGTGCTTTGATCCAAACATTTTTATCAAGTACTAAGGTATACGCCGGGTGATTTACATAATCAAACGGACGTATTGAACCTTGGGTTAATATCTTGGAAACACTGGAGACATGAGGGTCTGTTGAGTTTGCCCAATAAGGGTCTTTTAACACGGGCTTGAGTGCTGGAAAGTGACCCCGTTCTGCACTTTTAAGATAAGTTCCCAATATGTTTGGTTGAACTAAGTATTTAAGAAAATCTCTAGCTGTCTCTTGGTGCTTGGAATTGGCAAACAAGATCACGTGACCAATTGCAACAATGTACCGCATTCGTTGACCGTTGGGTTTATTGGGCAATTTTAAAGTACCAAGCTTTTTATAGTAAGTCTCCCTATCTTGACTGACAGCACTGGGGATTGAGAGAGTGCCATTGGGTGTCATTACCACCTGACGGTTGAGTAAACTACGATTATTATCTGGATTTAACCACCTGATAGCATCGGGTGGTACATAACCTTGCTGGTAAAACTTGGCGTACCAGTCTAAAAGATCGATAATTTTCTGCCTCACTTGGGGGTTCCTGACAAGCAGTTTCCCTTGAGCATCAAAAATTTGAATATCATAGGCTTCTAAAAGTTGCTCGAAAAAGTAATAAGTATCTCCCGACCCAATTGAATAAGGCAAACCCAAACTATATATATTATTTTGCTTTTTTCGGAGAGCGTCCTGGACTTTTTTCCAAAACTCCCAAAAGCTATTCCACTCTGTAGGAATATTAGTGTCGCTCTGTCCTACTTGCTTTAACAAATCTTTCCAATAAAAAAAGAGCATTGTGGTTTGGCTAATAGGAACTGCATAATAACTGCGCTGTTTTTGTACGTGATTGTAGAGATGAGCCGTTTTTAAAATAGGTTCTGGATACAAGTCCTTAATGGGGTAAATCACATCAGAAACATCTGCTAATTTTCCGTCCCAAGCTAAACGTGCGTTGAGTTGTCTTTCCGCTCTGTTATTTAATAAAATATCGGGGGTATTTCCAGAACGTACTGCTCTTTCCGCTTTTTCCAGGAGTTCGTTAGGTCCATAAACCGACAGTTTTGCCTTGTAACCGCTTTTTTTCTCCCAGTTTCTTACAACTAAAGTAATTGCCTCATCTTCTTCTAACCCAAACCCTTTATCCCACCAAATTTGTAGGACTTTATCATCTTTATGAGATGTCTTAATAGAGGATTTTTGAGATTGTGAAGGAATGGATTGAGAACAGGCAAAAATTGTGAAACTTAAGGTTGAGACTGTTAAGACAAAGCTGCATAATTTACAGCGATTGCGAGTTTTTTTAATAAAATTTTGCATTATCTATGAGTCAATCAAATGTTTTTTCTAGAGAAAACATAAATGTCTTATGAAAAAAATCTAATTCTATAGGTAGGCAATGCCTACCTTGCATTCAAAAATTAAATAGGATCGCTAGACTCAGCAAAAATTTCATTGAGTTGTTGAATTGCGCGATCGGCTGCTTTTTCGGGAGAAACACGATCTATGACGACTCGACGCAGAGCTTGACCCCAAACATTTTTCATTAACACTTTACTATAAGAAGAATTTTGAGCAATATATAATAAACGAGTTCGTTTCATAATGAGTGGTTTAGCACCTTCCGATACGTGGGGATCTTTCTTATTTGTCCAGAAAGGATCTTTCCAAACAAGTGTGTGTACTGGAAAAAAACGCCCGCCCGCAACCTTAAGATAATTTCCCATGATTTTTGGGCTGATGAAATATATCAAAAAATCTTTAGCTAGTTTCTGGTTTTTTGAGTCAGTTAGGATAATTGCTTGGGTGATGAGAGACACATAACGCATTGGCTTACCGTTAGGTTTATTGGGATATCCAATAGTACCTAGCTTGTTAAAGTAAACGTCAGAATTTCGGCGTACAGCCGCAGGAATGGAGAGAGAATTGTTAGCAGTCATGACCACATGCCTGTTAAACAAGCTGCGATTGTTATCTGGGTTAAACCAATTCACTGCATCGGGAGGTACATAACCTTGATTGTAAAATTTTGTATACCAGTCTATGCAATGGATAATTCCCTGACGGACTTTTGGATCGCTTGTACGCAATCGACCTTGAGAATCTACAATTTCTACATCATGCGCTTCCAAAATCTGCTCAAAGACTTCAAAAGTGTCTCCAGCACCAACGGATAAAGGTAACCCAAGCCCATAAATCTTTTTATTTTTTTTTGTTTGCAAAGTGTTTTGTATTTGTTTCCAAAACTCCCAAAAACCATTCCAATCCTTAGGAATATCTTTTTCACTCTTACCAGCTTCTTCGATCAAATCTCGCCAGTAAAAAATATAAGGAATGCTCTGGTGAAGGGGAACAGCGTAATAGCTTTGCTTGTTTGTCAGCTTGTTATAAAAATAAGCGCTTGCCAATACAGTGTCTGAGTAAAAAGGTTTGACAGATTGAATAACTTCAGAAACATCTGCTAGTTTACCTTCTCGGGCGAGGCTTGGATTGAGAATTCGATCTGCATTGTTACTCATGACAATATCAGGTGGATTTCCTGCTCGAATTGCCCTTTGAGTCTTTTTTGATAGCTCATCTGCACTAAAAAGAGAAAGCTGAGCTTTGTGACCAGTCTCTTGTTCCCACTGCTTGACAACTTGCTGTATTGCCTCATCTTCTTCTAGGGTAAAACCTTTGTCCCACCAAAGTGTTAATATCCCGTTCTGTGTTGAAGATTCCGTTAGCAATGATTTGTCAGAATTAGAAGTATTGGTACAGGAAAAAACACTCAAACTGAGCGTGACTCCCAGTAAGAGAAAACGACTTGTCGTTTGTAATTTTGCAGTTACCATACCCGCTCACTCCCATTTGGCAAAAATTTCTTTAATTTGCGCGATCGCCTCATTAGCCGCTTGTTGTGGAGAAACGCCATCTTTCACGATTCTGGAGATCGCTTTACCCCAAATGTTTTCTTGCAAAACTACACTGTAGGCGGGGTTTTGGACAAAATAAAATGGGCGTGTTTGACCTTTCATTAAAACTTTAGATGCAGTAGAAAGATGGGGGTCTGCTGGATTAGTCCAGAATGAATCTTTCCATAGTGGTGTCATCACTGGTAAGTATCGTCCTCCTGCGGATTTAATATATGTTTTTATGGTTTCAGGTTGAGCTAAGTACGCCAGAAATTCTTTCCCTTCTTTCTGATTGTTGGAATTGGCAAACAAAATGGCAGCATTAACTGCTACTAAATAACGCATTGGTTCACCATTGGGTTTTTTAGGAAACTCTAGAGTCCCAAGTTTGTTGCGATAAATATCGGGATTCTGTCGTACAGCAGCAGGAATCGAAAGTGTGGTATTTGCTGTCATTACCACCTTACGATTAATCAAGTTGCGATTGTTATCTGGATTTAACCATCTTGTTGCGTTGGGAGGTACGCAACCCTGTCGGTAAAGGTTTGCGTACCACGTCAAACTCTTCACAATGCCTTGACGCACCTTAGGGTCATCAAGGCGAAGTACACCTTCAGAATTGACAATTTCAACATTATATGCTTCTAAAATTTCCTCGAAGATATAGTAAGTATCTGCAGCGGCGGCGGAAAATGGTAAACCTAACCCGTAAATAGGTTCTTTGTTATCCTGCGATGGGTTAAACGCTTTCAAATCAGTCTGTACTTTTTTCCAAAATTCCCAAAAACCATCCCAATCTGTAGGAATATCCTTCTCACTCCGACCCACTTGCTTGAGCATATCCCGCCAGTAATGGATGTGAATTGTTAACTGATTGATTGGCACTGCATAGTAGCTGCGCTTGCGAGCAGATTTGTTATAAAAATGAACAGCTTCCAATGCTGCTTCAGAATAATTGTTCTTCACGGGTTCAATGACATCGGAAACATCTTCCAATTTGCCTTCCCAAGCAAGGTGCGGTATCAACTCTCTCTCCGCACTGCTACCCATGACAATGTCGGGTGGATTGCCAGATTGAATCGCCTTTCTGGTTCTTTCTGGGAGATCGTCGTTACTGTAGAAAGTGAGTTTGGCTTGATTCCCGCTTCTTTTTTCCCAGTCTTTAATTAACTTTATAAGAGCGTCATCCTCTTCTATGTTAGAACCCTTATCCCACCAAATTGTTAAAGTTTTGCTTTTAGAAGAATTAGCAAGTGGGGGGGAGCTATGTTGAGATAAATAGCTACAACTGCTAGTTAGCAAGCTAAATATGAGTATTTTCAGGATATAACGGTGTTTACCGAGATTTAAGAGTGATATAAACATTTTTTGGGATAATCGTATCATGATTTGCACTGCCATTATTTGTGGTGAGTGCAAAGCTCGCGATCGCTCTGACTTAGATCGGGATTTGTTGCTAAATAATCCTTGACCCAGTTACAAGCATGAATAAAAAGTTCATCAGAAGCCAAAACCCGATCTAAATCCCATAAAATAGCAGTTTTATCATCGCTGACTGAGGCTAAAACTTTACCATTAGAGCTAAATGCAACTCCTTTAACGGTGTCGCTATGCCCGGAAAGAGTTGTTAACAACTGCCCGTCAAGACGCCAAAGTTTGATGGTGTTATCTGAACCGGCTGAGGCTATCATTTTACCATTGGGAGCGATCGCAACTGCATAAACCCCCGCATCATGCCCGGTCAAAGTCTTCAATAGCGTACCATCCATTTTCCAGAGTTTGACAGTCTTGTCGTCGCTTGCAGAAATAACCATTTTGCTATCGGGACTTATGGCAACTGCATTCACCTGATTGCTATGCCCTAAAAGAGCTCTCACTAAAGTCCCATCTGGTTTCCACAATCTCACGGTATTGTCATCACTGACAGAAGCTATGATTTGACCGTCATTGCTGACAGCAACTCCATTTACCCCTGAATTATGCCCAACTAGTGTTGCATAAGCCTTGGGTTGAACTTTACCCTGACCGTTAATCTGCCAAAGTTTCACTGTCTTATCGTCACTTGCTGAGACGATGGTTTTGCCGTCAGGAGCGATTGCAACGCCCTTGACGACATCTTTATGCCCCACAAGAGTCTTGAGCAACTGACCCTTTTGATTCCAGATTTTGACAGTGTTGTCCGAACTAGCCGACGCGATGGTGTTCCCATCCGGAGCGATGGCAACACCATTGACCCCCGCTTGATGACCGATCAGACTGAGGTGTAATGTCCCATCTGGATTCCAGAATTTGACTGTGTTGTCCCGACTTGCTGAAACAATCATCTTCCCGTTAGGCATAAAAGCCACCCCATGAACGGCATCACTATGACCGGAGAGAGTGTTTAATAAGGAACTGTTTCGCCGCCAAAACCTCACAGTATTGTCCCGACTTGCTGACGCAATCATCTTGGTGATGGGGTTGATTGCAACTTCTTTAACTCCTGCATCATGACCGCGAAGAGTTGTTAACAAAGTCCCATCTGGTCTCCACACTTTGATTGTTTTGTCTCGACTTGCCGAAGCAATGACATTACCATCAGAACTAATGGCAATTCCTTCTACTTGATTGCTATGTCCGATGAGAGTTGCTTTCAAAGTCCCGTCTAAATTCCACAGCTTGATAGTCCTATCTGCACTGACCGAGGCGATCGTATTTCCATTGGGGCTAAAATAAACTCCCTCAACTTCATCGCGATGCCCTTTGAATGTACGTACTAAAGTCCCGTCCATTTTCCAAAGTTTGACTGTTTTATCGTCACTGGCTGTAGCCAGCATTTTTCCATCGGGACCGATCGCAACTGCCTCAACTTCATCACTATGCCCTTTAATTGTCCGTAGCAAAGTTCCATCTGCCGTCCATAACTTCACGGTCTTGTCATCACTTGCTGAAGCGATCGTACTACCGTCAGGACTAATAGCAATTGACTCTACCGCATCGCTATGTCCTTTCAAGCTTTTTAGTAAGGTACCATCAAGATCCCAAAGTTTAACTGTCCTGTCTTCACCACCCGAGGCAATGAACATCTTGTTTTTCCGATCTTGATTATTAGCGGAGCATCCGAATTTGGAAAAAACGTATTTGCGATTGAAATCGCGGTTATAGAAATCAAGTTTGCGATTGAAATCGCTGCTATACAAACCAAGTCCGCCTGCGCGGACTTTAGATGAAGCCTGTGCAGGCAGGCTTTGTTTGTATAGACTCAGAATTCTATTCTGAGGGGTTCGTTTGTATAAACTCAAAATTTTATTCTGAGGACAATTTGCCTCTAGAGGATGCACTATATTAGTCCCAATAGCAACTGTGTTGACTCCTGCAGTGTGTCCTTTCAGCGTCCGAATGAGAGTGCCATCTGGTTTCCAAAGTTTGACAGTTTTGTCTGCACTGGCTGAAGCAAATATCTGCCCATCTGCACTAATTGCAACCGAATTCACTCCCGCACTGTGCCCTGACAAGCGGTTATACTCTTTCACTTCATAAATAGCTTGTCTCATTACAGATTCAACCTGTGTTTGAGTTTGTGCATCGACACTTCCAAGACTTTGCAGTTTTTGCCCTGCCCTAATTGCTTCCATCAAAGCATCCAATTTTTTCTCGGAAGCGTGCAAAGCTTTGGAAGATGTGGCAATAGCTTTTAATTCGTTTTGCAGTGCGTTGCGGTATTGGAAAAAGGTTGCAACTCCCAAACCCAACGCAATGACAAATCCTAAAGCAAGCGTACCTAGAGATATTCTTTGAAGTTGGGCTACTTTTTGCTCTTGACTGAGTCTAGCTTTTATTTCTCTGGTGCATTCTGCAGCCAACCTTGTTTCCACTTCTCTGCGATCCAGTTCTTGACTGGCTGCTAAAAATTGATAGTCCAACTCGCTTAAACTTTTGCCGACAGACCAAGCTTGTGCTTCTAACAGGGCTTGTCCTCGCAGCAACCTCGAATGATCTTGTCTTAATGATGCAACCCAAGCATTCAACGATTGGGAGTAAGGACGCAGTTTTGCTAATTGTTTTTCCAGCCAAGCTTGATTGAAAATTTCCTGATAAATGCGGTTTTTGACCTTCAGTTTTCCTTGTTGCTTAACAACTAACCCAGATAGTAAAAGTTCTATTTGTTCGGGTGAGTCATCTATTGGTACGTCAACTCCTTGTAAAACTTTCTGATAAAGTGCCAACAAGCTGCCAGCACGTTGCTCGTTACTGAGGAGGCGATCGCGAATTGTCTTTAAATGCTCCGGTTCATCATGAGCTTCCCAATCATCAATAATATTTGTTTGTACTAACTTCTCCAAAATAATTGAGGGAAACTGGTAATATATACTGATGAGATGGTAATTAACAATCGGCAAGTGATAATCCAATTTATACCGTTCTTCCGCTTCTGAATACCCCGTTTCCTGATGTAAAGCCATGCTACCGCTAATTCTTTCGTGTTCTACGATATGGCACAGCTTTTGTGTGAGAAATGGTTGCCCGTCAGTCCAACTCAAAATTTCTTTTAGCACTGCCATAGGATTGGCCACTTTCCCCTCTAAGCCTGCTGCTAGTGGCTCGACTTCTGATAAACGAAATCCCTGTAAATCAATAGATGTCCCAATATTAAATGGAGTACAAGTCCTATCAGAAATCAAATCCGAGGGAGTGGCTACGCCAAACAAAGCCCAAGTGAGACGGTTGTATTCTGGATTTTCTGCTCGTTGATTGTAGCAAGCACGAATCAACGCAAAAAAATCAGCGACTGGAAAATTTAAGCTCAGAACGTTATCAATTTCATCAATAAAAATAAAGATTTTTTCACTTTTTAATTTCACTAATAAAATATCTTCAACAAACTGGCTTAATCGCTGTAAGGGAGGTAAATCTTCTCGCTCGTTCCACCAAGTTTTTATATTAACCGAGCCAAAAAGATCAAATCCTCGCAATAAATCTACAACTATACCCTTGTACCATTGAGCTGGGGTAATATTTCCATTCCCGATCCTAGTCATATCAACAGAAGCACAGCAATAACCAGCTTCTTGCAATCGGTACCTTGTTCTCAAACGCAAGCTCGATTTGCCCATTTGTCGGGAACTAAACACATAACAAAATTCACCCCTCATTAAGGCGTCGTATAGTTCAACATCAGCCTGTCGCTCCACATAACTAGGAGCATCCATTTTGAGACTGCCACCAATTTGATATTCGTAAGCGTTCATATCCACTAGCCCAATTGCCCGCAGAAATACAGCCGATACAGCTCGCAGCTAGGCAGTGCATGATTTCCTTCCAGCTTTACCAAACCCATGCTTTCTAATTTGTAAGCAGTGATTGCTTCTAATTGCACGTCTTCAGTTGCTGTCAAAACACGTTTAAATGCCGCTGCCAGTTCGGGATGTTCTTGAAGATTGGCGAGATGATGTCGCAGGTAATTGCTATAAATACCGCCAATTGTGGGAGCTTCTTGCAAGAGTTGTTCTAAGGTCACGTCTTGACGTGCCAAATGGTAGAGAGCGAGACGGACTAAATAAGGATGACCGCCAATCGTAGCCACAAGAGGAGCCAGTGTTTGCTCGCCTACCTCACCTTTTGCCCAATCTAAGCCATGACGGATAGCTAAATCTTGCACCTGTGCCAAGGTAAATTCTGGTAACTTAATTGCCAGTCCGACGTTAAAAGGGGATTGATTGATATCCAAAGGGATATAAGCTTCGGTCGCATGCACCACTAGCAATCGCAGTTTTTGCCAAATGTCCAATTCTGCGGCGTCTTCATACCAGGAGCGCAGGAGTGGCAAAAAGTCACCAGAGATTTCTGGATACTCAAAAATCCGGTTGACTTCATCTAAAGCGCATACGACTGGAGAGTCAATTTTCCGCAATAGGTACTCTTGGAAATACAACGTGCAACTGACTTTGCTACCGATGTCCTCATCCCAGTAATCATCCAACCTCGGTTCTATATGTAACTGGCGACTGGCATTGGCACAAAACCATCGCAAGAATTTATCTAAACTGCTGAAAACGTGAGTGTCTGCCAGTTGAAAACTGATCAACACAGTGTTTACGCCTATTGTTTGTCTGGCGTGAGTCAGAATTCTTTGCATCAATGAGGTTTTACCTGTCTGCTTGGGTGCTTTAATCCGGATTAAGCTTCCAGGTTTAGCAATTTCAGCACAGGCGCGTTCTTCAATGGGAGGACGCTCAATATAAAAGAAGGAATTGAGCGGAACCGGACCGCTGGGAATATCCAAACGTTCGGGAACGGGGATGGAAGATTTCTGGTTTTCTTGCCTTGTATAACCGCTAGAAGGCTCCAATTTTTCGCGATCGCTACCAGGCAGTTCGAGATATTCTTTATCTGCTAACTGTTGATAATGTAACAGAACCGCTTGGGCATTTTGCGATTTCCTATAAATAGCAGAACTTTCCCCCCGCCTTCTAATGACCGAACGAAAATTACTTTTAGTTACCTCCTCATCCAGAGATTGAGACAGTAACTTCCATAATTTGGAACCAACATCTTTAATATAGTTAGCATCATAGCTAGAGCTGTCCGCTATTTCCTGGTAAGTTTGTCCTTCCCAGGCTTTGCGGAAAACTAGCTCCTGTAGATTGTTTAAGCGGTTTTCTAGAAAAATATCTAGAACAACCAATGCCTCATCAACATTCATCTGCTAGAGAAGGATAAGGTTAACTTTATATGACTCTATCTAAGTTTTTCATATTTTTTTAACTGTTTCATCTAAATTTAAGAGTGTTACTCTCTCTTGCGTAAGATTTTTTATCTTTACATTTTGTTTTTTAATATAATAGTAATAATTATCAATCAAGCAAAGTCCTATAAATGTCGGTAACATCTGGCAACAGAGCAAATGCTTGCAAGACACAAAAGCTAATAGGGACATACATTCAAAGCGATCGCTTGTTTCTGGGACAAGGCAGATAAGGAAAAGAGTTCAGGTATATAAATGCAACTTCTTGTAAGGTCCGATCGAGAGTTTTGGCTATCGTCTATATGTAAGAATCTTTACATGACTTAACATTTTGAGATTGACAGCAGTTAGGTTGCCATTGCCAGCCCTTTCAACGCGAACAAATGAACTATAAATGTATCCGTGGATATGCTACCATCATTGACTTTATCTGTATAGTTGCCGTTGTTAGTTAAGGTATGAGTAGGCTTGAGAACGCATAGGTTTCCCATACACCAGGATTACTGAGAGGATGTTTGTCAAATCCGCCGTTGTCTCAAGATGCGCCCAAAATCCCCCTTTTTAAGGGGGATAAGCTTCTCAAACTCCCCCTTAAAAAGGAAAATAATGACGGTTCTAATTAGCAATTTGGGTTATATTGTTAACGGTTTTTGCTTCTACATAATCTTCTTTACCTGTAATCAGTCTAGATCGACGATTGCGAGTAATATAATTCCACGCCCACTGGAATACGACTAACAATTTAGTGTCAAACTCAATTAAGAAGTAGATATGAACTATTAGCCAAAATACCCAAGCCAGGAAACCTGTAAGTTTTAGGAAGCCTAAATCTACAATCGCTAAATTTTGCCCGATCATCGCCAAACTACCCACATGGTTGTAATGAAATGGTCGTGAAGTTTGACCTTGAAGACGTTTTTGAATGAGTTTAGCTACATACTCTCCTTGTTGTTTGGCTACGGGTGCGACACCAGGTAAGGGTTTACCATCTTGATAGGAGAAGTTGCCTAAATCTCCTACTACAAAAATGTTTTTATAACCCTTGATAGTCAAGTCCGGCTCTACGATCGCACGTCCGGAGCGATCGCACTCTACACCTGTACGTTCTGCTAGAACTTTCCCCATTGCCGAACCCTGAACCCCTGCTGCCCACAAGATAGTTTTTGAGGCAATTGCTGTGACTTCATCGCCTTGCTTGAAAGTCACTATATTATTTTCAATATTTGTCACTCTAGTGTTAGTTTGGAGAATTACACCCAACTTTTGCAAAGATACTGCTGCCACTTGGGACAAATCCGGCGAAATATGTGGGAGGATGCGATCGCCCCCTTGTAATAGTAAAATTTTCGTTTCCGAGGTGTCGATGTTGCGGAAATCTTCTTTGAGAGTTTTGTATGCCAACTCGGCGATCGCACCTGCTAATTCTACTCCTGTAGGGCCGCCACCCACAATCACAAAAGTCAATAAAGCACGCCGTTTTTCGGGGTCGGTTTCTTTTTCTGCTGCTTCAAATGCTGAAAATATGCGGCGACGCATTTCTATTGCATCTTCAACAGTTTTCAAACCAGGAGCTAACTCTTTCCAGTTATCCTTACCAAAATAGGAATGGTTAGCACCTGTAGCGACAATTAACGTATCGTAAGGTACGACTTTATCGCCCATTATCACTTGTTGTGCTTTTGGATCGATATCATTGACTTCTCCAAGCAACACTTGCGTGTTCTTGCTTTTGCTAAATACGGCTCGCAATGGTGATGAAATATCAGCAGGTGATAGCGTACCTGTTGCAACTTGATACAAAAGCGGCTGAAATAGATGAAAGTTACGTTTATCAATGAGAGTCACTTTTACATTAGCTTTAGCAAGATGTTTTGCTGTGTACAGTCCACCAAAGCCTCCACCAATGATAACAACTTGATGTTGTGCATTATTGTTAAGTGCAACTACCATATGAAATATTTCCTTCTGTTAAGAGTGTTGTAATTTTTCTTAACAAAAGTTGTAACAGCATGATGATGGAGGTTACCGTTAATTTAGTACTTTTTAAAAAATTATAAAAGTTACTCATTATTAATAAATAAAACAACCCCCTCAATTGAGGAGGTTGCAAAATTATTAGGTGGGAAAACTCGATCGCACAGGCGCGTGCTTTTTAATCAATAGGAGCATTGGGAACTTGAGCACTGACTTCTGCTTGAGAAAGATTGGGAATTGACCAATTTGGCTCGCCTGGTGCAATAACTCCAGCAACGGGCGCATTCAATTCAACTTCACCAGTGATAGGGTTAGTTCTAGCAACCAACTGTGTCCCATCTACAATCTTCAGAGCAAAAGGCTGTGTTGCTGCTCCCTGTTCTGTTTCTCCGGCTACAGGAGCAGGAAGGTTAATACCAGCTACTTTTGCATCGTTAGGCAGGTATATGCCATCACAGTCCCACTCATCATCTGTCTTTTTACCTGCTCCTAAGTAGAAGAGGGTATTGGTGGGAGTGCCATACTTGCTTGGCTTGTGAGCATAGACGCCTATTGTCTTTCCTGTTTCATTGCGGCAAACACCCCAATCTTCTGTACTCTCTTGGATATATTTCTGAAATTGCAAATCGGCAATTCTTTTTTGTAGGTCTTCTGCAGTGTAACCACCTTGAGCCGGGTCATTTCTAATTTGTAGAAGTTGTTCGAGTTGTTGATTGATCCCGAGATACTCAGGGCTCTTTTCCGCGATTGGATCTGCAAAAGAAGGCTGAACAACAACTAAGTTAACCAATATTAACAGAAACACCAAAATTGCCTTGAAGCTTTTCACAATTTTTCTCCTCTTGGTTATGAGAACATGAGCTTTTTTTATTGCTCTTTTATTATTTAACGGGACTATTATAGGAATCTTGTGAGATTTTTGAAATCTACGTGGGCCCTATATTGCCCACTATTCCCTGCTGTTGGCGAGCAATGCCCACCCTACTTTCCGATCGCTAGTTACTGGTTACTGTTAACTATCCTTGGAGGTATAGTCTACTATATCTGACCTCTTTTAATAGCAACAAATACCATTTGTTTTTAAAATTATAGAAAGAATTTATTAAAATCGAGATGTGCTTGTTGGGGGATTAAAAAATTTTATAGTCACCTACTCGTGTAGGGATTGACTATTTCTTGCTACGCAGAAGTGACGCGCTGACGTGACATATTAAAAAACATCCAACCAAAGAACATGGCAACAACTGACAATACTGCTAGCACTAAACTATCTAGTGCAATGTATACACCCAATCCAATCAAGAGGAATGGTACAAGCGAATTACCATAACGCATGAGTATTTTGGCGATCGCTTTTTGATGAGTGAGTTTATAAGCTATGTAACACCAAACGGCAACCAGGGTAAAGAAGATACCTAAAGTTACCAGTAGAGTTGCTGAATTACTACTTGCAAAGAGCGGCATATAGATACCGATGTTGTCACCACCATTAGCAAAGGTAATAGCTGCTACACCATAGGTTTGAGGCGACAGAAAACTCCTTATTGGTGAGGATTGAGACGAAGGAATCTCTAACTCATCGTCTGTATCTTCCTCTTCTACATTAACCAAGCGATTTAGACCTACAGCAATGGGGATAAAGCCAGAAACATCCAACCAGACACTAGGCAAAACGAAACTCCCAAAAAATCCTAACAGACTGATAGCAACCAATACTGTGAAGCCCAAATACTGCCCTACGATAATATGACGGTGTCGAAATGCTGTATTAACCTGTGAGAAAAGCAGTGTCAGGATGACGATATCATCAAGATTAGTCGCGGTAAATGCAGCGATCCCAGAGGGAACAGCATTGATAAACGTACTCATTGTTGCTAGTCCTTGAATTTTGGGTGTGTGGATTTTAGATTGAGAAAGCCTTACCCAGACTTACTGTCACCTAATTCTTGTTTTCAAATTGGTATTCTCTGCGATGCCAAGATTCCATAGCATTCGCACCTATTTTTTAACCGTTGCTTGAAAGTATCAATCTTGGGAGAACTGTTCCCCTAAATGAGATGCAGGCGATCGTCAACTGTAGCTAATTGATTTGTGGAAGTAGAACCCAGAACAATTTTTAGTTTGATAACAAGCTTGAGAACATCTGTAGCAAGCGCTTATTAAGCTTTGCGAACCACTTTGACGGCTACACTATCACGCTCTACAACGGGTTGAAGATAAACGAGATTGTTTTCGTTTTTGAGTACTTCAGCAGACACTTGGCTCTCTGTTTGCTCTTGTTGCGCGAAAACCACTTTTGCTCTTAACTCGCTGAGATGTTGTTGCTGCTCTTTGAGAAGTTGCATTAATTCCAAACGCTGTTGTTCGTGAGCATCTAATTTTTGGTGTAGGAGTTCAATATTTTGTGATGCTGAGCGGTTGACCTCATGATCCATCTGAGCATTGCGGCGGTCTTCTTCTGATTGTCTGTTTTGACTCATCAATACAATGGGAGCAGTATACGCTGAAGCAAAAGAAAAGACCAAGTTAAGCAAAATAAATGGCTGTTGATCCCAGTGGGGTAAACCGGGTATTGAGTTAAAAGTAACCCATGCTGTTAAAATAGCAGTCTGAGCTGAGAGGAAAGTCCACGAACCAACTTTCGCTGCCATTGCATCAGCTAAGCGCTGCCCCAAAGTAAAATCAGAATTAGTTTGTTGTAACTTTTGCAGTTGGGTTGATGTATCTTGTTGGCTTTGGGGAAGTTCTACAACAGATTTGACAGTCTTGTTAGTTTGGGGTTTCATCTTAATCTCTCCTGCTTGGGTATGACCTTGACTCGTGACTTTATAAATAGAAGTTTTTGACCCGTTGATTTGTTGTCGTGTTGTGTGAACCGTCAACTCATCTCTGTAATATTTACTTTAAGTAAGTCCTTTGAACTAAGCAAATGTTCTTTTTTGTCGAATTGATAAATAGAAGTGATTGATGGGACACGGGGGACAAGGGGGAAAGTACGATGTATGAACGCAGCTTGGTATAAATAGCAAGCAGTAACCAGCGCTCGGCGATCGCAGTGTTGTTCCTCCCGTTTCCAGGCTCCGCCTCCCTTGGCAATTACCAAACAACTGCCGTAATATTTAACAGCTTTTGTACAACTGTACAGTAAAGCGTTGATAGCAAAAGAATATCGAGATGAAACCAAGCAGATTACACGATATTTGTTCAATCTGCTTAAAGAATGAATTGATTTAACGACTTATGACGCGAGAACTTCTGCCTGAGGAACGATATGCCTTCCAAGTCAGATGAAGTAGAAATAGAGTGCTAAGTAAACGTGCAGAACGTATTATATGAAATTCAATTATTTGATGAAACGGATTTCTAGTGTAGGACACTTTCTGGCAACTGCTCTGCTTTGTGTGTCAGCATTTGGTTTCCTTTGGCAAGGTGCATTTTTCTCGAATACTACAGCAATGGCTGCTCCTTATGCAAACTTGATAGCTGAGGCAGACTTAGGCTCTAAAGTTCAAGGAAAAGTCAGTGAAGATACCGGACGAACCAAGAATTTTATCCGAGATACGAAAGAGAGTCTCAAGGAAACCGCACAGAAAAATGCCGATCGTGTTGAGCAAGCAACAGATAACGATGGCAATTTTATTCAGCGCAAAGCCAACAAAGATGCAGCTCGAATAGCGAAAAGAGCAGAGGAAGATGCAGATCGGACTGAGAAAGTACTAGAGACCGAAAAGAACGTTGTTGAACGTGCTGTTGATAGCGTCAAGGATGTTTTTAGCAAGTAGAAAACAGATACGCGTTGTAATATTCAACTTGTCCAAGCAGTATCAGCAGTGATAACGTGAATATTCCTCGCTATTGCTAAAGCAAGACAGGAACGGTTTCCCAAGGAAAGCCCGAACTGTCTTGTTTGTTCTTCACCTATAGTGACAGTATCGCCTTCCATCATCCTCAGAGTAAATTAGGAGGCGGAGCCTCAAGTAAGGCATTTCCAGGCGGAGCCACCGGACCGAGTTAGGAGTCCAATAACCAAACCATTAAATTCCCGCACACCTTGCTGCTACTAAATAGCGAAAAATATACTCAACTAACTCAATGTAATTGCGGGCACTTTCCAGAGAAGTTGCCCAAACAGTAATTCCATGATCTCGAATGAGCAAGGCTGGGACTTCAGGAAGAGCCTTTGTAAACCGTTCTTCAATTTCAGTGGCAATCCTAGGAACTTGTAAGTGATTGGTAAATATGGGGAGGCTGCATTTGGGGTTTTCTTCCCACACTCCCAAACCTTTGAGCATTTCTAATGGTGGAAGGGGTAGGCTATCTCCTTGTACAAAGCGAGAAACCAAATTGGCTTCAACTGAGTGGACGTGATAGCAACTAGTTGCTTCGGGAAACAGCTTATAGATAACTTGATGAATTGCTGTCTCTGCTGAAGGCTTTAAACCAGGAGAGGTGTGTTCCACTTTACCTTGTGGACCGATCCGAACAAAATCACTCTTGCATAATTCTCCTTTAGAACGTCCACTAGCTGTAATCCAAAAACCGCCATTAGGTAATCGCACTGAAAGATTACCTGCAGTTCCCACCATCCATCCTTGATAGTAAAAATGACGAGCAGTCGCAATAATTTCAGCAAGAAGTGGATCGGTCAAAGATTGAGTCGTCATTATCTCATTTGAAAGTATAATTATAAATTACGAATTATTAAGCTGCTACTTTATTAGTACGAATCTCTGTACCTGTATACTCGGGTGTCCAACCTTCTGTCCCAGTAAAATAACGCACTGCTTTTATCCGTCTTGTTGGAGTCAGATAAAACCAATGTTCGGTTCCTGCTGGTACGTTAATATACTCTTCTGGTTGTACTGTCAGTTCTACCTGTGTACCATCTGGCCGTACAAAGCCAAAAATGCCCTCTCCATCAATAATGTATCGTACTTCGTCTTCTGCATGAGTATGTATCTTGTCAAACTTGGACAGCATTGTATCCAGGTTTGGAATTCCAGGATGCAAAACTATTAAGTCGCGTGTTTGGTAACCTGCTGTCTGCTGTAGTTGCTTGAAGTACCTATCTAAAGATGTTAAGACTTGTTCTTTTTCTTCTTCGTTCAGGCTATCTTGTGCTAGCAGTTGGTGCAACTGTCCATCCTCTCCTACTGACCAGCGATTGAGTTGAATACCCAAAGGTGTAAGTTTTTGAGTAATATTGCTTAAATCTGTGTATTGCGTTCCATCTTCCAGTCGTAGAATTGCCATATATCACCTCGCAAAGCAAAATATATATTGTACGGTATTTCTATAGATTTGGTGTTGTTAGTTGTAAAAAGTTGAAAAATACACGAGCATTTTTTCTAAAAAATTTGGTATGGTTTTACGTAATTTTGACAAGACGGCTTGAATAATTTTTATAGGTATGGGCGATCGGGGATCGGATATTGGGGATTGTCAATTGATGTCTCAATCCCTGTTTTCCAGTACCCAATCTCTCACATAATAACTGTATACAAGGAAATTGATTATTCATGTCCTTAATTGATGAAGTTAAACAGGTTTGCGATCGCTTAGCTCCTTTTGGATGGCGGGATTTACTGCTACAACATGGCTTAGATATCACTGCAAGTAACCTCAAGCAGGAGCTAACTAAGGACTTACCAGCTATCAAGCGCCAGCTTCCAGGATTTGAAGATTTTGCTTTTGAAGGCAAACGCGGAGTAGAAGCAGGAAATCCATCCCGCAGTTTGCTATTTCATGCTTTTGCTTCACCTAACGTTGTTCTAGGGACTCAAAGTACAAATTCCAACGCATACCCAACTCTCGCCGAACTCGAAATTATTGAAAACTTTGTTTACGGCGTGCAACCCCCATCCTTACAAGATTTACGAGTTCGCGCTCAAAACCAACCTTTGGCGATCGTTGTCTTCGCTTCAGAATATCGCCCTGGCGCAGAAACCGTTCACCGCAAGCACGCCGATTTGTGCTTTTCGCGCACTGGTGTTGCTAGAGTAGGAACGGCTGAACCACTCTACGATGCTAAAGCACGTGGATTTGTGCCGTTTGTTGAGTCCGCTCCCACAAGCCTCCGCGTTTTACCCGCTCGTTATTCTGCCTATATTGCAGTTCAACGCCGAGGTAATCCAGATGCTTTCGGTCCCCTGCGTTTTCAAACAGGAGATGACAGCAGGCTATTCTGGGTTCCGCTCCACAAGCTCTTTGACGGGACGGAATGCATTCGCAATTTGAACTTGCAGGTGAGCTTGCTTTCCCATCACGTCAATCAAAAACTTCGGCGAGTTCACCTATCCTTAAAAGGTACGGGATGGGGAGAGCCAGACATTAGCAATCCACCCTTTATTTTTTCAGAAGGGATTGCAGAATTATCGACCAAATCCGAGTTTGGCAACGGGCTTTTAGTTCCGGTTGTTCACCCAAATCTTATTGAAGCCGCAAGATACCAAGGTAAACTACTCACTTTTAGAGTTCCAGAAAATAGTTCTACTCTTTCCTCTAGCTTGGAAATTCCTGCTGATGGAAGTGCAAGACATGCTCCCGAATATGTCCATGCTCGTCACAAAGTATCGGAAAACGGTCAAATCGAAAACCTGAACGATCGCCCAGATGTAGAACGTGTCGTCCGAGAAGGTAAGTACAATGCCCAACACTATTTAGATTTTACAGGTGATGGATGGGTTGAAGCTATCTGTCCCGAATTGGCAGTGGCAATTCCTCGTAACATCCCTGCCTATTCTCTAGTCACAGCACCAGATTTCTTCCCCAATTGCGATCAAAGAGAACTTCTAGAATGGACCGAGCAATCAGTCCCTGCTAGACTGAGAAACAATCTTTGGCGGATTCCACCAGACACTTTATCTGATGTCCGTTTAGCTCCCAATCTTCAGATAGAAGATGCAGACTTTCGCCCCGAAGATAAAACTGTCACGACAATTATCTCGCAACTTGTGACTGGGTCGGTGCGACAAATGCCGTTAAGCGGTTCCCCAACAATGCGACACGCGTATCTACCTGATGCAGCTGCTGGTGTCTTTGCTCCTGGCTGGGATGTCAGTACGGACACAACTGCTGAAGGTGTCAGTCACTTGGCATCTTACGGTTTGGGTAGCCCTTTCCCAGAAGATGCAAAACTTTGTGCTGCACTCAGTACATTTTGGCCCGCAGTGGCTCCTGATGCGGCTCGGACTTTCCAACCAAATCCCAGTTGGCCTACCGTGAGCCCCCTAACAGATGAAGAAATTGGTCAGGTTGGCAACCAATCTTGGGATGGCGTAACTGGTCCGCGTAAGGTGACAAGGGATGGTAAAAACTTTATAGAATATCCTGATTTTGCTCATGCGGATTATGTTGAGAATACTTTGCAAAAGAAATTCTCCATATCTCTTACAGGTCAAGTCGATGTGCGCGAATATGAAGCCAGAGTTTTGGCAATGGCAAATGTTTACCGTGTTCTGGGACTCAATACCCTTCAAGCAAGGGGTCAATGGAGCGTATTTTCTTTCCGTAAAGTCGTTTCCACTGATGCAGAATTGACACAGGCACAAACTCAGACTGGTACTAGGCTCAGTGGTACTATCTATAGGTTTGAGATTTACCGTCCTGGCTCTGTCTTCAATCCAGAAGATTTTCGCAAGCGTCTCGTTGAAATTACAGAAAATGTGACTTTGTTTGTTACACCTATCAATATCCTATTAAAACGTGGCAATGGTAACTGGTCTAGCAGACGTGTCTAGTTTTGATGTAATTGTAGTGGGCAGTGGACCGGGTGGTTCTGCTGCCGCTATTTGGTGCGCTCAAAAGGGCTTACAGGTTGCCCTCATTGAAGCTAAACCATTTCCGCGATCGCATCCAGGTGAAACACTGCACCCCGGTATTGAACCACTGCTCCAGCAGTTGGGTGCTGCTGAGTCAGTCTTAGCTGCTGGTTTTGTACGCCACAGTGGCAACTGGGTGCAGTGGGATGCAGAACGCCAGTTTATTCCTTTTGGCGAAGATGAATCGGGAGCATGGTTGGGATTTCAAGCGTGGAGAGCCGATTTTGATAGCATTTTGCTCGAGCGGGCAAAAGCTGTCGGTGTCACTGTTATGCAACCCTGTCGCGCCTCTCAGGTGCTTGTGGAAGGGGGTAGAGTTGTTGGTGTTGAAACATCTCAAGGAACTTTGAGAGCATCTAAAGTAATTGATGCTGGTGGCAATCATCATTGGTTGGCCCGACAATTGGGATTGAAAATTCACCAACACTCTCCTCGCCTCATTGCTTATTACGGTTATGCCACGGGAGATTTTCCCAAACGAGATGATGCTCCTGCGATCGTAGCTGATTCTGATGGCTGGACGTGGACGGCGAGAGTGCGATCGGGTTTCTACCAATGGACGCGGTTGTCGTTAAGTGGTGAGAAACTTAAAAAAGATTGGTTGCCAGAAGAGTTTCGGGATCTCAAAATACATGAGAAAATGCACGCAGCTGATGTGACTTGGCGGATTGTCTCCCAACCAGCTGGGCTTGGCTACTTTATAGTTGGGGATGCAGCTGCGGTTCTCGATCCTGCATCCAGTCATGGGGTGTTGAAAGCCATCATGTCTGGTATGTGGACTGGGCATTTAATTACCGCACAGATATCGGATAATCTTAGCGAGACTCAAGCAATTCAGGAGTACTCTCAATGGCTCGAACATTGGTTTCGCCATGATGTAGATAAGCTCAGAGAAATGTATGCTAAGTTACCTAAGTAATCAGAATATAATTAACAGATGATGAACGCGGATACACGGACACGGGATTTATAATATATTATAATTTATACATATCTCGGCAGATCTCCTAGATAGGATTAGTTCATTAGTCCGACTTGGTCTAATGCTCGCGTTACTGCTTCTGTCCGACTCCTCGGTTAGAAGTAAAATATACTGTCTTCTTTTGAGAGAGGCGTTGAATCGAATCGTTAACTGGTGATTTTCTTGCTAAATCCGCAATGCACAGTATATTACCTCAATTCATCCCTCTATTATGCAATGCCAAAATATTTTGTTCCATAATAACAAGAATTGGGCACTATACCAAAATGCCCATCACCAAGCATTACTATGAACTTTTTTTCTGATTCTATAGCTCATAGTCTATCTTGATAACCATTGTTCTAGATCGGCTACAGTGGAAAAATCTAGCAATGCTTCTGCTAATTCTTCCAACTGTTGAACGGGTAATTGACGAATTTGCTCGCTTAATGGAGTTTCAATTTCACCAAGACGACGATTGAGTTGTCGTATAATGAGTTTCTGCTGACCTATGATTTCACCTTCTTCGCGACCTTCTTCGCGACCTTCTTCGCGACCTTCTTCGCGACCTTCTTTTCTAGCAAGTTGTACGCTTGGACTAACCAAAGCCATCTTTCTTTCCTCCTCCAAACGATCGATTCTAGCAATGAATCTTTTTTGTAGCTGTTCCGGCAGCGTCATCATTGTATCAATGATATCAAAAAGTTTCACCACTTGCTGTTTTGTGAAACCCCGCTCGTACAGTTCCCGAATTAACTGCCATTTCCATTCTTCCCGTTGAGTCAAATTACTCGTTGTTGCTTTAGTTTTCAGATGCGCCATCGTTATCATGGCAAAGGGATTATCACTTAATTCTAACTCAGCCCAACTCTGTTCGTAGTCCAGCAGCTTGACAATTGGAAATGTGAAACTCAATGAGCAATCTAAAATAGATTTTGCATAACGGTTAGGTCGCCATGTAGGAAAAGTGTCACCTAAAACTGCTAAACTCACAACAAATTTATCGTAGAGTTCAGCAGCGCGATAATTATAAGTGTAGATCCGCTTTTCCAAGTTCACATCATAATCACTTTGCACCTCTACATGGATTAAAATCCAAGCTTCTTTTTGGTCTAACAACTGAACTTTATAAAGTTTATCAGCCACGCCATCTCCAATTTCTGCTCCAGCCGTAATATTTTGAAGTTCTTTATCAAGTGATTCCGAGGGTTGCGTCCAATCAATAGCTCCGTGTATGGCAGGAAAGAAGAAGGCTAAGAAGTTTTCAAAATATTCGTTTAAAGCTTCTTTCCAAGATTTATCATAATTGGCTCGAACTTCAGTCATTTTGCTTTTACTAGATGATATTATTGAGAAACAACTAGTGTTGGGTTAACTGATTGGGTAAGCATTTCACTTACTTTCATAGACCCTACAAATAGAATTCTCACTCTAGAGGTTTTTGGTATACATCGACTCAATTTTTATGTTAAATTTATAATCAGAAATAAATTTTAAATCCAGAAGACCTTGAATATCCTGTATTTAAAATTGAGTTTTGTTATGGCAAAATTTATATTTAACTAAGTAGCTGAGCA
Source organism: Tolypothrix campylonemoides VB511288_2 (assembly GCF_045999855.1). NCBI lineage: Bacteria > Bacillati > Cyanobacteriota > Cyanophyceae > Nostocales > Tolypothrichaceae > Tolypothrix > Tolypothrix campylonemoides. Next base: position 450,786 of record NZ_JBFPMW010000001.1, read on the forward strand.
CAAAGAAATAAAAAATATTACGAAAAGATCGGGATTCAGCACGATGGAACAGAAGGAGGTATTGCCAATGAACTTACCAGTCGAGGCGTACCCCATAAAGACATCGTATTAGCTTTTCATTCACCATTCAAACGGCAATTTACTGAATTGGCCGTTAGTTAGTAACTATCAGAAATTCTACACATTCAGTTTTGCTAAGCTGTAGGTCAAGTACTAACTCAACGGTTGCACCTCATTAGGTTGAACTTTACCTGTTTCCAAGACTTCCCCTGGTAGTGGAATAAACTCTGTTTCGTCCGGAACCTTGCCAAAACGCCCTTCTTGCCAATCTCGTTTTGCTTGTTCAATTCGCTCCGGACTGCTAGAAACGAAGTTCCACCACTTGTATCGCTTACCTACAGGTTCACCACCAATAACAATACAACGGGCTTGAGTGCTTGAGGCAATCTTAATGGACTCACCAGACTCTAGAACTGCTAATCTATGTTGTTCTAAAGGTTCGCCGTTGATGCTGAGACCTTCAGTAACGCTGTAAACTGCTCTTTCACTGCACTCATTAGGCAGAACAAACTGCGTTTCAGGCTGTAGCAATACGTCTAAATAGAACATCGGGGAGAAAGTTTCCACTGGAGAGGAGCGATCGCACGCTTTCCCAGCAATCAGTGTCACCGTCACCCCATTTTCACTCCAAACAGGTAAATCCTCAGCCGGATAGTGGCGAAACCAAGGCTCCGTTTCCTCATGTTCATCAGGAAGGGCGACCCAGATTTGAATAGCGTGTAGAGTTGCTTCGAGATCGCGAGTACTTGGGGATCTTTCTGAGTGAACAATACCGCGTCCTGCCGTCATCCAGTTTACTGCACCGGGAAGAATTTCTTGAACGCTGCCTAAACTATCGCGATGCAGCAACACTCCTTCAAATAAGTAAGTTACAGTTGCCAAATTGATATGGGGATGCGGTCTGACATCGACACCTTTTCCTGGTGGAAAAACAGCCGGACCGAGATGGTCGAAAAAAATAAATGGACCAACCATCTGACGATGTTCGTGAGGCAAACTGCGCCGAGCCTTAAAGCCCCCTAAATCCATAATATGGGGCTTGAGGAGTTGACTGATAGTAGACATAAAATCATTTGGCTCAAGTTCTCTTTCACATTAAATATATCTCTATAATCAGTCAGGTGGTCATTGATTATTGTTGGGACTTACGCAAAGCCCCCCTTTTTAAGGTCTGCGGTGGTGTACACAAGTCTTACATAGTGCATTCATTGCGGTTTCGATCCCCCCTATCCCCACGGCTGTTTCGTTCCCGCAAAGGCTAATAATGTCAAGGATAATTTTTAGAGTGTACTCTAATTTTGTCAAAAAAAATTTAAATTTATTAAGTCCAAGTAGGTGGACTTAGCCTGTATAGTCGCGATTTCAATCGCTCTAATTTTGTCAGAAAAAATTTAAATCTATTAAGTCCACGTAGGTGGACTTAGCTTGTATATGCGCGATTTCAATTGCAAACGTGTTTTTCACTCATTGCGATGCTCCCTTATCATTCCCAGGCAGAGCCTGGGAACGAGGGATACAGGCAGAGCCTGGGAACGAGGGACGAGATATGAAGGAGCACCAAAAATTGTTTAGCCGAAACGTCCGCTGATGTACTCTGCGGCTTCCTTAGTTGAAGGAGCATCAAACATTTGTTCCGTAGGGCTGAACTCAACTAATTTTCCCCTACGTTTGTTGTGTTCGTCCACTTCGGTGTTGAAGAAAGCTGTCCAGTCAGCGACTCGTGAAGCTTGCTGCATATTGTGAGTCACCATAATAATGGTGTACTGTTCTTTAAGTTCAAGGCAAAGTTCTTCAACTTGACGGGTAGAGATGGGATCTAAAGCAGAACAGGGTTCATCCATCAACAGCACGTCGGGTTTCATTGCGATCGCCCGTGCAATACAAAGACGTTGCTGTTGTCCTCCTGATAACGCTGTCCCCTTGGATTTCAGTTTGTCTTTGACTTCATCCCATAGAGCCGCTTGACGCAATGACTGCTCTACCAGTTCATCCAAATTGCCCTTGTATCCATTTGTACGCGGTGCAAAGGCAATATTTTCGTATATGGATTTGGGAAAAGGATTTGGTCTTTGAAAAACCATACCCACTTGTCGGCGTAATTTGACAGAATTAATACTTGTGTCGTAAATATTTTTGTTGCGGTAATGGAGTTTTCCCTTAACCTCTGCACCAGGGATCAAATCGTTCATCCGGTTAAAGCAGCGCAACAAAGTACTTTTACCGCAACCAGAAGGACCGATAAAGGCTATGATTTGCCTTTCAGGAATATTCATATAAACTTCCTGAAGTGCCATAAATCCACTGTAGAAAACTCTCACACCTTCGACATCAAAAACTGAATTATCTTGTCGGGATTGTGTTGCGCTGTTTGGTCTGTTTCTTGCGTTGTTGTAGGTCATGATTTAATTGTTAATTGTTACTAGTTGTTAGTTGTTAGGGGTGGGGAGCATAGATTTAATACCCAATCCTCAATCCCCAATATCATCGCAATAGCGAGTATTTTTGTCGGATGTAGATTGCCGCGCCATTGAGAATTAAAATAACGAGCATTAAAGCAATAATAGTTGCTGCGGCTGCGTTAGAAAAACCTGGTTCTGGACGAGTAATGTAGGAGTAAATTTGGATGGGCAATGCCATAAATCTTTGGAACAAACCAGGGCTAAAGGTCAAGAAACTAACGGCTCCAACCACAATCAGAGATGCAGCATCACCAATAGCACGGGAGACTGAAATAATTACACCCGTTAGAATTCCTGGAACAGCATACGGTATGACATGATTGCTAATGGTTTGCCACTTGGTGACGCCCAAACCATAAGAAGCATTTCTGAGAGAATCGGGAACCGCACGAATCGCTTCTCTAGAAGTCACAATAATGACTGGTAGAGACAGCAAAGATAAAGTTAGCGCTCCAGAAATTAATGCAGGACCAAAGCCTAAAAGATAATTGAAAACACCCAATCCTAGCAATCCGTAAACAATCGAAGGAACGCCAGCCAGATTACTAATATTGACCTCGATTATATCCGTCCACCAAGTTTTTGGTGCATATTCTTCAAGATACAAAGCGGCTCCTACTCCTACAGGTACAGAAACTAAAATTACTATCAGACCCAGCAAAAGACTGCTGACAACTGCAGGAAGAATACCACCGCGATCGGGAAACCTCGAAGGTGTTTCTGTAATAAAACCTGGTGTTAAAAATCTTGCCAATCCGTCGCTACAGATATCAAATATCAGGAGAGCAAGGACAAACAAACCAACGAGTAACCCAAGCAAAAATAGGATTTCAAAGACTTTGCCTACTGTTTCTCTACGGTCTATGTTGTCGGTAAAGTCGTCTGCTTTTTGCTGAAAATTCTCTGGATGAATTGAATTAGCCATGTTGTTAATCGTATTTCTCCTTAAAGCGTTTTGTAATCCAGTTACTTGCAATATTTAGAGCCAGCGTTATCAAAAACAAAACGGCTCCAACAGCGTATAAAGTCTTGTAATTCAAACTGCCACGAGGACTGTCTCCTCCAGAAATTTGAGCCATGTAAGCTGTCATAGTTTCTACTGACTCAAAGAGGTTAACAGTTAATTTTGGTTGTTGTCCTGCAGCAATCACAACAGTCATTGTTTCACCTACAGCGCGAGAAATTCCCAGAATAATTGAAGCGGTAATCCCCGAAAGAGCAGCAGGTAGGAGAATTCTGAATATGGATTCGAGTTTTGTTAGTCCCAATGCATATGCACCTTCTCGCAAAGCACCAGGAACAGCTTGTATGGCATCTAAACTAATAGAACCAACGGTAGGGGTAATCATGACTCCCATCATTAAACCGGCACTTAAGGCATTAAAGATTTCTAATGGGAGAAAACTTCGTAAAAAGGGAGTCACAAATAGCAGAGCAAAATAACCATACACTACTGTAGGTACCCCTGCTAGCAGTTCTACCGCAGGACGTAAAATGGCTGCTACTTTTGGTTGAGCATATTCACTCAAATAAATAGCAGAAGATAAACCCAACGGAATTGCAACAGCCATTGCAATCACCGTAGTGAGTAAAGTTCCATTAATTAATGGCCACACCCCAAAATGTCTATCTGCAAATAGCGGTGTCCATTGCGTATCTAAGAAAAACTTAGCTAAGGAGACTTCTTGGAAAAATTCAAACGCTACTTGAAAGATAATGACGACAATCCCTACAGTCGTAAGAATTGAGACTAATCCGCAACAAAATAAAATTGTTGCAATAATTTTTTCTTGAATGTCGTCAGTTGCTTGTTTTTCAATTGAGCGATCGTAACCGTCATTCAAATAATTTGCGCCCCGCATAGTTTGTTAGTTGTTAGTTGTTAGTTGTTAATGGCTAATTGGTACGTTTTCATTAGCCCTCCTTTGTTCGCCAGTTCCAGAGTGTGGGAAACCCCTTCGGGTTCGCCAGTTGCCAGGGCGCGGGAAACCCGCCTACAGCACTGGTCTCACCGCCTACAGCACTGGTCTCACCGCCTACAGGGCTGGTCTCACCAGTCTTCCATTAGCCAATTAAAGATACTTTGTAATAGGCTGACCTGGTTTTGCATCTTTAAAATTAGACCCCGTTTTCTCAACAAGAAACCTCTGTTTTGTCTTGGCATATGCTTCATCGGTAAGTTCAACGTAGCCTGATTCACGAACCCATTTTTTAGAATTGTCTAAATAAAAACTTACAAAATCTCTGACAGATGGTTTGCTGTCTAGAGCTTTCTTGTTGACATAGATAAAAAGAGGACGTGACAAAGGTGTGTATGTGTTGTTAGCAACTTTTGAGGGAGGATTGGGTGTTTCACAATGTCCTTCTAAATTTTGTACGGCTACTAAATGCAGCTTATCTTGATTTGATAGATAGTATGAAATCCCAACATATCCCAGTGCTGTCTCATCCCCCGCGATCCCCTGAACTAGTACGTTTTGGTTGTGGCTCGGAGTGTAGTCTGTGCGGCTGACTTTAGCCTTCTTATTGATGGCTTGTGTAAAATAGTCAAACGTTCCTGTATCGGAAGCGGGTGCGTAAAGCTTCATGGCGCGATTGGGAAATTTTGAGTTTACTTGATTCCATCGGGTAACCTTATTCGTTGATTTAGGACTCCAAATCTTGCTAAGTTCTTGGATAGACAAACATTTCAAAAATGTATTGTTGTGGTTTGCTATGACAGCTATTCCATCAAGCGCTACAGGTAATTCGACAAATTCAATCCTTTTCTTACGACAAGCTTCAATTTCTTCTTTTTTAATGGAACGTGAAGCACCAGCGATATCTATTTGACCGGAACAGAACTTACTTATACCCCCACCAGTACCGCTAGAAGCGACACTGATCTGAGCATCTGCTTTGACCTTTTTGAATTCCTCTGCAACAGCCTGATGGAGAGGATAGCCGACAGATCCACCATCAATACTGACCTGCTTTTCCTTCTCTCGAGCACCACTACAAGCAGTCATGCTTAAGGCAAGCAATATGAGTAAGTTTGGTAAAACTTGATGTTTTAATGGAATACAAGATGACATTCTCACTTGGGTCAACTACTTTTTGCTATGTATACAACACCTACAGGAGGATGTGAGCAGGTGCAGCGATCGCAACCGAATCATTTTAGAATTGAATTCTCAACACAGATTTCATCTCACGTTTTAATACTCGAACGTAAAAATGGCGACTTTTATTTTATAAGTGGTAACTTTGTTTAGAAAATAGCCCCTTCACAAGTTCTCATATCATTAAATTACGGTATTTACATAAGTTTACCGTATAGTTTCCATTAATTGTATTGAAAAAAGTATAAATTTAACAGTACGCAATACTGTTTTATCATTACTTTTTGACATAATATTTATTGACAAATTGCGTTTTAAATGGTAAACAAGCTCCAGTAAGACAGCGCAAAAGACGGTCACTCAGTTATAGCTGCACTGTCACACTTTATACATTAGAGCTTGTAAGAATCTTTTTAAGTATATATAGCAGTCCTATTTAATTTATAAAATTATGAACTACAAAGACGCAAAGAGCACGAAGAAAAGAGAAATTTGACAAATGATTTAGGATTGCTATAGCACCCAATGACTTAGTAAGTTTATACTGTTTTTATAAGTTTACATTCCAACTTATTAAGTGAAAACAAACATTAGTACGATTGAATATTTAATACTTTCTCCTCGCTCGGAGATGCTATACTAGCAGGGATTTTAGATTGTACAATAAGGAAATAATTGAGCAGTGATTGGCGTTGCAGTTGTTGGCACGGGATTTGGGCAAAAAGTTCACATACCTGGATTGAAAGCTCATCCTCACACAGAAGTAGTTGCTGTCTACAATCGAGATTTAGATAAAGCAAAAGCGATCGCACAATCTTACAATATTCCCCATGCCTGCAATGCGGTAGAAGACATTGTTCGATTACCTGAAGTACAAGCCGTCAGTATTTCCACACCGCCATTTTTACATTATGAAATGGCAAAAATTGTGCTGCAATCCGGGAAACACCTACTATTAGAAAAACCCGTCACCATGAATGCAGCTGAGGCTCAAGAACTGTATGAGTTAGCCAAACAAAAGAGCGTTATTGCTTCTGTAGATTTTGAATTTCGTTTTGTACCGGGTTGGCAATTGTTTTCCGAACTCTTGTCTCAAGATTTAGTTGGTTCCAAGCGTTTCATTAAAATTGATTGGTTGGGTTCTTCTCGTGCGGATGCAACACGTCCCTGGAATTGGTACTCTCGTAAAGACCAAGGAGGGGGTGCATTAGGTTCTTTGGGTTCCCATACTTTTGATTACATTCACTGGTTGTTTGGTCCTGTACGCAGATTGAACGCTCATTTCAGTACCGCCATTGCTCAAAGACCAGACTCCAAGACGGGAGAATTCAAGCCAGTGGAAACAGATGATACCTGTATGCTGACCCTGGAATTAGCAGATGGAACTCCTTGTCAAGTCTCCATTAGTGCTGTAGTACACGCACACCGCACCCATTGGGTAGAAGTTTATGGAGAGCGCGGTAGTTTAGTGTTGGGGAGTGAAAATCAAAAGGACTACATCCACGGATTTCACGTTTGGGCTTCGAGTCCCGGTAAACCTTTGTCTGAAGTAGAAATACCCAATCGGTTGTTATTTCCAAAAAACTTTGCTGATGGTCGAATTTCTGCGTTTGTGAGAGTTGTAGACCAATGGGTTCGGGGAATTGAACGCAAGCAGCAAACAGTTCCGTCTTTGAAAGAAGGTATTTATTCTCAATTATTGATGGACATATCACAAGAATCAAATACTAGGTCAACTTGGGTCGATGTCCCTTCTTTAGAAGAATTTTTAAATAAGTAATTGTTCACGGGGTTATTGGTTAGCGATCGCCGAGAGCCGATCGTTCTATACCCAATCGTAGATGTGATTTTATATCTTTTGGAGGGGGTGCGATCGCCACTTCTTTAAGGACAATGTACCTGTCACAGGAAACCTGTTTTGGCAAACACCGATAACCCCGAAAGATTCGGGGTTTTTGTATGGGGCTAAATTATGTAAATTTATGTATAGACGATCGCATAATTTGATTTATTTCCTTAGGATGGTGTGAAAGGTTGTTACACAAATCAAAATACAAACAACACTGGAATACGCTGCATAGATTAAAGCACCGTAGACCCCGATAACATCGGGGTTTTTTATTTATATTTTAGTCTGAAAAAATTTTCAATTACCAATTAATCTGTTTCTGATTGTTCCACTTCTGTGTAGTTTTTGGGGAATACAACCTGACGTTGAGACGGGTCAAATCGGAAACCCTGTTCTTGCATAATCGTTTTACTTTGACGTGGGTCAAAGTTCCGACTAAATTCAGCCTGCAAATCATAAACCCGTCCTTCGAGCTGCTTGACATCAACGCGGATAGCTCTTAGCTTTTCTTGCTGCGACCAGTGATAGGGTAAAAGCTGAATTAAGGCGGAAATCGCTGCTGCTGAGATGACAATATTAACCCCTATCTTTACTGTCGTTTCCAAAGCTAGCACTTGATAAGAGCGTTGGCGAAGACGCCGTTTTGGGCGAGGAGTAACTCGGCGCTTTTCTATTGGTTGCAGCGGTGGTCTAGACGGTTGAAAAGCATTCATGGTAGTAAAAAGATAATCGGAAACCTACACCACAAAAAGCGCAGCTGCACTTATTGCGATTTTATGTGCTGTCATATTACTTCATTTTTTCAACTTGGTACACTGAGATTCTGGTAAAAAATCCTGGCTTTACAGATACAGTTTTCAGTTGTGATGACACCAAGCCGCAAGTGCCTAAAAACCGTACTTGTAAAGCCAGGTTAATAACCTTCTAGAAGAAGGTTACGAATTATAAAGTGATGTTGCTAAACGCCAAGCTAGAACACCTGGGATAAGCGCGACAACAAGAGCGATGTACACTTGAGTGTCTGAAATACTAGTAATTTCTGCCAGATAGAGCAGATTTGCTATCGACATGGTTTAAACCTCACAATCTCAACGATTTTGAACAGTTCGTTTACTACTTTTCCCTGTTTTGCGAAGATTGGGGAATAGGTTGTTACAAGATGCAACATAAACAGTTGTAGAGACGTGCAATGACACGTCTCTACGTCAAAAATTCACCTATAAAACTCACAAAAGTCAAGTAATGTTCATAAAATTTATTAATTAATTGGGAAGACGACCGATAGTTGGGCGAGATTAAGCCCAAATAAAACTTTTTCAATCCACGCATCCACTCATCTAAAATTCAAAATGGTATAACTTATGAGCTTGTATTTGGGCATAGACTTCGGGACATCAGGTGCAAGGGCTACAGTCATTGACAAAGAAACTTGTACCCAGTTTGAGGGACGCTATCCCTTCGATATGTTAAAAGCCTTTGACTTAGCACACGACTGGAAAAACGCTTTATTCACCTTGCTTGAGGGAATTCCAAGGGAGTTAAGGCAAGAAGTTAGAGCGATCGCAATTAATGGTACATCTTCGACAGTTTTGTTGTGTGACAGCGAGGGTCAACCAGTGGATACACCTTTGTTGTACAACGATGCACGAGGATCTGTGGTGATGAACGAGTTAAAAGCGGTAGCTCCTCCCAATCATACAGTTTTAAGTGCGACTTCCAGCCTTACCAAACTTTTATGGATGTCACAATTGCCATCTTTTACGGAAGCAACGTACTTCCTGCACCAAGCAGACTGGCTGGCATTTCTTTTACACGGGCAATTAGGTATTAGCGATTACCACAATGCACTAAAGTTGGGTTATGACGTAGAAAAGTTAGAATATCCCGATTGGCTCAAACAATTGCAAATTCCAGTTCGCCTGCCAAAAGTCATCGCTCCCGGTACACCCATTGTAGAACTACGTGCTGACATTGCGGATAAGTTGGGTTTTCGTCGCGATTGCTTGGTTTGTGCGGGTACAACTGATAGTATTGCAGCTTTTCTTGCCAGTGATGCAACACTCCCTGGTGAAGCAGTGACATCTCTAGGATCGACACTGGTACTTAAGCTGTTAAGCCGGACTCGTGTAGATGATGCAAGATACGGAATTTACAGCCACCGCTTGGGGGATTTGTGGTTGACCGGAGGTGCTTCTAACACTGGGGGTGCAGTCCTCAAGCAATTTTTTACAACTGAGGAGTTAGAAAGCCTCAGCCAAGAAATTGATGGGTTGAAAGCAAGTCAGTTGGATTACTACCCGTTATTAAAGCCAGGGGAGAGATTTCCCATGAACGATCCAAATTTGTCTCCACGATTGGAACCGCGTCCGGATACCCAGGTGGAATTTTTGCATGGGTTGTTAGAAAGCATTGCTCGGATAGAAGCACGGGGATATGAGTTGTTGCAGGATTTAGGGGCTGATAAGTTAACTCGTGTTTACACGGCTGGAGGTGGTGCGGGTAATCGTGTTTGGAGAATCATTCGGGGGCGTCTTTTGCAGGTACCCGTTGAGTGTTCTGTGAATGCAGAAGCGGCTTTTGGAACAGCTCTGTTGGCAATGCGGGGGATTTCATCATTTGGGAAGCCTTGACGCATCTGAATACTGCTCAGCTGTGCTCCCTCGAATTTTCTTGACACAAAGGGAGAAGGGGGGAGGGTATGACTAATTTTTTCCATTTTTCCCAAGTGTGAGAATCTGCAAATTCTATGCACGACAGCTTAATTAAATTCGACCGAGTTTTTCAGAAAATTATAGAATTGTTAAAATACGTAAAAAACCTTTGCACGACAATAAGGAGCTAGTCAAAGGCGCTGTCTTTGATGAACCGTTACTATCCCCTACTCCTCACAAAAAACCAACATCCAAAAATTTAACTGAGGACAAGAATAAAACTGTGTCTGAAAAATTCAAAGTAGCACCTAAAGAACCAACTGTTGGACTAACCGCAGACCTTGCTGAAAATCAACAAAGAAAGCTGTCAATCTTTACTGCAAAGAATGGCAGGAAGAAAGCTGAAATCGTTAAAATGCTTTTAGATGAAGCACTTGTGGATATTGAAGATTAATACTTAATACAATAAGTAATATAGAGAAGAGAGAAAGTGTTTGATGATTTTCAGGAGATAGAGAATGAACGTGTAACCTTTGTAATATTTGGGAAAATACTGGTACCGACGCGTTAGCAGCTTGCTTTAAGCTATTTTATAAGTAATAACACGTGCATCAACACCATTTGGTTTTGGCTGCTACTCTTATGCTCTTAAAAGAAAATTTGTACTACAAAAGATTCTATGTTTGACTATAGGGAAAATCTATTGAAGGCTTTGAAGGCAAACACTCCTCATATTGAGGCTATCAAAATTTTATATGAATTGTTAATAGATGGGGCAAAGAAAAACTGCTTATCCAGTGTGTGGAGTCCATTTGGTTTCTCAATCATATATCTAAATCCCCCTACGTCTACCGATATTGTCCGGCTTCATATATGGCTCTCAAATATGCGTCCGAAGCAAGTCCCTGATTGGCCAATACATTTCCATTCTTGGACATTATATAGCAGGATTTTGTGTGGAAGCGTCACCAACAATATCTATGAAGTTCAACAGAATCGTAATGGCGATCGCGAGTTGTATCAAGCAAAGTATATCAACAATAATTCTTCTACACTTGAATCCACGGGTGTGAGAGTTTCTTGTAAATTATTAAAAAGCAAAACGTATCACGCCGGTCAAAGTTATTTTGTAAAGCCTGGGGAGTATCATTCTGTTGATGCTGGAGAAAATATGTTATGTGCAACTCTTGTACTCATGACTGACCAGAACAGCGATATTCCTTGTATTGTTGGAGATGTTAACCACAGCAACGACTACACATATGAAAGAGAGATTTTAGACGGTGAGCGATCGCTTAAAATCATCAACGAATTGAGCGCTACACTTTCTAATATTTATTTTTAAATAATCTTTTCACAGAAAATTTTTTGCGTTCTATGCTTGTTCCAACGTTACAAAGTAAAGGTTAAAACAATCTAAATTTTTATTGACTGGTTACATACTCCTAGTTTCTTCAATGATAATGTTTTACTGTTAACTAAGTGTCAAGTATATTTATTCTTATTTTTAGGAGCCACTTATGAGTCAACAGGAATGGTTGATTGATGAGGCTGTTACGCCCGACCTTTCATCTTTTGAAGAACTCGAAAGCCAACTGAATTCTAGCCCACGGAGTCGAGATGTTACCAGTCAACCAGAGGCTCCAAATTTGGCTGTAAGATTGCAGGACGTTGTGATATGGGATACGAAAAAGTGGTTTGGAGATGCAGATATGCGACTCGATGCATTGGTGGTTCACGGTCACGCCATCGCAGGGGACACATCAAGCATTTACATGCCACAAACGTTTCGTTTTCCTGGTGTTAAAAGTCGCGATCGCTTGCCAACAGGAGAAAATGGTCTACTGATATTTTATGGTAAGGCTCTATACTTCTTAGATATTTTTATTACAGTATCTCGCGATCGCGGTGAATCAGAGGACTTAGCAACATTACTTAACAAGCAGTTGCAGTCACCAGATATTCAAGGATCTTTAGGAAGTTTGCTTGGGTTAGCTGTTGCTGCACCACAAGTTAGCACGGTGACTGCAGCTATGTCTGCAGCCTCGGTGCTGGGCAATTTTACTTATCAAGTCTTAAGGAAAGTCACTGGTGATACCATAGGTCTTTATCGTACCTCTTGGTTGCAGCATAAAGATGGTTTTGGAATTGGACGTCATCCACAAGAAGGAACGCATCATGTTAAAGATCTGTCCTTTTGGTATGAAATCGTCCAAGAAGGAACTTAATGCGCTAAAGCACTACTACGAACCTCATGCGATCGCTGGCAAACCCTGATGAATTTTCTGGTAAACTAATTCCCGCAACATATTAGCTTTTTGATTTGTGATGGAAGTGCGGAGGCTTTGGAGAGTCATTCGCACGAGCAAATTCTTTTGATGGGGTTGAATACCCAAACGTTGAATTGCTTGTGGTGGAAGTTGGTGATAGTGAGTTTCGCTTAAAATATCTACGGACTCTAAAAGTTCTACGTCATCTCCTAACGTTTCTACTATTTGTTCGCAAATATCTTCTAACTCGACATCAAGCCCGGTCACAATGGACATATCCCTGTAGATGCTGGGTTGATTGGATACCTGATGGTAAAGTTCTAGGTTGGTCATCTGCTCTGCAATTTTAGGATTGGTGCTTCGCAGCAAGCGAATATCATCCATTCCCTTCACAAGCATTACCAATCGGTCTAATCCCCAACCTGATGCTAAGCCTGTATATCCTGGTTTTAGTAAACCGGGATGAGCTTCGCCACACTCTCCTACTTCAACCCATTTGCCATTGACTAAAACCTCTATTTCCAATCCATGATAAGTGTATGGATGTGAGGTTTCGTTGAGACGGTAAGATACCCCAGGAAGAACTGCATGGAGAATGATTTGAACAAATTTGATTAAAGCGTCTCTACCCAAAGCTTGATGTTCGCTTGTCAACCACACGTCCATTTGGTGCGGTTCACCTACATGACGTTTATCTACGACATCCCGACGGTAACAAATACCGGGATGGAGGATCAGCTGTTCTCCCTGTAATTTCGGGAGTAACTCTGGCACGATTGTAGTGGTGTGAGTTCTTAGGAGTCTACCGTCGTTTAGGTAGCGCGTGTATTTTGGCGATCGCGACAAACTATCTGAAGGGAAATAAAGTTTGTCGAAGTTATTAGCAACTGTGGTGATGGGTGAAGAACGCCAAATTGTTGGTTCTGGATATCCGGACGCTTGAAGAGCCTCAGCTATTTTATAGACGATAAGATTTATGGCGTGAATGCCATTTGCTGGGTTCGTCAAGTCCGGCTTTAAAAGTCCCGATAGTTCATTTTTTGCCTCTCTTTGTTGTTGTATTACAATTGAACTACATATAATAGTAGCACAATATATCAGTTAGTATTTTCTACAATTTTGCATTTACAATTTCGGAAAATCAGAATTTGTTTTGCTCAGTTGGCTCACAACATTAAGAAATTGCTGCAAAACTGGTGTTTCTTCCTTCTCATTCCACACGATCGCAGTTTCGATTGGAGGTGTCGGATGTGCGATCGCCTGATAAACTAAACCCGTGCGTTGAAGATTCTGCAAAGAAGATGGCACAATTGCAACTCCCATACCTGCAGCCACAAGTCCGATAATTGTCTGCATCTGAATTGCTTGTTGTGCAATCTTTGGGGTGAAATTTCCTTGCTGACACAGAGCCATAATTTTATCGTATAGCCCTATTCCTAAGTGACGGGGGAATAAAATAAACGGTTCATTTGCAAGAGATTGCACTGCAATAGGTTCTTGTTGTGCTAAAGGATGGGTTTGGTATAATGCTGCAATGAGTGTTTCTTGCTGAATGCACAGGTAACTCAGCTCGGTATCTTCCAAAGGTGGATACACAAAACCAACGTGAATGCGGCGATCGCGAAGTGCTTGTTCCTGTTCGGTAGTTGTTAACTCCTGCAATACCAATTCCACATCTGGAAACTGTTGCCGAAATTCCTGTAATATAACAGGCAATACACTGTAGATTGCAGGACTGATAAACCCTACTCGCAACTGTCCTATCTCTCCCCGCCCCGTGCGTTGAGTAATCTGAACTGTGCTCTCCAAGTGCGCCAACAGTTGATAGGCTTCCTGTAAAAATACCCTTCCCGCTTCCGTCAGTTGCACCTGTCGCTTAGTTTTGCGATGGAACAATTCAACTCCCAATTCTGCTTCCAACTGCTGAATTTGCTGGCTCAGAGGCGGTTGGGCTATATGCAATCGCTCAGCCGCCCGACTGAAGTGCAGATCCTCAGCGACAGCAATAAAGTAACGGAGGTGTCGCAGTTCCATATTTTTGACTAACGGAGTTCTCAGAAACTCTGTAATAATACCCTTGTGATGCGTAAACCATTCGTTATTTACGATAAGGTATAAAAAATAAATTACCAAAAAAAAAGAAAGGCCACAAATGTCTGTAAATAAAGTATTTATATACGCCGAGTATCAAGTCTCTATTCCCTTCACTGACATTGACTGGGGTCACACTAATATAGAAATGAAAAAATTTCCCGGATTAAAATCAAAAACTTGGTTAAGTGGTATAAACACTAACACTGTTGGTGGGTTTTATGAATTTGACTCTATCGAAAATGCACAAAATTACATCAATAGCTTGTTAATTCCATTTGCAAAACAAGTTAATGGAAATTTGACTGTAAAAATTTTTGATGGTGATATTACTAAAGAAGCCAGTATAGGTATGAGTTCCCCTTTCTATTTAGAAGACTTTCAATAACTATCCAACTCACAGACTTGCTGTTTTTGAACCACTCTCCATACTAAAGTGACTGAGATGAGATTCGAGCAAAGGTGTAATTGACGCTTGTGCGGCGAAATCACCAGCACGCTACCTGTTATCGGAAGTTGTATCTGCTTTTAAAAGCGGACTCAGAAAACAGTTGTTGAGTTAAAATACTACTGTTATTCTATAAATTTACCGTAATTTATGATTTACGACCAAGCGGAATTTGACTTACGCTCTGAGTGGGGCGCAAAAGGAGTGTCTCAACTAGCTCCCATCAGTGATGTTATTGTTATAGTCGATATCCTCTCATTTTCAACCTCTGTAGAAATCGCCACCAACAATGGTGCAATTATTTATCCATACCAATGGAGAGATGATTCTGCAGTTGATTATGCACGGTCTGTACAAGCAGAATTGTCAAAAGGTCGTTTAGCCAAAGAAGGTTATTCGCTTTCTCCTGCATCTTTAATGCAAATTCCTACAGGAACTAAATTAGTTGTACCGTCTCCCAACGGTTCTTCTCTAACATTGCTGACTGGGAAGACTCCCACCATAGCCGGTTCCTTGCGAAACTTTAAAGCTGTAGCCCAATTTGCTCAAAGCTATGGACGCCGGATTGCAATAATTCCCGCAGGTGAAAAGTGGGATGATGGGACACTGCGACCAGCATTTGAAGATTTGATTGGTGCTGGAGCAATTCTAAGCGCGTTAGCAGGGAGTTTATCACCGGAAGCAGAAACTGCTGTAGTCACATTTCAAAAATTTCAGCACGATTTGCGATCGTATTTGAAAAAATGCAGTTCTGGAAAGGAATTAATTGAAAAAGGATTTGAGTTGGACGTTGAGTTAGCAGCAGAATTAAATGTTAGCAACTGTGTACCTTTGCTTGCTGAAAATGCTTATGTAAATGTAAATGCTTAGAATTGGCTCGTCTGTTTTTGCTACAGCCCTATCAAGTTCTTTCTCTTTATAGAGAGGATGAAAAACACCCTCTCTGTTAGCTTCTGGGGCGGCTTTATCCCTACCTAAGGTATTTAAAAATTTTCATCATGATTTAGGCTGTCTGCGTAATATTTCTTAAAACGAAATCTCAAGATATCTCAGTAAAATTAAATTTCTGTAAAAATACGATCGCAAAAATCTTACTTAAGAATGAGGCGTTCTTAGCTACTAACTACTAACTACTAAATCTCAACTTTCAATTAACAAAAGAAGGCTTTACATACTCTTTAAATTTGGCAGTCCAAGATAGTGTAAAAATTAACTGCGTAAGTATCTGTACCTGAAATATGAAAGTTGACCCAAAATACAGCAACCCAAACAAATTCTGGAACAGACTGGGCTTAACGGTAGTTACCGCAGGAGTCATAGCAGGCTCTCTATCTATTTGTTACTTGGTATACAGGAACAATTTTGTTGACCAAAGTGGGGCAAAACGGGTGCAGGTAGAACAGCAAAACAAAACGAATCCCAAAGTGGAGCAATACCTCAAATATAGCGAGTGTCTGTCAGAAGGTGGAACTGAGGAAAAGTGCAACCCTCTTCTTCATAAGTAACGAGCGGCGAGCGGTAACTGGCGATCGAGAAAGAGAGTGAGGAACTGTTAGCTAAATTCTACTAGAGAACTTAGCCTAAATGCTTTCTGCCTTGCGCCATCTGCCTTTCTTCGGTAAATTAACCTTTTAACTCAACTGACAGATTGAGCTTTCCGAAGGTTTTTTTGGAACAGATCAAGAACGTGTGTCCAAGCATCGGCTGCGGCTTCGGGGTTGTAATCAGCTCTCTTATCACAGAAGAAGCCGTGTCCTGCTTCATAACGAAAAACCTGATGCGGAATTTGGTGTTTGTTAAGTTCGGCTTCGATTTGCTCGGTATGCTCTACTGGAATTCCTTTGTCTTGAGTACCAAAGAAAGCGTATATAGGATTCTTAATCTCAGGAGTACTCGCGATAGTTGGAGTCCCACCGCCAGGAGTGGAGTTTACGATCCCACCGCCATAAAAAGAAGCCGTAGCTTTGATATCTGGAAGTGTTGCAGCCAAGTAAACAACGTGACCGCCAAAGCAGAAACCTATGGAGCCAATGGCATCTTTCTTAACATTTGGCAAAGTTCTTAAATAAGCGATGGTGGCTTGAATATCGCTTATCAATTCGTCTGCTTTGGTTTGCTCCTTGTACTTTCTCCCGACCTGAATGTCTTCTGGGGTATATGCAGCCTCAAAACCAGGGGCGACGCGTTGGAAAAGAGCGGGTGCGATCGCTACATATCCTTCTTTTGCCAATCGCTCGGTCACTTCTCGAATGTGAATGTTGACCCCAAAGATTTCTTGAATCACAATGACAGCAGCGTATGTTCCTTCACGAGTTGGCTCAGCTAGATAGGCGTCTATTTGTAAACCCTCGTTGGGGACTCTAACGTGAGTGGTGCGAATTTCTGTAGTTGTGATAGTCGTCATTTCAGGCAATTCCTTGCAATTGATATTAGAAGAGGAGTTTGAGATATCTCATGCATTATACTACGGTAAATCTATCGAATTATGCAAATAAAAAACGAGATAAGTGTTACACTGTATAAAAAATCTAAGTAAATTAGAAAAACAATGTATTATTTAGAGCTTGAATAGTGCAGTACAGCGTCAATAAATCCTAGGGTGCAAAGTCGCCGTACTCCTACCATTGTGGTCGATTTACCTAAAAAGGGCTGCGATTGGCGATCGCACCTTCTGTCTTGAGTGTTTCTTTCATTTGGAGAAAATTTAAAGATGTGGATTCATGGTGTTCATCATATTCAAGTGACATCTCCTGCTGAAAAGGAAGATGCTATGTTATTTTTCTACAGCCAAGTTTTGGGTCTAACGAAAATTCCAAAACCTCCAGAAATCAAAGCATTTGGAGGTGCATGGTACTCTTTAGGAGAGACTCAGATTCATATCAGTCTGGAGAAGAACCCCAGTAATGAGACATCTCGGAGACATATCTGTTACCAAGTTTATAATTTAAATGCTTTTGAGGAACATCTTAGAGGCTATGGGATAGAAATTCTTCCGGATGGCAATCCAATTCCAGAGTGTCGGCGGTTTTTCCTACGCGATCCGGCGGGAAATCGCATAGAGATAGCAGAGTTTCTCAATCAATGATAAACCTATACTAACCAGCAAAAATTTTATTGAAAAATTATCAAAATGCTGCAAAGATTTATTGATAATTTTGACGCCATTCTTCTTGACATGGGGAACACTTTTATGTTCGAAGTGGATCGATTTTCCGATATGGAAAATTTCGGTTCAACCTATCAGCAGATTGGGGGCAAATTTCTGTCAGAAGAGGCAGTCAATGTTATTATAAGAAAAATTTGCAACACCATGTTTGCAGATTACGGAAATCCTCGCTACTATGAAAATTTTTCTTCCGTTGCAAGTTATTTAAAAACCATAATTCAGACGCAAGATTTACCCCGTGATGAAATTGGTTTGTTAGAACAAGTATTTGCAATACACGAAGCGGGAGTGATATCAGAACCGTATATATCTATCTTACATCAACTCCGCCAAACCCACCAACTAGGAGTTGTTTCTAATATTTGGTCTACAAGCGAATTGTACAGGAAAGAATTTGAACGAGTGGGAATCGCTCATTTATTTGATGCGATCGTCTTCTCTTCAGACTATGGCTGTATTAAACCGTCACCTCGTTTGTTTGAGAAAGCTGTTGAATTGTTAGCGGTTGAGCCATCAAAAATTGTTTTTGTTGGTGATAGCCTCAAGTATGATATAGCTGGAGCACAAGCCGTAGGTCTATCAACTGTTTGGATTAATCGTTATAGTAAGGATTTGAATGAGAGTTCCGTATGTCCCGATTTCACGATCGAACATTTACAAGAGTTACTTGAAAACCATTGGAGACAGACTTGAGCAATACTGTTCGCACTCACAATATCCATTTTGTTCTCGCCCCTGATTCTTTAAAAGGTTCGTTATCTGCAATTGCTGCGTGTGCAGCAATGAAGCTTGGAATACACAGAGCAATGGGAAAAATTCCATACCAGATTAGTGCAGTACCCCTTGCTGATGGAGGTGAGGGAACGGTTGAAGCCTTTATTTTGGGTATCGGTGGAGAGGAACGCATCGAAACTGCAAGCAATCCTTTGGGAGATCCAGTCCAAGCTAAATGGGGCGTGCTGCAAAATGGACAAGCAGTGATTGAAATGGCTCAAGCCTCTGGACTAACACTTGTTCCTCAAAGCGATCGCCGTCCCAAGGAGGCTTCATCTTACGGTACCGGACAACTAATTCGGGCTGCATTAGACGTTGGTTGTCGCAATCTCTTAATTGGTATTGGCGGTTCTGCAACAACTGATGGCGGTGCAGGAGCGTTGCAAGCACTGGGGGTACGCTTGCTTGATGCGGACGGTCAAGAATTACCAAGAGGGGGATTTGCTCTGCATCGATTGGCAAAGATCGATCTGACAGATTTGGATGTACGACTTCAAGACACTCAAATTACCGTTCTATCTGATGTAGATAATCCGCTTTGCGGAGAGAATGGTGCAGCATATATCTACGGACCTCAAAAAGGGGCGACACCAACTGATGTGAAAGGACTGGATGCTGCTTTGGAGCATTTTGCCAAAATCGCTGCTGCTACAACTGGAAGGGATTGCAAAACTGTCAAAGGTGCAGGTGCTGCTGGGGGTATGGGTTTTGGGTTAATGACTTTTTTGAACGCACAACTAAAAGCTGGTATTGACGTAGTGCTGGAAGCAACACAAATAACGCAAAAACTAGAAACTGCTGACCTAGTACTGACAGCAGAAGGCTCAATTGATGTCCAAACTTTACGTGGTAAAGCTCTGTCTGGCGTGGCGCGGGTAGCGGGTGCTGCGAAAAACGGTAAAGGTGTTCCAGTTATAGCGTTCGGTGGGACGGTACGCTTAACAAGCGATGAATTGCAAAAATTAGGAATACTCGTTTCTTTCCCTCTACCTGATGCACCGCTTCCTCTTGGAGAATGCATACAACGGGCGGAAGAACTATTAGCTAATGCGACAGAGCGAGCGATCCGGTTGTGGTTGTGTGGTTTCACGTCATCGGGCTTCTACAATCATAGGTAATCCATTTTTGGGACGAGTATTGAATCTGTAAAATGTCTCGAATTGATATCCGGGGGCGACTGTAAGTCGATAATTTTGCAAAATTGTTGCTAAATTGATTCGCATTTGCATCATCGCAAATGCATTGCCAATACAGATGCGGGGACCACCTGAGAAAGGAAGGTAGGCAAATTTGGGAATTGCGTCTTGGCGTTCGCGATGGAACCTTTCTGGATTGAACTCAAGTGGGTTGGGGAAGTACTCCCGGTTGCGATGTAACGTCCAAGGTGCAATCAGGACAACACTGTTTTTAGGAAGGGTATAACCTTGGAGCACAACATTTTCCACTGCTTGACGGGGTACCACAGTTGTTACGGGTAACAAGCGCATGGATTCTTTCAACACCATTTCCAAGTATGGCATTTGCTCTAAGTCAGATGTTGCAATCGCTCTTTGACCCAAAACTCTGTCAATCTCTTCAAACAATCGTGCTTCCACTTCTGGATGTTGGGAGATAAGATATAAAGTAAAAGCCAACGTATGCGCTGTTACTTCATAACCTGCAGCAAATAAGTTCGTGACTTCGTTGTAAATTTGGCGATCGGTAAGAAGCCCTGTCGTATCTGTAGCTTGAGCCTGAATGAGCACAGATAAAACGTCATCGTGCTTTTCAGACGATTGACGGCGTTCTGCAATTAATGGGCTGAAATAGCGACGGCTTCCCACCATCAGTCGTTTCAATTCCCAATTGCTGGGAATTGGCAACCAAGCAGGTATCGGAAATCCACTAATGCGCTCGGAGAAGAGATCGACGAAGCGGATAATTGCCTGACCTGATACTTCATCACGCAAATCCCGACCAAATAAAACTTTAGTTGTAATACCTAAGGTCAGATCCATCATGGCTTTGGGAATGTCAAGCACTTGACCTGGTTGCCATTGAGACGTCATAGCCCTAGTGTAATTAAGCATGATATCCGCATAGACGTTGATGCGTTGTGCGTGAAACACGGGCTGAATGGTAGCGCGTAATGCTTGCCACAATTCTCCATCACTGGTAAAGAGATTTTCTCCAAAAAACTCCTTCGCTGTATATTTTACGGTAAAAGGTTTTTGAAATTTCTTGGATTGCTTGAGCAGAATTTCTTGCACCAAGTCAGGGCTATTGACAAAATAAGCTGAACCAAGAAATCCTAGAGGAATGCGAAGGAAGTTGCCTTGTCCCGCCAAATGCTCGAGGTATCCAATCATATCCTCTTGCATGGCTCGCATATGTCCGCGATTGGTTTTACCGACTGGAGTTGTAGCAGTTAAGATGTTTTGAAGCATCGGATTTTTTGTAACAATATTTGAGGTTGACATAGGGCGAATGGCAAAGAGTAAAACTTTTTATACTGTTTGGCTATAGAATCATATATTTGTGCCATTTTTTCCCTCTTTTGCACATTTTTAAGATTAATAACCATCATAATCTACGCAATCTCTCAGAGGACACTTCCTCTCAAATCGGCTTCGGTCAAATTGCACCAACGCAAATTAGCAGAATACAAATTGGCATTCCTGATGACAGCGCGTTTCAAGCAAGCTTGTTCCAAAACGGCTCCAAACAAATTGGCTCTGGTCAGGTCTGCTTCAGTAAAATTCACCTTCTTCAAACAAGCTCCACTCAAATTAATTTCCTGCAAACACAGCCCTCGAAGGTCGATTTCGTTCCCTTCAACATCCGAAGGGGATTGGAGCAACTTAATTCCTTGGAAGTTACGCTCCCCTTGGAGATAGCGTCCAACCAATTCTTCTGGAGTCATTACCAAAACCATTATTTTACTTCCAATTTTTTTTCCAATAGTATTGGATCTTCTTGGCGCTACACAATCCTGGTTGAAATCAAAATGTCGCAGTCGGGCAACTCAGTCTACTAGAATTTTTTACACATTAGTCCAATTAGTTTTCAGTTTGACCGTTGGACTTAATTAAAGCTAAAAATGCTTGGCGTGCAGTTTCTTCTGATGAACGCGAGAGGATATAGAAGATGGTGTCTGTCTTCATTCATTACTGCTTTTTCTTTTTTCTTAAAACACACGTACTATAAAGCAACGCGATCGCACTCAAGAGAGTTGGGCTCTTGCTCGCTACACCTCCATTACTACCAAAAATCCCGCCGTCAGAAAAAGTCAGTTTCCGTCAGTATCCGTAATAAATAGTATTTAATTTATACAAATGCTTTCAAAAATTACGTAATTGCCTTTGGCAAGTTGAATCCTAAATCATGAGACAAGCAACTAACCAAAAGGGATAAAACAATGGACGCTAACACGATTAAAGAACAACTCCAACTCATCAACAGCCAATCCGAGAAAAAGCACATTACAATTTTAGGCGCAGGAATTGCAGGTTTGGTAGCCGCTTACGAACTCGAACGCTTGGGTCATACAGTTGAGATATTGGAAGGTAGCCCTCGCATTGGCGGACGGGTGTGGACGCACCGCTTCGGTAATGAACCCGATGCACCTTACGCCGAACTCGGAGCAATGCGTATTCCTGGCGACCACGAACTGACATTACATTACGTTCAAGAAATGGGACTGAGTGACAAGCTGTGCAAGTTTATGACCGTGTTTGAAGAAAGCAATGCCAAAATGAATATTGATGGCAAAGTTATCCGCATGAAAGATGCACCCCGCACCTTGCAACAAACAGAAGGCGGTTTATTAACGGACACTCGTTACAGCGAACAAACTCGCAATTTTGCGGCTTGGCTCAAAACCATTATTAATACCATCGCTCCTGGCAATCTCCGTTCTGATTTTGAGCGCGATTTACAATCTCACTTAATGGATGAGTTAGAGCGCTTGGATTTAAATCCTTACTTCAGCGAAGATGGTGAAACCATAGATTTGCACTCATTCCTGACTCAAAATAAGAGTTTCCGCGCCAAGTGTTCCCAAGGGTTGGATATCTTCCTTGGTGACATCATGACCGAAACCAGCCACGACCTGTTGCAACTTAAAGGTGGAATGGATCAATTAATCCAACGCTTGGCAACTTCAATCAAAGCAGATATTAAGTGCAATGCTGAAGTGGTAGCGCTGCGAGTAGAAAAAGACCATACCCAAATTACTTGGAAGCAAAACGGTCAATTGCACACCAGCAACTGTGACTACGTATTATGCACCATTCCCTTCTCCATACTCCGCAAAATGGAATTGAGCGGTTTTGACGAGCAAAAGTTAGACTCCATCCACAACACAGTTTACTGTCCCGGAACGAAAGTGGCATTTCATACCAAGGAAGCTTTCTGGCAACAAGAAGGTATCAAAGGTGGAGCTTCCTTCAGTGGTGAAGGCGTGCGCCAAACCTACTACCCCTCAGTTAAGTTTAACCCAGAGCGTGGAAGCGTCATGTTAGCAAGCTATACCATCGGTGATGATGCCGATCGCATGGGCAAAATGTCAGAGCTTGAGCGTTTTGATTACGTGCAAAACACAGTCAGCAAACTTCACCCCGAACTGAATGTACCCGGTACAATTGTGGACAAAGCATCCATTGCTTGGGGTGAGTATAAGTGGAGTGCAGGCGGATGCACCATTCACTGGGATGATAGCGAATCCAATTACTTAGCAGCACAAAGACCCCAAAACACCCTGTTCTTTGCAGGCGAACATTGCTCTAGATTCCCCGCATGGCTGCAAGGTTCTATTGAGTCTTCTCTCGAAGCTGTTCGCGACATTGTCAAGCACGAGCAAGTTACAAAGTCCACTGCTGTTAACACTATTTCTCGCACCAACCGTCAGTTGGTAACAGTTTGAACAGTCACTACTCGAGCGATTAAGAAAATTTAACAGTAAGTCGATTGTTTTATACCCTTTGGTTCTGACCCGCCACGTGCGGGTTTTTTAATGGATGGGTTTTTCTTAAAAAGCGATTAGTTGCAACTAGCGATCGCTTGGATTTGTGGAAGGTTTGAAATAGCGGTTTCAATCCCTATTAGGGATTCTTATCAGTTGCAACTATCGATAGCGTACCTCGGAGGGGTTGACGGTCACGTGACAATGCTCCCCTATTGAAGCAAGCAAGTAACAAGCAGGCTAAAAATTGCTCTCCCGCATACCCAGATGTTTGTATTCCACCGTCAACACCAGATTTAGATTGCAAAGATATTGAGTATAAAAACTTCAAAGTCTTAAGGTATTCAGAGCCTTGGCTTTCATGGATTGACGCGGGCAAACGCCAATGAAATCTCGTTGAGGTCAGCATAATAGTAAGTAACATCGCCTTCAGCTTTGCTGTTGCCCCTTGAGCGATAAGCTTCGCTTATCGCCAAAGGCGTATCGCACTTACCACCTGCTATTAATTTTGTCATCTCCACAAGTCCTTCATTTTGTGACTGTAATTTGAATAGTATGAATCGCCAAGGATTGAGACAGATTCACATTATGTGTAATTTCTAAGTTGAAAATTCCCAGTTGAAAGGCAAGCCATAGGATTATCTTTTGTAATGATTTCATTTAATGCTCTGTGTTTGGCAGAGCATTTTTTTAGGGGAGCGATATTTAATCAGTTTGGTGATGCTTGAGATTAATTCCTCAGTTGTATCTATGTCAATTCTTTCCAAGATGCCAACAGCTACAAATACAGCGCCTGAAACACTTGGGTATTTGTTTGTTACCTGATGAATCATGTTTTCAGTTTCTAACATTGATTCTGTCAGGGAAAGCGGCTTGCACGCAAATTTTATTGTGATATAGTTAGCTAAAATAGCTCTCAGTAATCGCAGGTCTGCGATCGTTAGATGTGTCGTTTTGTGGATGAACTTGGTTGTATTGAAATAGGAGAAAATCAACAGATTAACTCCTGGGTAAGAGCTTATGGTTATGGTGGCACTGTTTACTAAAGTAAATCTTGTTAACCCAGTATGGCAGCAGCATTGCAAGATTTAGATGCAGGCATTAAAGCATATATGGACGAGAACGGTATTTCAACAAGGATGAGTCTATTGGGAGGTCGAGCGTGCCACTAAAAACTCAAACGGCGATCGCCAATTATTAAATATTAGCTCGTCATTAAAGATTTCTCAAAATCTATAAGTCGAACACTGTTTTTAAAGAAATGTAAACCAAGTAAAATCAGGCATCGCTTTCAAATGAAGATTGATTTTGAAGCAGTACAGTAATCGTTTCAAAAATGAAAAACGGTATCTTTAAGTGGGTTATCATCTGTGTTTTGTGTGCTTTGTGTGCAACTTCGCTTCCCGCTTTTGGTCAGGGTAAGAGCACACACAGTTCCTTGACAAAAGAAGCTCTCAAAAACCAGACTGCAAAGGCGTTTCCCAATTTTCCCTTGGTATACTTTGGCTCGGGAAGATTTAAGGAAGTCGGCAATCCCCAAAATCAACTAGTGTCCACATACGAGTTTGATATGAACCTAGGTGTCAACCGCGAACTCGCCTACTATATTGACAAGGAGGTTCTGATCTACAACGTATATGACCTCGATCCAGGAGATGGGAAAAATCCAGACAAAGAGTACTTTATTCAAAAAGATCCGAACACCAAAGTGAGCACCTGTACCCTCAACCCCTTTCCACTGCCTAATGTCTTCAGCCGCGACTGGTGGTTAGCTAACAACATGGTTTACGAGGGCACAACCACTATCAACAGTTTCGCTGTCGATTGCTGGAAAGGCATGATTCCTGGAACGGAGATACCCGCCCGGTTCTGCAATCGTGCAGACAAGTATCCCGAGTTTGCTCCTATTCTCAAGAAAATTGGAACCTTCGAGTTTTACGATCACTATGGCGAGTCTAGGGAGGAAGGAAGCTACCCCACCGACTTTTTTAAGGTGCCCCAACTGTGCGATTCTTTAAGCCAACAACATTAGACACTTCAAAAATGAAAAATAATGCTTCGCGTCGCAAGATTTTACAAGGTTTGATTGCTAGTACTGTTGTCGTTGGGTTCGATCCA
The DNA here is from genome assembly GCF_045999855.1 of Tolypothrix campylonemoides VB511288_2. NCBI lineage: Bacteria > Bacillati > Cyanobacteriota > Cyanophyceae > Nostocales > Tolypothrichaceae > Tolypothrix > Tolypothrix campylonemoides. Next base: position 476,715 of record NZ_JBFPMW010000001.1, read on the forward strand.
GTTAATCGTTCGTGGGTCACACCTGCCGACGCAGCACACTCGTTTATCAATTTACCGCATTTAGATGGAGTCCTTTACACTGACGATGCCACACGCGCAAGTGCAAGTGATGATTTTGGTCATTTAATACATCGTTACCCAAAAGCCGTACTTAAACCAGGTTCGATTCATGATATCGTCAACATTATCAAATTTGCTCGTACTCACAGCCTGAAGGTTGCCGCACGCGGTCAGGGTCACAGCTGCTATGGTCAAGCACAAGTCGAGGGTGGTGTGGTCATTGATACAAGCACGCTCAATAAAATCCATGACATTAATGCAGAGCGGGCGATTGTGGAAGCTGGGGTGCGGTGGAGCGAACTATTGGAAGCAACACTGCCACAACAATTGACACCGCCTGTCTTTACAGATTACTTAGAACTGTCTGTTGGAGGTACGTTATCAGTTGGTGGGATCGGTGGTGCAACTCACCGTTATGGCGTGCAAGTTGATAATGTTTTGGAACTTCAGGTTATAACTGGTAAGGGCGATCTCTTAACTTGTTCTCCGACTCAAAATCGAGATTTATTTGAAACGGTCTTAGCAGGTTTGGGACAGTGTGGAATTATAGTCAGGGCAACAATCCGACCGATCGAAGCCGAACGTAATGCCCGTGTATTTCTCCTAGATTATGACGATTTGGCAGCTTTTACTCACGACCAACGCTTACTGATTAAAGATGAACGATTCAATTACGTAGAAGGTCAGATTGTCAGCGATCCTAATGGTGGATGGCGTTATCTGTTAGAGGCAGCTAGCTTTTATACACCACCCAATGAGCCAGATAATGCAAGCCTGTTGGCTTCTTTAAATTACACTCAAGGTACCGCACAAATTGAAGACAAAACTTATTTCGACTTCCTCAATCGCTTAGCTCCTACTGTTGCTTTCCTTCAATCCATTGGTGTCTGGTCTAACCCTCATCCTTGGATTAACTTGTTTGTATCGGGAACATCTGTGGAGCAATATATTAGTGAGGTTGTTTCCACTTTGACATTAGCCGATACGGGAAATAGTCCAATTCTGTTGTATCCTGTCAAAACAGACCGTTTCACACGGCCATTGTTCAAGGTACCCAACGAGCAAATCGTGTTTCTCTTTGCGATTTTACGAACTGCACCATCAGGTGATGATACTGCGATCGCACGTATGCTTGATGACAACCGGAGATTGTTTGAGCGTAACCGCAACCTTGGTGGTACTCACTATCCCGTTAACGCTATAGCATTCTCTCAAGAAGATTGGCAGCAGCATTTTGGTTCGGTCTGGAGCAGATTGGTAAATGCCAAGCGACGTTACGATCCCGATAACGTACTCACCCCCGGTCAAGGTATTTTCAATACCATATAAGAGTCTTGGTCATCACCCAAACTTAGTAGATCGGCACCAATTAGTATTGGAGTTATCTTCAGAAGGAATGATAGGTTTTCTTGCCGAGCAAAGTTTCTTTTTTGCCCTGAAGAATAATGCAAAGAGTCGTTATCCATTTCTACCCCATATAAATCAGCTCCAGTGAAATCGGTACCACTCAAAATAGTTTCGCTAAGGTCGGCATCTCTGAAGTTAGTTCCTATGCAATCAGCACCACTCAAGTCAGCCCCAAACAAATTAGCGCCTTCGAGATTAGCAGCAGTCAGGTTGGCACAAATCAGTCTAGCTCCACTCAGGTTAGCATTCCTAAGGTTCGTGCCACTCAAATCGACTCTAATCAAATCTGCTCCACTCAAGTTGATTTCCCGCAAATCTTCTCCATCCAAAAGCCTTGCAGAAAACTTGATATCTGCAAAATCTCTTTCTCCAGTAGCATAACGTCTGAGCAACTCCTCAGCATTTATTCTCATATATTTCCCCTGACATCAACTAATATGAAATCCGGATGTATACTTCCTGTATAACTTGGTTGCAAACAGCTGGTGTAGTCTGGACTTCCACGTGTATCAATAACCACATTTTTAGATAAACAGATTAGAGCAGAGAGACAAGCATGAACGTTCGTTGTGCGGGAGCATACCGAAGAGTGCGAATTGCCCTCAGAATAGAATTCTGGGGCTACACAAACAAAGTCCACCTGCGTGGACTTAATAAGAAGTCCTTGTCTTGCGGACAAGTGCCTGTATAGTCAATGATATAGAACTTGCTACAGACTATGACTTTTGTCGAATATGGAAAAAAAGAACCTCTAACTCCAGTTCAAAATGATATTTTCCGTACTAATTGCGGTCAAAAAAATCCAGCTAATTCCAATTTCTGTTTCAAATGTGGGTCGCAATTAATTAAATTTTGAACAGGTTTTCTTATTACCAGATGTCAGGCGATGCTGCAAAGCAGCCGCTTCGCGATCGCAGAAAATTGGCTGTGGTATGCTTTTTCCTTAATTGCGATCGTTTGCCAGAACCAAGTTTGAGGAAACATATTTACAACCTCAAAGAGTTCGATTTCAATAAATTGGCTCGCAACGGAGATTGAGTTTTTGCAGCTTTATTCTTGGGTTGTACGTGCTTTGCGGTTGTGCGACCAACGAGCGCTACAATTAACATGAAGATATCTAAGCGATCGCTGGACGCCCGGATGCAGTCCGTCTATAATGTTACTAGATTGATGTTTGGCAAACCGAAGCGGGGGCTAAAACCTAGGGGGTTCTGCCAAAATCGCCAGAACCTAGACAAGTTAATAGTTGTAGCATTTTGAGATTTGGGACTATTGACATATACTGTCAATAAGTCAGTCTGAAATGAGGTCATTTTTTCGATCTGCCAAAACGGCTCTTAGAATCCATGCTCTGTAAGGGTTTCAGATGGCGGGCTTGAAACGTAGCGATTCCCGGAAACGGGATTGAAACCCAAGTTGCGCCTGCAAATACTCGATTGCTATCAACTTGAAACGTAGCGATTCCCGGAAACGGGATTGAAACCCTTGATTGACTCACTATCTTTCTGATCCACTTTTGAACTTGAAACGTAGCGATTCCCGGAAACGGGATTGAAACCAAAGCTTTCTCGATCCAGCAAACACGCCACACCCTTGAAACGTAGCGATTCCCGGAAACGGGATTGAAACCTACTATAAATTTTAGAAGCAACGTAACGTTGCAGGCTTGAAACGTAGCGATTCCCGGAAACGGGATTGAAACTTCAAAGTTTCCGCTACACCAGCCAGCACATATTAGAAGTACTTGAAACGTAGCGATTCCCGGAAACGGGATTGAAACTTAAGAGACCAATGACCCCTAAGCAAAAACGAGAGACTTGAAACGTAGCGATTCCCGGAAACGGGATTGAAACCAATACTAGTAATTACAAAGTTTAATGTCTCTAAGTTAGCGTACCAGCCAATAAGCCCCTTTTCTCGTTCATCAGTTCGGGAATTTACAAAAGCTTATCGGTGGGTTTCCGATCAATTCATAAGTCTTGCTTAACTTCCGTTAGGAATAAAGGACTGCTGGCTGTAGCTTTAAGCTCTGCTAAGGCTTTTTTAAGTGTATGATTTAATCATACATTGTGATAAGCAGGCTTTAAGCAGGAGAATCGCTTATGAGAACAACCCAAGCACTTACTATCACGTTGCCTCATGACATGCTGGAAATGGTTAGGGCTAAAGTCACCTCTGGCGAGTATGCAACAGAAAGTGAAGTTATCCGCGATGGTCTGCGGACGCTCCAGGCGCGTGACGCTGCTATGGAGAAGTGGCTGCGGGAAGAAGTCGTCAAAAGTTATGACGAATGTGAAGCTGATGAAACATTAGGTGTCCCCGCAGAACAGGTTATGGCGCGTATCCGCTCCCGGTACCGTAAGCGGACAACAGCAGAGTAACGCTTGATGAAACAATACAACGTCATCTTCTCGCCACGGGCAGAGCAGCAACTTGACGATCTCTACACCTATATTGCCGACCGTGGCGGGGAGGAACGGGCAGAGCGTTACGTCAATGGCATCATTGGCTTTTGCCAGAGCCTTACCACCTTCCCGGAACGCGGTACTAAACGCGATGATTTCCGACCGAATTTGCGGACTATCGGGTATGCCAAACGGGTAACAATCGCTTTTTCCGTGAAACCTGACCGCGTAACCATCCACGGGGTGTTTTATGGGGGACAGGATTTTGAAGCTGTCATGCAGGACGAGGAGTTATAAATACAACGCTTCGATGAGCAGGAAAATTACGGGGAAGAGCGTATCAACCTAATTGGGATGTGTGCTGTTTTATAACCAGAAATGCTAACCGTAAACAATCTTGTTGCTGATTTTCTTTGTCGGGGGCTTCCAAGTACTCAGCAAAGCTGTAGAGACGGTTAATCCCCGCTCCAAAAGTTGCTAGAGACTGTAAGCAAGACACAATCACGTTTAATGAGAAAAATACCTGCACAAATTAGCTTTTTCCTTTTTCAGTGCAACAAGTAACTTATCTTCCCAGAGTTTTTTTAACAATCGTGGGGAGAATTCTTCAAAAGGAAATATCCAATTGTAGTCTGAATCTAAAAATGCTCTGTAAGCTGCGATCGCGAGTAACGAAAGGACTGCCGGTGCTCTAAACCCAAAAGCGCTATCGTCAGCAAGTCTTGTATTTCCACTGGTTGATATGGATGCTAGGGTGTCATTGTTCCCTTTTTTTCCTGGATTTGTTAAATATTTTTCGATAAGTTTGTACAGTTCGCGCTCAATTTCCAACGCTTGAGGCAGGAGCGGCAGTAGGCGATTGATTCTTTCGAGTTCCGTGGCATTCACTACCCGCTCGGCGATCGCTACAATTAACATGAAGATATCTAAGCGATCGCTGGACGCCCGGATGCAGTCCGTCTATAATGTTACTAGATTGATGTTTGGCAAACCGAAGCGGGGGCTAAAACCTAGGGGGTTCTGCCAAAAACGCCAGAACCTAGACAAGTTAATAGTTGTAGCATTTTGAAATTCAGAACTATTGACAGTATATGTCAATAAGCGAGCCGCAAATGAGGTCATTTTTTCGATCTGCCAAAACGGCTCGTAGAATCCATGCTATTTAAGGGTTTCAGATGGCGGGCTTGAAACGCAGCGATTCCCGGCAACGGGATTGAAACAAACGTTATTGCTTGTTTGCAAATAAATATCCGGCGGCTTGAAACGCAGCGATTCCCGGCAACGGGATTGAAACCAGAGGGTACTTATCAATGAATTATCCTAAAACTTAATTCATCATACACCGCACCGTTGCTAGATTGAAACCAGAGGGTACTTATCAATGAATTATCCTAGCAACTTGAAACGCAGCGATTCCCGGCAACGGGATTGAAACACGATATACTTTGGCTTGGACTCTTTGATAACCCTGCTTGAAACGCAGCGATTCCCGGCAACGGGATTGAAACTAAGTTGCAACCTTGGAATTATCCAGCAACCTAAACTTGAAACGCAGCGATTCCCGGCAACGGGATTGAAACTGATCGCACCTTACGTAGTATAAAGACTTACTTAAACTTGAAACGCAGCGATTCCCGGCAACGGGATTGAAACGAACTTAACTTTCAACTGGGTTCCGATAACGCTTGCTTGAAACGCAGCGATTCCCGGCAACGGGATTGAAACTTGTTATATCCAAACAGTTTAATTCCAACGTAAGGTCTTGAAACGCAGCGATTCCCGGCAACGGGATTGAAACTTGTTTTGGGCTTGGAAGGCGTTGGAGACATCATCTTTGATCTTGAAACGCAGCGATTCCCGGCAACGGGATTGAAACAGAATATAGAAATACCAATGTTTGCGGGTAGCACTGCTTGAAACGCAGCGATTCCCGGCAACGGGATTGAAACCAATCGCTTGGAGAATTAACAAACAAGAAGAAGCTTGAAACGCAGCGATTCCCGGCAACGGGATTGAAACAATCCACGAGTTCCAGGCGGCGGCTGAAACTTTGCTGCTTGAAACGCAGCGATTCCCGGCAACGGGATTAAAACACGTTTTAGCTGCTATAGGAATAAAAGATGCTGTCACTTTACCCAGGCGATGGCAGTAAAGTGGAAGCAGTCGATGGCAGTAAAAAAGCTTGAAATGCTGATGATGACGTTGAGCCAAAGAGGCGATTGTGACAATCACGGAAGCAGTCGATGGCAGTAAGTATAAGAATGGAAGCAGCAAAATGGCAGTAAGAATGTAAGAGATAGACAAACAGGGGAAACCCTGAGGTAGCAATGGTTTGTGAGCTTGATATCATTGAGCATTGAGCATTGAGACGTTGGTTGCATATGGAAAAAGGAAGCAACAATGGCAGTCAAATGAGTACAAAATTACTAAATACCGGAAATTCTCATAGTACAAGAGATGAAAAAATCTAAAAGTTTCTGAGAAAAAAGTAGGAATTGATCCAGGAACTCAAAGAGGTGAATATTACTCCAGGTAAGGGTTTGAGCGATTCTACACCAAATTGTATGGAAGCAGTTGGTGGCAGTAAGTAGAAGACCAGGAACGCTAAGTAGTTATGCAAAATAAATTATCTAATTGGGAGAGGCAACAGGGAACGGGTAACAAGGAACAGTGTTGGCTTACAACGATTTCAATGGCTTCAAAAAATATATAAATATTTATGTGTAAGTACTTAGTGATGTTTTTCGGGAAAAACAGTTGCTGAAATGTCTGGATGCAATTTAAGTAAAAAGCTCATACCAAAGTGGTAATGGAGACGGATGTTGATTGAAGTAAATGGATTTGCCAGCTAGGTTGGTCATGAAAACGGTATAAAAAAAAGAATTAATACAGTGTTTTCTTGTAGAGTGTGGGAGCAAGGAAAAGGGGAGAAATGATGAATTTCCGCATGCGGGCGATGTGTGCTACTTTCCTAACAATTAATTACGGTATTTCTTGGCATCATGGCGCAAGCCACTACATGAATTATTTGGTGGATGGAGATTTGGTGATAAGCTGGAGGCTTAAGGGTTAAAACCGTATCAATAACTGGCAGTGGCAGATGCAATCAGGTATTACCAATCCTTTGAGTGAAACTTTTCGTATTTACAATTCTAATAAAAATATTGAAGAGAAAGATTCAGATTTACGCTTTATCTACCACTGGATACCAAAGTTTTTGGGATACAGTTTACAGGATATTCTTCAAGGCAAGTACATTGAGCACGGTTTATATCTACCACCCATTCTAGATTGGTCAAAAACTCGACTCGTCAATGGGAAAATTGTTTCCGCTATTCGCAAACGGGTGAGAGAACGTTTATTAGCTAATGGTGGTGATGAGTATGAAAATGCTATAGCCACAAAAACAACAGTCGAAAAATATTTTGAGTCCAAAGATAAACAGTACAAGCAATTTTTAGAATTGGAATCTCAACTAGAGAATTCTTCTATCGCTTCGATTGAAAAACAGCGTGCTGCTCAATAGTAACTTGCGGATGTTGCATTTAAGATAGTCTTCAGGGTGGACGTTACTTAATTGGTATTAAGCTAATCTAGAAAGTCAAGTATCATGAGTTACTACTTATAGAGGAACGTTTTGTGATAGTTGTTCATCATCTCAACAACTCACGTTCGCAACGCGTGCTGTGGCTGCTTGAGGAATTAGATATCGAGTACGAAATTAAGTACTACGAACGCGATGAAAAAACCATGCTAGCACCCGAGTTATTGCGCCAAGTCCATCCGCTTGGTAAATCTCCAGTGATTACAGATGGAGACCTGACTCTTGCCGAATCGGGTGCTATTATCGAATACTTGGTGGAGCGCTACGGCAATGGTCGGCTAGTCCCGCCCCCCAATACAACAGAGCGTCTGCGCTATACGTATTGGCTGCATTATGCTGAAGGCTCTGCAATGCCGCCCTTGCTCCTCAATCTCATTCTTAACCGTTTTGGACTAGGCGATAGTCAGGCTATGAGCACATTCGTCGCACCGCAGATTAAGCTTCATTTCGATTATATAGAAGGCGAACTTCGTAAGAGCACGTGGTTTGTTGGTTCCTATCTAACTGCCGCCGATATCCAAATGAGTTTTCCTCTCGAATTACTTGCCATGCTCCCTCAAGAAGTTCTTAGCCGACCCTCAATCGGGGAATTTCTTGAGCGCATCCATACGCGAAAAGCTTACTTGCGTGCGCTCGAGCGTGGAGGTACATATGACTTTGCCAACAGTATTCCATAATTTTTATACAACGGCAACGGAATTGTTCCTTGGAAAGTTGTAAGTGCATCCAGGTTGGATAGTTTTTTGGCTCAGTTATGACACCTGTCTACTCAAATGTCCACCCTACCCAACTCCCAACAACAAGTCAATGCAACTCCCCACTATGAAACGATCGCGGAAGTGTCAGGACAATTTACATAACATACTCTTCTCCTGTTAATCTAGATTGTAAAGTTTTTTTAATCTTCTAACAGGGGGAAACCTTGAGCCAAAATGATACTAGTACTCCGTCGGTGTCCATCGCACTCCAAAATCTCCGCAAAGCATTTCAAGAAGGAGCAACTTCCCGTACTGTCATCGATGATGTGAATATCTCCATTGACAAAGGAGAATTTATTGTTCTTCTCGGTCATAGTGGTAGCGGGAAAAGCACTCTGTTGAATCTGATAGCTGGGATTGAAAAACCAACAGCAGGAACGGTTCGGATCGAAAATGTAGCGATTACAGAACTGAACGAAAGAGCTTGCACTCTGTTCCGACGCGATAATATTGGCTTTATTTTTCAATTTTTTAACTTGATTCCAACTTTAACAGTTTTGGAAAATGTCATGCTTCCTCAAGAATTGGCGGGAAGACAGGGAAAAGAATTAAAACAGGTGGCTGTGAATCTCTTGGAAAAAGTCGGTTTGGCAGACAGATGCAATGCTTTCCCCGACCAGCTTTCGGGAGGACAGCAGCAAAGAGTGGCGATCGCGAGGGCTTTGGTTCACCAGCCAATGTTGGTATTAGCAGATGAGCCTACAGGGAATTTAGACGAAGAAACAGGAGAAAAAGTTTTAAATTTGCTACTGCAATTGACTCGCGATACTCACAAAACATTAATTATGGCAACCCACAACCCGGAAATCGCCCGATTTGCCAACCGAGTTTTGCGAATGCACCACGGACGTTTGCAGCAAGAAGTTATTCAAAGCCCCTTGGTTGAGGAGGTTGTTGCTTGAACCAAGTGACTGTATCCAATCAACCTTTATGGCGTTTGGCTTGGCGTCGCATCCAGAAAAATGCCTTGCAATATATTCTACTGATCCTTGGGGTGGCGTTGGGAGTTGCCATGATGGTTTCCATTGACTTAGCCAATGGTTCCGCCCAACGTGCTTTTGAATTGTCCACAGACGCCATAACCGGACACGCAACGCATCGGATTGTCACAGTTTCACCAACAGGTATCGACGAAAGTCTTTACACCAGACTGCGCCGAGAAGTTCGCGTTACCTCAGCCCCTATCGTTGAAGGTTACATTTCAGCTAAAGAACTCGGTTCTCAACCTTTACGGTTGGTAGGTGTGGATTTATTTGCTGAACCTCCATTCCGCAATTATTTTGAGGAAAACCAATCTCAAGCCGCTACGGGTGGAACTGCTTTTCTGACACAACCTAACACTGTTATCCTCTCCCAAGACTTAGCCAAACAGTACGGTATTGGTGCGGGAGACAGTATCACCCTCGATCTAGCAGGAAAAGAGACTCGCGCTCAGGTTGTTGGATTATTGAAACCAGCAAATAACATTACCCGCAACGCTTTGAGTAGCATTTTATTTGCGGATATTGCCTCAGCCCAAGATATTTTAGGAATGGTGAATCATCTCAGCCATATCGATTTGATCCTGCACGATACAACAGAACAAGGGGCTATTGAGGCAATTCTACCGGAAGGAGTGAAACTGGAAACAGCAGAAGCTCAAAAAAATGCCATCCAGCAAATGACTGCTGCTTTTAAACTCAATTTGACGGCTCTGAGTTTGCTAGCATTGGTCGTGGGAATGTTTCTGATTTATAACACAGTGACTTTCAGTGTTATCCAACGAAGACCTCTGTTTGGTATCCTTCGTTGTTTGGGTGTAACTCCCGGTCAGCTATTTGTACTGATTCTTAGTGAAGCTGCGGTCTTTAGTTTCATAGGTTCTACCTTGGGGTTGGGGCTGGGAGTTTTGCTGGGACGTGGTATTGTGGGTTTGATTACCCAAAGTATTAACGACTTCTATTTTGTCGTCAACGTGCAAAGTGTCAGTATCGACCCTTGGAGTTTGGGGAAAGGTCTGGCGGTTGGCATTGCAGCATCAATTTTTGCTTCGGTCATTCCTGCTCTTGAGGCGATGCGAACTTCCCCTCAAACAACTTTACAGCGCTCGAGTTTGGAAAGTCAGGTAAGGCGTTTGTTGCCTTGGTTGGTGCTAGCATGGGCAGTGTTCACCCTTTTAGGAGTTGGTTTGCTCCGGATTGGTGCGGGTGGATTAATTTTAGCGTTTGCTGGGTTGTTCGCAATTCTACTGGCTGCAGCATTGCTCACACCACCCGTGACTGCTTTCTTAATGGAAACCTTGGCTTGGGTGGGAAACACTGTCTTTGGTGTTGTCGGACGCTTGGCAATACGAGATATTGTGCGATCGCTGAGTCGTACCTCAGTAGCAATTGCTGCTTTGATGGTGGCGGTTTCGGTAATTGTAGGAGTATCGATTATGGTTGGTTCCTTCCGCGTCACTGTGGTACAGTGGCTGGACCAAACTTTGCAAGCTGATATTTACATCACCCCTCCTGCTACAACAGCCAATCGTGTTTTAGGTAAATTATCACCGGATGTCGTTGCAGAAATTAAAACACACGAAGATTGGGACGATTTTGTGACCTACAATGAAACGGAAACGACGGTTAAAGAATTCAATCGGCATGTAAAACTCATTTCTGCTGATGGTGATGTCTCTCATGGCAAACGTCCTTATAGTTGGAAGCGTGACAAAGGTGTCAACCCATGGGAAGGTCTAGAAGCAGGGAAAGGTGTCATTGTTTCGGAAGCTTTGCTACTCAAAGAAAATCTCTCGGTTCCCCCAACAGACATTACTATAGAAACTCCTGTTGGTTGGCGCAGTTTTCCCGTGTTAGCAGTTTTTTATGATTACTCTAACGACCAAGGCACAATCTTACTAGACAATGACATTTATACAAACCTTTGGAGGGATGACAATATTGCATCTATTGGTTTGTTTCTCAAACCAGGGGAAAGGGTAGAGGACGTTGTGACAGCTATCAAACATCGTTTTCAAGGCAAACAAGATTTACTTGTCCAGTCCAACCAAACCCTACGTCAGGGTTCTTTAGAAATCTTTGACCGCACTTTTGCCATCACAGATGCTTTGCGATTGTTAGCTGTGGTTGTTGCTTTTATTGGAGTTTTGAGTGCTTTAATGAGTTTACAACTGGAGCGAACGAGGGAAACTGGAATCTTACGCGCAAATGGTATGACGCCCCAGCAATTATGGTTTATGACTTTTATTGAAACTGGATTGATGGGTGCAATATCTGGTATTTTAGCGATGCCTTTAGGATATGTTTTGGCGTGGATTTTAATTTACGTCATTAACGTTCGCTCTTTTGGTTGGACATTGCAAATGCAATTACAGCCTGGATACTTTATACAAGCTTTTGGTGTTGCGGTCGTGGCTGCTCTTTTAGCAGGAGTTTATCCTGCTTGGCGTTTGGGTAATACTGTCATTGCTTCCGCTATTCGCCAAGAATAGTTTCTCCTATCCGAATTATGAAACGAATACTGACTGTCCTTCTCTGCGCGATCGCATTACTTGGTACCATTGCTTTTATTCTCTTCCCCTCGCAAAAAGTGACTGCGAGCGGTCAAGCAACAGTAGAATGGTTATCTACAGCCTCCCCCTCGGAGGGAAAATTTAAGCAAGTGTTTGCACCCACCGAAATCAGTTTTCCTCGCGATTTTGGCTCTCATGAAGATTACCAAACGGAGTGGTGGTATTATACGGGGAATTTAGAAACTGCAACAGGTCGCCCTTTCGGTTTTGAATTAACCTTTTTCCGTCGTGCTTTAACCCCAAAGAATCAATCTGTTTCTGTAGAATCAGCTTCTCATTGGCGCAGCAATCAAGTCTATTTTGCTCACTTTACCGTCAGTGATATTACTGAAAAAAAATTTTATCCCAGCGAACGCTTTAATCGTAATGCTGTGGGATTAGCAGGCGCACAAGCCGAACCATACAGTGTTTGGCTAGATGATTGGTCTGTGACAGAGATAACACCAGGTCAAGTTAGACTCAAGGCAAAAACCGATAAAGTAGCACTGGACTTGGTTTTGCAACAAACCCTACCACCAGTATTGCAAGGCGATCGCGGTTATAGCCGTAAAGGTTCAGAACCGGGAAATGCTTCTTACTACTACTCTATTGTGCGGCAAAAAACCACAGGTACGGTTACGGTAGGAGAAGAAACCTTTGCAGTGAAAGGTTTAAGTTGGAAAGACCACGAGTACTCTACCAGTTTTCTCAGTGCTGGCGATATTGGTTGGGATTGGTTTTCGCTGCAATTTGATAATGATACAGCGCTAATGTTGTATTTGCTGCGGCGAGAAGATGGCACAATTGAACCTCTATCGAGTGGTAATTTCATTGCAGCCGATGGCAAAGTAGAGTTACTATCTGCAAAAGATTGGCAAGTAGAAGTTTTGAATACTTGGAAAAGCTCTTACAGTGGGGCTAGATATCCCGCACATTGGAAAATAAGCATCCCCAAATTAGGGTTGTCTTTAGAAGGAAAACCTTTAATGGCAAATCAAGAACTCAATATCTCTACTGTTTACTGGGAAGGCGCTGTAAATTTCCAAGGTGAAATGGCAGAAACACCAGTTACAGCGTCAGGCTACATAGAAATGACTGGTTATGCTAATAAAAGCTTAACAGATGTGCTGTGATAACAGTGAATAGTGACAGCACACTTCTCAAATCAGCACTAGTCAAATTGGCACCTCCGAAAAAGGTGTCTACCAATTTGGCTCCTTTCTGAGTTGTCTTTGTGGTAGACAACGACTTTACTACGAAAGCCCTCTCCTTTTTTCAGGTTTTCTCACTTCACCTCGACTTATCACATTCCTTATCTTCACTTCCACCACCACTTTTCACAATTGGCAAAGGTATTGACGAATTGAACTTTTTTCCTTTTGTAATACTGCACCTTAGCTTTGCAATCGTCTCCAAACTTGGGAGTATCCCAATTTGGAAAAAATATGCCTGCGATTGAAATCGCGGCTACACAAACGAAACCTGCCTCCGCAGGTTATTTTAAGAAAGTCCACACAGGTGGTGAATCCAGTCCTGTAGGCGGGTTTCCCGCGCCCTGGCAACTGGTGAGACCAGCCCTGATAGCGAAGCGTGGCGCGAATGCGCCATAGGCGGGTCTCCCGCCGTAGGGGACTGGCGAACCCGAAGGGCGTATAGCCCTGCGGGCATAGCTTCGCAACGCGTATAGCCCTTACGGGCATAGCATAAAGGCATCGCGGAGCGTGTGCCTTGCACATAGCGTCTCCGCTCCTGAGATAGCCGGAGGGGTTTCCCGCGCCTTGGGAACTGGTGAACCCGAAGGGACGAGCGTTTGTATAGCCCTAGAATTCTATTCTGAGGGCATTTTGCCCTAACGGGATGCTCCCCCAGTGTATCAGGTCAAATCATAAATTTGATCTCAAAAGACTTGGTTAACACACTGCTCTCGACACCAATTGTTATCAAACCCTATGCATTTAAATTAGATTCACGATCGCACCCTTTGGGTGAGAATTGTGACTACGTAGTTTCCACAGCTATTAACACCATTGATCTCTTAAGATCATTTGTCTGTCTCAGTAAGGCAAGCATCACTTTTGACACTCGTCGCAGTTTATAGTTCATTTTTTCTCTGCAATCTTTCTTGAGCTTTTTAGTACAATTGAACTGTTACTCAGAACGATCGCGACTCATGAATTTGGTGCTGTACTACAAGTTCATGAACCGCTATACTCTCGTTTTGTGTGTTTCTGCCAAAACTGGATGCGCCCCTTCAAGTATTGTTTTTTAGCAGCTATGTTAGCCAGCCTAACGGGAAGAAGGTTTTCTCCATCTTGTATGGCTTCTGTAGGAAATTCTATTTTTAGTTTCTTCGTATCTAACTCTTCGTTGAAGGCTAACTTCACTATATCTTCCTTATATGAAAAAGGTGATAGACTGTCAAAGGTGATTTCAAATCACAAGCGGTAGCGCGATCGCACGCGTTTAGACAAACTTAAGATAGAAAAAGCGCGATAAGCTGGGTACAGCTTGCGCCAAGGGCGATCGAATCGCAACTCGTGGGTTTGTTTCTTATGAGGTAAGCTTGCAGTGTAGTGGCGGTTACTTCGAGACAATTGAGTTTTGGGTTGAAAACGCCGTGTACAAATGGTGATTCAACGAGAATGCTAAAACTAAAAAGTTCCAAGTATTGGTAATACTTTTTTCTTCAACAACTTTACTAGAGTGGGGTCCATATACTCGTACTCGTCAGGAATATCCAAACAAATGACTCGCTTGTCTTTAAGCCAAGGTTGAAATTTGTTTGAAAGTTTTCTCATATGAGACTTTTCCATTACAAAAATAATATCTGCCCACTGAAGTGCTTCGCTGCATAAAGGGATTTCTGCTTCCCGGTCGAGTCCGGCCGATTCTACCTCCAATCCTTCATACTCACAGAATACTGCTTCGGCTGTGGGACTGCGTAAGCGATTTTTGCTGCAAATAAACAGTAATTTTTTCATAAAGAATTTTAAGACTTTTCCATTTTATCTAAAAAGATGCAATGGTGACCTTCAATCGCGATCGCACGAAGCCGCTATTTACTCTAAAGTTTTGTAAGACGAACCATCTCGTGGGTAATTAAAATAAAGTGTGGAGATGCTTGCGACAGTCTACTACTACCATGCTTTGTTGTACTTAATTGTACATAAGAATTATCCGGAAAATTGTAATAAATTTAATATTCAGAAGTAATAGATGCTGAAAAATTCCAATATAGTTTTGTACAATTTATTCGTGTCTTTCCTCTCAAAGCCCGTATTACCGCTGTAAGCTTAAAGTCACATTTTTTGGGGGAGAACACGTTATGCGATCGCCTTTGGCGAAAACCGTAGTGGCTGCTTTGTAGCATCGCCAAACTAACAACAAAGACGCCAACAATATAGGCTCTTCAGTACTTATTAGTTTAGCATAACAAGTACTGAAGACCCACAATATATCCTACGCCAGAAGGTTTAATTTCAGCAATGGTCATTCCGAATACTTCCGTCGGGCATGACCGTATTGCACAAAATGGCATCTCTCAAGTCTCTAATTCCAACTTGGGCACCCATGAGGTTAGCGTCGGTCAAGTCCATATTTCCGAAAATTTCTTCCAAGAAGGCTCCTCTGAGGTCAGCATCACTCAAATCGGCACCCTCCAGGCAAGATTGCCCCAAAGTCGCACCTCTCAAATCAGATCCTCGCAAGTCAGCGCCACGCAAATCAGCCTCAGCCAGTTCAGCACCCGCAGGCTGGCGCGGCGCAAATTGATACCTCTGAGTTCGCGATTCAGAATAGCTCCATCCAAACTGGCACGACTCAGGTTAGCTCCAGTCAGGTCAACACCAGCCAGAACAGCACCACTCAGATTGGCACTGCTCAAATTGGCATCACTCAAGTCAATATCACACAGGTAAACACCCCGCAAATCAAAGCCAGCGAAATTCTTCTCCCCAGCAGCATATTTTTTAAAGAATTCATCCAAGTTCATACATCGTATACCGTTTCAACTAACACATATAAAGAGAACCCACTCAATCTCTAGCAATCCCTCATAGACCCTACCTTCAACCTTGATCTCCAAATTACCGACATCCCTACAGCACAACTAGTACACGGTGGCGTAAATAAGGCAACCATGAGTAACAGATAAAAAGCAGAAATTAAAAGCTTTTGCGCCTTCTGCCCTAGTAGCGAGTGTTTGGGATTGCCTTCATGTACTAGTATATTTTACGTTTTGTTATATATAGTAGTCCTAACTGGGTTACAAATACCTCTTCCTTGTCTTCCTTGTCCCCCTTGTCTTCCTTATCTCCCTTATCCCCGTTGTTCGGATCTCAAATAGGATTGCTGTAACTGTGTTCTTTCTTGTCGATCGACTTATCTCTAATCCAAACTCCAAAATCCTTTAAAAGAGGTTGATGATGGAAAAGTTTAAAAAAGTGGCTATTGTGGGAGGAACCCACGGCAATGAATTTACAGGTATATATTTAATCAAAAAGTTTGAGAAGTTTCCGCAGCTTGTGACAAAATCTAGTTTTGAAACCCTGACAGTGCTTTCCAATCCTGAAGCTTTTCAAGTCTGTAGAAGATATGTTGACAAAGATTTAAATCGCTGCTTTTTAAAAGAAGTTTTAAATAGTTCTTTAGGTTTTACCTATGAAGAAAATAGAGCAAAATTTCTCAATCAAACTCTGGGACCTAAAGAAAATCCGCAAGTTGATTTTATTTTAGATTTACATACGACGACTGCTAATATGGGTTTAAGTATAATTTTGCTTAACGACCATCCGTTTAATATCCAGTTAGCTGCTTATTTAAGTTCAATCGAACCAAAAATCAAAATTTATAGTTGGATTGAACCTGACAAAGAATCATCTTTCCTAAATTCTATTTGTGAAAGGGGTTTCGGTCTTGAAGTAGGTCCGATTCCACATGGAACTTTAAACGCGCATCTTTTTGAACAAACGGAACGGCTGATTCTTACTATGTTAGATTATTTAGATAAATGCAATCAAAATGTAATAGCAAAAATAGATAATACTGTCACTATTTATCAACATTTAAAAACAGTAGATTACCCTAAGAGCAAAAATGGTGAAATTGAGGGCATGATTCATCCGGAGCTTCAAGGGAGAGATTATGAGGAATTAAAACCGGGCGATCCTTTATTTCTAACTTTTGATAATCATACTATTTATTACAAGGAAGAAGCATTAGTTTACCCGGTGTTTATTAATGAGGCTGCTTATTATGAAAAGGGTATCGCAATGTGTTTAACTACAAAAGAAAACATTCAAGTTAACCTCCAGCCAAATGACCAATAACAATTTGGCTATTTTGCCTTTTTATGTTTGGAATTTTTGAAAGCTTTACCTCACAACTTCCCCAATTCTTGCAACATTACCTCAATAGTTGCCTTGAGTTGGGGCAAGTTTCGATCGCTCGCGCTCCAAACTCGATTTAAATTCACCTTTAAATAATCACGATCGGTACATCTCTAAAACCAGCTACTTGCTGCCAAGGTACATCTGGATAAGCTCCTCTGATGTCGGGAGATAACCGCTTCGTTGCTTCCCCAATAATTTCAAAATTTCTAATGACTGCATCTTGGATTATTGTAGTTTGTAAAAATACTTCTTTGCCATCACGGGTATAAGAGGTTGTTTGAAAAGTGATTTGCTGTGTTTTTAAATACCTATCGATTCCCCCTGACCCCTTAAAAAGCCTCTTAAAGTCCCCCTTTTTAAGGGGGATTTAGGGGGATCTTAACGTTTTGCTACCAACAAGAGGATTTTTAAAACATCCTCTAAGACCTATGCGCTCAATACATTCAAAGATGTTGCTCAAGTACAGCCGATCGTCTTTCATAACGCCACAGCCTCTCGCAACACTGTATCTCTAATTAACTCATGTAAAGTTTCTGGTTCAGTTAGATCCACTTTACGTCCTAGCAATTCTTCCAAGGACTGTATTAAAGCAATTTGGTCTAACAAGGTTCGTTGTGGTTCAAGTTCCACCAGAAAATCTACATCACTATCTGGTCTTGCTTCTCCTCTCGCCACAGAACCAAACACCCGGACATTATACGCTCCGTACTTCGCCGCAATTCTCAAAATATCTTCCCGATAAGCTTTAAGTATTTCATCAATGCCCATAGCCTAAACCAAAACGATCGCAACAAATCTCTACCTCTAGCTTGGCATTTTCAGGCACCTTCTGCATCTGCTCTACCCGACGAGAGTACCAAAAAATGGGTAAGATCGAGCAAACTTACCTAGCAGAACTTATGCGATAGATCCCTAGCTTGATTTGCGATAAGCTGAGTACAGCTTGCGCTTCGCGATGACCTACGTAAACTCAATCAATAAGATTGATATTCTTGAAAAAGTTTAACTTCACCCTTGTTATTAAAGGCCACAACAGCAAATGGCTGTTTTTTATTTCCTACTTCCATCCCTGGTGTTCCTACAGGCATTCCCGGTACAGCTAAACCTGCAAGAGTCGGTTTTTGTTGAAGGAATCGTTTGATGTCGTTGGCGGGAATATGTCCTTCCATAACATAACCGTCAATAATTGCGGTATGACAGGATGCTAACTCTTGAGGTAGGTTGTATTTTTGTTTAATGGCTTCTATTTCATCGGTTTTTATATCTTTGATTTGAAACCCGTGCTTTTGCATATGTTTGACCCAAGACCCACAACAGCCACAAGAAGGACTGCGATAAACGGTAATTTCTTGAGTTCCCAAGTTGGGTTCTATGTTGTTTTCCCAAATACTGTTAGGAGTTGTGGGTTTTGGGTTACTTGCCATTAATTGAGAAATAGGCCAAGATGCTGTATTTCCTCCCTCTGCTACAGCTACTGTTGCACAACCAAGAACTGCCAACCCAGTTGTTATAATACTTAGTAGTGCAAAACACAAACTTTTACGAATCCAGGAAGAAAAACGTTTCTGCATTGTTAAACTCTCATCTGCTCTTTAATTAACCAGACATCCATGCTAATACATTCTTCAATAATTCTTGCTTCAACCAGCACAGTCAGCTGCTAACTCTTTTAGTTTCCAATCATGCAAAGGAGCGATATTCTCGATCATCCATTTAAGAACGCTTGGTGGCGCTTCAGATATTAAGATACCGGGATATACCGCTGTCCCCCATTCCGGATGAACTAATACCCGACACCTATTTTGAACGATCGCGTAGTGGAGTAAAGCTTTTACTGTTGCTGTATCGTCGTGATTTTTTTTTCCAGGACGGGAAAGCAAGGGGTAGCCCGTGCGGGGATCGACAAGGTCTGTTTGGTAATTGCGATCGCGCAAATTAAAGGCGACATCACAGCCAAACCTCATAAATTTTTCCCGCAATCGTTCTTTCTCTGCTTCTATTTCTGGTGTTGTTTCCACCAATTCAAATCGTGCTTGTTGTAAAACGATCGCCATCCATAAAGAAAGCGCATTTTTCCAATCAGGGAATATCTGCTCGCGGTTGGTACAAATATACTGACTGGGGGAATGAATTGAAATTTGAATAGATTGCCCCAAATTACCAACCAAATGAATGGGGCTGACTCGTTCAAAAGCGTAAACTGTTGGGTAGCTCACTTACTTTAATTTGTTTTTTTACAAGTTTTT
Organism: Tolypothrix campylonemoides VB511288_2; assembly: GCF_045999855.1. NCBI lineage: Bacteria > Bacillati > Cyanobacteriota > Cyanophyceae > Nostocales > Tolypothrichaceae > Tolypothrix > Tolypothrix campylonemoides. Next base: position 496,117 of record NZ_JBFPMW010000001.1, read on the forward strand.
CAATTCATATTTTGTTTTGATGATAACTCTTTAATAGCGCAGAAAGTTAGCAAATTGTTGTGAAACCCCAACTCGCATATAAGATTTTTAATAAAAAATTCATCTTTCATCTCTACCTTATCTTTTCTTAACCTAGTACTCGATCGGATTTAGCATAAGTACTTGGTGTAGAGACGCTTTTATGAAAGTGCGTCTCTACAAAGATTAATTCAGCTTTAAGGCATTGACTGGGACTTCATCCCAAGAATCCACTGTCCGCAATCGCGCTACCCACCCCCATGTTTTTTGTATCTCAGTCAAGTTTTGCTTGAAGGACTCATGGCAAGCTAAAGCTTGGGATTCATCACAGCAAGCAATACAGGCATGGATCATGCCTGATGGATCTATTTGTTCGTTTACCCAAATAGTCATTGTGTTTTTGATACTACATCCGAATTTAATCCCCCTTTAATTTACTCTACGTTTACCCGGTCTGCACGAAGTCTCTCAACAAACCGCTTTCCGAGAGGATTCAGCGTTAATGGGTTTCATCAAGTAAAGCCGCAACAAATGCCCAAAGATTGAGAGTAGTAAGGGTAACTTTTTGAAGAATTTGACAATTTGCGGGAGATTGCTTCGGTCGATCAATGCCATTTTAAATTGGATATCCGAACACTGTTCGAGCCGCTCAAAAAAATCTGGATGCTTTGTATTTAAAATCACAGGAAACGCCCGTGCTGCTGTTTCATTCGTCTTTTCGATCACTTGGACATTATACTCGTAGGGATTGATTCCAACAGACCGATAAAAAGCTGCACGTTCAAGCACTGTCAAAGTATGGGTCGCAAAGACAGACAAGAGGAAAAAACGAACCCACAAACGAGATTTCCAATTGTTCCATAATTGGGGTTGCGATCGCAACAGCGCTTTAAAGAAATCTCCATGTCGATTTTCATCCTGACACCAACTCTCAAAGTAACGGAAAAGAGGATAGAATCGCCGATCTGGATGGGACTCTAAATGACGGAACATGAGAATATAGCGCCAGTAACCAATTTTCTCAGACAGGTAAACCGTGTAAATAATCCACTCTGGTGGGAAAAAAGTATAAGTGCGATTTTTTGTCAGATAACGCAAATCCAGGGAGAGATTAAAATCTGACATTGCCTTATTCAAAAATCCAGCATGGCGGGCTTCATCCCTTGCCATAAAATGAAACGCATCTGCCAAAATGGGATTTCGGTCTTTTAGTCTGCGTGATAACTCTTTAAATAGAAGAAACCCAGAGAATTCTGACGTACAAGAGCGTTCTAAAAACTCAATAAAAGAACGGCGCGTTTCTCCATCAATGTGTTCCCAACTCTGCTCAAACTCAGAATCGCGTACAAAATGATGGCGGTTGTAGTCAGCTCGTAATTCTTCCACAATAGCCCGTAACTCAGGCTCGTGTGCTGATATATCCATCTGCGCTACAGCCTCAAAGTCAGTGGTATAAAACCGAGGTGTTAGCAATGTTTCTTTGACAGGCGCTTTAACACCAGGCTTAAGCAACTCAGGCTCCAAAGTATGAAGAGTCTTAGCCATGAGAATATGTAATTGGTTAATGTTTTTAAAGCTATCTAACCATAATTTTTGATAAAAATCTATCAATTTTTAAATATTTTTAAAAAAGTTATTTTTAAAAATATTTAGTAGTAAGGGTCATAGCTACCTCAAAAATGAATGTGATGGGCATTAACTACTCTCATCGCTCCAAATTTTCTAACTTAGAGTATATAAATTAACTCTTTGTTGGTTATCATTCACCGATTATAAATAAATATTTATAGTTTAGTGGTTTCAGAACTGTTGAAAGTTATATATTTGAAATAGTTGTGAACAAAGTAAAATGCTGCGATTGGCATTGGTATTTGCTGATACAGTTTTGCTCATAACCGAAAATAACGAGTTGCCCCTACCTTTGACGTTAGCGATAAACTGCATTTAATTCCAGTGAAAAAATGCTTATTGAGTTAACAAGTGAGAAAGAGGCAGTATTAATAGAGGGTCAAGAAATTGCCCGATCGGGTGTAAAAATTCTGCAAAAATCCTGCCCGCGAACAGTTAGCAGCGAACAGTTAACTGATAACTGTTCAACCCACTGTATATTTTTAACAAAATTGCCACCAAGATGAGTAGTAATCTAGCTCAAAAACTTCGCTGTGGAACCCAACAATCTCATGCAGCGATTGAAAATATGGGATTCATGAAATGTTTTCTTCAAGGAGTTGTTGATAGAAACGGCTTTGCAAATTTTTTAGGTAATTTATATTACATTTATGGTGAATTAGAAGCAGCATTAGAGGAACACAAAGACCATTCTTTAATTAATCCTGTATATTTTCCAGAACTCAATCGTAAAGCTAATCTGGAACAAGATTTACAGTTTTACTACGGTTATGACTGGAGAGGACAAAGTTTACCTCTAAAAGCGACTCAAAACTACATAGCCCGGATTCGAGAATTGTCGGCTCATGAACCCGCATTATTAATAGGTCACGCTTATACTCGCTACATGGGTGACCTTTCTGGGGGTCAGATGTTGCAAAAAGTTGCTCAATCCGTTTTAAAGCTTTCAGGTTATGAAGGTACCTCTTTTTACAATTTTGAGCAAATTCCGGATAAGAAGGCATTTAAGGATCGGTATCGCCAAGCTTTGGATTCGTTACCCGTAGATGAAGGAACAGCAGACAAAATTGTTGCAGAAGCCAATCATGCTTTTCTATTGAATATGCAGATAGCGCAAGAATTGGAAGAAGGTCTTATTAAAAAGATCGGTCAAGCAATGTTTAATACTCTCATCAATGGTAACAACTCTGGTAGTACGGCTAATAGTTATTAGCGTTTAAGTAGGGTGGGTACTCCCCACCCTATGTTTCCCAAACTACAGCAATCTTATCCTTTGTACATCTATTGAAATCACCCCAATGGTTTTTCAAATTCCTGGTGTCAAGTTTGACTTCGATATCATCAAAAAGTATGATACTCCCGTACCTAGATACACTAGTTACCCACCCGCTACTGAGTTAACTGAAGAATTTACAGAGAGAGATTTTCAAACCGCGATCGCAGCCTCAAATCAAAGAAAGTCTCCTCTATCTTTATATTTCCACATTCCCTTTTGTCAAAGTGCTTGCTATTTTTGTGGTTGTAATGTTGTGATTTCTAACAACAAAAATATTGCCAAGCCTTATGTAGATTATTTGGTTCGAGACATTCAAAAAACAGCTAGCCTAATTGATGCAGATAGAAGAGTGTTTCAAATTCATTGGGGTGGTGGAACCCCAAACTACTTGAGTTTGGAACAAGTAGAACATCTGTGGAAAAATATCACTCAAAACTTTGATGTTAGCCCAACAGCAGAGGTTTCAATAGAAATTAATCCTCGCTATATCGATAAAAACTACATTTTCTCTTTGCGAGAAATTGGGTTTAATCGAATTAGCTTTGGAATTCAAGACTTTAATACTCAAGTTCAAGCAGCAGTTAACCGCATTCAACCGGAAGAGATGCTGTTTGATGTCATGAACTCCATTCAAGAAGCAAAGTTTGAAAGCGTGAATGTAGATCTCATTTACGGTCTACCCCATCAAACTGTTGAAACTTTTCAAGAAACGCTGAGAAAAACCATCGCACTCAACCCCGATAGGATTGCTGTTTTTAACTTTGCTTATGTTCCGTGGCTCAAGCCAGTGCAGCAAAATATTTCACTTGATGCACTTCCAAAAGCAGAGGAAAAGTTAGAAATCCTCAAAATGACTGTTGAGGAACTGACAAATCATCAGTACTTGTTTATTGGTATGGATCACTTTGCCAAACCTAATGATGAATTGGCTGTTTCCCAACGCGATCGTACCTTAAAGCGTAACTTCCAAGGCTACACAACTCTAGCACAAGCAGAACTGTTTGGTCTTGGTGCAACATCTATCAGTATGCTTGAAGATACTTACACTCAAAACTACAAGCAACTGAAAGATTACTACCAAGCAATAGATAGAGGGCTTTTACCAACGAGTAGAGGCATTAGACTGACTCAAGATGATATCCTCAGACGGGAAATTATCATGAGTATAATGTGTCATTTTCAACTTTACAAGCAAGATATTGAACACAAGTACCACCTCAACTTTGATGAATATTTTGCACCTGAGTTAGAAGAGTTAAAGCGCTTGGAAGAGGATGGACTCGTTAGATTATCGAAAAACCATATTAGCGTTACGGAGATTGGTCGGTTATTGGTGAGAAATATAGTTGTTCTCTTTGATACACACGTGAAGAAGCAAGAACAGAGATTTTCACGTGCTATCTGAATGTAACATTGCAAACCCAGCCATCTGCTAAGAATTGAGTGATTTGTAGATTGTCGTTGCGAACTAAGCAGGTTAAAACTGAGTCAAAACTTTGTTAGGTAGAAAGTACACCAAAATAGGTTACTACACTTGGATGTGGTTTTCTTCCGGACAAGATTGTCAACACCTGGAAAATTTTTGCAAGCCAATTCAACTCTCGCTCTAAAATTACGCAGATGAGATTACGTGTTCTATTACTCAGTGCCATTAGCATAATGCTGCTATCGTCTCCAGCCTTCGCAGCACGTTTGCAGTCTTGGCGCTTTGACCCGGCTAAAAATCAGCTTGACCTAACCACAGATTCTGGAATCAGACCTCAAGCTTTTCTACTCAATAACCCAACAAGACTGGTTATCGATCTACCTGGAACCACTAACTTAGATGATAATACAGTTCGTAAAAGTTTTGGGTCCGCCGTTCGGGAGATTCGTATCGGACAGCCAGACCCTAAAACAACCAGAATGGTGATTGAATTAGCACCCGGTTATACCGTTTCTCCAGAAAACTCACTGGTTAAAGGAGATTCTTCCTCTCACTGGATAGTCAGATTTTCATCCATCGATCGCACCACACCTGAAAATACGACATCCAGTGAAGAAAAAATTCCTATTGAAATCAGCAACGAATTTACCTTTGCGGGGACTGTTCCACTCAACAAGGAAATGTCACAGATTTATCCTCAGGTCAAAAAGTTGATGTCTCGTTACAGCTTTCTTTCACCAGGGATGTTTTTCCTGGATTTAGAGACAGGTAATTATTTAGATATCTATGGGGAAAAGGTATTTCCGGCTGCTAGTACCATCAAATATCCTATTCTGATTGCTCTATTTCAAGATATAGACGCTGGTAAAGTTAAACTCAATGACACTCTAGTCTTGCGGCGCGATTTGAAAGCTGAAGCTGCAGGTTCCGGAGTCTTGCAATTTAAACCAGTGGGAACCAAACTCAGTGTTTTGGAGACTGCTACTAAGATGATTACTATTAGTGACAATACTGCCACCAACATGATCATTGACCGTTTGGGTGGTAAGGCTAAATTAAATCAGCGGTTTCGGAGTTGGGGACTGCAAAATACTGTTATTCGCAATTTATTAGGTGATTTTAAAGGAACGAATACAACCAGCCCTAAAGATTTAGCTAGGCTGTCGGTGATGATTGATAACGATAAACTGCTCACTAACACAAGCCGTTCCAAAGCTTTGGGTATCATGCGTCGGGTGGAGAACAGAAGGTTGTTGCCATCCGGGCTGGGTAAAGGTGCGACGATCGCTCATAAAACAGGAACCCTTGGAATTATTCTTGGGGATGCAGGTATTGTCGAGCTACCTACAGGCAAACGTTATTTGGCAGGGATTTTTGTTAAAAGACCTTTTGGTGATACAAGAGCACGAGAATTTATCAGTCAAATTTCCAAACTTGTCTATGGCTATATCAATCAACCAAAGCTGACTCGTCAACCTTAAGGGCTTCTGAATCACAAAAAGTTCCAATATCTCTTGTGATGTGGGCGATCGCTTTGTTCCCAGGCTGAGCCTGGGAATGCCTTTAGCGGAAGGTTCTGTCTGGTGTATGCATCTAGCTCGTTAGAGCAATTTACATGGACTTAGATTCTGCGAATTTGGCAAGTACGAGTACCTCTTCCATTAACAGCACCTTTCATTCCCAGAACAACAGCCCTCACACGTTGTTCTGGCGTTCCATGATGGTGTCTGTGACCCCATTGATAATCTCCAATTCGATGAGCGAGAGTTGCAATTTCCAAAATATCTTTTTTATCAAAAACAATATTAGGAATTAATCCCAAGTAAACACCTGCCAAACAATCTGCTTGTAGTTCTGAGATGGGCGTCACTCTTGGTTGAAAACCATAAGCTGTCTGCATAGCATGGGCATACTCGTGACCAATAATGTAAGCTAGAGCAGCGTCCCCGTGCTGATAAGCCATTCTAATATCTTGAGCAGTAATGTAAACAGTGTGATTGCGTTTGCAGTACTGGCTACCTAAAATAACCCCGCAACCACCGCGCCGTCCTCGTGCAACGCCCCAGACCAATTTTGGTGTTGCTTTATAACCGTGAATATGTTGAATTCCGGCATAAACTCCATCGATTACAGTTTGGGGTGCTGTTTCTGCTTTAGCAGGTAAACTCACTAGCACAGATCCAATACTGATTAAGGTCGCAGTCAGTACCTTGAGTGCCTTCATTATCACCTCAGATTTACTAGTACATATAGAAGACGGAAAAATTTCTTGGTTCCTTTGGTGCCTTCTACAAACACTACAATCTCAACAATACCGCTTCCACGTGTCGTTGCTGTGGCGATCGATGCTTTATATTTGTTGGATTTTCCACTCTTTGCTATCTAATAGTTCTAAAATCGTCTGGTGATATTTCAACAAACTGGGACGATGGCCAACACTGATGAATGTGGCTCCTGTCTCCAATAAATGTTGATAAAAACTCTCTTCATTCTTGACATCCAAAGCACTCGTCGCTTCATCCAGAATTACGTATTTCGGTTTGGCAAGCAAGATTCGGGCAAAGGCAACACGCTGCTGTTCTCCTAAAGAAAGGACATGAGGCCAGTCTTTTTCAGTATCGAAACCACCGAATCTTTCTGCTAGATATGGTAAGTTAATTTGTTGCAAAATTTGATGGAGTTCGCTATCAGTCGGATTGGCATGAGTTTGAGGATAGACTAACTGCTGCCGAAGAGTCCCCAAAACCATGTAAGGACGCTGGGGTAAAAAGAGTATCTCCTCTAGTTTGGGTCGAATAATCGTACCACTACCGCAGTTCCATAAACCTGCGATCGCTCGCAGTAAAGAACTTTTTCCACACCCACTTGTACCCTGAACTAACAGTCCTTGTCCTGCTTGCAGTTCTATTGAAATAGACTGGCACAAGGTTCTCTGATAGTTTGGCGTATACAAGGTCAAACCTTGGATAGCTATAGAGTTGTTTTCTATAGTCTTAATTATTGGATAGCTAACCGTCTCTCTTTTAATATCTGTTCTTGGTTGTTGAAGGATATTATAAAATTCAGATAAACGTTCAATTCCTGCGCCCAAACTAGTTAAATTTTCAAATCTTCTCACAATTAAATACATAGCTCTAAACAAAGCTAAAAATGCTCCTTGAGCTTCTGCAATTTTACCAATTTCTAGTTCACCTGAAAGAACTCTTGGAGCAATAAATATAGCTGGTAGAATAACAGGAATTACTTCATAAAATCTAATAAAAGAACCAAAATATAAATGCTGCCAGCGTATCCAATAATCCAAATTTTTATAGACTTGCTCGAAGAGCGATCTGAGAACATTTGTTTCCTGTGATTCCCCTCTATAAAAGGCAATAGATTCAGCATTTTCTCGCAGACGAATTAAACCAAAACGAAAATTGCCCTCTTTTTTCTGTTGATTAAAATTAATGTTAACTAATTTTCTGCCAAAGAATCCAGTTGCAATCAAAGTAGCAGTTCCAGAATAAATTAACAGAAAAATCATGAGATTTGGTGAGATAGCCCAAAGAATTCCACTGAAAGCAATGACTTGTATGACAGTATTAAAAACATCCAAAAAGATGGAAAAAGTCACTTCTGTGAAACCTTGAATATCTTCAGTTATACGCTGATCGGGGTTATCAATATCTTTGTGCAATTGGCTGATTTCATAAAAAGCCCGATTGCTTAAATATTGACTGATAAAATGATTGGTTAACCAATACCTCCAATACAAAATAAGTTTAAATCGGATATAAGTGTAGCCAGACCACAACAAAACTGATGTAATTTGTAACCCTAGAAATAATCCAATACTTGTCCAGAATCTCTGAGGATCTTTTGCTGCAAGTGCAGAAAGAAAATTACCCTGTTGTATGTTGGACATAACACTCAACTGAGTGGTCGCTTGCAATAGCACTAAAAGCATAAAGGCTAAAGAAATCGCCAGCCACTTTTTATTACTACACCAGAAGAGTTTGGAGATCGCCCAAAATTGCTTGAAGTATTGTAGATTATTTTTGAGATATTTTTCCAAACCAAAGGCAACAGAGTTTTTTTCCATAAATCAAAACAGACGCAAATTCAGAGCTTAATTCATCCCACGCTAATTTTTTACTAACCCCAAGCTCTATAGAATGTAGTATCCTGCCAAATTGTGGCAGTACGTTGCTCAATGGCTGTGAGTTGCTCGTCAGTGAGTTGCCGGACAATGCGTGCTGCGTTAACATTGTCTTCCAATTGTCTGACATTATCTGCAGAAATGATGCAACAATGGACTCCAGATTGGGACAAGGTGTAACTCATAGCTTGCAACATACTTGTCAAACCACCTGCTTGAAATAACTTTCCATATGCAGGCACTTTCATGGCTATGACACCTATATTCTGTTTCTGAGTTTCTAATAAAATCTCGGGAAAAAACGGACGCGGATGGTGTTTTTCTACCGCATTCACGGGTATTAAGGCAGTGTGAAAAGGATAGCGGCGTAAAGCTTCTAGCATAACATCTGGTTCTCGATGTCCTGTAATACCAACGAACCGCACAAGTTTCTGCTGTTGAGCTTCCTCTAATGCTTGAATTCCTCCCGATTTACTAAAGATAGTTTTTAGTTGTTTGGGAAAAGCTACACTATGCAACTGCCATAAATCAAGATAATCTGTCTTCAAACGTTTGAGCGATCGCTCTAATTCTCGCCACACTCCATCGCGATCTTTTTCATAAGTCTTACTTGCTAAAAATATCTTGGAACGATGCGAGGGTAAAACTTTACCTAAATAATCTTCACTTGGTCCATAACTGGCAGCTGTATCAAAGTAACGGATACCCAATTCCAATGCTTTTTCAATAATCGCTATGGCATCCTGTTCTTTTCCTTCTTTGGATAGAGGTGATTTAGCAGACGCTCCTCCCAAACCAAATATTGGGACACTAACTCCTGTACGTCCAAGAACTCGTTCTAGCATGGTTGCTGGTGTAATAGCAGCATTGGATGTTTCAGTTTGCAAGCTATTAGCTCCTACAATACCGCTCGCAACCGCAACACTGCTTAGTAAGAAATTCCGTCGCGTTGTTTTTTCTATCATAATGTTTCTCCAAAATAAACAAAATGATTGTACATATCAAATGCAATTCAAAATAACAAAGATTTTATATTAACTCTGTTATTACAATGCTGTCGTGAATACTTTACACTTGTTGAACTTTCCATTGTTTGCTATCTAATATTTCTAAGATCGTCTGGTGATATTTCAACAAACTGGGACGATGACCAACACTGATAAATGTTGTTTTTGTCTCTAATAAATGCCGATATAAATTCTCTTCATTCTTGACATCTAAAGCACTTGTCGCTTCGTCTAGAATCACGTACTTGGGTTTGGCAATTAGAATTCGGGCAAAGGCAACACGCTGCTGTTCCCCTAAAGAAAGTACATCATGCCAATCTTTTTCTACATCAAAACCACCAAATCTTTGTGCTAGATCTGAAAGGTTAATTTGCTGCAAGACTTGATGGAGTTCACTGTCAGTCAGATTCACATGAGTTTGAGGGTACACTAACTGGTTGCGAAGTGTCCCCAAAAGCATATAAGGACGCTGAGGTAAAAATAGTATTTCCTCTAGTTTTGGTCTGGTAATTCTACCGTTACCAGAATTCCACAAACCTGCGATCGCTCGCAACAAAGAACTTTTTCCACAGCCACTTGTTCCCATAATTAACAGTCCTTGACCGGGTTGCAGTTTTACGGAGATATCCTGACACAAGATTCTTTGATAATTTGGTGTGTACAACGTCAAATTTTGAAGAGCTAAATGTTTATCTTCTACTGTCTTGATAGTGGTATGAGAAATTGGTTGATATTTGCTTTGTGATAAGGGTTGTTGCAAGAAAGTATATAACTCTGATAAACGCTCAGTGCTAGCTGCAAACATAACCAGTTCGTGAAAAGTGTTAGCAATCACAAACATAGATCTAAAAAGAGACATGAATGCTCCTTGAGCTTCTCCAAATTTACCAACTTCTATTTGACCGGAAAGAATTTGAGGGGCAACAATTATAGCTGGTAAAATACTAGGAATAAACTCATAGAATTTAATAAAAGCGTTTAAGTTAAATTCCTGCCAAAGAAGCAATTTATTGAAGTTATTAAAGACTTGATTAAATAAAAGGTTAAGTTGGTGAGCTTCTTGTGCTTCTCCCCGATAAAAGGCAATAGATTCTGCATTTTCCCGGAGACGGACTAAACCAAAACGAAAATTACCTTCTTTTTTTCTCTGAGCGAAATGGAGCTTAACTAATTTTCGTCCGAAGAAACCAATTGAAAAGATGGTACCAGTACTAGCATAAACGATCAAAACTATCATCAGAGTTTTTGAAATTCCCCAAAGTACTGCACTAAAAGCAATTACTTTAATACTGGAATGAAACATATCAAAAAAGAATGATAAAAACCCATCGGCAAACTTATAAGTATCTTCCGATATCCGTTGATCTGGATTATCAAGTTCTTGATGAGATTGGCTCAATTCGTAAAAAGCTCGATTTCCAAAATATTTTTCTAGAAAATGATGGGTTAACCAACGTCGCCAATAAAGCGTCAGTTTTTTTCGTATAAAGTTATAACTGCTCCAAATAGCAACCATTATTAGATATAAACCAAACAAGTTCCTGGTAGTTGTCCAGAATCGACTACTATCTTGAGTAGCAAGAGCAGAAAGTACATTACCTTGTTGAGCATTTGCCAAAACATCTATATGTGTAGACACTATCACAAGAATGATGAGTGTTGAGAGCATTGCAATCGCTCCCCATTTTTCATTTCCAAACCAGTAAAGTTTGGCGATACTCCAAAATTGCTGGAGAAACTGAACATTCAAGCGTCTCATAGCTCTATGTGATACTCCATATATTCTCAAAGAACTAACCGTTGTATTTACAAGTACTGAATTAACAAAGATCTTTAGTTGTAGAGCGTGTCTGTAAAAGCTTTGTCATTGCTTTTTTGTCATTTGTAACGGGAGTTGTCAGTAGCTTTTCAATAACAGCCCGTGTTGTAGCAGCAGTGACGTCGTTTGAGGGTAATCGCTGAAGGCTCCAACGTACAGTGTGTTCGATACGATTACCCTTCCTTAAAGGGAGTAAGGGAGAAAGAAGTTCTAATTCGTTGTAAAACAGTTTAGAATCTCCTTGATTGTAAACTTCTATAGAAAAACCACTGCCAACAGCACCGTCGGGGTAGTCTCCAGGTGTGTGAGAAGCCCGTTCAACCATAGCTACCCCATTCTTAACAGCAGCTAGCGCTGTAACTAAAGAATCAGCACCTATTTTATAGTTGTTGTGAGAAACAGAGGAAGACCCCTCTAAAGGTCTTAATTGTAATAATGTAGATGTAGCCTCGACTACAGGAGATTCATTTGGTGGAGGTGTTATCCAATGGAAATTCTGCTTGTATGGGCTTTTTGGGTTAAGTGGCACAAAGATAGCGTCTGTTGGCACAATCTGAGTCACATTCCAAATCGATATCAACAACGGATCGCCCTTCTTTTTTTCCACTATTTGCCTGATAACAAAGTTTCCATCTTTCTCAAACCAATATTCTCGCAGGATAAGAGCACCGAGTCCGGGCGATATTTCGCTCATTGTTTGCAAGCGATTGTTAGATAATATTTTTGTCTTGTGAGGGCTACCATCCCAACTTCCATCAGGAGGCCAGCTACGTCCGCCGATCGCAGGCCACCATAATTGTGGGGCGGGCCAGGTTTTATCACCACCCCAGTTATGCCATTCGTCCTTGTTGTAATTTTTTTGAGTAGAATTCCACAAAAAGTTGGTTTCTCCTATAAAGCCATAATGCATAACTCGACCAATTTCGGGTACAACAACGGCTTCGGTACAACCATCTGTAAGTCGGAAAGCTGTCCGTCCATCGTAAACTATACGAGTTACTTCTCCGACAGCCTTAACTGCTTTTGAGTGCGTTGTAATTTCCCCCAAGACTTGATTGTGGAATTTACTCAAGCCCAGGCAAATCAATGAAATCAAAACACATAGTAATATTACGTGCTGTTGCTGTATAAGTTTTGGTGGAATAAAAAATTTCTTCACTTACAGAGAAAGTATTTCATCAAAAGGAATACGAGCGAAAAATTGAGCGCACAGAGCAACTCTTTATACTGTTTCTTTAAATGTTGGGTTGGCAGCAGACAATAGCTTTTAGACTCTGCTAAAAAAGGGGGAAATTTCTCCAAGTTTCCCTTGTCTAGAAGAGCCACTGCCTTGGGGAGCTAGTGATGTAGGAGGGTTTCTCTCCCCAGAGAACTGGTATCCAGGTTTCCCAACTTGTAGCAAGTGGGTGGATTTAGAGGGATCTTAATATCTTGCTTTGTATAGAGAGAATCGGTGTTACAAACCCATGGAAAAGACAATACCTATATAGGCGCAATGCACATACAAATGTATTTAGTTCCTGTCAGTGACAAGAATTTTGTTGTTATGAGTATTGTAGATTTAAGTATACAGTTCTTTTCTTCCCAATTATACACAATTGATATTCCTAATGATAGATGTCTTATTAAAAAACGAAAGCTAGAGGAACTTACACAAAGCAGCCTTTAAAAAGGAGAGATGAGGGGATCTACAACCTGTGAAATCCCGAACACATCGTTGAAGTTGCGTAAGCCCCCGATCTAAGCTGCCATACATTGAAGTGGCATCTTTTCACACAAAGATTGTTAATAGTTGGCGATCTAATACTGACAATAGGCGCTTCTGTAGCAACTAACGATTAATCGCTAACAACCTCCTTAATGAATAAGTGCCGCTTATCAACGCATTAGCTTAGGACAGTGTCTTTGTCTGTAAAATGACTATTTATTACCATATTTTCACAATACGTGCAAAAAGTGAGGAATTAGGGAGGATGTTGTAAATTTTTTAACATAATGGGCTAAAGTTGCAACTATGCCCACAATCACAACTGTGTTTGGTTGTAAAAAGGCTTGATGAATAGCGTAAATGTGATATATCTATGTAAGAAAAGTATTTTTCTTTACCAAGAAAGGCAGATACCAAAGGGCAAAAGGCAGAAGGGATAAATCCCTTCTGCCTGACACCGTCGATACGGGTGTGCGACTCGAAGGAGCAAGAGTTTAATACCCCCACCAAATTTTCAATTTGGTGGCTGTTGAACAAGAGGGGTCAGAATCCCCTTCTGTACAACAGCTTCTGCCTTTTGCCTTTTTCAATCCCACAAATCTTATTGACTGAAAATCCCGCAAACGTAAATTAGTAATACAGACTATAGATGCTTTTGAGAAACATAACTAACACCATATTGAGGGTTGCTTTATGTAGCCTGTCCTTGACTGTGTTATTTGCAGCATCAAATAACAACTTTACTGAAGCCAGGAGTTCTTCAGAGCTTGAAGCTCTGAAATCTCTTGCCAACAAGACTTCAGTAAAACCAAGTCATATAAATAGAAAGCAAGGTCTGCAAGCAATTGTTGGTCTCAACGCCCAGGTGGAAAAAGTAGCGACAGGTTTTAAATTTACAGAAGGACCGCTTTGGCACCCACAAGGCTTTTTACTCTTTAGCGATATTGCTGAAAACAGTATCTATAAATGGATACCAAAGAAAAAATCAGAGATATTTCGTCGCCCTTCTGGTAATGCTAATGGTAACACATTAGACCGAGAAGGACGGTTGATTGCGGGCGAACATAGCGGTCGTCGTGTATCTCGCATTGAAAAAGACGGCAAGATTACCACGCTTGCAAGCTATTATGAGGGTAAACGCCTCAACAGCCCAAATGACTTGGTTGTGAAATCAGATGGAAGTATTTACTTTACTGACCCGCCTTATGGCATTAGTAAAGAGCAAGAGGAATTGGGTTTTTATGGTGTTTATCGTCTGACACCGGATGGAAAGCTAACTCTGTTGGTAAATGATTTTGTACGCCCCAATGGAATTGCCTTTTCCCCTGACGAGAAAAAGCTGTATGTAAATGATTCGGAAAAAAGTCACATTCGTGTTTTTGATATCAAGTCAAATGGAACGTTAGAAAACGGGCGAATTTTTGCAGAACAAAAAGACTCCAGCAAACAGGGCGTCCCGGATGGTATGAAAGTAGATGTGCGAGGTAATGTTTATAGTACAGGTCCGGGAGGTGTATGGGTTTTTTCACCCTCAGGGAAACTTTTGGGTAAGATTGACGTACCAGAGGTTTCGACTAATGTAGCGTGGGGCGATCGCGACTATAAGTCACTCTACATTACCGCAACCACTAGCCTTTATCGTATCCGCCTCAATATTGCAGGTATAAAACCGGGTCAGTAATTATTTGTAATAGGCATCTCCGGAAATGAGTGAGCAACTCAGACTACACAAGGTTTTTATCTTCTTTTTCGGAGATGTCTCATTGAGAATTCGTAATGAAAAATCAGGAATTATCAATTTTGAAACTACCTATTTTGCGAAGAAACAATTTTTCTGACTTTGCCATCGCTCTTAGATGTTACGTAAAGTTCTCCCTCTTGGTCTACTCCGAATCGGACATCTGAGCGTTTGTGACCAATTATGTCGAGAAAAGAACGTTCGCGATCGCCCTGAAACAACCTCAATTCTTTTATTTTCGCTTGTTTGCCTTCAATCAAGTCATTAACAGGGACATGGAAAAATCGCCCATCATTGCAGAAGTCGGCAAAAACATACTGACCGATCAATTCAGGAATGGCTTTGCCTCGGTAAACAAAGCCACCTGCGATCGCAAAAGCATAATACTTTTGCGCTCCTATAGGTTTATCGTGGTCGTATTGTGCAACGGGATAAGTGTAATTCAAATCAGCATCGTTAAGAGGCAAGCTCAAGAGAGCATTTTCGTTATTTTCATTGATAACCCAAGTCCCTTCTCTCTCACCCCAACCGTAATTAGCTCCTTTTTTGCCAAGATTCACTTCCTCAATAAAAGCCTGACCTATATCAACAATCAACATCTTACCCTCACCACCCGTATCCCAACTGAAGCGATGAGGATTACGCAATCCATATGCCCAAATCTCACCTAATGTTTTAGGATTGTTATCCTCCACAAAAGGATTATTAGAAGGGATACCATACTTACGATTAGTGCTATTATGACCGTCAGGAGCAATGCGTAAAATTTTTCCAAGTGGCGTACTCAGATCTTGCCCGTTATCCAGTGGATCTGTCTTGCTAACTGGAAAGCCATCGCTACCGCCATCAGCAACAGCAATATAAAGCAAACCATAATCCGGGTTACCAGGTTTGGCATTGGGGTTAAAACTCAATTGCCCTACATTGTGATCTGGATAAGGCTGTTCGATACGAAGAATCTCGCGGAATGTTCCAGAAAAAGTATTGGCAGACGGGTTTATGGCAGTCCACTCTCGAATGACATCGTGATGCGAACTTTGTATAGTCTTTTTCGCACTGTCAATAATTCTTTTAGTAACTGGAAAATCAGGTTTTTTCCTCTGTTTAATCTCACTATGGACAGTGTAAAAACGTCCATTTTTAGCAAACTCTGGGTGAAACGCAAAATAGGTAAAGCCTTGTTGTTGGGTTTGTTCAAGAAATTTTTTGCCCACTAATTTCTTAATATCCATGTAAACGCTAGCGCTACCGTTAACGATCGCATAGAGCTTCCCACGCGTATCATTCACAAATAATCGCTTGCTTCCATCAAAAGGGGCTACCTCAGATCTTGCACCTGGAAATTTGAATGTTAATTCCTTGACTAAGTGCTAGTTCTTTTAGGCGCTCAATATTATGTAAAAGAAGCAACACAACCAGGTGTGGAAATAGAGTTTGGAATGCAATGTCGGCGGCTTGTCCCCAATCAGGCACATTTGAGGCGCTCGCCGTGGATAAGTAAGCCCAATGGGCTAAAACATAAGAAATCAGGGACAAGACCAACCAACGATAGACGCCCAAAAGAGTCCCTTGCCCAAAACGATGCAACCCGAAACGGTGTTTTGCAGTTTTAAACCACCCCTCGATCTGCCATCGACGTTTACCCCACCAAGAAATGGTGCTGGCTTTGAGAGCTTTGGTAGAGACCACAAATCGTTTTTCATACTTGCTATCATGACGTTTAAAGTAGTACCAGGATACAGAGACAGGAAATTTCAAGCCGTGAAGGTGCAGCTGTTGTCCGCGCTTATGTAATCGAGAAACACAACGTCCATCTGTTAATTTACGAGTGCAAGCTATACCAGCAATCACGTGGTATTTCAGCTTTCGGACACCATGTAGAAACTCAACGCTACCAAAAGCTGTATCGACGAGAACCAAAACCTGGAAATGCTTGGTGAGTTTTTTCGGCAAACATTTGACCAGCTTCAATCCTAACTGTGCGGGTGAAGGAGTCCCTTTTCCTTTCCAGACGCGAAAACTCCAAGGAACGCGCCAGCGACCAACAACCAGATACGCGACAACCAAATGCAAGCCGCGTTTTCCGTGGTAGACGTGGATTAAATTTGACAATCCCTTAAATTTTCCAGATTTTTCGAGAGTGGTCAGGTCAATAATCACTTGTAGAAATGGTTTACGTCCTTGAGGACAATTGGATAAAATCTCCTGAATAATACGGTTGCGAGTAGTACGAATTACATTCAATGTTGACCAATTGTAAATATTGAGAAATCGGCTTAAGGCGCTATTCGACTTACTTTTACTATGTTCAGGTAAAGGATAACCTTGTGCTGTTAAGAACAATCCCAACATAGCTTCAAGATTTTCCTGTTGGTAGACAGAGGGCATTAGTGATAGTAAGGTGTAAACTAAGTTTTGGGCGTGGGCAAGAATGTTTTTCATTGTTCTTGCAAGATTTATATGCATTTCAACGCCCTTTTTCTCATATTTTGGTACAGAATTGCAAATGCAACCGCTTTGAGTCAAAACAAAGGTTAACATTTGACAAAGAATGATAATCGCTGAGGGGGGGGAATATGACTTAAACCATAACTTGAGCCAGTTTGTGAACCATAACTTGAGCCATAAGTAACGGCAAAATAAGCCTTACGGGAAAAAGCGAAAGAAAACTTTGCAGCAAATAATGAGCCAGAGTTGATTTTTTGCACTATAATATGAATTGGAGTTTTAAAAACCTGAGTGGACAAAACCCCAAGCAAACAAACAGCTTTTAGCCGTACAAATTTCAACTTTTGTCCTAAAATATGATTCAAAATAACCAAGATATGCTTCACTCCCCCCGTAATTAGTAATATAGACTTGTGTAGTGAAACCCAAAAATGTCTCTAGATATAGGGTTTTAGGGAGAGTCAAGAAAAAAAGAAGCCCAAACACACACCTATCACCTGTGGCATCAATGAACTCCTCTGAATTTGACCAATGGTGTTCCCAACAGCAACTAACGGCATCTTGCCAAGACCTAATTGCCACAATCAGGTCAGCCCCACCCTCACGTCGTGTACAAGGACGCGCCAAAAACGTCAGCGGAGTTTACCCCAGCCGGAAAATGGGTCAAACCATCCAATTTGAGAGCCACACCGTAGAACTGTGGGCAATCTACCAAATGGAACACGACCCAGAGGTATTGGAATACTACGACCAGCCACCCCCCTTCAAAATCCAGTACCACAACAAAACAGGACGCAAAATAGGTCACTACCATACCCCAGACTTCTTCGTACTCAGAACTAATGGTGCAGCTTGGGAAGAATGGAAAACCGAAACCGAACTCAAACGACTAGCCGAAAAATACCCCGGACGCTACCAAAAAACAGCCGACGGGAAATGGCACAGCCCACCAGGATGTGCCCATGCTTCTTCCTACGGACTTAAATACCACATCCGCACCGATAGCGAACTGCATCCCATCTTCAGCCAAAACCTCATCTTTCTAGAAGACTACCTGAGATTCAACACCAACATCCCCCACACCATCACTGAACAAACACTCACCGCAGTCCAAGCCAACCCCGGAATCACCATAACCGCCACACTTGCTTCAATACCCGGAGTCAGAGCTAACGACATCTACGCCATGATAGCCACAGAGCAACTCTACGTAGATCTGTATGCAGCACCCCTAGTAGAACACTGGCGAGTACAACTATATCTAGACCAACAAACCCATCAAGCCTACACACATCTAGCCATAACAACACAGCACCATCAACCAATACCCCCACCCACAGCACTCCTACCTTCCACAATCCTGCTATGGGACTCTAAGCCCTGGACATTAGTCAACTTTGGTGAAATCGCCACCACACTCCTACCAGAAATCGGACAACCCATTCAACTACCAACAGCTTATTTCCTGCAACTATTAGTTTGCGGCAACATCAAAATTCAAAATTCAGAAAAACAAGCATCCATCAATAATGCAGTCCAAGCACTCATGGATGCCGCCTCTCCCAGCGACCTCAGCCAAGCAAACCGCCGATTTCATCTAGTACAAGCCTATATTCAGCACCAGGCAGATATCTACAAAGATATTCCTGCCAGTACCTTGAAACGATGGGTAAAACAGTTTCGAGAAGCCGAAGCCAGGTATGGTTGCGGTTACGTTGGTTTACTACCACGTACTTCTAGGCGAGGAAATCGTCAAACCAAAGCACCAAACCAATCAAGCGAACTACTCAATAAATTTATTATCGAACACTTCGAGACACCTAGGCAAGCACCAGCAGCTTCAGTATATAGATTATATATTAGAGCTTGTAACGAATTAAATATACAACCCCTGAG
This sequence comes from Tolypothrix campylonemoides VB511288_2, assembly GCF_045999855.1. NCBI lineage: Bacteria > Bacillati > Cyanobacteriota > Cyanophyceae > Nostocales > Tolypothrichaceae > Tolypothrix > Tolypothrix campylonemoides. Next base: position 515,223 of record NZ_JBFPMW010000001.1, read on the forward strand.
TTCACGCACCTTTTATCACCGCCTCAAACAGCGCCCCATTCATGAACAAACCAAAAAACGTCAGGGAGCAAAAGCTGCATACTCAACAGAACCAACAATCTTAGAACTAGCCCTAACCACGCCCCGGCATGGAGACAGACCCTTTGCCATCGTCCACATTGACCACACCCAACTCGACATCGAACTACGCTCAATTACCACAGGACGGAACTTAGGAAGACCTTGGCTAACATTACTCATTGATGCCTATTCCCGACGTATCCTCGCCCTTTATCTCACCTTTGACCCACCCAGTTACAGGTCTTGCATGATGGCACTACGGTCTTGTATCCAGCGATTTGGTCGTTTTCCAGGGGCCGTAGTCGTAGATGGCGGCAAAGAATTTCATAGCCTTTACTTTGACACCCTACTAGCACGCTACCACTGCATCAAAAAAACACGTCCTGGTGGTAAACCGCGTTTTGGTTCAGTCATAGAACGATTGTTCGGCACAACAAATACCGCGTTTGTATACAACCTCTTAGGTAACACCCAAGCCAGTAAACAACCACGGCAACTGACTCCATCCGTTGACCCCAAACAACAAGCTGTGTGGACATTGGCAGATTTGTATACTTACCTCAGCGAGTGGGCCTACACCATTTACGACACCAGCGAGCATGATTCCTTGGGAGCAACACCATTACAAGTGTATACCGACTCCTTGCTGATAGCCGGAGAACGAGAACACCGACACATTGCCTACAACGAAGACTTCCTCATGGCTACACGCCCCAGTACAGCCAAAGGAACGGCTTTAGTCCAGCCAGGAGTTGGAATTAAAGTCAACTATCTTTATTACTGGAATGATGCTTTCCGCAATCCTGCCGTTGAAAAAACCAAAGTTCCCGTGCGCTATGACCCCTTTGATATGGGTGCAGCTTATGCCTATCTAGAAGGACGCTGGGTTAAATGTATCTCCCAGTATTACAGCACCTTTGTCGGACGTACAGAGAAAGAAGTGCTGTTAGCCGCAGAGGAAATCAGAAAAAAAGACAAGGGGAATTCTCAGAGTACGAATATCTCAGCTAAACGATTAGCAGATTTTATCGCCAGAGCGCAAGAGCATGAAACGCTTCTACTGCAAAGATTACGGGATTTAGAAGCCAAAAGTGTACGGGAAAATTTAACATCTGGTGGACATGATGTCCCGTCCGTTTCCCAAGTACAAGTTATACCGCAATCAATAGCAGTTCCACTCAACAGCAAAGATGTCGCCAAAGTTCATAAAACTGAAAATATCCAACTGTTGGATGTCACAAAACTGCCTGTTTTTGAGGAATACAAGTAATGGAGAACTTTCCTGAATCAGCACAGTCCCAACTCAAGCAATTCAAGGAATATGCAATATCTCATCCCCAGTTGGCACAAGTGGATATGTTGCTGATGGGTGCGATTCGTGAACCTGCGGGGTTTGCCCATGTCTTGGTGTATGGACCTAGCGGGGTGGGAAAAACGACGATGATTCGGCAGATTACTAAACGCTTAAATGGGACTACTGTTGACCAGAATGGTTCTCTTTCGTCTGGCTATCGCAATGGCAATATGTCCCCAATGCCACTGTTACTGGTAGAAACACGACCTCCTGACGGTGGGTTGTTTAATCGTACTGATTATTACCGCACGGCACTGAGGTTATTGGGAGAGCCATTTTATGAGCGGCGGATGATGGTGGATATTGATGCCGAGCAAACCTGGGAGAAAAAGGGGCGTGGCAGAAGTAAAACGGCACAGTTTAATGATTCTCCTGAACTGCGTCAGGCTTTGGAAGAAGCAATGAGTAAACGCGGTGTTAAGGCTGTGATTTTGGATGAGGCGCAGCATTTAATGAAGATTGGTAGTGGGGCTAGTGGTGGTAAGCTTTTAGACCAGTTGGATTGGATTAAGTCGATGACGAATGTGACTGGTGTACTGCATATTCTCATTGGCACTTATGAACTTTTGAATTTTCGCAATTTAAGTGGACAGGCATCACGCCGGGGGTTAGATATTCATTTCCCCCGTTATTTGTTTCAGCATGAACTTGATAGGCAGGATTTTCAGGGAGTTTTACTGGCGCTGCTGAGGCAAGTTCCCCTTCAGGTTGATATTCCGGCTTTGATGCAGCATTGGGTTTATTTCTATGAGCGTTCTATTGGTTGCGTAGGCGTGTTGAAGGATTGGTTAATTCGGGCAGTAGCGGCGGCGTTGCACGATGGTTGTGATACCCTGACTTTGGAGCGATTGCATGAACATACTCTTTCGCTGGCTCAGTGTGAGCGGATGGCGATAGAGGCAACTGAGGGTGAACAAAAACTTTGTTACATGGAAAGTCGCCGCGAACATTTATGGCATTTGTTACAGATGGGGATGACTTCGACTTCTGTTCCTGGTGGGATTGTAGATTTATCATCTGGGTCAAAGTCTACTGTTGCACCTGTTTCTACTGCTACTACTAAATCTACTCGTAAAAAACGTTCTGACGCACAGACGCTACAGGCTAATACTCCTACTCCTACTTCAGAAGCAATAGCTAGTAGCCCAGAACCTAAGAAGAGGCAAACTCGAAAAAAGAAGGAATCTCCTGTGGTAGTAACTGAAGCTACACAGAACACTCAAGAAATGACGCAGGATATACCCAGTGCTGTGACTGAGGTCGCAGAATCACAAACTCAGCCTAAGAAGAGACAAACTCGGAAAAAGAAGGATACTGCTGTAGTTTCCGAGGAAATGCCACAAGATACACTTAGTTCTCAATTCGAGGTAATATCTTTAACAACTGAGTCTAACAATGTTGAAGCAGTTCCCAAGAAAAATGGGCGTAGGAGTGTCGGACAACGCAAGCCACAACGAGATAAGGTTGGGGAGTAGGTAGAAAATTTACAATCTTTTGCTTAATAGAGTGATGTATTGATTAAGAGCTTTTTGGGTTGTTTTGTACCCAGGGGCTTGTTTACCTAATTTTAGTTCCTGTAATACTTGGTCGCGTAAAACTTCAAGTTCCACCATGTTCGGCAGTGTCGGTGTACGCGGTTGTTGATCTTGATTTTCCTCTTTCCGTGTAATACATGGGAAACTCCCCTCTTCTTCCCGTGTATTACTTGGTGTATGAGAACAAAAAAGTTCTACATAAGACAATAAAGTCGTACACAAGACAATAAAGTCCTACACTGAAACCATCCATACTTTGGTACGTTTGCGACTGGATTTTGTATGATGGGCCGTATCACTTAAAGCATTTTCAATCATCTTGGTGTAAAACTTTATTGTCACGCTCGCTCCTCAAAAAAGGAATGGGCAAACGTCCCAAGGTAAAACTTTATTGTCAATCCAGTTTTTTTGGCTAACGTAAGATTAAGGCTTGGGGGCTACGCCAGTGTAAGACTTTATTGTCTCAATACACTTGGTAGATTGTTGCTTTTTACCATCTCTTCTAAATAATCTGCTCAAGTTATTCCTAAGCATTCAGCAGCTATGCCCAATGCTTTCCATGTGTCATCTGTTAGTCTCAATGAGCGGATTTGACGGTAATCATCGTTTTTGAGGGTAAATTTCCCTTGAATATCCCGTTTCAACATCACCCTTTCCATGTAATACACCGTTAGGTTAACAAATTTCTACTGTGTAATACATGGGGAAATGAATTTTCTACTTTGACCGTTTTTTTGACCCATAAAATGAACATCTACTTTGTGAAGCATAATGTGAGCTAAAAGCTCATTTTATGGTGCAAGTCACAGGGAAGTGGTCGCCGTCGGCGACCACTTCCCCCATATACAACTTCAAACATAAAAATAAGGGTAGAGGCGGCTCCCGTCGGGAGCCGCCTCTACCCCCTCTCGACGATTATCATTTTAATTTAAAGATCTGGGTTGATAGTTCTCTAAGCATTTATCAGGAATAACGCTAACGTCTTGAGATAATTTCATTACAATATAGTACTTAAGCCTATTTCATTTCTCTTTGTTACACTTTTACCTCTTTATTCGCCGATCTGCGGGTTACCCTTACAGGTGCAAGATCTCAGCTACAAGCATATTCAAACGAGCCGCTTTTTTTTCTCCAGTTCCACTATCAGGAATTTGTACAATCTCTTTGAAGCTAACTGAGAGGCTTGATTTTTTAACAGGTTCAGGAATGGGATTATTTGTTATTGTATAACTTGTCTGCAACTTAACGTTTTGCTTGGGTTGAGTTGGAGAAGCAGGTTGTAACGCTAAAAGCCAATTTGAATTTTCTAGTAAAGATGCAGTCACCCCTCCCAGACTTAAGGTAGTCCCAGCTATTATAGCTGCCAGTTTTCGATTCAATTTCATTGAAAAATCTCTGATTCCACGAGAAATGAGTAAAAATGCTAACAACACCCCTAATAAATCCTACTCTGCTTTTAATCGCATCAGCTTAGGACAGAGCCTTCGTCAGTCAAATGACTCTTTTTGACTACAGTTTTAGGATACGTGTAAAAAGAGAGTAACTCGTGAGCCAATTGTAAATTTTTGGTGAAAAATTCAGAAAAGTGCCATAAAACAGGCAAATATAGCACCTATCTTCGATTCCCGATTGAGAAAGCTCGAATCATTAAGAAGATGTAGGTTGGGTTGAGGAACGAGACCCAGCAATTCGATTCCATGTTGGATTAAACAATATCAACCAAGAGTTTGATGTAGTGGGCATTTGGTTTGTTACCTATCTGTTTGTCTTTTCATTAATTGCCCTACCGCTTTTTCTCTATTTAAAAGAGAGTGGTGTCTAATGACTTATGAGTAGAGCGAAGATAAATATTGGTAGACTGAAAGCGTATTCGCACTCTTGTACGATCGTATGCCTCGTTGGTTCAACATTGCAGGTCCCTGCCAAGACGATATTCATTATATGCTATCGCCAACTGCTCGGTTGCCAGATTTAATGGATCTCATTCAACAACGGAGTTATTTTGTAGTTCATGCTCCTCGGCAAACAGGTAAAACAACGGCAATGTTAGCACTGGCGCAACAGTTGACTCTAAGTGGACGCTACACGGCAGTGGTGGTATCGGCAGAAGTCGGAAGTGCGTTTAATAATGATATAGGTGCCGCAGAATTAGCGATTGTTGGAACTTGGCACGATACAATTGCAGATGTATTACCCAAAGAGCTACAAGCACCTGTTTACCATCAAGAAGAACCCGGACGGAGAATTCGAGCTTATTTACGAGCTTGGGCGCAGGCTTCACCCCGACCTTTGATCGTATTTATAGATGAAATTGACTCGCTACAAAATGAAATTGAGCGGGAATACGCGATTGGACGAGACAGGATGGATTTGTGTCTGAGATATAGAAAAACGACTTTAGGAATTGAGTTAAAAGTTTGGCGGGATAAAAAGGGCGATCCGGAAGCGGAAGGAATTGAACAGTTAGATGAATATTTAGCACGCATAGAAGTTAAAGAAGGCTGGTTATTTGTTTTTGACCGACGCAAAAATGCACCACCTTTTATCGAGCGATTGTTCACTAAAACTGTAACTACCCAAACTGGGCGTTCTATTATTATCCAAAGAGCTTAATATTTAATATAGTTGAAAAGACACTCTCACAATGCTCGTTTCCTTTAGTTAACAGTAGGTTGGCATCCACTTATTGACGATTCACATTAACAAAAATAAAAATTTCGCTATATTTTCCCTGCAAATCAATAAATATGTGGTTCTTCAGTACTTTTTAGTTTAGCATAAAAAGTACTGAAGAACCTTTTTTCTTTCTTCACTGTTCCCTGTTCCCTGTTCCCCGTTCCCTCTTCAGTACTTGTTATTTTAGCATAACAAGTACTGAAGAACCACATATATTTGTCTTAATTATTACTTTTATTTCCTAATTTTTTAGTGCCGTATCTCACTGCGTGCAATCCCAGCATTCCCCCTGCTAAAAGTGTTGGTAAGAAATAGTAAATACCTCTATAAGCAAGCATTGAACCCAGTACTGAGGCGGCAGAAACTTGAGAAGATAATATCAACAAAATCACAGTTTCAAAAACTCCTAAACCACCAGGAACATTACTAATAACCCCAGCAAACATAGCTAGTAAATAGATACCTAAAAAATCTAAATAGGAAAAGGGGATATTGGTAGGAAGCAAAACGTAAAGAATTGCTGCTGCTAAAAGCCAGTCACAGCTAGAAACAATTATTTGTGCTAAGGAGATCCTTAAAGATGGAAAACGAAACTCTTGCGAGCGCAGGTAGATTGGTTGTCTAAGAAAGAAACTGGCCAGCAAATAAGCACCTACTAGTATTAAGAAAAGAATACCGACAGGACGCACGGTCAAAAAAGGTAAATGTAATTGAGTGGGAATTTTCAAAGGATGAGTAACGAACACGATTCCAGCAACAGCAAACATTCCCAACCAAAAAGTGAAATTGGTAAAGGCAATAACTTGAGCAATAGCAAGTGCTGATATTCCCCAGGATGAGTAGAATCGATAACGAATTGCACTACCAGTCAGCAGTGCAAAACCTATGGTATTGCTGAAACTAGAGCTAATGAAGTTTGTGAAGGCAACTTTTGTCCAGCTAAGAGAACGACCAACATAGCTGAAACCTAAGATATCATAGCCAACCATAACTAAATAGCCCAAAGCAGTCAAAACAATCGACCAACTTAAGCGTTGTTTGGGTATTCTTGCTAAAGCTTGGAATACATTATGGTAATTATACTCGCGAAGTTCGTTAGCGATCGCCCAAAGGCAAACAACGAGAAGCAGTAAGCTGAATAACAAACTGAAGTTGAATTGGAGTTTTTTGAGCATGAAACAGAGTGTTTGTGTTGTCTACTACCCAATAGTCGCAATCGTTTAGAGCACATTTCAATTATTTCCGAGTTCTTCACTTTCTCGACTTATTGTGAAAGTGTTCATTTACTGAAATGGTGTGGCTCCGTTAGTCGCACCATTTTTCATGACCAATGACTCATGACTCTTTTCAAGATATCTTAACTGGTTCTACAATTCATCTGAGGCAAGGAGTGCATTTGCAAGTGTGCTATAGTCCGGGAAAAACTCCCACAGTCGTTTTTCTTCATGGAGGAACGGGTAATCGCTTCAACTTTCGTTCTCAGTATGAGTTTGCCCAAAATCAAGGCTGGGAAGTTCTAGCTTACGACTTGGCGGGACACGGACAGTCTAGCCCTTACTCTCGCTATTCCATTGGACGGCACCGTCGGGACTTACAAAGATTATTGCACCAATTTGAGATTCACTCACCGATACTCTGCTGTCACAGCTACGGAGTTCCCATTGGTTTGGAATTTGCTCAACATAACTCTGTCAGTGGCATAATTGCGATCGCAGGTGGAACTCACAACCTAGCGCCTTGGTGGGAAATTCCACTGATAAAGTTTTTCGCTTGGGGTGGTAGATATCTCTATTATTTACCGCAAGTACAAAAAATTTCTAATTGGTTATCAACCTCCTACCGCCACAGCGTTATGGAACAGTTTTTTGTAGAAAATCCAACACCAAAAGATTTTCAAGCGTACAAAGCCCTCGAAATCTTCTGGGGATACGACTTCTTTACACGTTACCCTTCACCTAAGAATTTGCACGTTCCCATCTTAGTCATTACGGGAGGTCTTGACCCGATGTTTACGCGTCATATGGGGGACGAATTAGCACGATGTTTTATCAACGCCACTCACTTGCATTTTAATAAAGCAGGGCATTTGGTTATGGCAGAGTGTCCGGAATTGGTAAACCGCGCTATTACCCATTATTTACAACAACAAGTTTATTTATTATCCTTATGAACCACAAAGAGATTAATATTCTAGTGGTAGTTGCACTGCTCGCTCTTGCAAGCTGTCACAACGTAATAGGTGTCAGAGCACAGACACTCCAAAAAGTTCCGCAGACCGCTTCAGTTCTTCCACAACTAAATGTCAGTGCCTTGGCTAAGCCTTTAACGTATAAAATTGAAACCTATAGGAGTGAGGCTATGGAGGGAAATCGTACTTATGGCATTTCTTTACCTCCAGGCTATGAGGAAAACCCAAATCAGCGCTACCCTGTAATCTTGCTCCTTCATGGTGGACATGGAGATCCTGATGATTGGTTTAAAGAGAAAAAGGGAAATGCCTTAACAACATTACAGCAGCTTTACACAACAGGTAAGTTGCCACCTAGTATTATCATTACACCAGATGGTAACGATCGACGTGGTTCTAGCCCTTACTGGGACCCCGCATATATTGATGGTCCTCACGGACAAGTATCTACAGCAGTTGGTGACGAACTCGTAAAAGTCGTTAAAGACCGTTATCGTACACTACCAACTCCAAATTTTTGGGCAATCGGTGGATTATCTTCTGGGGGTTGGGGTGCAGTGAATGTAGGACTGCATAACTTGAATCATTTCTCAATTTTATTCAGTCATAGTGGTTACTTTCGGGATAAGAGTGGACCGCAAAACAGCCCAATCTCCTATATCAAAAGCATTCCACCCGAAGCTCGAAAACGTTTGCGAGTATACTTAGATTCAGGAAAATCCGATGAAGAACTTGAGGAATCTCAAAAATTTAGTCAAGTTTTAAGCCAAGAGAAAATTTATAATGTATTTCGACAGTTTCCAGGAAGCCATACATGGAGCTACTGGCGCAAACACTTAGCGGATTCTTTAACATTTGTAGGGGAGCAGTTTAAAATTTTAGAAATACAACACGCAGCTGATAATTTAGGTTCTAGCAAACCATGAAATTATCCAAAGTATTCATTGGCGTTGTCAGTTCATTTGCCATTCTAACTGCAGCGGGTTACTGGTACGTATTTATATTGGGTGCGCCACAATTAGATCCACCTCAAGAACAGGGGGATACGGGGCTGAAGTTTCAGTTACAAACTTTTAACAGTCAAGCTATGGGTACAGCAAGACAATTCGGTCTGATTTTACCCCCGGATTATCACAAAAATCCCCAAAAGCGCTATCCAGTGATATTTCTTCTACATGGAGGTCATGATGATGCTCGTGCTTATTATGATAAATACGCAGTCTCGAATGTCTTACATCAACTCTACAAAAGTCAGAAACTACCCCCTTCAATCGTGATTACACCCGATGGAAATGATAAACGGGGTTCAAGCCCTTTGTTCGACCCTGATTATTATGATGGACCTAATGGTAAAGTGGGAACTTTGATTGGTTCGGAACTCGTACAAGTTGTCAAGTCACGCTATCGTACTCTAAACAAACCTGAATTTTGGGCGATAGGAGGTCTGTCTTCAGGTGGATGGGGAGCATTTAACATTGGCTTACGCCATCTAAATAATTTTAATATTTTCTTTAGTCATAGCGGGTATTTTACCGATGATAGCGGTCCGCAAAATAGTCCCGAACAAATTGTGCAAAAGTTATCAATTCAGGAGCGAAAGAAATTAAGAGTCTATCTTGATGCAGGGCAAAATGATCCAAATTTACTTGCATCGACTAAAACCTTCCATACAACTTTAAACAATTTGGGGATACAAAATGTATTTTATGCTTTTCCTGGAGGGCATGGCTTATCGGGTCCTGATGTCGGGTGGAACTATTTTCACAAGCATCTCAAAGATTCGCTATCCTATGTAGGCGAACAGTTTAAAAAAGAAAATGATTAATGACTTAAAAAATCGGATTGGACTTTGGAGTGCGGCGTTCCTAACGGGTTTAGTCGGAGTCGTCAATTTAGTATCAGCCGTAACGCCCAACCTGCACGATCGCACATACTGGTTAAAAGAGTTTTTTCCCTTTGATATTCGTGCTAGCGGTCATATATTTGCTGCTCTGACTGGATTTATTTTGCTGACACTTGCAACTAATTTATTACGACGGAAACGTGTTGCTTGGTTGCTAACAATTGGTTTGCTTGTTATTTCCATTGCCAGCCATTTAATTAAGGGATTGGACTATGAAGAAAGCCTTTTATCGGGAGTCTTATTAGTACAATTACTCTTGATGCGCCATCTTTTTAAAGCGCGATCCGACCGCCCGTCCATCGCACAGGGTGTAAAAGTCTTGCTTGGTGCTTTATTGTTTACCTTAGCGTATGGGACTATCGGGTTTTACTTACTCGATGGAAAATTCTCGGAAACCTTTAATTGGAGTGAAGCCATTGGTCAAACTCTAGCAATGTTTTTTACAGAAGATAATGCAGGTTTGCAACCAACAACCCGATTTGGAGAATTTTTTGCCAACTCTATCTATATTATTGCTGCAAGTACCATCACCTATGCGCTATTTATGCTCCTAAGACCCGTTTTTCTTAGGAACACTGCTACTTTAAGAGAACGACAACAAGCACGTGAAATTGTGGAAAAATATGGACGGTCTTCTTTAGCAGCACTGACATTATTAAGTGATAAAAGTTACTTTTTTAGCCCTTCTGGTAAGAGTGCGATCGCTTATGTTCCTAAAGGACGGGGAGCAATTGCTTTAGGAGACCCTATCGGACCTCCTGAAGATTGCAAAGAAGTCATTACTAGTTTTCAAATATTTTGCCAACAAAATGATTGGTATCCAGCCTTTTACCAAATTCTGCCCGATAATATAGACATCTACAAATCTTTAGGATTTCAAATATTAAAGATAGGAGAAGAGGCTATAGTCGATCTTCATAGCTTTACCTTACAGGGAAAAGCCGGAAAAAACTTAAGAACTTCAGTCAATCGAATGACAAAACTAGGTTATGAGGTTCAATTTTTTCAACCGCCCATCGACCATAACTTTTTGCGCCAATTGAAATCAGTCAGCGAGGAATGGCTGCAAATGGTACAAGGTTCAGAAAAGAAGTTTTCTTTAGGTTGGTTTGATGAGGATTACCTGCGACAATGTGAAATAGCCGCAGTTTTATCTTCCCAAGGTGAAATAGTCGCTTTTGCCAATATCTTGTCAGAGTACCAACTCAATGAAATGACTCTTGATTTAATGCGATATCGAAAGTCTGCCGAGCATGGAACTATGGACTTTCTATTTATTTCTATGTTTCAACATTACAAAGAGCAAGGCTACGATGGATTTAACATCGGTCTTTCGGCGCTTGCTGGAGTAGGTAAAACGCAGGAGTCGCGACGATTGGAAAAAGTTTTGCACTATCTATACAATCATTTGGAAAGATTTTATAATTTCCAAGGATTGCACATGTATAAGGATAAGTTCCATCCTCGTTGGGAACCGCGCTATCTGATTTATCCGAACTTGGCAACTTTACCTGATATCGTTGTTGCTTTAATTCGTGCTGATTCAGGCGATCGCCTTTTGGACTATTTTAACCCAGGAGCTTGATTCAAAACTCTTGATTTGAGATCGCAACTCGAATCCCAATATTATTACCCTTGTCCTTTGGCTCGAGATGGAAGCGAAAAGCCGAACGACAAAACCACGGGGTAAAGTCCCACGAACCACCACGCAGTATCACTCTGCTGTTATCCCTAGAATTTAACCAAGCACTACCATCTGTTGGCGAACCTTCATAGTTTTCATGCCAGCGATCGGCACACCATTCCCAAAGTAATCCGTGCATATCGTACAATCCAAAAGCGTTCGCTACTCCAAAACTGCCTACAGGCGTCGTTTCTCCCCGGTATTTTCCTTGAGGAATATCGTTATAAGTGTAAACACCATTGTAGTTAACTAGCTCGGTAGTAATTGTTTCACCAAAGTGGAAAGGAGTTGTTGTGCCAGCACGACAAGCGTATTCCCATTCTGCCTCGCTTGGAAGACGGTAAGTACGTCCGGTGTATTTTGATAATCTGTCACAAAATTCTACAGCTTCGTACCATGATATTGTTTCTACCGGGCGATCGCTCGCGTTAAATCGAGACGGATTGGGGTCAAGTTCGCAATTCACTTGTGGAAGAGTAGCGACAACTCGCCATTGCTCTTGGGTAATGAGATACTTACTTATGAAAAAGGGTGGAACGGTGACCTGATGCTGGGGACGTTCGCACTCATCACTTGCTTCTTCAGTTTCAGGCGCACCCATGATAAACGTACCGCTGGGGATAGCGACCATTTCTAAGGTGACACCATTACCGAGAGCTTCCGTCAAGTATTGAGTTTGACGCTGTTCTTGGTTAATGAATTCTCCTTGGCCATTAACGGTAACGACATCAAAGGAAAAATATGCGACTTGCTTCGACCTTGACTCCATTATCAATCTCTAAATTAGGTTACTTTGCATGGGCTGAAGCACAACCAAAAACCATCATAATTTAACTGAGGGACTTTCAAGAAATCAATTCTCAAAAACTACAAGGAACTCCGGGAAGATGACTCGTTAGTAGGAATGACAAATGTCATGCGCTCCTGGTGACATTTATTCGATGTCTGCTTCCATAAGATTAAGCTAAATTAAACTTTTGCAGGACATAAAGCACAAAGCATGGCTCCCTCCCCTGATGGAACGGTAACTATCATTACCCGTGATGGCAACAGCTTTCTGGAGATAAAGCCAACCTCTTCCACAATTTTACCCAGTTTGGTTTGAGTGAAAACCAAATTGCTAACTTTTCATTAGAGTAGAGCATGAGAATCGGGTGGACATATAATATTTTGGTCAACTAACTCAGGCGTTGCAGGTGCAATCACTGATGGTTTCTCAGTCTCGCACATTTGAGTAATCGTGATTATTTCATCTTTCCCTGAAATTTTTTTCTTAATTTTAAAAACTGCTCCCGTATAGCTTTTTAAATCACCTAATTTTGATGTAGATTTTACTATTGATTTAGTATCATCACTAGTGAGACTATATCGATAATTTTCAGTTTCATTGCGAATGTCTCTTTTTAAATCTGCTATTGTAGAAGCAAATTTATTATGTTCTTCATAAAAAGCTTGTTGCGATCTGTTAAGAGTAGCGGTAATGACTTTAGCTTCTGCCTGTTTGGCTTTATTCCTAGTTGCCATGAAAGATGGAATGCCAATCAAGGCTATCATGGAGAATGTAAATAAATAGCCTAAAGCAGCAACACCAGTACCGGCAATACAAAAGATTTTAGCTGTATTGGAAGCAGATTGAGCGCCTTCATAATCACCCTGATAATATTTGCTTTCAACTCGAGATGAAAAAACAAGAGCGACTACTCCAAGCGGTAGGAATGCCAGCAGAGTCACTAAAATTGAAGGAATTAGGTAAGTTCGCGGACAGGGAGGTACATTGGACAAGTCGGAAGGAGTTTGTTTTGACATAAATAGTAGACGAGGTAATTAGCGTTATTGGAAAATGGGAATGAATCGGAGATTGTAAAAACTCGTTTTCTGGGAGCCTCATCTGTATAGTTGCGATTGCAAACATCGCTTGGCATTTTTATAAAATTGCGATGCTACCCGTTCTCTCAAGGATCTACTAACTCTCACTCACGCTCGAAAAATACTTTAATTAACAGGATAATGAACTAAAATTATAATTGATAACCGTAAAAATACGAAAAAATAGAGTGTTTTCTTTGAAAAAACACTCATTTACAAAACGTAACTTAAGTCAAAAATATTTTATGAATGAAGCTTTTGTATCAATACTAATGATAGGGTTATTTCTGCCGCACTGTACTAGTTTTTATGGATTAACTAGCATTACATTCGTTAAGGATGAATTAACTTCACGCTCTAGGCAATCCAGAATCAAAGTTTGAAATCTTGAATTTTTGAATTTTATACTTAAGAATTACAATGCCAATTAAGTTGGAATTCTCTGATACTCAATCAAAATTTTTACCTCGTTCTTATCACAAACACATTCGAGATGTATCCCATGACTAAATATATTCTGGCATTCGATCAAGGCACCACCAGCTCGCGCTCTATTATATTTGACCGAAATGGCGAGATCCTAACCATTGCTCAGAAAGAATTTCAACAAATCTTTCCGCAGTCAGGCTGGGTAGAACATGATGCTGATGAAATTTGGTCTTCCCAAATTGGTGTTGCGAATGAAGCTTTAGCTCGCATTGGTATCAAAGCTGGAGATATCGCGGCTATTGGCATTACCAATCAACGCGAAACCACGATAGTTTGGGATCGAAAAACAGGCAAGCCAATTTATAATGCGATCGTTTGGCAAGATCGCCGCACGGCTGCTTACTGCGAGGAACTTAAGGCTGCAGGACATGAGACAACATTCCAGAAAAAAACGGGACTGGTGATCGATGCTTACTTTAGCGGTACTAAACTCAAGTGGTTGCTCGATCGCGTACCATCCGCTCGTGAAAAAGCCAAGCGTGGAGAACTGGCATTTGGAACCGTCGATAGCTGGTTGATTTGGAAACTCACTCAGGGGGAACTCCACATTACAGATGTAACTAATGCTAGCAGGACGTTGTTGTTCAATATTCACACCCAGCAGTGGGACTCGGAATTATTGTCCATTCTCGATATTCCCCCTTCTCTTCTTCCCCAAGTACGGAGTTCGTCAGAAGTCTATGGCTATACAGCCGAAGGTCTTCTAGGTAGCCGCATTCTCATTGCTGGAATTGCCGGAGACCAGCAGGCTGCAACCTTTGGGCAGGCATCGTTGCAATGTGGCATGGCAAAAAATACTTACGGTACGGGCTGCTTTATGCTGCTAAATACAGGTAATAAGCCGATGCAATCCAATCACAAGCTGCTAACTACCATCGCGTGGAGCATAAGTGGACGAACCAATTATGCCTTAGAAGGCAGCGTATTCATTGCCGGCGCAGTTGTGCAATGGTTGCGCGATGGGCTCGGAATTATTAAGCACAGCGCTGATGTGGAAGCGTTAGCTTGCAGTGTTCCCGATAACAATGGTGTGTATTTTGTACCTGCCTTTGTTGGTTTGGGCGCACCTTATTGGGACAGCTACGCTCGCGGTACGATTGTAGGTTTAAGTCGCGGCTCAACCAGTGCCCATATTGCCCGTGCAGCGCTAGAAAGTATTGCCTATCAAACATCTGATGTGATTGATGCAATGCGTCAGGATTCTAACCTCGATCTTTCAGAACTGCGGGTAGATGGTGGTGCTTCCCGCAACGATCTGCTGATGCAGTTCCAAGCTGATATTTTGGGTGTTCCCGTTGTCCGTCCAAAAATCACAGAAACGACTGCTTTGGGAGCTGCTTATCTAGCAGGATTAGCTGTTGGTTACTGGGAAAGCGAAGCGGAAATTGTGCAGCAGTGGCAGGTTGAGAAACGGTTTGAGCCAACAATTAGCGCCGATCGTCGTTTAACACTACTAGACTCTTGGCGACAAGCGATCGCTCAGACACGGCATAGGTAATAAATTTTAGTCCGCGAAGGCGGTGAGTCCAGCGCTGCAGGCGGGTTTCCCGCGCCCTGGCGACTGGCGAACCCGTATAGCCCTGCGGGCATAGCTTCGCAACGCGATGCGTCTCCGTAAGGAGATAGGGCGAACCCGGAGGGCGAACCCAAAGGGACTTTGTTTGTATAGCAGCGAATAGAATTCGCTTCAATTATTCTCTCTCTAGAATGACAAAACAGGGTCGATCGAGGAATATTGCCTACAATCCTTGCACTTCCGGAGCAGCTGATATCCTATGAACAAGAGTTGCTGACATTTGGGAATAAGGTTCAAGAGTAAAGTTCCAAGTACAAAAACCGTTGTCATCAGGTTGCACACCGTTTGTGGTTTTGTTTGCAATAACCTCTACCTTCACTTGCTCTAATTCCGAGACGGGAATGCGTTCAATCGTTTTTATGACCTTGGTCTCTGCTCCTATATTGGAAAGAAATAATGTCCTAGTTTCCGTCAGCTGATTCCATTTAGTGAGATGGTCTTGTTCTTTTTTCTCCTTGATTGTACGCTGTACCCGCATAGCTCCATCAGGACCCCATCCCATAGCAAACTTTTCACCAGGAGCAATAAATCCTATGGATGTCTTACCCACAAACTCTGTAGAACGAACTAAATCCACAGGTCCCGCAAGAATGGGGAATTTTGCTGTGTTTGTCTGTTCGCTCTTTAAAACAACTTGACAGGCAACTTCTGGCATCAAGATATACTCTACCAACGCATCTGAGGAGAAAGAAAAAATTGGTACGCGATAGGGGCGACCATCAGAGGGAATTGTCGCCTTTTTGCGAGAGCGGAGATTGCGAACTTCTCCGCCATCATCAACACCGGGTATCTCAACAGTCGCAGGCGTAGCTGGAGAAGGCGGGGTTGCTCCTGTTCCCAAACCTGTTGTCTGAATCTTTTGATTTCTGGCTTCAATCACAATTTGCTGGGATTTTTCCTGCACTTTTAACTGGTCATCACTCAGTAGAGGCGGCTCAGTTCCTAAAGATGCTCGTGCTGTGGAAAATACTAGATCGACATTGTTCCAATCTTCACCCGTGCGTTGCCAAACACAACCATCCATCCGAAAAGAAACACTCGATTGTTCTTCTAATAATAAATGTGCTTGGTGCCAGGGACGCCACATGGCATTAGGGACTACATAGTCAAAAGCAATTTCATATTCACCCGAGCGAGCGATCGTTAAATCTGCTTCTATGTAAGCAGAATAGATCCGATCGGGACGAGACAAAGCGTCTACTCTGGCAATTAAATCATCAATCTGCTGGCTCAAATGTTCCTGAGTATGGTAGCTAGTCAAAATGTCCCCACGCAGATCCCGTAACTGTTTAAATAGGATGGATAGCTGTTCGCGCCAAGATTTGGGATCGATTTGTCCCCAGATCGCATCTACAGGTAATTCCTGCAAACTTTTCGTCAGAATAGTATTTACCCTTTCAAAACAAGATTCCAAGTGTTGGCGGTCTTCAGAAGTATTGTTAAAAGATTGCAAAAGCGCTCTAAATTCTGCATACAAAGCTTGGAATTCTTCGGGTCGTTCTGCTTCTTTAACAAGCATTTGACGGCGGACGCGTACATCGTCGATCCGCGATTCTCGCTGCTCACTGCAATACTCAGCACGGAGCGATTTATCTGAAAGTACGGGAGCTACTTGCTCTACTTTAACGCGCCACAATCCCTGATTTAAATTAACTTTACCAATTCGTCTTACCTGTGCTCGGTCTTCTAGTAAAGTCACTAAAGAGACGGGAGCATCTATCGTTAATGGCTGAATTCTGTGCTTTAATTTTTCACTCGCTTGCATGATCTCTGTGTGTTCCTCTCCTGTGTGTTCTTTGCGCCTGATGCGGTTTGTCAAAAATCCCTCTTACCCTTCTCGCCGATTTCCACCAATAAGTTCGCTATCAACAAAAGTCTTGATAGTATACTCAACGGATAAACTTTCTTTTTCTTTTGCTGGAACTTCCGCCAACCAACGGTAACCCCCAACTATGGGTGCAGAACGTTCTTGCTGTTTGTACTTCTCCCAAACAGGTGTAACCCGTTCGATTTGGACATCAACTTTAGCACCTTCCGCCGGGATGGGAAGGCGTTCCCGCACTTCTATTTTTACGTTCCTCGACATCAAGTTGTTAATATCAATTTTAATAAGATGGCGCAGTTCGTTGAAAGCAACTATCGTTTCACCCGATCGCACTTCCTGATAAGACGTATTCCGAGCAACCTTAATGCTTTGTTCAACCCCAAGCCCCAGTTCCATGTGTCCTTGAGGGGGCACTGTAGCAATATTAGTAGATAAAATATACTCACCATCTACGTAAACATCCGCAGAACCGGCAAGTAGCGGTGCTAGCAAGGGATTGCGAAGTTGGGCAATTCGGAAGACATTGGTATCTTCACGGGGAACGACTATATACCGCAAGTCTACATCCGTTGTTTTACAGGTCAATGCCACAGAATGAAATTGCCCATCAGAAGGAACATCTACTCGTCCGTCTGCACGGTAGGCATAATCAAAAGACCCAGCTACGGTTCGCACGTTAATCCCACCAGGGGGAAGTGTTGTCCCAAGACAACTTTGGGCATCATTGACGGCTTGTTGTACGATTTCCAAGACATTAAAATTCACTACAACTTGGTGGCGTTTGAGGCTTTCTAAATAAACTTCCTCTTGTTGCTCAATAGATAATTTGCCGCGCTTTGCATGGTTATTAGCTCCGCCCAATCGCATCATATTATATGCTAGGAGTAAATCGAACCCTTGGCGATCGCTTTTACTGAGAGGGGGTCGGCTCAGTCCCCTGCTGCGAGTTAAAAATTCTGGTGCTGGTGATGGTGCTGGTGTACCTCGCCTCTCCAAACTCTTGAGAACTGCAATGTCTTCATTCTTTTCTGACGGGAGAGTAATACCCAAACGCTGTTGTAAGGCGTTAATCAACTCTCGAGCAGACTTTTGGCTCAAATATTGGATTTGTTGTAAATCTTCTTGTGTTAAGTTCAATACATCCGCAACAGTGTTAATTTGAGCGCGTTTGAGAGCTTTTAATGCTGCTGTACTGAGTTGCAATTCTTCAATAGGAATCGAGCTGGTGCGATCTTGAGGCGCTTGGTCTTCATCATATGCAGCACCATACGCAGCACCATATACAGCACCGGGTGCAGAAAAGCCCCGCTCAAATTCTTCTTCAAGAGTTTCTAACTGTGGCTTTAAAGGATGAACGTGTGTCAGAGGTGGAACATACACTGATGAGAAATCATCTGGAATCGCACTTTCAGGTATGCTGGCAAGTAGTGCAGCCTCCTGTTGTCGGTCGTAATCCTCAAAAAGGGCTTCAACACCAATTGGAGGTCTGCGCCACCCCGATTTTTTACTCACGGGTTGAGCTTTGCCAAGTCGTAAGGATGGTAACTCTGGTAGCGCACACCAAGCCAATGGTTCTGCAGTAGAAAGCTCCAAGCGCACTCCAGACCAATCTTCACCCGTGCGCTGACATAAGAGCGATCGCACTGCAATAGACGCACTAGATTCAGCACTATTTAACCGACACACATAAGTTGGTGTCCAACGTGCGCCAGGAACAAAATATTCTACGATTAACTGTCCGACCTCAGTCTCAAGAGCTTCCCCTTCATAACTCAAGCTAACTATAGCTGTTTTGCGAAGCTCGTTTGGTCGAGCATCCTTTGCACTTGAAGCCAAATGCTGCTTTTGTTTCAAGTCTGCCAAGTTTTCTCGAGCTAACCTCAGTTTTTCCTTATTTTCTCGCGCTTCTTGAAGGCGGAGGCGAATTTGCTCGTCACTAAAATTTGCCAGTGCAAGGCGTGCGCTTGTTGGAGAAGGAGGAGGAGCTTTACCCGGTTCTTCTTTGGGACGGTTGGGTACGTGTAACTTATCTAACACCTCAATTTCATTCTCAATAAGAGTGATGAGGTTCTCTAGCTGTTGGACGCAAGCAGTCGCAGCACGTATTTCCTCATCAAGAGGCGGATTTGGTATTTCTCGAGGTGGAGGAACGGCTAGACCAATACGAACATCGTTAGCAAGAGGCGCTGCGCCCCGTTCGACTTCCACTTTTACTCTAACACTGCTATCCTCAAGACTGAGAGGGAGTTCAGCAATTTCTACCTGTTCTGGTAATTTTTCTGGTATCAGAGGGAACTCAGCAATCCGGGTAACTGTCGCTCCAGCAGAGTAGACCTTCACACTTTCAATTCTGGATGTTAGTTGCACTATTGTCATGATCAAAACAATGGCTGAGTCGTGATTCTCTCGGTTATAACATGCGAAAAAGCCACTCAGTTTTTCAAAGAAGAATTTCTTGACTTGACATTATTTTAGTACAATTGTACTATATAAATACAGGATAGCCCTCATCCCCAACCCTTCTCTCCGCAGAAGATTACCAAAGTTCTTCTCTTTGTTCGTTTCGCTCTACAAATATCTGCATTTACCATGCCAATTAAACTAGCATAGCTTTTTGCACAAAAAAACTACGTGTTTACCCTTAAATTACGAGCTTTTCAAGAAACTCGTATTATCCAGGGTGACCGCAGGAAAAGATGAAGGATAAAGTGTGAAGGATAAAAAAGACACTCTCTATGTCTTTACTTTATACCTGAAACTTCCGAATTGTTACTTTAGCTTACCATTATCGGGGAAAGAATAAATATGGCAAAGAAATCATCAAAAAACAACAGTGCAAAACCCACTCAAAATAACAGTACATCCACTGAAAACACCAGAACAAAATTTACTCTGTACAATTTTGCGGGTAAAGAAAAAGCTTATTATCTAGTGGATAAACTTTACTTAGAAAGAAAACCAGGCGATATTCCGGAAAAATCCGTAGCCCATAGCATCATTATCATCGATCGCTCTGGTTCGATGTACGGTGACATTCAAGCATTAAAAGACACTTTGATTAAACTTCTGACTCTTGATGAATACATCAATTTCCAGTTAGTTATCACCTTAATCTCTTACTCTTCTAAAGGCGATGTCACCTGTCACTTCCAACGAATTCCCATTCAAGAAGTGATGAAACAAAATTCTCCCTACCTAGAAGCCATTCGCCAAATTCGCGCAACTTACGCAACGTGCATCTCTCAATCTATGGAGATGGCAAAATCAATGATACAAGAGGGAGAATTAACTGCTATCACTCTCCACAGCGATGGTTATGCGAACGACACTAGCCCCAGCGCGGAAGCAAAAGCTCTAGAGACAATTTGCCAAGAACTAAAAGGCAAAGATGTTTTTGTGAATACCATTGCTTATTCCCATTCATCTGACTTTAAACTTCTTTCCAAGATTGCCAATCTTGTCTCTGGTGTATGTATTAAAGCAGGTGATGTCAAAGAAGTTTACAACGCTATTTACAGCACTTCTAAATTACTAGGTAGTTCGGTAGCACCAGCGATAGAAGAACCTTTAGCTGCTGATTACAGCTATCAAATTCTTTTCTCTCAAAGTGCTAAGAAAATTAACGGGACAACAGGGACTTTAAAAATTTGTGGCTTAAAAGCAGATGATGAGGCAAAAATTTATAAATACAAGCAAATTTCCAAAGAGGCTTACGAGCAATTAGATGTACCCGTGGCTCAAAATGATGAGTCAGTGTACGCTTTTGCAAAAGCAAATTTGGCGGAAGGAAACTTAAATACTGCTAAGTATGCGATCGCAAGTACCTTTGATGCGACTTTAACTGAAAGACATGCTAAAGCCCTAACAAACGAGCAAGTTGCAGATTTTGCACAAGATATTGACATTGCACTGTTCTATCCTAAGGTCTTGAGCGAGCATGAAATCTTAGATAAAGTGAAAGTGAATGAGAAAACATCCTTGTTAGAACTCATTAAAATTTTAGAAGAACATCGTAGTAGCATCATTATTAACTTCAAGCACTTGCAGGAAAATTATCAAAGAAAAGGAATCAAAAGAGTTAAAGGTTCCAGAGATGAAAATGGCAATCTTGTCAAGCCTTGGTTAACAACTGAATATATAGATAAAACTGACTATATTGGTATGGGGTCGTTTGAGATTAACCACAACACCGCCACAGTCAATATGCTTGTCACTCGTAAAGTTAGGCTGGTGAAAGCAGAAGACAAAACCCCAATCATTGAAGTTGCAGGATTGTTAGTGAATGACCTAGCTACCTTTAATAATTACACCATCGTTAGTGATGGCGACCTCAACGTGAAATCACTGCAAGTAAAAATCAGCAGCAAGAAAGCTTTTGAAGCTTTGAAAGAACAAGGCGTGTTGGAAAAAGGTAATTCTCCTGCCAAAGAATTTGACTTTCACGATGAGTATACTATTAACCTAGATAATTTACCTTTAGTACCTTTTGAGGGATATTACAGCAGTATCGATGGTTTATTCAACCAGTTAGCTGAAATCAAAGTTCTTTCCAGTATCATTTCTGCTCATCTAAAAGAGGAGTCAGATATCTTTTTACCAGAACAGTTGGAAGAATTGAAAAAGCACTATCTTTCAAAAAGCCTTTACATTAACTTTCCAACCACCAACGAATACACAGATATCAATACAGCCCTAGCAACTGGCACTATTGATTCTAGAGTCAGTTATAAAATCGATATTGGAAGCCAAGAAATTCTCAACCTCAGCAAACTGCATTCTGCAAACAAGTTCCTTGACAGGATGTATCAGGTTTATGACAAAGACACTGGAGAGATTTTCCAAAAACCTACCTTTGAACTTGCTCTCAAGGAAAATACCGCCTACAGCCACAAGCAACTGTCATCCCGTACAAAAATCACAAAAGTGGATGAGTTTATGAAACCCATTTTTGATGATTTCTTAGGATTAGAGAAAAATGGTGTCGTGACAGCAATCCTTGCAAGAGTGGGTGCTGATAATCTGGTGCGAGTCTTGCAAGATCGGTGGGAAGGGAAACCAATTAGCAAAGAAGAAATGGTAACGGCTTTAACAGCCGCAGATAAAAAATTAGAGGCGTATGTAGAAAGAATTTATCGCGACAAAATTTGTCCTCTAGTATTCTACATCGGTTCTACAGGTCTGTTACCAGACGAAATGCAAGCCAAAGCATCCACTGCAGATGAACTAGCTGTCAAATACCCAAACTTGCAGTTTTCCAAAGATGAGCAAGAAGGAACATTTTTTGAGGTTGGTGAAAGCATTCTTAGCGTATACGCCAAGACCGAGTACTATACCAAGAAAGTTGCTGTTGGTGTAGAGGAATAGGATTGACGCCACTTTCGGTAGGACGTGGGGCTTTTGACCGATTAAGCTAAATTTGCTCAGATACCCGACTTCTTTGAGAAGTCGGGTATTTTACAGTGCCTTAGAGGTTGTTTGAAAAGTGATTTGCTGTGTTTTTAAATACCTATCGATCCCCCTGACTCAATACTGCTCGGTTAAAGAAATTATCGCATCGCTACAAGCTATAAACAGCAGGTGTTTCTAGATCCGGAATGCAGGTTTTTATACTTATCTCGGCTCAACGTCAATATTTGTTGGGGCTCCTCTGTGTCTTCGATAAGCAAAACTTTGAGGGGTACTTTTGATTGAAGTAAGTTATCGTTTAAAGCCAATATAATCTCCAAGTGCCAAAGAAAAACAGCTAGCTACTTTTTGTTTATCGATATCTTTTTCTAGCAATAGATAGTCACTACTCAAATCATCATGTAAGTAAATACAATAAAATAGTTCACAGTCATTAGACAACAGGTATGAAACAGCAACTTCTTTAGCTTCTTCAGACTCAAACTCTTCCCAAAGAGTCCAAATCCGAACATCCTTACAGACTTTTCCAAGACAGTTTGCGAGTTCTTTTGAGACTAATTTGTTTATCTGTGAAAGTCGATAGCCCTTATCAAATTCATTTTCATATAGAACTTCAGGCAATACAACTATAGAAAGTTGTTCTTCATATACGGCTAAGGCATGATTTAGGTTGTCTTGAAAGTAGAGTTGGACTGCACATGAATTATAAGAAAAAAACTCCTCTTCAGTAAATCGGCTATATTTTAAAAATGATGATATATCAGTTACAAAGAAACGTTCAACTTCAATTAGACAACGACCAATTGCTTTTTCAAGCATATTCTTTTTCTTAGATAAGAGTAAATTTAATAGCTGCGATTCACTATACATTTTAAATTTCACTCTCTACTTTTATTTTTGAGAATTTTTTTAAAGCGCTCTAGGATATAATAGAACAACCGCAACAACAGCAAAAGCTAATTGCTATTGAGTCAGCAGTCAGCAAGAAGTAAACACACTGCCCACGCTGCAAGATGAGTTAACCGCAGTGGCAGCAGGCTTAAAGTACTTGGCGCAGTGGTATAAATGCATTTGAAAGTGGGGAACTGACTAAGCGGATGGAGGATACCTACAAAAAAATTAAAAAGTCAAAGGTGTTGGATAATCCTGGCAAACGGAAGAAACTAGAATCTTTGTTGACACAGATGGAAGCGCTGCTCTTGTAAGAAGATTGATATCGTCTTTATGAAAGAGAAATAGGATTGACGTTGGATTGGGGTTGGTCAGATGTGTAAGAGACTTCCAAATAAAAAAATCTCCCAAAATTTCTTGTGGTGCGGGGTTGCGATCGCGACGCATAAGGAACGGGCGAAGACGCCCCGCAGTCGCCTCAACGGGGGGTTTTGGGGTCCCCAGGAAGTGGGTTTGGGGGGAAACCCCCGCACGGCGCTGCTCTCCGGACTACAAGATTGGATAATTTATTTCTTGGAAATCCCTAACTGAGTAGTGTACTGTTCCAATTTACATAACTTAATATCAGGTTTAGGGAGTAGGCGATCGCGCTATACTTTACTGTGCATTCTCTAATTTAGTACAATAGTATTAAAATAAAAAAGTTACTATGTTATACTGAGAGGCGAGATGAAAGCAGAGCTTCTCGAAAGACTGTTTAAAGCGATAAAGAAGCTATTGCAGAAATCAAAGCTACCTGAAGTTAATTTTTGGTTCTGGAGAACTAAATGATTGAACGGTCTTTAGAGATAAATATTGCGGTTATTTTTGCTAAGCTAAATAAGTTATGGGCGCAATACAATTTTGTGAGAGTTGATTTTTCTTCTTAAGAAAAGTGATTTATTGATAATGAAGTGAATAGAATCACTAGTTTATCCAGTGTTTGTACTAATGTAAATCGATTAAAAAAGCTATTAAAGTTACATCGAGGCTCGGGTCTCACTTTTTCGCGTTGCTCCCATAAGTTATGGAATTTAATAAACAGCCAGATCCTATCTTGTCTGATCTACCTCCAATACCACCAGCACACTGGACATCTACCCGTATGTCGATATGTGCTTGGTTAAATGAACAGGCTCCCCCTTTGGCAGAACTTTATGAGGGTGCAGTTTGCTTAATTTTTGAAAGACCAGTTCGTGGGAGATTACGATTTGTGTCTCATGCTGTTCGTGAGATACGTAATCGGTTGCCTGATTATATCTCTAATGAAAAGAGTGGCGAAAGGCTTAACTATAAAGATGAAGTAGATCAACTTTTAGCCATTTGGCAAAGTAGTGGCTTTAGCTTGAATGAAGCACCTTCAAATGACGGAGACATTCCCATTCCGCTTCAAATTTTTAATAATATACAAGAACTCCTTAAAAAACATATAGCAGTCAGTGTAAATAACAAGGAAAAAGCGATTCGCTTTTTTGAGTCATGTATTTCTGAAAATAAACCTATCCGCAATACATTGCTTCCTATAGTCGATCATTGGTGGGAAGTAACAGAATGGTTTATGGAGAACACCCACGATAGTGGTAAAGATAAACTAGCTTCCTATGAGCAGAAACTCCGCCAGCAGTTTGAGGTATTCGAGTCATTTCTCGCCGCAGTTTCTCAAAAGTTTTACGACACTGTAGATAAACTCGATGAAATCTTAAAAGAAGCTAATCCTAAACAGTTTGAACAAGCTATGGCATTGCTGATTCACCCTCAGCATTTCAGTTACTTTTTCAACCATCTACAAAATCCAAAGTGGATTAAGCCATTGAAGGACAAAGGTTTTTTCCAGAATCCTCCCCAAGTTATTGAAGATGCAAGCCAAGGTACTGTTAGCTTCCTAATGTGGCCTCAGTCTCGCTATCTAGCACGCATAGCTGCTTACCAACCGGATGCTGTGTTGGAAATTGCACAAGAAATAGAAACAAATAATCCCAGTGTCTATGAAGACTTTGTTGACGCTGCACTTCAGATGCCCCCTGAAATAGCGGTGCAACTAGTTAGTAAAGTTAAAACTTGGGTTGAATCATCATACTCGTTAAATTTACTTGCAGAGAAAATTGGTGCTTTCATAGTACATCTTGCCAAGGGTGGTCGAGTCAAAAAGGCACTAGACTTAGCTCGAACGCTACTCTTTGTTATGCCAGACCCTGATGTGAATAATGGGAAAGCAGACAACAGCATCGTTTATCGTCCCCTCCCCGAACCGCGAACACGGTTGGATAACTGGCACTATCAAGAGATTCTCAAAAAGTACATACCGGAATTAGTGAAAGTAGCAGGTAAAGATGAAACAGATGTTTTAAAGATGTTGGGTTTTCTGCTATTTGATGCCATTAAGTTCTCCCACCGCGATGAAGAAATTGAACAACTGCAGAAAAACTCACCCATCTGGGAGGATAGGTCGCTTTACTGGCGATATGCCATTGAGAATCACCCTCGAAATCGCCATCCCTATAAGGTTAAAGAACTTCTGGTAGAAGCAGTCAGAGATGCCGCAGAGCAGATTATCAAGAACGAGCCTGCGAAAATGGAAGCTATAGTCCTTACTCTGGAACAACGGCATTGGCGAATTTTTCATCGCATTGCACTTTACCTAATTCGTAAGTTCCCAAATGCAAACCCCGATTTACTTATTGAAAGGCTGGTTGACTGTAAGCGTTTCATAGATACCAGTTCTTACGAGGATTATGAATATGCACTTTTACTCAAAGAGCATTTTGCTCAACTTCCTAGGGAGGAGCAAGAGAAGATTTTTAGATGGATTGAAGTTCCTGAGCTTGACTTGTCTTGGCTAGAGGAGCGCGAGAAAAAAGCTCAGTGGATAAGATATTGGCAAAGGAACAAGCTTGCACTACTAAAAGACAGCCTTCCAACACAGTGGCAACAACGTTATGACCAGCTAATCAATGAGTTTGGTGCTGTTGAACTTTCAAAAATTGTTTCTGGAGGAGTAGGTGAAGTTAAAATTTTAGGCATTGTAAGTCCAAAGACAGATTTAGAATTGGAATCAATGAGTATTGAGGAACTCGTTTCCTTTCTCAGAACATGGGAGCAAAATTCTACAGATCCCTTTGAAGAACCATCACGACAAGGGTTAGGATCTGCTCTGGCAAGGCTTGCTGAAAAAAATCCTCAACGCTATGCACAAGCATCCGCTCAGTTCCAAGGTTTGCACCCAATATACCTAACGAACCTGCTTAGAGGGCTGCGCCAAGCTTTAAATAATCAGTCAGGACAACAGAAAGAAGTAAAAGAATTTGATTGGGCATCTGTTCTTTGTCTCTGCAGTTGGTTAGCCCAGGAGTCTGAGCAAGTTCAAAAGTTTCAGACAACTGATAACAATTCCAATAGGGATTGGCTCGAACCTTGCCGAACAGTGGCAGACTTGTTTGAAGTCGGATTGACAGTTGATAAAATTGGAATTCCGTATAATCTACGCGAGCAGGTTTGGAATACGCTCAGTCTTCTAACTCAACATCTAGACCCCACCCCTGAAAGAGAAATGGGCTACCATGGCTTTAATAATAATCCCAGTGAACTCGCGATTAATACAGTTCGTGGGGAAGCCCTGCGTGCAGTTGTTCGCTATGCCCTCTGGATTCGACACCATTTTGAGCAAATATCTGAGGGAGCAGAGCGACTGGAGCAGGGTTTTGACAATATGCCTGAAGTACCGCTGGTACTTGATGAGCATCTTAACCCAGACAAAGAGCCATCCCTTGCAATCCGCACAGTTTATGGTGAGTGGTTACCTTGGCTAAATTTACTAGATCCGCACTGGACAATTCAGAGTATAGGGAAAATTTTCCCACAAGATGAGATTTTCAGCGATATGCGACGTGCTGCTTGGGAAAGCTACATTACGAATTCTAATGTGTATGACAACGTTTTCGATGTATTGCGTGAAGAATACTGCTATAGAGTCGAACAGATCGCCTCAGCCTTGATTGAAACACCAAAACTGACACATCCTGATGAAGGTCTTTCTGAGCACTTGATGACCCTATATTGGCGTGGAAAGCTAAATTTGGATGAGCCAGAAGGATTACTGGCTCGGTTTTTTGAATTAGCTTCTGATGCGTTGCGTAGTTACGCTCTCAGATTTGTAGGGCGAAGCCTCGACAACACAAAAGACGCGATAGATCCAGAAATCCTTAATCGGCTTCAATTGCTTTGGGAAAAGCGTATTGACTCAGTACGTAGTTCAGCTGACCCTAGTTCCTATGTCAGTGAAATTGCTACTTTTGGTTGGTGGTTCAGCTCCGCGAAATTCGATGATTCTTGGGCTATTGCACAATTCAAACAGGTTCTTGAGCTAGTTGGTAAAGTAGATCCTGAGTTTTTGGTACTGAAACATCTAGCTAAGCTTGCTGATGTGATGCCAGAGTCAGCCGTTGAGTGCCTCAAACTGATAATCGAGAAAGACAAGAAAGGGGGGGGTATCTATGGCTGGCATAATGATGCTAAAACTATCCTGACTACTGCCATTAAGGGCAACAATGACAAAGCAAGACAGGTTGCTGAATCTATTATCCACCGTTTGGGCGAACGCGGTCACTGGGAATATCGGGATTTGCTTTCTGACGGCAAGTAGGGGGTAGAGTAATAATGTTCTCCTCAACTTTACGTCCCAAGTTATTAGCAGGGGTAAGTTCCTACTTGACTACCCCTCCTGTTTTTGCAATACAACCACTCTAGACAGCAAGGTTGCAAGCTGGACGGTATCTCTGTGTCAGCTTACTCTCTACTAACAGACGTTGAGCCTTGGTAGATCCTGGCATACGATACACGCCTACATAAAGGTTCAATTGATTGCCCGCTTGCTTAATCCAGCATTGAGAGGCATGATGGCTCCTAGGAAAACCTCGATCGCCAAAGTTCTCAGTTTCACCAAAGTAAATGATTTGATACGTGTCTGGCTGGGTTAGAGGATAGGGCTTGCACATGATGGCATATATACCTGCGCGATCGGGCGGGTTCCAAGTATTTAGACTCCACGGTCCTTCAAATTCGTAATCGTCCCAAACTATGCTCATTGATAATACTCCATACGAAAAGATGAAAGGTAAATGCACCGTTGGTTGTCAGCAGTGCATCCGCGCCTAAAAGGTGGATTAGCGTTTAGAAACTAAAAGACACGGTTCCTCAAGGCGAGAGGAGTCAAAGCCAACCAACTCCCGCCGACGGAATAGGTCAAGGCGTTCGAGCCAGTTATGCTTGTAAAGTTCCATCTGTGCTGGGGTAAAGATGAATTCGTCGTGGGTAGCGTCACCAATAAGGTAAAGAAGGGCTGCCTGCTCCAAGTCGTACAGCGATTCCAGCGCCAGGTAGTAAGCCGTTAACTGCTGTACCTTATCTTGAATCCAGTCCATCAAGGTCTTTGCCTTAGAAGATGTCTTGAGGTCACTCAGAGTGAGCTTGCCTTTATAGGGGCAGAGTTGGTCTATTACGCCATAGTAGCGGTACTTGAAGTTAACAACCATTTGCTCGGAGAGGAGCGGCTGGTCGAAGTTGGGAAGCACTTGCTCAAGGGCGCGAAGGTAAGGCTCGTAGCGACTGCTAACAGGGCTGAAAACCTCTCCAGTTAGGCGGGAGTGAAGAACGGCATGGGCTGCCTTCCCAGCACCGACCGCCTCGTTGCGAATGCGTTCCGCTTCTTGTTTACCTACCTGACGCTCCCATTTCTGTAGAGCTGCCTCTGACTTAGGATCTTTGGTTTGCCCTTGAATCGCGCCGACACTATAGTAGGTGTTACCAGGAATAGGAAGGTCATCATCTGCGACATAGCAGAATTGACCTGCATAAGTAGACCCCCGCAGCACAGGAAGATGTTGCTGCAGGGGGTCTACAGGGCGGAGTGTCTTGTCTTCGGCACGGTAGTACAGTGCCGCTTCGTTGGAGGGTTCCGGGCAAAGCCTTTTTTGTTGCATAATTAAATTTTGAATTTAATGAAAGAATTGGGCGGTCATGTACCGCCTTTTTATTTATAGTCCAGCAGCACTTGTAATTCAAGCGTTAAAATGCTTTATGCAGCACCATAATGCTTGAAAACGGTAAAAAAGATGGAAACCCCCGTGCATAAGGATTTTAGTCGATTGCTACCTAACATAAGCAGATACAGGATCGCAGGTTGAACTAATTAATTAGGTTTGTAGGCACCAAGAAGTGAAATCGGTTAGCAAGTATATATTCTTAAGTGCTGACACTCTCAACCTCTATAGCGCAAAAGTTTAAGGGATTATGCTAGTGCCTTCAGAGGGGCTGTATAAGTTAAGATAGGAGATTTT
This sequence comes from Tolypothrix campylonemoides VB511288_2, assembly GCF_045999855.1. Classification (NCBI taxonomy): domain Bacteria; kingdom Bacillati; phylum Cyanobacteriota; class Cyanophyceae; order Nostocales; family Tolypothrichaceae; genus Tolypothrix; species Tolypothrix campylonemoides. The sequence continues at coordinate 545,047 of NZ_JBFPMW010000001.1, forward strand.
ACAAAAATACCTGCTAAAATACTCAGGATATAGCACTAGAACGCTAGTAAAATGAGTTAGTAAATTGAGATAATCGCAAACTACAGCGCCCTAATGCTGTAGCTCTTAGGAGACAGCAGATGGATAAAGAATTTCTGGAGAAGCGCTTAAAGAAGCTGAACTGGACCCCATACAGGCTAGCCAAGGAAATTTGTGCGCTACGTGCCGAAGGTGGTAAGGTTCCTCCTGTAACTCAGTATCAGAGTGCTGTCAACAAAGCTGTCTCAGAACCAAGAAAGTCTAAGCTGGAGACTATAGAAGAATTAGTTCAAGCTCTTGGCGGAACTTTGACGATCTCATGGGATGATGAACCAGAGGAAAGCAAAATAAAGCTGTGGAGTGATGTTGCAGTAGTACTCCAAGAGCAAGCGCGCGCTAATAACACGACATTAGAAGAATGGGTAAATAGTCTTCTACAGCAGAGTTTATTTGGTTCTAAGGAAGAACTACCATATATTCCCGCAACCAGTATTAAGGGAGTACTTCAAAAGCCAATATTAATGATGAACTTGACCCCACACTGGCAACAAATCAGACAAAGTTCTGCAGACGCGCATGCAGCTTTACAATGGGTAGCTGCCGCAATCTACGAACAATCTGAGGAGACTGTACCTAGAGCGCCAATTGATGAAGTTGATTTGAGCAAGGCTCTTGAACTTAGGTTTCTCTCAAGCGATGATGGCAAGGTAAGCTTTTCCGATCCAGCAGTTCGGCACGACTACTTAGTTCGTCATGCAGTAGATTTAGCGATCGCAACTTGGGACGAACTCGAAAAGTTTGCCAATTTGTTTGATGAAATATATAGGCGCAGTTATCGTGTTACCAATAATATCGATTGTCGAATTGGTGCTAGCGTACTGCTTGTACTGAACTACGAATACAAGAAAGATATAGTAGGTCGTGTTGTCGAAATCGCAAGACTAGAAAAATCAAGAGAAAAACGAGACCGATCAAAAGGGAAGATTTACGACATCTTCTGTGATGCACTTTCAGAACTTGACCTTAAATCGGAATCTCTGGTTGCATCTCTAGTTGATGCGCTGGAACTAATACTTCAAACTAGTGCTGGATATAAAATATACTCGATTATCGAAAATCTGGCTGCCCGTTCTCAAAATAATGCAGATTTCCTCTACCACGAGTTTCTAGCACGTCCGGAGTCGCGAATTATTGAACTAGCTGTCGATGCACTTCTTGGACTGGCTAAGTTAGACCAAAAAGAAGCCCATCGCCGCGCTCTCGTTCTGACAGATTCTCAGCAGCCTACACTTCGCCGGATAGGTATTGCTGCACTAGGTAAATTTAAGTATGACACTAGCGAGCAGCGTGAGTTACTACGTGTTACTTTGGATAGACTCAATGAACTCAAAACTACCTTTAACGTGGAGACCGACCTCGTATTGCTTAGCGCCTATGGTAATTTAGTTAACAAATCAGAGAAAGCAGCAGAAGTCCTGGTTGAATTTGCATCATGTCAGAACTATGCTGTCCGGGAGCAGTTGGGCAATATATTGTTTCAGAAAGTAAGCGTTGCCAGCAGTCGTCCCTGGTACAAGGAAGCAATTTTACGTTTGGTGCGGGGTCAATCTCTCTCCCTAGAGATGTTACGAGACTTGGATTACTGTATAGAACACTACGCACAAAACGACCCAGATACTGCCCTACAAGTGGTTGAAGTCATAGCATTGGGCTGGGACTACAGCAGGAATGGAGAACAGACAAAATTTTCTGAAATGCTTAACAGTACGTTCGCTGAGCTATATAATAACAATCTTAACGCACTAAATGCAGCAATTACCCGGTGGTTCGCATCTAAAGATAAACGATTGCACCTTGCTGGAAGTGATGTGATTCGTTTCTTTAATTCAATTCCAGTAGGTGAGAGCCATGAAGAGACAACAGAAGTTGTCCGCAGGAAAGCAGCGAAAAATCGAGTCATAATGCTAAGCAAAGAAGTACTGGATACCCTTGACGAGCAAACAGTTATCAATGTACTGTCTCGGCTCGCGGGTTACATAACAGATATTGCTTCTCTTGCTGCACTTCTACTGTCGGCTATAAAGCGAGAACCCTATTCGCCTGGTATCGCAAGCTTGATTGTAGAATTCGAGAGCGAGTATGTACTGTACAATCATCCGCGTGATGCTGGCGAATACCTCAAAAGCCGAATAAAAGAAGATGACATAACAGAAGCTGAACTAAATATCATTCAGGAGGCATTAAATCGTTCCGATGCTTATTTTAATGAACGGCAAAAACTACCCCGTCTGAAGGAACTCGAACCTTCTTCACAGCAAACGTATCTTCTGCGATTAGCTAAGTGGAAGCAGCAGACCGCAATGATGCAAGAAGCAGAACGACGTTCTGTGTTTGCGAGTATATTACCAAAGGTCAGAATTAAGTACGGTCGCGGTATTTCCTATGAGCGAGATGGGGAATTTACAGACCCGTCCCCATTTGCCGCGTTTTCCTACGAGTGCGAATTGCCACAAGGAGAATTTATCGACCCCCTCGGACAATTTCATCAACGTCTTCAGTGGCAGAATGTTGGGTTGCAAGATAAGCAAAACGGAACAGAAGATGAAATCACTGGGGAGACTGCTGTATGAAATTGGTTATTCGCGAGTATCTCAGTATGCTCAAAGAGTCAAAAGAGATAGATGCGCTACTCCCCGACCTTCTTCTGATGATGGGAATTGATTTATTAAGTCGTCCTGCTGTTGGTCCGCGCCAATTTGGTGTTGATATTCCTGCTGTTGGTGTTGACCCTAAAGACAATAAGCAGAAACTATTTTTATTCACTGTGAAAGAGGGGGATATTTCTCGCACCGACTGGGATGCAGGGAAAAATGCTGTGCGTCCGTCGCTCAACGAAATACTTGACTCGTACTTGCGTAACCGTGTCCGACCAGAACACGAGGCACTACCAAAGAAAATTATCCTTGCTACTGGGGGTGAATTAAAACAAGATGTTGAACCGGACTGGGTCAACTTTGTTCATAGGTACACGACGAGCGATCCAAAATATGGCGAGATTGAGTTTGACTTTTGGGGTGGCGATCGGCTAACTTTGCTTATCGAACAGTATTTTCTTGATGAGTACTTATTTCCAGAATCCACTCAAAAGCATCTGCGTAAGACGATCGCACTAGCTGACCAAAACGAGGATGAACCGCGTTTCTTCTATGCGCTCATTGAGGAGACACTGTTTAAACGCGACTTGCCCTCTGAGAAAAATAAAAGCGCTGAGCGCAAGCGCCAGAAAGCACTTTGCTTGCTCAATCTGAGCACCAACATTGTTTTCCATTGGTGTCAAGAAGCTGATAATCTCCGACCTGCTTTACTCTGTGCCGAACGCGCCATTCTTCGTACCTGGGACTGGATGCGTCAAAACGAGCTTTTCGATTGTAAGACAACGAGCGGGAAATTTACCCAACTTTTCTTGACGTACCTTAAGGTTACTGGTGCATATGCTGCCAAGCTTCAGCAACACTGCTTTGTAAAGGATGGTTTGTTTGGCTATGGTGCAGATGAACTGGAGTACCCCCTTCGCACTTTTGAAGTCATCGGTATTCTTGGCGCACTGGGCATAGCCTTTGAGAATTTATCCGCATTTACACGCGATGAACAGCTTCGTGAGAGGTACTCTGGGCAGATGCAAGCGGTCGCACAGATGCTTGCAGGTCTAATTGAGAACAATCCTCCTGCGTTTACTCCCCGATATGACGGTCATGCGATTGACATTGCCTTGGGACTCCTAACACTCACTGCAGCTGGATACAGAGATGAAGCTGCCAATTGGGTTAAAGAACTTAGCTATCATATAGTCAACGCTTATCATTTCGGTAAATACTTCCCCATCACTTCGGACAGTTACAATGACCTTGTTGCAATGGAAGTTGGTCAAGCTCCACCGAAAGAAGAGCTGATGCACGCTTCCACGCTTCTGCCCATGCTAGCTGGTTGGTATGCTGTGTTGAATCTTGCTGATGATTATACAGCTTTCCAAGAAGCTGTGAGGAGAACTTTTACCAACACTAATTTTCAGGTGTGGTTTCCTGACGAAGATACAGACAACCACCTGTACAGCACTAATGCAGGATATGCAAGCGGGTTTACTTTCGAGCCGTTTCGATTGTCGGAAAACTTAGATGACCTGAAAACTTACATCACTCGTCTTTGTGAAAAGCACCAGGCTTTCAACAACCTCTCGTGCATTACTCGTGGGTGGTTTGTATTAGGACTCATTGCCAATCGCCATTTCCGAACCCCAATAATTCCCGTATATTGGCAACAGTATATCTGTGACTCAAAGGTGGGTGGGGAAGAGCAGCCCGAAGATGAATCAAATAATCTAGATTAGATAATAACCCAAGTTGTTAGTTATGCGATCGCTTCGCTACAGCATAGCGGCAGATCGCGAAGCGCTGCTAGATGTGCGAGTTCAAACACACTATATATTAGGTGATGAGCCTGGGAAAACTGGGGGAACTATCCCCCATGGCATAGACTTTTCAATAGTTTTTTAAACTCTTGGAAAAGACCCTGCAAATGTTTTTCCGCTTTTCTCTTGAGCTATTAAATGACTAATAATATGCTCAATAATGCTATTCAAATTTTTCCGACGACGAATCGAACGATTGGGATCGAGTTGACCAAATTTCAAGATTTCTCTTACATTCTCACCTTGCTCAACCAAGTAAATTTTGAGTTGTTCTTTACCCTGTCCTCTTAAAATTTCTCTAGATTTAGTTAAGAGGGTTTCACCATTCAATGTATGACCATCATTCAAATTTTTAACAGCTATATCGTTTGGTTCAATTGTTGTTTTAGATAATTCCTCTGTTTTAGGTAAATTAGTGTTCTTATCCATTTGCTCTTTTATAGCTTTAGCCACTTGTGGGTTTGATTCTATTACATCTGCAAGAAGTCTTAAAAAACTGGTGATTTGTGATGAATCCATTTATTTAACCTACTTTTTGAATAAATTCCTTTGCTAGTTGAGTCATAACTTGATGAGACTCAGCATATTTTTGTTTATATGTTACTTGTCCACCAAAGTCCAAAGCCTGTGCTACTTTGGCTTTTTCTGGAATTTTGGTATGAAAAACTTGTGGAAAGAAGGGATTTTCTGTAATAAATCTCATATATTCTGTTTGAGCTAATGTCCCGTTATAACGAGAAACAATAATCCCTAGAGGCTTTAAATTATGACCATTTTCATTATTAAATGCATCAATCCGTCGAAGTACGATATCTAATCCCTGAATTGACATTTTGTTCGGAACACAGGGCATTATGCAAAAATCACTTACCAAAAAAGCACTTTTAATAATTAGGTTGAGATTGGGTGGGCAATCTATCAAAATATAGTCATAATTTCCTAATAATGGTTTGAGAAGCTCTCGTAATAGATGAACGGGTTTTAATTGCGTTAGCGGATAAAAGTCCGATGATAAATATTCTTGAATTTCAAATAACACCGGGCTACTAGGTATGAAATGTAAACAGTTAAAAGAGTTTCCATTCCTCACATTAGATACAGAAGATTTGACTACAAAATCACCTTTTTTGTAGTCACTCAAGAAGAACTCAGGATGTTTGAACAAATAAGGTAAAGTTAACCCTCTACTCTCAAATTGAACATTCCAAACATCTTCCGACATTAATGCACTTCAGCTAATGCCATAACAAGCGTAGTTTTGCCTACCCCTCCTTTGAGGTTAGAAATACAGACAACTTTGGCTGACATAGTTTTACAGATTAATGCGTATTAGAAGCTACAGTTATAGGTTTCCCAAGAATTCACACAAAATAACAATTCTGATAATCAAAGGTAACAATATCTTAGGTGATGAGCCTGGTTTTTTGGGTTTGGAGTGCGATGATGCGGTTCCCCAGTTCAAAGGAGCGAGCCTGTGCGCGATATCGCTGTCCCCGTCGATCCAGATGCTCCGCGTCCCCACCGTGCTGATGTAAGCGGTGAAGGAATTCTACCGATCAGATGCTTCTTTCTTCCGTGTAATACCCGGTTGAGGTTGGGTTTTTGGTTAAGCGGGAGCTAAAAATTCTGAGCTTTACCGTGTAATACTCGGTAAAGCGTCATGTCTAACAATGTATTCTAAATAGTCAGCCCTAGTTAAGCCTGAGCATTCAGACACAATACCAAGTGCTTTCCAGGTATCATCAGTCAGTCGCAAAGAACGTACTTCACGATAATCATCATTCTTGAGCACAAACTTTCCCTGAACATCCCGTTTCTGTATAAGAACAAAAAAGTCTTACACTGAACAATAAACTCGTACCCTAGGCAATAAAGTCCTACACTAAAACCCTACGAAAAAAGGCACTGCTTCGCTGCCTTTGAGTGTAAAACCCTTTGTTAAAAGGAAATTCAGGTAAATCTAGGTGAGAACTTTATTGTCACTGGTATCCCCTAAAAAAAGTGTGAATTCAGGTTCAGGATAAAACTTTATCCCTCTTCTGTCACTCTGGGAAAAGAAAAATAAGAGCCAAATTTTAACTCTAGACAGGGCAAGGATTTGAGCGTTTATTTACTAACAAAATGGCTGAAATCAAGGTTTTTGCTAAAAGTCCTACGCTGTAAGCATTCTAGATTATTCTCTCCCGAAAGTGATAAAAGAGGGTTATTGTCAATTCAGGTTGTACAGCGCACGTAAAATCAAGGCTTCTGGGTAATGCCAGGGTAGAACATTATTGTTTCTATACAACACGGTAAATCTGCCATTTTTATATTAAGTAATGTTTCGCCAACAGTATCCGTATCTCGGCTCAACGTCAATATTTTGCTACCAACAAGAGGACTTTTAAAAAATCCTCTTAGAATTCATTTGACATACCAGTAGTGACAATATACAACAATGAGCAGAGAATTGTTATGCCGATTGAGTGATTAAATTAAATGTAAATTATGAAAAAAAACCTTGCTTTACTTTCTTTGAGTTTGGGTATTGCCCTCATTAACCCCGTCAGGTCAGCGATCGCTCAAGTCCCCACCATAGCTCCAATACCAATTACTCCAAACAACTCAACCGAACCACTACCTCCACCACTTGAAGCAATAAATGTGGGAACGTGTAAATCTCCATCGCGATGCTTGGGTTGGGATGAGCAAATTTGGGACACAAAGGGTAAACGGGGTGATAAACAAGCGTTACTAGCTTCCATTGATAACAGCTTGCGTTATTTACAAACAGATAAAGCAGTTTCAGCGTATCAAAATTATCCCATTCAAGAAATTACTCTAGATCGTGTCCGTCGTAGTTTGATCCGTTTCCGTCAATTAGTCGTTAACTCCAAATCCCCCGCACAATTACAATCTGCTGTCCGGCGGGAATTTGTTTTTTATAAATCAGTGGGTAGTGATGGTAAAGGGACTGTTAAATTTACTGCCTACTACGAACCCGTTTATACTGCCAGTCGTACCCAAACACCAATCTATAAATATCCACTTTACCAACTCCCTGCCAATTTTGACCAATGGGCAAAACCACATCCCAAGCGTATCGATTTAGAGGGGAAAAATGGTTTGCTCGGAGAGAAAAGCCCGTTGCGCGGTTTGGAAATGTTTTGGTTTCGCAATCGACTTGATGCATACTTGATTCACATTCAAGGTTCTGCCCAACTCAAACTAACTGATGGTACTACGACCTCTGTTGGCTTTGCAGGTGGAACGGATTATCCTTGGACAAGTATTGGAAAAGAACTTATTAAAAATGGGAAGCTTAAGCGTGAAAACGCTACTATGCCCGGTATAATCTCATATTTTAACCGCAATCCTCAAGATTTAAATGAATATCTACCTTTGTGGGAACGCTTTATTTTCTTTAAGGAAACTAATGGTGAGTCTGCGTCCGGCAGTATAGGGGTACCTGTAACGGCAGAGCGCAGCATTGCTACAGATAAATCTCTCATGCCTCCTGGAGCACTGGCACTGATTCATGGCTCATTCCCCTATCCAAAAATAGGTGGCGCTTTGGAATCTCGTCAGGTCAATCGCTTTGTGCTTGACCAAGACACAGGTAGTGCGATCAAAACTCCGGGACGTGTCGATTACTTTATGGGGACGGGTTCTTTAGCTGGTTCTCGGGCTGGTATCACGGGTAGTACTGGAAATTTATACTACTTGCTTTTAAAAGAATGAAAAATTTAGGGAAGGCATTGTTAGATCCTCAACGTTTGCTTTTCCTACAGATGAGAGTTATTGTCGGGGCGCAATGCATTGCGTCTCTACAACTCTAAAACGACCGTCATTCCTCGATCCATATAATATTCAATTTGTACAGCGTACAAAACCTAATTTTATCCTTTATACTTCATACTTTCTCCTTCATTAAACTGCTAATTTTTTATGTAAATTTGCTGAAAATCGGCAAATATTTTAAATCATAAAGTCATAAATTATCGCGATTGTTACTCATATGTAGCATCTCTCTTACCGAGAATATTCGGTATTTTAGCTAATTGTCAGGAAAATAAAACCACAAGAAAGTATTTATATATGATAAGTTTTGTTTCATGGTACCTAGTTACATGGGTGCCGAATTCTTATGAAAAAGAACGGGTGTGACTATTTTTCCACCTCTGTTTGGGTGCCTACTCTCAATTAGAGAAAACTTGAACTCTCAAAAATTGCTTTTCTAAAGCGAGGTGGTTATTCTGCATCAAATATCATTATTTTTGATAGCCGTATTATCTATTTCCCCAGAGCATTGCTATTCCCAAAATCCTGAATTGCTTTTGCTTGAGTTAATTTCCAATGTCGTGCTTGTTTTAGCTGTCAACTCTATTGCCCTGGCATTAATGTATTTTGTTTGCAAGCGCAAAGAGTTGCCTGACGCTCAAATCTTTTTGTTATTTGGAGTTTTGCTGATTGGTTGTGGGATAAGTCATATAATAGAAATTTGGATGCTTTGGTACAAGCAGTACTGGCTGTTAGGAGGAATCGACGCCCTAGCTGCGTGTATTGTACTATATGCAGCAATTCGATTGCCGAGAGTCATTTCGCAAGCACTTGGCGATCGCAAACGACTTGAACAAGCACTGCAAGAGTCCGAAGCAAAACTCAACGATATTTTGAATAGAGCTAGGGCTGCGATTTGCTGCCACCGAGTATTTTCCAATAAAGATTGGGAGTATGAGTACTGCTCTGCAGGTACTGAGGCTGTCCTTGGCTACACTGTAGGGGAAATCACGGCAGATAAAAATCTCTGGAGCTCGACAATACATCCTGATGACTGGGAAACGATCATTGCTCCATTGTACGAGGATATTTTCGCGGAATGCTCGAGAAATATAGAATATCGTATTCGGCATAAAGATGGCTCTGTACGATGGATTTTGGGTATATTTTGCTCGAGACGGGATGACGTTGCCGATTGTTGGATGGTAACGTCTGTATGTGTGGATATTACCTCTCTCAAGCAAGCACAAATCACTTTGCAACAACAAGCAGAACGAGAACACCTTGTTTCGCAATTGACTCAACGCATTCGCCAGTCTTTAAGCATAGAGGAGGTTTTAAATACGGGTGTTGCAGAAGTCAGGCAATTGCTGCAAGCAGACCGAGCTTTAGTTTATCAAGTTATGGCTGATGGTACGGGTACCGTTATTAGTGAAGCGGTTGCTAAGGATATTCCGCTGATTACCGGACAACCATTGCCAGAAGAAATTTTTCCTCAAGAGAATTACCAGCTCTACTATGAGGGACGTGTCCAAACGATCGCGGATATTGAACGGGATGAAATAGCTCCATGCCTTGCAGAAACACTCAGACAACTGGGCGTTAGGTCAAAAATTGTGATTCCTATTCTCGGACAGGATCGTCTTTGGGGTTTATTAATTGCCCATCAATGTCAAAACCCCCGATACTGGCAGCAGTGGGAAGTCGATTTGCTCAAACAAATTTCAGAGCAGTTAGCGATCGCAATCCATCAAGCCGATCTTTACCGTCAGATACAAACAGATTTAGCAGAACGGCAACAAACAGAGTTAGCCCTCAGAAGGGCATTGGAAAGGGAGCAGCATGCAATACATCGAGAGAGATTGATTGGAATTATTGCTCAAAACATCCGTCAGTTTCTGCATTTAGACTCAATCTTAACCACAACCGTAGAAGAAGTGCGGCAGTTTCTTCAAGTTGACAGAGTTGTTATCTACCAATTTGACGCTGAGTGGCACGGAACAGTGATAGCAGAATCAATATCAGACCCATCTTTTTCTATTCTCGGTCAGAACGTTCAAGACCCTTGTTTTCAAAAAACCATTTCTCATTCCTATTTTCAAGGACGCATTCATGCAGTTAACGATATTTTAAAAGCTAATTTAGATCCGTGTTACGTGAATTTGCTAACGACATTGCAAGCCAGAGCCGTGTTAGTTCTTCCCGTTGTCATTCATCAGAACCTTTGGGGGTTATTAATTGCTCACCATTGTGATATGCCATACCAGTGGCAACAAGCAACTTGGCATTTATTGCGACAGCTGAGTACTCAATTGGCGATCGCAATTCAACAATCAGAACTCTATCAACAGTTGGAAGAAGCCAATCGAGAACTACAGCGTCTTGCAAAGTTAGATGGCTTAACTCAAATTGCCAATCGTCGCAGCTTTGATGAATGTCTCGAGCGCGAATGGCAACGTTCAAACCGAGAACAGTCTCCTTTAAGTTTGCTCCTTTGTGATATCGATCACTTCAAACTCTACAACGATTACTACGGTCACCAAGCAGGAGATAACTGCTTGCAACAATTTGCTCAAACGCTAGATAAAGTTGTGAAAAGACCCACCGATTTAGTTGCTCGTTATGGAGGAGAAGAGTTTGCAATCCTTCTCCCCAATACCGATACGATGGGAGCAATACAGATTGTGGAACAAATTCAGCAAGCAGTTGCCCAACTTCAAATTCCTCACCTTCGCTCCGGTGTCAGTCAGTGTGTCACTGTCAGCATCGGTATTGCCTGCTTAAATCCCGCGCAAGAATTATTGCCCGAAGATTTAATTGCGATCGCAGACCAAGCTTTGTATGAAGCAAAAGCTAACGGTCGCAATGGATATAAAGTTGGTTCATCTTAAAACTTTAAGGATACATAACACTCTCAAGAAACAAGGCACAGAGAGGGCAGAAGGAAAGGAAATTGTACTTGTTTCTAAGTTAAGACAACTGTCTGAGATCGAACTTGTGCTGTTCCATTGAGGAACGGGAGCATCGCTACGGTGTTCGCCTTCACAGAAAAATCCAGTTTTTTTCCACGTTCAGATTTTTCTTTCCAAGTTCTTCACTTTTTTGGTTTATGTTCGGGTAGTTGCGGAAATAAACGCTTATACCCCGAGTAAGCATCTACCCAAGTGGTGCGGAAGTCGAGCGCACCACTCTTCTGATACCCAATTATTCTGCCAGTGGCTCGGTACTTTAATTTCAAAAATCCTGTTTCTTTGTAAAAGCATACTGTTTTAAGCGTCTTAACATCAATAAGACATAAGTTTTTACAGCAATAGATAGAAACTGGGTCTTTTGCTCTACTCTAAAATATCGTAAAAGGTTATATAGTATGAGAGTTTTCTTATTTCAAGCTCTCATAAAAATTTTTTGTGCTTTGTTTTTTTTAAGAAAATTCTTATTTATAGAAAGAGTTAAATAAATTTAATTCAAAGCAGAAACTTACTTATAATAGACATTGTCAATTTAGCCATCAGGTATAAACACACTTGACCTATTTCAATGGATCGAATACCTTAAATGGACAATTATATCTTTTCTAGGAATCCTACAAACATGAGCAGAAAACTTATACTTAACCTACTTTCTAGTTCCTCAGTTTTTGTATCTCTGATGTCTACACTAGGTGTTATTCATCCTGTCCATGCTGCTACTAATAACCAGCAATTAATCCATACTCAAAACGGTCAGACTTGTATAGCGAGTCCTCACGCTGTTAATAAATTGGTATGTATTCGGGATTCGGAAAGAAAGCAAGCATCTACTCCTGAAAAGTCATCTACCGTCACCACAGGAAAATCAGCACAGGACATTGCTATGTTGGAATTTTCGGATGAGGAAAGTGATGCGGCGATTCAGCTATTTGGATGCGATTGTCCGGCTTGCATAAATTCCTTACGTCAATTACGAGGAACTGGAAATTTAGTTTACTAAGTTTTATAAACCTTGTGAAGAAACTCTAGCATTCCCATGCAGTGCATGGGAACGAGAGTCCAAGAGGAGAAAGGTTTACTTATTGCCAAACAAACACTTTAGCTTCATAGGGTCCTAAGTCGGTTAGAATACCATCGTCACCAGCTTCAATATCATAATCGCTAGTCCATTCGTGCCACGTACCACCATTAGGAAAGTTAGGCACGTGATAACCGCCGAGGAAGTTTTCTGAGAAATTGACGACGACAACAACCCGAGAACCTTCGTCATTCCATCGGCTGTACGCTAAAACTTTTGCCTCTGGATTTTCGTGAATGAAGTCAATATTTTCCGTGTAAAGAGCATGATTGTTTTTCCGCAGATTAATCAAACCTTTGTAATGTTCAAATAAGCCACGATTCATGTCATTGCCTAGCAATTTCCAATCAATTTTGGATGACTCTTGGGTTTTCGGCTTGTACTCCCCAAACTCTTGACCCATCCAAAGCATGGGTACACCTACGGCTGTCATTAGGAGAACTGCACCTAACTTCAATCGTTTAAAAGCATCTTCATCAAAAATATTGCGGTTTCCTAATTCTACAATCAGGCGATCGTGGTCGTGGTTTGCCAAGTAATTCACAACATTCGTGCTACCCATGAAACCTTGACGCTTGCAATCAATGACGTCTTTGAGTTGTTCTAAATCAAAGGTATCGCCACAAATGTGTGCGACAACAGTATGGAGGAAACTATCATGCCAGCACCCATCCATTGGTCCGTCTACATTGGTGATGCTGGTAGTTTCAGGAATGTGTTCGGCAATATTATAAAAAGGTTTCATGCTTGCAGTTTTTTTAGCTTCCTGCACAATCCAATGCATGAAGTCATAGTTAGCAAGTTGCCGTGCTGCATCATAACGAATACCGTCAAGATGATATTCACTAATCCAGAAACGAACCGTATCTCCAATAAATCTTCGAGCAGGATAAGTCTCTAAATTTTCATCATAGTGTTCGTAATTAAATTCTGGTCCCCAGTTATTATCGGGATCGCGAGGCTCGTGATGGTACCAATAATCGTGGTCGATTTGTGTGAGGGGACAGGATGCTTCTGAATGGTTATAAATACCATCCATAATGACACGAATGCCTCTAGCATGGCACTCATCAACAAGATTTTTTAACTCTGCTGTTGAACCGTAACTTGATTCTGTGGCAAAGAAATAACGAGGATTGTAACCCCAACTATAACTACCTGGGTATTCTTTAACTGGCATTAACTCAATAGCGTTAATTCCTAGTTCGCATAGATAATCTAGTTTTTCAACTACGTGCTTGTATTTACCACGTGCATAAGGATCGTCCTCACCACCAGAAAAGTCAGCAACGTGCAATTCATAAATAACTAATTCATGGTCTGCAGGTAAAGGCTTATCGTCGTGTTGCCAAACATAAGTATCAACAATACGTTCGCCATCTTTGATTTGTATAAGACCATTGTCATTTCCGCCCCATTCATCAATGTTAGTGGCGTAAGGGTCGGTCACATCTACCCATTGGTCGGGTTCAAAAAACCAAGATTTAGATTGAACGCGAAATTTATATTGATAAGTACCGTCTTCTAATTCAACAGTGGTGCGAAAATAACCATCATCACCCTTTTGCATGGGTATTGGTTCCCAGTTAGAAAAAGAACCAATGACAGCAGCGCCTTCATTATAGGGTGCAAATAAGTTAAATTCTATTGGCTTTGTCATAGTAAATTGTGAAATTGAAATGAATTTTACGGTTTAAAAAACATTACTAACGGACAGCATTGCTAATAACTAAATAATTAACGTTTCAATGATTATTGAGTAGTTAACAATGTAGAGGCTGTGTTTCTTAGAATGTTTGGACTATCAATATTGTCAGGTTATCAAATGAATTCGCCAATAGTCCGCTAGAAATAATTAAGAACTTTATACCTCTATCTTGAGAGTGGAGAAGCGGAAATTTTTTTCAGTAGAAAGACATAATTCTACCGAATCACGAACTTGGTAGAACCAGATGTCTTGGAGAAGCTAGTACATGGAGGCAGAAGTCCACTCATTATATGGCAGAAGGGGCAAAAGCTTTTATAACTGTGCGTTTGCTCTTACTTAAAGGGTGAGAGGAATTAATTCATTGCTGGGTAAGGAAAAAACCTTATAGAGGAGTTGATTGTGCTTATTCCATGTAATACGTGGGACGAGGTAGAGGAGAACAACGATGTAATACATGGTGAAAGAAATTGAGGTTTTCCGTAAAACCGTAACGCATTGTCGGCGTTTGAGCGAAGCGCGAAATTTCTCACGGAAAGATGGCAAAAATGTGTGTGGCAAACTGATTGCATCTGAGAAGCCCTGTTGTATGAGAACAAAAAAGTTCTACATAAGACAATAAAGTCGTACACAAGACAATAAAGTCCTACACTGAAACCATCCATACTTTGGTACGTTTGCGACTGGATTTTGTATGATGGGCCGTATCACTTAAAGCATTTTCAATCATCTTGGTGTAAAACTTTATTGTCACGCTCGCTCCTCAAAAAAGGAATGGGCAAACGTCCCAAGGTAAAACTTTATTGTCAATCCAGTTTTTTTGGCTAACGTAAGATTAAGGCTTGGGGGCTACGCCAGTGTAAGACTTTATTGTCTCAATACACCTGTGGTGCGATCGCCATGCAGGGCTGATGCTTCATGTTATTGCCCCCAGAGCGATTACCAACAATCGGTAACTGTAAAAACTCTGTATGGTATAACCAAATGTGATAGTTTTTGGGTTATTCATATGGGTTGGTTACAACGATTGTTCGGACTGGAAAAGCCAGAAAATGCACAGACAAACCCTGTACCAGTAGAAACATCACCCGATGGTGGAGAAATTCCTCCTGAGAGAGTTGGTCTGAATGGAGAGTACGATCAAAGTGGACTGGCAAAACGAGTTGCACTTGCTTTTGACCAAAACTCTGAATTAAGCGAGATAGAGACCCTCTGGGTTGCTCAAACAGGTAGCACCGTTGTATTAAAAGGAAGCGTTCCCAATCAAGATATCCTTGACACAATAGTTTCTGTTGCTAGTGGAGTATCGGGTGCAACCGATGTCACTACTGACCAAGTGAGTGTTGGATAAATTTGCTGAAAAAATGCGGGTTTCTTCCGATGTACTCATCAGAGATTCTCACATTTTTTATTTCAGTTTTCCAGACAAGCGGTCAGCAGACATATACTGAAAATGACAAGTTGTAGTTATTAATAAGACTTACACATTGACAAAATAATAAAATAAAGACATTGCCTTCCAAACACCACGCATAAGAGCGATCGCTTCGGCGCAAGCTGAAAGAGCGCTTATCGCCCAGCCGCGCAAGCCGCACAAGCGTGCTTATCGCTTGGGTTTTGCTTTGTCTGGTGTAACTAGTCCTTCTAACCTAATTGCCGATCGATATCGAACTCTCTTTAAGATAGGTCAAGCAATTAAGTTATCTGACTTTCAATTACATGAAGCTATACCCCTACTTGAAGGTTTAGAAGAAGTAGTCACCCAGCCACAGACAATCTTGTCGCATATTATTCATTGGACAAGAGGACAGCCGTTTCTCACGCAAAAGCTTTGTCATTTAGTTGTGCAAGTTGCCTTAGAAAGTTATAAAGGAACGACTACCATACCGAACGGTACTGAAGGATATTGGTATTGGGTAGAACAATTAGTGCGATCGCGCATTATTCAACATTGGGAATTCCAAGATGAACCCGAACATCTGCGTACCATAAGAGATCGCTTGCTTTTTGACAAACACAAAGCAGGAAAGTTATTAAAAATTTATCAACGGGTGTTACAAGTAGAGGAACTAAAGAATAGGAATCCACTAGATAACTTGATACCAGCCGATAATAGTGAAGAACAGATAGAACTGTTACTATCTAGTTTAGTTAAAAATTATAAAGGTTATCTGAGAGTTAAAAATCCGATTTACCAGAGTATTTTTACTCCTCAATGGGTATCAAGACAGTTATAAAATTTTTTCTTTTAGAAATAATTATTATAACTTATACAAGTCAAAAGCACTAGTTACTGAATCACATTTAGACAAATTTAGGTAAATATAAAAACTTTCTGAAGAAAGAAAGTTTTTGCAAGACAACTATCCACCGAGTGGAAAAGTGCGAAAAGTACGAAAAGTAGCAAAAATAGCTAATTGATACTAGCATTGACTGTCAAGCTAGTATAATCTTACTTGCATCTATTATAATTTCAATGGAGTTAAAAAAAAATAAATGGTACTGTATCAAGACTTACTACGTAAAATTGTATTTTCAGTAAGCAAATAGAAAAAATTATTGCTTGTGATACTGATTTATAATAAATATTTGGAGCAGTAATGTATAAAACTAGACGCAATCGAGGAGCTATACTGACTTCTACAGGAATTAAACGGTTACAATCAGCAATTCTTTCTTTGGAGATAGTAGAAAATAAAGGCGAACACTTGAGTTTAGAAGAAATAAGCTCGCGCATTAATATTTCTACTAGAACTTTGAGTAAATTATGGTCTTTAAATGGATGTGTAGATCAAAAAACTATAAAACTCTGTTTTAGCGCTTTTAATCTAGAACTACATAGCGAAGACTACACCATAGTTAACAAAGCAAATGAGACTGAAACATCTGACTTATTATCTACTGCAAATATAGAAGAAAATTTATCTCAACGTTCTGAATTAACCTCATTTGTCGAAGAACATCACACACAAACCGAACAGATAGAAAATCTTTGGTCATACCCGGATGGCCCCGTACCTTTAGATTCTCACTTTTATATTGAACGTCCTCCACTAGAGAGAAAGGTTTATCGAGAAGTAACTACTAGTGGCTGCGTGATTCGGATTAGATCTCCCAAACAAATGGGTAAAAGTTCTCTTGTATTGCGGCTTTGTGCTTTTGCACAGAAACTTGGGTATCAGACTGTGAATCTGAATTGCTACCAATTTGATAGTGAGAGTCTAACTGATTTAAATAAATTGTTGCGTCGTCTTTGCTGGAAAATTGCAACTCAGTTAGGTATTGACCCCAACCTCAAGGAAAAGTGGAATGAAGAAATTGGCTACAACTTGAGTAGCGGCTTCTATTTAGAAAACTATTTGCTTGAGCAATGTCAAAGCCCAGTGGTTTTAGTGTTGAATGAAATTGACCGTTTTTTTGAATATCCTCACATTTGTCAAGAGTTTTTTGCTTTATTGAGGTCATGGTGTGAGGAAGCACGACACAATCCTAAGTGGCAAAAGCTGAGATTAGTAATGGTTTACTCAACTGAAGACTATATCTCTATGGATATTAACCTCTCTCCTTTTAATATTGGCCTACCTATTCGTCTGAACGATTTTACTCAACCACAAGTAGAAGATTTAGCGAGACGGTATGGTTTAGACTCATTTAAAGCTAAAGATTTTGCCAAACTGATGTCGTTAGTAGGAGGACATCCCGCACTAATTCAGATTAGTTTGTACTATCTTAGGTCTCAAGAAATGACTCTGCAAGAAATAATAGAGGATGCGATCGCCAATGGTGGAATCTACCGCTATCATTTATGGCGACACTGGATCAAGCTGCAAGAAAATCCTAGATTAGCAAAGACCTATGCTGAAATTCTGGCAGCAAAACAAGGTATTTCTCTTAATCCTATTGACACTTACAAGCTTGAAGGTTTGGGATTAATTTGCTTTGAAGGCGATCGCATCTTACCGCGTTGCGAAATCTACCGCACTTATTTTGCAAAACAGCTATCCCTGTCGGGGGGAGAAGAAAGTTTGAAAGCTTTACAGGGTAAAGATTTGCTCCATTTATGGTAAAAAAGATAGGTTGGGTGTCAACAAGACCTATCTAATGAAAATATGCAATTATTACCTGAATTCTACCAAACGCACCTAAAAACGCAACTGACAGTGGTACTGTATTTGAATTCAAAGAGAAGCAGACATTTGGGAAAGATTAAGAAATTTAGGCTTAATTCCTGGAGGGTCATCCAGTCTGCTTTTTAGCCCCTCTTGTCCCCCCCAGCAGCTATCCACAATTGTTTGATAGAGCAACTATAAGGTAATCGTATGCGTTCAGGGGGGTGATTGGTTGAATGACAGATAGCCCCCTAAAAGTGAGCGAGAATTTGGCAGGTTCTTATCGCCAATCAAGTACTCCCGAGTAAAGGTAAGGAAGTTTGTTGGAGTTGACTTGAGACAAGCGATGCTGCAAAGCAGCCGCGACGCGAACGCGCTTTGCGGGCTAGTGAGTGAGTACTTGGGCTCTGGTATGGGGGCAAGGAGGTTTTTTGGAGTGGACTAACTCAGCGTTGTGCGCTCGGCAATGCCGGACTGTATCGCGGAAGCGCTCTTAAGCAGTTTTGAACAAGTCTTCTTTAAGTCTTCTTTATGAGAATCCGTAGTAATCTCAGGGAGCAAAGAAGGAGATGGTTGACCAGCACGTGCAGCAACAATCGCTTTTGTCATAAATTCTTAATTTTAAGATTAATCAGTCGAAATAGAAGCGCTGACTTCTCATACATTATCTTTAACCTTATTTTCAACAATAGCCTTAAATTACTCTGATTCTACACAAGTTAATTATTTTGAATATTTATTGAATAGATGTTTGATATCAAATATCAAGCTTTAAATAGAAGATATTTTCAATTTAAAATATTTTTTTGCTAACTTTCTTAAATACCTTAACTTTCCTTGCATTTTCGCTTTGATGCTGAGATTATTTAAATGCGTAAATAGCAATAGCAGTACATCAGCAATTATAGAAAGAATTTAATGGGTAAACATTACTTATAAACCCAGGCAATAATTCTTTCATTTATAAATTGCATCTGCTAAATAATAAATTCTCAAAAAACAAAGAGGTAATGTATGAGTAATGTTCCAGAAGTACTACCTGCTTCAGAATTTCTGAAAAAGAACTTAGGTATTTCTGCAATTCCCACTGAAGCATACCTGAACTATGGATATGCTCTACTTGCTATTGCAGGTGCTGATGGAGAGGTTTCAGAAGCCGAATTTAACTGGTTAGTAAATCATCAACGCTTGGCTGGCGCTCCTGAAGAAGTAATAGTGAAATACAAAGCATTCGACTACAAAAATTCTAATTTAGAAATTTTGCTGGGTAAGATTACAGTTGATGTTCCTACTTGGTCTAAATCAAGGTCATTATTGTATCATGCAATTCAAATGGCTCGTGTTGACCATTACGCAACTGAAGAGCGACAAGCTGTAAAAAAAGCAGCTAAACTGTTAAAGGTTGAAGATGATATTGCACTTTCTCTTGAGAGATTGATAGAGACAGAAGAAGCAGTAACAGCATTACGCAAAGCACTACTACAAACTGATGTTTTAGCTTAAATCCGCTGCCGAGAGCCGATTATTCCCTTCAAGAGATTGGGAGGCTCGGTTCTCTTGGCAATGGGCGATCGCATCCCAAAATCACCAACGTTTTCGTTACCTCTGAGGGTCACAACTGAAGCCTTGCTTTCGCACAAGTTACTTCGGGAAACAATAACACTCGTTGTTACGACAGCGATTACTGTAAAAATTACAGGTTCCAACTTTCTTAAAAACCTTATTTAACCTGAGTTCGATGAACCTCTCGCCAAAGAGTCTTCGACACCCTAATTTTTTGTCAAATGAAACCGGAATTCAATTTTTTTCAGCATTGGTATCCCCTATCACCAATCGAAGACTTAGAACCCAAAAAACCAACACCAGTAACACTTTTGGGGCTGCGTTTAGTGATCTGGAAACCCAAATCATCCCAAACTTTTCAAGTATTTTTAGATCAATGTCCCCACCGCCTTGCACCCTTAAGTGAGGGACGCATTGATGAGAAAACGGGGAATTTAATGTGTAGTTATCATGGTTGGCAATTTGACAAGCAAGGAATTTGCACTCATATTCCCCAAGCAGAAAATCCAGAACTTGTGAGCAAGAATAAAGAAATTCTGTGTGCTGTAGCACTACCAGTCCGTCAGCAACAGGATTTACTCTGGGTTTGGCCAGATGTAAAATCAACTCAACAAGCTACTAATACACCCTTACCTTTGTCACCCAAAATAGATGCTAGCATTGGCTTTGTTTGGACTTCTTTTGTACGGGATTTAGAGTATGACTGGCAAACTCTTATAGAAAATGTGGCAGATCCGAGTCATGTTCCATTTTCTCATCATGGCGTGCAAGGCGATCGCGCAAAAGCCAGACCAATTGAGTTTAAAATTGAGCAATCAACAGCCAATTTGATTGAAGTGACAACATTTGGACGTGTTCAAAGAAAAATCACTTTTGAACCACCTTGTCGCTTAGAGTATACTTTCAGTTTTAGTGATAGTAGCAAACAGTTTGGATTTGTTAGCTACTGTATACCTGTATCTCCAGGTAAGTCTAGAATTATTATTTTATTTGCCCGTAACTTCGCCACAAAACTCTTTCGTCTCCAACCCCGGTGGTGGGAACATATTAACGATCGCAATTTGGTAATTGATGGAGATATGGTTCTTCTTATGCAGCAAGAGCATTTTCTTCAGCAAAGACAAACTACCCAAAGTTGGAAAACCGCCTATCAGTTACCGACAAGTGCAGACCGTTTAATTATTGAGTTTAGAAGTTGGTTCGATCGCTACTGTCACGGACAACTACCTTGGAGTGAAGTTGGAATCGAAGTTCCACTCACAAGGAATATCAATAACGATCGCCAACACATCCTCGATCGCTACAAGCAACACACCCAACATTGTCATAGCTGTCGGAAAGCACTTTTAGTTGTAGAATGCTTACAAGCAGTGCTTTTAATCTACTTTATTGTTACTGTTTGCGCTGTTGCTCTCTTTCCTGATGAATTGCGACTGACTCTGGGTTTACCCTTAATTGCGATCTCACTACTCAGTCTAGGAGCTTACGCTTGGCTAAGATTCTGGCTTCATCCAAGATTTTACTTTGTAGACTACATACATGCACGCAGATAGAAGCAACTTCAAGTACTTTTGCCCTAGTTCTCTGCTCAAATTTAATAAATCAACTAACTGATATCTACAAAATGAATAATATACTAATTATCCTGGGGGAAGTCATATTTTTAATAATCATTTTTCTGCTGTTGAACTGGCTAATTGGCATAATCTTCAAACAACTCATTAAAGTTTCTTGGCTTCAAGGAAGAACTGCAAATATCACCTTCCTGCGCCGGAGTATTAGCAAAGTTTTAATTCTGACTGGTATGGTGTTATGTCTAGCGATAGTTGGTATCAATGGAACGGTAATTTATCGAGGTGGAAACGTTCAAGAATTCCAACTTAACCTTATTCGTAGTCTTCCGACTCAATTTTGGCGCAATCTCTTCACAGCAAGTTGGAAAACTATGAGCCTCCTAATATTAGTTAAATTTAGCATTTCACCATTAAGTCGGGGTATAGACTGGATTTGCGAATACACTAAAAAAGCCGATCGAATTAAGGCTAATGATGAGAGCGTCGAAGCTTTTTTTAGAGTCTTAAAAAGAATTATTATTTATAGTATATGGATAGCTTCTGCTATTTTATGTGCGAATTTTCTTTACCTACCGACAGCTATCACCAAATATCTTTACATTGCTTTAAAAATATACATTATTATTTCAATTGGGTTACTGATTGTTAAAGCTGTTGCTACTATCGTTGATACGCTCGATGCCCTAAGTCTGAAATACTCTAGTTCTAACAATTTACTGCGTCTATATGAGCGGTTACGTCATTTAATCCCTCTCTTCAAAAAATGCTTGGAATACGTTCTCTATGTCGGTATAGTAAATCTTGTTGTACCTGAAATAGAGCCTATAGCTTGGATCGGCTCTTATACCCCTACAATTGTGCAAATTATTGGTGTTTTCTTTATTAGCAGTGTTTCGATTGAAGTCGCTTACTTTATACTTGATGAGTTCTATTTAAAAACTACAGATGTCAATGATTTACAGCGACAAAAAAGGCTGACACTAATTCCTTTAATACGGAGTTTTGCTAAATATTTCGTTTACTTTACTGCCGGAGTAACTATACTTAAATTGATTGGCATCGATCCTGCACCAATTTTAGCGAGTGCTGGAATTGTGGGTATAGCAGTCGGTCTTGGGGCGCAAAACCTAATTAATGATGTTGTTTGTGGATTTTTGATTTTGTTTGAAAACTATTACTTGGTGGGTGATTATGTTGAAGTTGGGAAAGTAGAAGAAAGAAATATTGAAGGGATTGTAGAAGCGATTGAACTGCGAACCACTCACGTTCGCCATCCCGACGGTCAATTGCAAATTGTTCGTAATGGAGATATCGGCTCGATTATCAACTACTCCAAACAGTATATATGCAAGGGTAGAAATTAGTGTTTCTTATGACTCTAATTTAGATCGTGTGTATAGAGTAGTTGAGAAGGTAGGACAGCAGTTAAAAACAGATGAACAGGATGTTCTAGAACCTACGCGAGTATCTGGAATCGAAAATTTTGGTGAGAATAATCTATTGCTGCTGACATTGACAAAAGTCAAGCCTGGAAAACACCCTCATATTCAGCGTGTTCTCCGCAAGATCTTAAGGGATACTTTTAGCCAAGAAGAAATTGAAATTTGCGGTTTTTCTTAGAATTAAAAATTTAAGGTGTATTTCATAAATCGTCTCTAAATTGTGTCGAGCTAAATCTGTGTTTTAAAATTTACAATATTTACTTTCAATAATTTATCTGCAAATTACGTAATCATTATGTTAATGTCTTTACTTATAAGAATCATACTTAAATATGAGATATCAAGTAGGGGGTAGTCTCCGCAGTGACGATCCCACATACGTTACCCGTCAGGCAGATGAACAACTCTATGCCTGCTTGAAAGCAGGCCATTTTTGTTATGTCTTCAACTCTCGTCAGATGGGCAAGTCATCGTTACTACAGCGTACAAGCTATCGGCTTAAGGAAGAAGGGCATAGCTGTGTTTACTTAGATATGACTCGCTTGGGTATTGAAGATACTGCACCAGATCAATGGTACAAGGGCCTTATTATCAGCTTATTCTATAGCTTAAAATTAGGGTCGCAAATCGACTTTCAACATTGGTGGGAAATGCAAGCAGGTATTTCCCCCGTGCAAAAACTACAGCTATTTGTTGAAGATATCTTATTACCAAATCTTAAAAGCGATTCTTTCCTAGACGGCAAAGCCAAACGCATTTTCATCTTTATTGATGAAATTGATAGTTTGCTGAGTTTAAATTTTCCAATTAATGATTTTTTTGGTTGGATTCGTCAGTGCTATAATCTACGACCACATAACTCAAAGTTTGAACGTTTGGGATTTGCACTATTTGGTGTAGCAAGTCCCTCTGACTTGATTGCAGATAAACGTCGCACGCCCTTTAATCTTGGTAAAGCAATTGAATTACAAGGCTTTGATCTGCATGAAGCCACGCCGTTGCTTCCAGGATTAGCAGAAGTAATTAGTCAACCACAAGCAATACTACAAGAGATTATTCATTGGACAGGGGGACAACCGTTTCTCACACAAAAACTCTGTGAGTTAATTACCGATGTTGCTTTTGAAACTGCCACAGGAATGATTACCCTACCTCCAGGTACAGAAGTATTGTGGGTAGAGGAATTAGTAAAAACGCGTATTATTCAAAATTGGCAGTCACAAGACGAACCCGAACATTTGCGTACTATTCGCGATCGCCTTTTATTTGACGAACAACAAGCAGGGCGGTTGTTGGGTATTTATCAACAGGTGTTGCAAGCACAAGAAGCTCTTGAGCAGGGGAACCCAGGAGCAGGGGAATCCAGGAGTACGGGAGAAGAGTTTTCCCCTCTACTTGTTGTTTCTCTTGTTCCATCTGATGACAGTCGAGAACAGACACAACTGTTGTTGTCTGGTTTAGTAGAAAAATACAATGGTTATCTCAAAATTAAAAATCCCATTTATCGGAATGTTTTTAATGCCCAATGGGTATTAAGACAATTAGATAACCTCCGTCCCTACTCACAAACATTCAACGCTTGGGTAGCATCGGGTTACAAAGATGAATCGCGTCTGTTGCGAGGACAAGCTTTAAAAGACACTCAAAATTGGTCGCAGGGCAAAAGTCTGAGCGATTTAGATTATCAATTTTTAGCCGCGAGTGCGGAATGCGATCGCCGTGAAGTGCAAATGGCATTGGAGGCTTCCCGGGCTCTAGAGATAGAAGCAAGATTAGCACAAGAGAGGAAAACGGCTCTAGAGGTAGAAGCACGACTAGCACAAGAGAAAAAAACAGCTTTATTGCAGAAATATCTACTAATTGTAGTAACTATTGGGTTGCTAGTTTCTAGTAGTTTGGGAATAGGAAGTTTTATTTTGTATCGCCAGACTCGCACAAGTGAAACTCAAGCTAAAAACAGTGAAATTCAGGCGCTTGTATCTTCTTCTGTTGGATTGTTTGCCTCGAATCGTAGATTGGATGCGCTTGTAGAAGCAATCAAAGCCAAAAAAAGACTACAAAAATTAGGTAAATCAAATACAAATCTTGCACCTCAAGTGGAAAATGCACTGCAACAAGCAGTTTATGGAGCAGATGAGTACAACCGTTTTTCGGGTCATACAGCAGCTGTTCTAGCTGTAGATGTCAGTCCTGACAGTTCTCTAATTGCCTCAGCAAGTCTAGATCAAACAATCAAGCTTTGGCGACGTGATGGTACACTAGTTGCAACTCTCAAAGGTCATACCGCAACAGTTAGGGCAGTCGATTTTAGCCCTGACGGTCAGATACTTGCCTCAGCCAGTGAAGATGGCACTATTAAACTTTGGCAGCTAGATGGCAAGCTGCTAAGAACTCTCAAAGGTCACACAGCTTCACTCTGGGGAGTCGCGTTTAGTCCCGATGGTCAGTTTCTTGCCTCTAGTAGTTTCGACAGAACGGTGAAAATTTGGCAGCGAGACGGTAAGTTGCTAAGGACGTTTCAAGGTTACAAACAGGGGTTTTGGAGAGTCGCTTTTAGTCCTAGTGGTAATATCGTTGCTGCCGCAAGTGTAGACAAAACAGTAAAACTTTGGCAGCGAGACGGTGCAGGTTGGCAAAACGCCAAATCTTTACAAACTCTCATTGGTCACACTAGTTGGGTTGTAGGAGTCGCTTTCAGCCCTGACGGTCAGACGATTGCTTCAGCAAGTGAAGACAAAACAGTAAAACTTTGGCAGCGAGACAGCAGTGATGGAAGCTACCGCCAGTATAAAACTCTTAAAGGTCACATTGCTGGCATTTGGGGAGTAGCATGGAGTCCTGATAGTCAAACTATTGCTTCCGCCAGTTTCGACAAAACGGTTAAACTATGGAGCATTGATGGGACAGAACTAAGAACGCTTAGAGGGCATAGTGCATCCGTTTGGGGAGTCGCTTTTAGTCCCGATAGCAGCTTTATTGCTTCGGCGGGGGCAGAAAACGTTGTCAGACTCTGGCAGAGTGAGAACCCATTCCAAAAGTCTATCATTGCCCATCAGTCCGGGATTTGGTCAATAGCTATTACTTCCGACAGTTCAACAATCGCCACAGCTAGCCACGAAAACACCGCTAAACTTTGGAATCGCCAAGGCAAATTACTCAAAACTTTTACTGAATCTAAGACTGTAGTCTTCGATGTTTCATTTAGTCAAGATGGTAAGTTAATTGCTCTTGCCGCTTACGATGAAACAGTAAAACTCAAGAAGCCAGACGGGACTAGTGTTGCTACTTACAAGATTCCTTTCGGTAAGCTATTGGCAGGAGTATTGAGTCCTGACGGACAAGCGATCGCAATGGCAAATGTTGACAAAATCATTCATGTATGGGTTAGAGATCGCCCTGCGCCACAGATCCTTAAAGGACATCAGGCGGAAGTTTGGCAAGTCGTATTTAGTCCGGATAGTCGCTTCATTGGTTCAGCCAGTGGTGATAGTACTGCTAAACTATGGACGGTAGATGGTGAGCCAGCGCTGCGGGAGGGTTTCCCTCCGCAGGCGACTGGCGAACCCCGAAGGGGTAAGTTGTTTAGAACTTTTGTAGGACACTCAGCAACAGTATGGAGAGTTGCCTTTAGCCCAGACGGTAAAATGGTAGCGACTGGAAGTGGCGACAATACTGTTAAGCTATGGAATCTTGAAGGCAAGTTGCTGAGAACTTTCAAAGGCCACACTGCCGCGATTTGGGGAGTTGCGTTTAGTCCTGATGGGAAAATACTTGCTTCTGGTAGCGTAGATGCTACTGTCAAACTTTGGAAGCTTGATGGTACGGAAATAAAGACCCTTAGAGGACATACTGCAGCGATTAGACAAATCGCTATCAGTCCCGATGGAAGTGTTCTAGCTTCAGGGGGTGATGATAACACGCTCACTATTTGGAACTTGCAGCGAATTCTTTACTTAGATTCACTGAGTTATGGTTGCAAGTTAATACAGGACTATTTAAAAACTAACACAGCAGTTGAGAAAGGCTCAAGCTCACTCTGCAATGACTCTCAGAACTATTAAAAATTTTCTTAATAACCTGGTTGACATCCGCAGCCTGACAACTCACCGCTCAAGAAACCCCTGATTGTGTCGCTCCAACTCGAGCGACATCAAGTTTACTTGACGCTACTAAGTCTTATCGCTATGGAATTTGTGAAGAAATTCAATCAAACTTTCAATGCCTAGTTCAAATGCTTCCTCAACATTGCCACCCAAGCGGAATGCTCCAGCCAGTTCCATGTGGACAAATCCGTGTGTAAATGCAACGACAATTCGAGCAGCACTGAGCACCAATCGTTTATTTTTGCAAAGAGTAGGCGGTGGATATCGTTTTATGCATGACCTGTTACGCCAGCACTTTGCCAATTCATATGCTCAAATCCAAAAACGGTCTTAAGTCAACTACCCACACTGAACTTGCGTTATCTGTACCACAACGTACCATAAGCTGTCACCAAGGCTGCTGCTTCCATATCGTTGAAGCAAGTTCAGATATTAATGATTACCTTATTTATGCCGTGCTGTACTAAGTTACTGTATGTTTTGGGTGAGACACCCAAAGATTTAAAGGCACTAAGAAAAAAGTGGGTGGGTGAGGTCTGTGGAACTCACGTTGTGTTACTCTAACACCCCCCCATTCCTGACTGAGATGATGCTGTTCAAGAGTTTGAGCAGATTCTCCGACAACAAATTTGCCAAACAGTTCCTCAAGCCGTTGCATTTTGGTAAAAGGCGTTCATATCGGCAAACCAGGAAGCGCGAGATTCATCCCAGGCGTAGAACATATGGCCACCTTGAAAATTTTTGAGAGTCAGATTAGAGCGAATCTCTGGATCTAATTTCATCAAATCTGCTAAATGGTTGGAGGAGAAATAGGGGGTTACCAAATCAAAGAATCCATGGGTGATGTATACCTGCATGTAAGGGTTTAAAGCCATTCCCACTCGCAAATCATCTACCGATCCAAGGAAGCCCTGCTTAAACTCTCCTTGAATTTCAAATTTCCAAGCTTTAAATACTTCAAAGTTCAACAGATGGTAAGACAAATCGGTTTCAACACCAAGGGTATCTCGTAAGTGACTGTTAATAGCGCCGGTAAACAAGCGATCCAATCCACCAAGAGTGGGGTCGGTTCCCTCGTATGTTATGCGATCGGGAAAAGGATCGATCGCGGTTATTGAAGCATCATACAGTCCCACAATCCGTTGGCGATCGCGCAACAGTTCTCTGGCAAAGACTTCAATCCCGATTCTCGCTGCTTGTCTCTCAACAAGTGTCACGGGTAAACCGATCAACCCTGCTAGCTGCTGATACACCTTCTGGCGTTCCTCAGATGTCATAGTATTTCCCAATGCCAAAAATGGAATCAGAGTTGCGCGGGCAAATTGTTCCGCAGCTGCTACGTGAGCTTGTAAATTGCCTGGTTCTCCTGCCCATTGAGCGCGACCGTGATGGGCGGCGGCGGCGGCAAAGGAGGGAATCAGGGTTGCCCAAGATGTTAGGTTATAATCGCTACCTTCAAGCAAACTAAATTCCAAAGCTGGAGAAATCAAAATGGCACCGGAAAGACCAACACCGAATTCCTGCTGTAGCGTGCGGGCTAACCTTGCCACTCGAAAACCACCGTAACTTTCTCCTGCAATAAAGATGGGGGACAGCCACCGCTTCTTTTGCGAGAGAAATCGTTGGATAAATTCTCCGAGTGCTTTCAGGTCTCGCTCAACTGCCCAAAATTCCGTTTCCTTGGGTTTATTAGCCTCCTGAGGGTTGGCTTTCTCGCTGTCTTTACCCTGAGTATCTTTGTCTTGAGGTATGGTGCGGCTAAAGCCAGTACCTATAGGATCGACAAAAACCAAATCTGTAAAGCTCAGCCAACTTTCGGCATTATCTACCAAGCGAACGGGAGGTTTGGGCAAGCTGCCACGCTCTCCAAAAGAAATGCGCTTCGGACCCAATGCTCCCATATGCAGATAAGCAGAAGCCGCGCCCGGACCACCATTAAAGACGAAAGTGAGCGGTCTTTGCGATGTTTCTTCATCTGCAGCTAAATAAGCCACGTGAAACATTTCGGCAACAGGTTTTTCCTGCTCGAACAGAGTTTGCCACTCAGAAGCAGCCGTGTAGCGGATCTGGCGATCGCCAAGCAATAGTGTATGCTCGGTTGTACTGGACTTGCGACTTGTGGGAGAATTAGGAGTATCGGGCATATTTTAAGATGGGCGTATTGATTTGGATACAAATATTGTTAGTTATATTGGGATCGGTTCAATTGCCCTTCTCTGAAAAAAATTACCTCACACTCGATCGCTTTGGCACAGCCGTACCCGACTTATCGCGTACTCCGTCCGGACAGCAATCTTCTTGAAGGCAATTCCTCATAGGAAATTGCTTTTAATTTTGATGTAAAAGATTCAGAACCCGCCCGTGTTTCTGGAGTAAATTGACCGATAGGGGGATTGTTAGTTGTAACTGGAACTATCTCCTCTGGAGCGGATGGCGAAATCTCTTCCTGTGTCTGTATCAAATCAATAGATATGCTGACTTCATTCGTTTCCACGGGGATCGCCTCAACATCAGATGTCTGTAATGGGAAATCTATCTCAGGCAATGATTCTACGACTTGCTGCGTCGTTTCCTCATATCTTGAAGTGAAAGCCTTACCTGAGGATAGATTGGGAAGTGCAGTCAGGCTTTGAGGAAATTTGCTGCAAATCAAGCGTTCAAATTCCATATTGAAATGGAAAATGGCTTGTCCCCTCCTTTGCCAGCAAGTTAATATTTGCTGCACAGAAATTGCTTTATATCGACCTTGATACAGTGCTTCAATCACAGCTAAGTGCAACCAGTTCCCTGGGTATTGCTTTTGCCAAAGTTCCACAAGCTCAATGGCGCTGTAGCCACTAAGGTCAAAACTATAGTGAATTAATAAGGCTACTGCTAAGTCGGCAGAGGTTTCCGGCGGGTTTGCTGTAAACATCTGGCTATCGACTGCTGGCAATAGACATAGATTTTGCTCCCCTCTCATATAGCCTGTCGTATTTTTAGCTACAGTTTTCTGTGTCAAGAGTTCCCCAGTCAATCAACAGGTGTCTTTTATTCTACTTCCATTATGGGTAGAGAAACGATATAAGGCGAATGAATAGCAGGGGCTGTTCCGATTGCTACCAAAGCCTGGTAAACCATTGCTGCTACTTCAGCTCGTGTTGCTTCTCGATTCCCTTCAATAAGCTTGGGATCGGGAAAATTAACAATAATTTTATTATGTGTTGCCGTCGCAACAACAGTCAAAGCTGCTTTGGGAATGGTATCGCGATCGCTATAATTAACCAAGTCCTCGCTAAATGTTGCCGACAGGGAAAGCCCACTCACTAAGGAAACGATCGCCTGCAATCTCAAGACAGGTTGCTCTGGTCGAAAGGTACGATTGCTAAAGCCACTGACAAAACCGGACTGGGCGGCAACGCGAATAGCATCATAAGCCCAGTACTCTTGTGAAATATCTGTAAATTCGGGAACCTGGCGTTTGGCAACAGGATGAAAAGCAACTGCTACCAAAGCGGCGTACTGAGCGCGAGTCATGAACGCATCTGGTTGGAAAGTACCATCTGGAAAAGGACTTATCAAGTTTTTACTGAACAACCCTTCTACAAAAGCCGTTGCCCAATGCCCAGCCATATCCGGAAAATTTGTATTAAAAAATACTATTTTTTCAGGATTTTCTACTAGTTCTACAAACTCAACCAATCCTTGTACTTCGCTCTCTAACAGATGATTTCCCACGGAAACTAATTTTTTAGAAGTGACATTACGTACATTCACTTGACCATTATTGCGAAAAACATTACCTGCGGGGTCTTGAGTGCTGCCTAAATCGGGAGTTGCCTCACCATTTACTAATAACCCATCTTGAATATTATTTTCTATAATATTGTGACGCAACACGGGATGAGCACTGCGTGAGAATGCCATTCCCGTGCGGTTTTCTGATACTTTGTTATAAGCTACTAAAGGCGCAGCAAAATCGCTAATTGCTATCCCTAAAGCATTTTTTTGCAAAACATTTCGCAACACTTCCCCCTTGCTATAACGTGCCATCACCAAACCACCAGTCGTATTTTGCACAAATACGTTATCCCGAATCGCTGGTTCGGCAGTCTCGCTTACAAACACCCCTTCACGACCGCACTGAGTAAAGGTGTTGTTAGCCAAAGTTGGGGAAGCAGATTCAATCCAAACACCAGTTCCCTTTGCCATGGGATTTGTAAGTGTTACACCTATTAATTGAGCATCAGCCTGTAACAGCAGTGTAATATTCTGCGTACCAAAACTTTGGCTGTGATACTCACCATTTCCGGAAATCAAAATACCTTTACCTTTGGTTGCTTCATTCCCAAGCACCATTACCCCATTTGGAATCACAAGGGGAAATACTTCACCACTTATAGTGCTGTAAGTTCCGGGTGCAAGCTGAATCATTTTAGCTGATGCCGTTGCTTTTAAAGCACGGGTCAGAGTTCGATAGGGGTTTGACCGTGTTCCAGAATTGGCATCATTCCCCATTACTGGGTCAACATAGAGTGTTGCTACAAGGGTAGAGTGAACCATTATCAGTGAACAGTGAACAGTGAATAGTTACAAGTAAACAGTAAACAGGTAACGGTGAACAGTGATAACTTATATCTATAACTGTTTGGGGTGACAGTAGGCGACACCCCAAAATCTATACTTGTCAGATCCCCAGTCCCCAGTTCTTAGCTCCTAATTCTCTACATTAAAGAACTCAGCGCAATTCCACACAAATACTTTGCGCTATTTCCCAATCTCAGGCGGTGCAGGTTCGTTTCAATCCCTAATAGGGATTCGTATAAATTGCCACATTATCAACGATACAGGTCGCGGTAGCGAGTCTGTGTTTCAATCCCTAATAGGGATTCGTATAAATTGCCACACAATGATGTGGGGAATGAACAAAAGAAGAATCTGTGAGTTTCAATCCCTAATAGGGATTCGTATAAATTGCCACCTTCACGCAATTATCTGATTCCCACAACTTACTTTTTGTTTCAATCCCTAATAGGGATTCGTATAAATTGCCACTTGTCTTGCCCAGCGCAAATTTTATTCCTGAGTCAGTTTCAATCCCTAATAGGGATTCGTATAAATTGCCACTAATGAGGTTAAGGAGGAAGAACGCCAATCTTCAAGTTTCAATCCCTAATAGGGATTCGTATAAATTGCCACCCAGCACACGGTCAGTTGTATGCGATCGCTCGTTTCAATCCCTAATAGGGATTCGTATAAATTGCCACTTCGGGCAACCCTACACCAAAACTTTCATTATCACTGGTTTCAATCCCTAATAGGGATTCGTATAAATTGCCACACTAGTTTATAAAAGTTTAATTGACACAAGCAACGTTTCAATCCCTAATAGGGATTCGTATAAATTGCCACCCCTCCCGCCAATGGAATCAATACCAATGGAAGCCTGTTTCAATCCCTAATAGGGATTCGTATAAATTGCCACTACACCGCTTCATTCACACTCTTTTGCGTGTAAACCCGTTTCAATCCCTAATAGGGATTCGTATAAATTGCCACTGCGTTGATTGATGATTGGGTCAACAACTTTTCTGTTTCAATCCCTAATAGGGATTCGTATAAATTGCCACTAGACATCGATCTAGACATAAAAGAAGTTCCTTATGTTTCAATCCCTAATAGGGATTCGTATAAATTGCCACAACTAGTTAAAGTTATAATGCGATCTGATGTCCCGTTTCAATCCCTAATAGGGATTCGTATAAATTGCCACACGCGCTCGTTACACCCTGTGCGTTGAAGTAGTCGGTTTCAATCCCTAATAGGGATTCGTATAAATTGCCACATCCTGAGATGCTTGGGGTTGGGTTGGTTTGTCGTTTAAGTTTCAATCCCTAATAGGGATTCGTATAAATTGCCACGAGTATCTAGCACATCTTGCACCAACGCTTCTACAGGTTTCAATCCCTAATAGGGATTCGTATAAATTGCCACTTGGGGTTCTACTCGCAAGCTTGATGGTTCGCCATTTAGTTTCAATCCCTAATAGGGATTCGTATAAATTGCCACTCTTCTTTCTCAGAGAAACTGCCTTGGTAAGTGCGGTTTCAATCCCTAATAGGGATTCGTATAAATTGCCACTGCTGGCTTTTGAAAGGGTTTTTCTATTTATTTTTCAAGGTGCGGTAGCGCGGATGGGTTTATCGTAACACGATTGAGACTGGTAGTGTCAAGAGAAAATGGCTGAAACCTATACCTAGTAGGGAGCGCGGATGGTTGGAAAGAAAAATTTAGCTGAAACCCTGACGTACTCTGGCATGGAAGGTCTTTTTTGAGTTAAGCGTTTTTGAACACCTACCCATCCGCGCTTTATAAAACATATGTACTATATGCTTTATCTTACTTTTTCAGTTTACTCAACACCAAAGGATGATGAACGCTGTTTTTCTTGACCTTGGTGTATTCCACACTTTATCTCATTAGCTTTTCAAGCTAAGTTTATCCCCTTATTTCGTAAGTCAGTCCTTCTAGTGTCTAACGGTAAGTGCAATCTTTTGCATTAGAAAGACAAATCAACTTATGCACTATGTATTTAGGGCCGATCGCATTCTTGGTATAGGAGTACGGCATAACCAAAGGGTGCGATGCTCAAACTACCTTGCAAGCGCGATTTGCCTTTACAAAGATTTACGATAAATGTAGAGTTAACCTCTTAGTAGCTGATGAGTACATATAGCATTTTGAGCCAAACCCAACGCCAACGAGTGAGTGATGGAGCAATTGTATCTATCTTGAGTGGTTGCGAATCCTCACTTTTGCAGCTGGTGCTAATATTACCACAATTAGGAGATTTCGACAGCCTTGAGTACGCCTGGTGGTTGCGACGAGAAGCCAAACGCCTTCAAGATCGAGGGATAGCCATCCGAGCCGTGGGAATTGGCGATCGCACTTCCGGTGAGCGATTCTGTAGTTATACTGGATTTCCAGCAGATTGTTTGTTTGTCGATCCCACTGCCCAACTACATCAAGCACTCAATCTGTATGAAGGTCTATCCCTCAAAATACCTGGCTTATCACCAGGAGTGAATGCTTGGCTCAACCTAATGTTGATGTGTGCTGGAATTGGTAGCCCCGGTACTCTGGCAGAAGTATTTCGCGGATATAAGGGCGATGCAAGAGCACCTCAGTTAATTGGCGACTTTGAAACCGTTCAAGCTCCCCCATTGCCCCCATTAAAAGGTTCATTCTTCAAATGGGCAGGTGGCAAAGGTTTTCAACGCCCGTTTGAGTTAGCAACTTTACGATTGCGGAATATGGGAGAAGTGCTGTCTAACTGGAAGAAATATGTTCCCAATTCTGCCTATCTTACCCAACGGGGAGCAACTTTTCTGTTTAATGCTCGAGGAGAATTGCTTTACGAACACCGAGACCGCGCTATCCTGGGTTTTGCTGCTGATATGAGCCATCCCCTCTCTTTTCTCCAGAGTCTGCCGGTGAAAGCTGAAGAAAAACTGTAGCAAAAGATTGGTATATTGAGCCAATTTTCCAGTGCGATCGCTCAATGAGTTTTCAAGATGCACTGCGTATTCTGGAAGTCTTGTGAGCGTACTGCTAAAAACTAAAACGGTTGGAGTGCATATTCCTTCAATTTCTCCCACCCCAACCTTTCAGCGGTAGAAAGGGACATGGTTTTTCCATTGCGGAATAATATGTATTCAAATCCAGTCTCATCTGAATTTACATCCGCAATCATTTGATTCCTCAAATCGGCTCCCCAATTTTTCTTTGCTGACTCCCAAAAAAGTTCGCAAGGGCTTTTAAAGTTAGGATTGTTCAAGTACTCATCTTTCCAGTAACGAGAATCCCACCGCTCGCGTATTGCTTGAATAATGCAAGCGTTAGGGTAAAAAGGTTTTTTGTTTTCTTCTAGCCAATGCCAATAGGCAATTGTGGCACGAAGAGCATCCTCAAAACCATCAACACAAGTAAGCAAGGCTTCTTGAACTTCTTCTTGAGAAAAATCCACGCCAATATGTGCCAAAGCATACTTATACTTACTGAAGATTTCGTCTAGAGCTTCGAGTTCAAGAGCATCAAATTTATCAGATCCATCAAATGACTTCAAGCAGATCATTTATACACAGATAGGCACGCGCATATGTAATTATACACCTTTTGGGGCACTTCAAACCTAGTTGAGTGCGCTCAAGGGATTGACTTGACATTACAACCGCTAGATACGCTCCCTCTGACCCTTAAAACTAATTGGTCCCTCACCAGAGTAAGTTATAGTGCCATTAAGAGTTTGTCCGCCATCGTTAGACTGGACATCAATCGCGACGACGTGCTGGTCGGTACGGGAACCAATTACCCATGTACCCCCATCATTCCAAGGAGCTGCATCTCCTCCCCACTGGGTTTCGACTTTATAATCATTATTACTACCAAACTGGGTAGCCCAAAAGCCAATCGGTCCCTCACCAGAGTAAGTTATGGTGCCATTGAGGGTTTGTCCGCCATCGTTAGACTTGATATCAATCGCGACGACGTGCTGGTCAGTACGGGAACCAATCACCCATGTACCCCCATCTTGCCACGGGGCAAACGAACCACCCCATTGATGTGTCACTTGATACCGATTCCCATTGCTCAAGTGAAATACTTGGCTTACAGGTTGAGCAGGCGGATCGTTAGGCGGGTTGAAATACATCTCTATCGCTTGAAATTTTATAACCCAGTCCATCATAAAAACCTTTAGCAAACTCAATCGCTGCACCGTCTTGAATTGGGTTATTCATCCCAATCGCATAATCAATGTATTGGCTGATAGCAACAGCAGGTTTTTCTGAATGACAAGCGTTTAGCAGCACGCATTTCACATAATCCGAGTGCAATTTAAATAAAGATGCCAAACCAGATGGTGCAACTGGCTTATCATTACCCCCATCATCCTCTAAAAGCAAACTGCCATCTTCCAAGCCATGTCCGCAAAAATACACGATAGATGGCTCCTCTTCTGCGATCGCACGGCGAATATCGGCTGCGCGTACAGCTGTTCTTATCTTAATTTCAAATAAATCTCGATTGGTGGCTCGTCGTATCGCTTCTTCTATTGAGCGAATCTCTTCATCCAAACGCAAGCCGTGGGGAATTGCTGCTAGGATTAAGATTTTTTGTGGCTGATGACTTGCTTTTTGGGGAATGTTAGGAAGTGCTTCTATAGGGCGATTTGGAAGTCCTTCAGCAATAGCCCTCAATCTTTCGTTTCCTGGATTTGAATTACGTGCAGCGTGAATTAAATGTTCAACCCAGCCCTGAGCATTTGCTGCTTGTATTAATTTAAAGACAATATTTTGTAAACTTCCTTCCCCTGCAATGGCTCTAAGATTTTTACCATTTAATTCATATGCCAACATTTGCTCTAAAGATGCTGTATCGGGAAAAGCATCAATTAAAGCGTCTTGTAATTCTCTACGTTGTGGACCGGATAAAGCCATATTTATGAATTCCTTATATTTTTTTGTTTAAAGTCCAATAATTCATAGTTGTACTTTTAATTACGAATTACCGAGTGCCTTTATCTGTTTTCATGGATTCACCAAATTCAGGTACATTGTTGGTTTTTAACCATTGCTCGATTAACTCCACTACAACTTGGCTCATTTTCAACCCACGAATTGCACAGGCTGCATGGAATTGTTTCTTGATGTTATCTGGAATACTAATGTGCATAAGCGTCACATGATAATGAATATAAATATTATTGGACAAAATGACAAATGTACAAACCTATATTCTCATAGGTGCAAGCAGAACCAGCTTATGCACTTGACGTATAGTAAGTACTTATCCAATCCTACAAATGTACAAACAATTATTCAAGATAAGTGTTATCAATTCCATGACGATTGCTGTGTAACGCCGCACGGGTGATCGGAACGAGTGTCATCGAGGGCAAGGCAAGACGCTCCTCAACCGCATTGAACGACAAAAGCGAGGTACATCATGCAAAACTCCTTGCTTGTTCTACAGAAGAAAGATGATACCGAGAGCCATCGCAAATATACGATCGTAGGAGGCATGGGAGTGCTCATCTCTCATCTTTGCGATCGCGAATGTGGAATCCGAGTTGACTGATGCAGGAATGAAATTAACGAGTTAGTAAGAACAAAGCGTGTTTTTATGTCAGATCTCTTGGAAAGTTGGGCAATTCACAACAAAGTTCACTACTTGTGTGTTTCTACTACAGCTGCACATCCGCAACTAAATAGATAATAAAAGAGTCAAGATTTCTGAAATTTTTGAAGAGTTAGCGGTGAAAACCCGATACAACCCACAATCGTAAAATGCAGAAAAAATTGTTTTACACGCTCATCTTCCTGGGAATGGGAGCTAACGGTTTTTGTTACCTAGCTTGGTTTTTGTCACCCCCCAATCCCGATAGGATAGGATACTGGTTTTTCATCTATTTCTTAATATTTCCTTATCTTGGCATTTTGGGAATTGCTGCTTTAGTGTTAAAAGACGTACTTAATATCCCTTTAGGTATTGGTATTGCATTGCTGTTATACGTCTCAATTCTCACGATTGTCGCGAATTTTTTTCCGTTAGGGTTAAGCTGGGTGCTGGCTTGGTTGCCCGGTGGGAGCTATGAATTTCTGCACTTCATTCTATTTGCCTTGGTATCGATCTGGTTGATTATCCTTATGCAACAGCAGTAACTGAGAAGAAAAGTAAATTTTCGCACAAAGATTTATAGTATTTTTTGATACAGTTTATGGAGTAACAACTCAAATAGCGATACGATTGTACTCTACGCTCGGCGAGCTTCAGCTTGCTGTTCTGTATAAGTGCCGTTGAGCGTCACTTCCTCTGCTAAATTTTGCCCGTCAATAAACTCTTGCACCAAATACTGTTGATTATCTTGAGTGAAATAAGCTAGCAGTTCTGGAATTTGAGGATGGTCGTGACCTAATTCATCCAAACGCTCTGCTTCGAGTTTAAATAACTCAAATGCTTTGCTAAGAGTCTTAATCCCTTGTGCTTGAGGGCACAATTGCTTAATAACGCACCGCGATCGAGAAGGTTTGTATTCATCGACAGCCAAAAAAGTTTTGCCAAATCCACCTTGCCCAAAGGGTTTGATAGCTCGATATCGTTCTGCCAACAAAAGTTTAGAACCGCAAGTTACGCAAAAGTTAATGTCAGAACGGTTTTTGGTTGGGTCAGGGCAAGTAGGGTTGAGGCAGTAACTCATATGATGTAAATAATGCGATTACTTGTGGTAAAAGTGACTGGAAGCTTGCAAGGCAGTACTCTATAGATAAAATGTATGCACTCATTTTATGAATTCTCAACTCTAAATGCCTAGACCGTATTTGTAACTATTTAGATAGCCTTTTTGATACATATTAAATTCTATGATGGTGCGCCCGCAACTTAATGTGATGGCTGATGGTAAGAGAAGCGATAAGCGAAGCTTAACGACTTAAGCCGTATCGCCTTTACAGGTTAAGCATAAAAAAGCTAGGAATTTTCTGAAGTGTTGGATGATACTCATTATAGGTAAGCAGGAGAAGCAGTATGGATGCATATCTGTAGTTAGCGATAAGCACTCTTTCGGCTTGCGCCTTCATGCGCTCGCATCATTCTCCCAATACTGCCTCAGTATTATGTGCGATCGAAGGAGCTTGAGGTAGATGCAGTATGAAGAGCGATCGCAACAGCAATACCCCAATGGTGCTGTTGCCCGAGAAAGCGTTTGACGATTTTTGGAGCGATCGCTTGAACTGGTTCCGTGCAGGTGTTTGAGTCGAAAGGTTAAAAATGCACTGCCTGCCAAAAGAGCGGAACTAACCTAGCTTTCTCCAAATGCTTCCAACTTCTAGTCTTTTGCGAAGTTCATCGTTTGTGTACGTCACATCAACACCACTTTGAGTTTGGAACGTCCAAACTCCAATGTCATATTTCATAGCGGTTGCTTGTTAAAAAAACAATATGTCAAACAATGACACCCTTAATCACGGACATTAACATGATGTCATTTCTGCATTTCTACAAAGAAAATTAATGAGTTGTTTGCAGCAATGACAAAGCATTTTTATTCTCTCTTATATAGAAAAACAAATCGCACCCCATTTCCCGCAGTTGTCTGCGGTATGCGTATCTGTTTGGCTTCGATTCTGGTATACCGTGCAATTGCAATCAGAATGCAACTGCAATAATTAAGAAGATGCACGCAGATCGATTGCCCTTAGTGCGGTTCTGCGTCTTTTGCGATCGTCAAGATTAATTTTCTGCAAAAGGTTTGTTAACTGATGATGCTGGGACTCACCAAAACGTTTTTATTTGGTGTTATTCAGTAAATATTAATTTTTCTTAACAGCCTTTACAAAGAAGATATGGGGGGCATCAGGAAGATTCCGTAAGGGAAATTGATAAGTAAATCTTCCAAAAGAAGCCCCCTCTTCTCCTGGTTGGATGGCTGATGCATTCCAGCCATAAGCAGCAAAAAAAGATTCAGGATTGTCACAACTAGATAGCCAATATTTAGCCCAATCATCAGAGCCATTGCAAATAGCTGTATTGATGACATCAACACCTAAATAACTTCCAGCTACAGATAAATTTTGGATGTTTGTTAGGAGATTTTCCACTTCTGTTGGGTTGAGATAATAAAGAAACCCTTCTAATACCCAGATAGACGGTTCTGAAGGTCGATAGCCTTCCTCAAGCAGCATTTGTACCCAAAGTGACTCCTTTAAATCAGCGCAAATTGAGTGGCGATTGCAATTAGGAATAATCCCGCTTAAAACCGATTCTTTATAGAGCAGTACATCTGGTTTATCGATTTCATAGACATGAGTTTCGCTTTGCCAATTCAAACGAAATGCTCTTGTATCCATTCCCGCACCCAAAAAAACGATTTGTTGGATATGTTTCGAGTAGTTATTCAGAAAATCATCAAAAAAACGAGTCCGAACTGACGTAAATGGTCTCCCTTGTTTTTCATATTCTTCTAAGCGGGGAATGGCAGCTTCAATGGCTTCTTGACCTGCTAACTGTGCAGCTATTGGGTCGATAAATAAAGCATCGGGTCTTTGGCTTTCGATCGCCCGACCTGCAGCGATGACTTTAGCGGTAAAACTTACGTTCCCAACTGTTTCTTCAGACATTTTATTTCTAAGACTGGTTAGTTTTCTCAGGCATTCTAGCGTATTTGCGGTCAGCCAGTACGATTTGTGTTAAATACATTGACGTTAAAAAACGTAAAATTTAGTTCTTGTGATTGCAATGAACCTTTAGCACCCAAGCGAATCGCTCATTACCTCAAGGAGCGCTCCTGAGGTGCGGCTTCGTGCCAAAGCGAGCGAAGACTCTCTCCCAACAAAAATCCCCTAGCAGTAGTAGGACTAGGGGAATCATCATACTTGTCTATCTGACCTATTTTAAAGCTCTTGGCAGATTTTGGTGATGTATTGAAGGTTAAGCCCTTTAAGGCAGAGGACATTTATGAGGGAGAAGGAAGAAGGTATATAAAAACCCTGCGTTGTAAATCCTGGGTATGTGGAACCCAACTACGTAACCAATCTGGTGCGACAGTGGTGACCGCGTTTAATGCAGCACGTAAGATTTCGGCTACGTTTTCAAGGCGATTCAAATTCCGAAATGATAATCAAGTGGGAGGGGGAGAGGCAAGCGATGCGTCAACACAGCCGAGGGGTCAACATCGCCGTTCAAAATATGCTCCACCAACTTGGGAATATACTTTAGACCAAACATCTGACCCATCCTGAAGGTCAAGGCTTTGTTCATGGCTGCGCCCATCGGCAATTTATCCACAAAGCCGCCATAAACTCCCATGATGGCTAAGGTAACACCTTTGCGACACGCCATCATTTGCCTTAGTGCATGCGGGCGATCGGTTTCTAACCGTACAACTTGTTTCGCTTTGTCATAAAATCCCTCTAGACCCAAACCGTGAGATTCCATGCCCACGGCATCCATGACTGAATCGGGACCGCGTCCGCCCGTCATTTCTTTGAGGGCTTCACCCACATTGACTTTTTCAAAGTTGAGCGTTTCTGCCCCACCCTTTTCTGCCATCTCCAGGCGATCGGGAATGGATTGACGACGCGATCGCCCACCTTAATCCCCTTGACTTCACTACCGACTTCAACAACTTCTCCCATAAACTCATGTCTGAGAATGTCGCCCTGCTCCATTGTGGGAATGAATCCATCATAGAGGTGTAAATCAGAGCCACAAATTGCGGTTGACGTAATTTTGATCGCGGCATCGCGTGGGTTAATAATTTTGGGATCGGGGGCTGTGTCAACTCCCACTTTATTAGCCCCTTACCAGCAAACTGCTCTCACAGTTTTTTCCTCTCTTGCTTAATTTGCCTATGTTCTATGGCACTTTATTGAAACTCTAGAGGGAAAATCTAAGGATTTTCTGAGGAAATCATGGCGAATTTGCGAAAGTTACGTTCCTTACTTGGCTGCATCTTGGCGAGCGCGTTCTAAAAGGAGTTGTTGATGATCGGCGATCGCATCCTGGTGAGCCTGTTCACCTGTACTTCCCGCCTGACGCGAATCCAATTCACTGAAGGCATCCAGGCGACCATACAAGAGCACCACATCGTTGGGACGGATAAAGGTTGTTCCTCTCGGTGCGCCAAGGTATGCTCCATCAGGGCGGAGAATCCCCAACACTATAATCCCCTCTTGACGGAGGTTGGTTTCCCGCAGCGGTCTGTCAGCAATCCAATCTCCTGCATCCACTTGCAGTTCCATCACCGCATAGCCATCCGATAGGTGCAGCAGGCTGGCATAATCTCGCACATCCAGGCGAGTCCAGCGGCGCAACGCCCATTGCATCCAATGGGAGAGGAAATGCTTGATCCAACGGTTAATTGCTACGATCCAAAGAATTGCTATTCCTAGCACCAGCAGCACGAGACGAGGCAGCCAATTGCTGAGCTTAGCTGCGCTGATGAATGTAAGGACTAAGGAGGAAATCACCGTAATCAATCCGGCATTCGCCAGCAACATCAACCACATGAGGATACGTCGCCGCACGGGATGGGTAACCACCTGTTCTGATTCGCTGGTGGTAAAGCCCGAACCCGTAATCGCTGAATGTGCCTGAAATTCAGCCGTCTCACGAGATAGCCCAGTCAGGATCAGGGCTTCGGCAGCAATACGCATGATTAACAACGACAGGGTAACGGCAAGTAGAAGTGACACAAGTGCTTTCAACCCTAATACCTCCGATTTCGGTTAACGCTGTTAGTCCATGAACACCTCATCGACATAGCACCACATCCAATCCTCCCCTGGTTCAAACGACTGAATGATGGGATGATGCGTCGCAAGAAAATGCCGTGTGGCATGTTTGTTCTTAGATTCATCGCAGCAACCAACATGACCACAGGTTAAGCACACACGCAGGTGTACCCAAGGGTCTCCCAGCATCAGACACTCTCTACACCCTCTTGTGCTGGGTGTCACTCTCCGAATTTGATTGAGATGTGTGCATTGTATTACCATGTCATCCTCCTATCGATTCTGTAATCCCCAGTTCATTTAACTGGAAGCCAGGTACTCATGAACGAACTGCACTGCCATTGCCCCTTCTCCGACGGCAGAAGCCACCCGCTTGATGGAACCCAGCCGCACGTCTCCCGCTGCAAAAATGCCGGGAAGACTGGTCTCCAGCAGAAAGGGTTGGCGACGCAGCGTCCACTCGCCTGACTCCATCACTCGCAGACCTGTCTTGACAAACCCGTTGCGATCGCACTGAATGGCTTCTGGCAACCATTTCGTATGCGGCACAGCACCGATAAAGACAAAGATTGCCAAACATTTAATCGTGTCAGCTTGTCCGGTTTGACTGCAAAACACCTCAACGGCTTCGAGCCACTTGTTGCCGTACATTTTGCAGATTTCGGTGTAGCATTGCACTTCGATGTTGGGCGTTTGCTCAATCCGCTGCACCAGGTAATGAGACATGGTTTTTCCCAGATCACCGCCCCGAATTAGCAAAAAGACTTTTTGAGTCTGTTCGGAGAGGAAAACTGCCGCCTGACCCGCAGAATTGCCGCCACCCACGACGACCACCTGGGCATCCTGGCACAGCAGAGCTTCCACCGTTGTCGCTGCGTAGTAAATGCCGGAGCCTTCAAAGCGATCGTAGCCCTCAACGGCAAGTTTGCGATAGGACGCACCCGCGCAG
This sequence comes from Tolypothrix campylonemoides VB511288_2, assembly GCF_045999855.1. Lineage (NCBI taxonomy): Bacteria > Bacillati > Cyanobacteriota > Cyanophyceae > Nostocales > Tolypothrichaceae > Tolypothrix > Tolypothrix campylonemoides. The sequence goes on from NZ_JBFPMW010000001.1 coordinate 588,050, forward strand.
ATTAGAATGCATTTAGCAGAGATTTCTTCGCCGCTCTCTAGTCGCAGCGCGTAGTACCCAGTTTCACGGCTCAGTTGAACTACTTCCGCTGGTGCCGTTAATATAGCCCCAAATTTCTCAGCCTGGATCGCGGCTCGATTTGCCAGATCGCTACCGGAAAGACCCGTTGGAAAGCCCATGTAATTCTCGATTTTGGAACTGCTGCCCGCCTGCCCACCCGGACCCATTTTGTCCAATACGAGGGTTTTCAAGCCCTCCGATGCGCCGTAAATCGCTGCCGCCAACCCCGCCGGACCCGCGCCCACGACTACCAAATCATAGATGGTGTGTTCGATCGGTTTTTTAATGCCGAGGCAGTCAGCCAACTCAGCCATCGAAGGATTTTTCAGTAGCTTATCGTTGCCGCAAATCACAACTGGGGTTTCATCTTCACTGATCCTGAACTGTGTCAGCAGTGTGTCAACTTGAGGATCGTTTTCCAGATCGATCCAGGTAAAGGGAACCTTATTTTTCGCCAGAAACTCGCGAATTCGATGAGTTTCAGGGGAATAGCGTGAACCGACCACCCTGACGGCTACAAAGCCGGATTCCTCAAGCAACTGACAGCGCATCAGAAATGCCCGGAGTAAGACATCACTCAGTCGTGGCATTTCATTCAAAATCCGTCGTAGATCGTCTGCTGCAATCTCATACACCTTACAGTTGGAGTGGGCGATCGCCCTAACAACAGCCGGTCTACCTGTCAAAATATCCACATCCCCCGTAAACTCCCCCGGCTCGTGGATTGTGACGATCCGATCGTGACCAGAGGAACGATCGACGATCGCAACTTCACCACGCTTGATCGCGAAGAATTGGTAATTTGGTGTGCCTTCCGCAAACAGTGTCTCGCCTGCCTGAAATGCTTTAAGTTTGGCGAATTTGCCCAATGCCACGATCTGTTCATCGTCGAGTTTGGGAAACGCGATCGGGTGATGCTCTAATGCCATGATTGAAATCCTCGTTCTTGATCGCGATACAATTGACGACACCTTTCCCCACTTGCCGCCAAACACAAACTTCCGCTGCGGCTTACGCTGTCTTGGTGTCAGATCTTGCTCTCTAAGCGACTCCGGCAACTGAGTTGCATCTCCCAAATACCCAATCGCCAGCGCGAGTGACTTCCATCATGGTGTTTAATACGATCGCGGGTACACCTTTCTTCGGATCATAGTCTTTGCCGTGCCCGTGCGCCTCAAAGCCGACGCAATCGACTGCACAATCGACCTCCGGCACACCGAGAATTTGTTCGATTTGTTCGACGATCAAGGCATCTTTGGAGATATCAACCGTTTCACAGCCGATACTTCTAGCATGAGCTAAGCGAGCTGGGTTGCCTGCTCCAACAATCACGACAGCCGCTCCCAATAGCTGTGCTGATGCGGCGGCTGCCAGACCAACCGGACCTGCACCAGCAATGTATACCGTTGAGCCACTTGTGACTCCTGCGGTCACACAACCGTGATAACCCGTGGGCAAGATGTCAGTCAGGCAGGTCAGATCCGGGATCTTTTCCATTGCTTGAGCCTTGTTTGGGAATTTCAGGAGATTGAAATCGGCGTAGGGAACCATGACATACTCTGCTTGACCGCCAATCCATCTACCCATATTAACATATCCATAGGCACCACCGGGGCGATCCGGGTTCACGTTCAGGCACACATCGGTATGACGTTCCTCGCAGTTGCGGCAGCGTCCACACGCCACGTTAAATGGCACAGAAACTAGATCCCCGTGCTGAATAAATTGAACATCGCTCCCACATTCGATCACCTCACCCGTGATCTCATGACCCAGCACCATGCCAATCGGCGCTGTAGTACGTCCTCTTACCATATGCTGGTCGCTGCCACAAATATTGGTGGAAACAATCTTGAGAATGACGCCGTGATTGCATTTGTTGCCGCGCGGATCAACGAGTTTGGGAAAGTCGATAGTTTGCACCTCGACCTTCCCAGAACCCATATAAACCACTCCACGATTGCTTGACATGATTTGTTTCTCCTGATTTCAGACAATGCAAAATTAAAAATGGGAACCCCAGGCTGGCAGCCACTTTTAATTTTTAATTCATTCTTGTTTGTTAGTGGACAAGACCCGCACGCAGTGCTCGAATTGCTGCCGAGTGCGGTTATGAACGCAGAGTTTCTTCAAAATATTGCGAACATGACTTTTCACCGTACCCGTAGTAATGTGAAGCTTCTGGGCGATCGCCAGGTTGTTGAGACCGTCAATAATCAGTTGCAACACCTCTCGCTCCCGTTCAGTTAACGGCTCAACGTTAATGATTTGCTTGTACTCTGGCTCGATCGCTCGAATGGCGATCGTCTTAGCAGAATGGTTGATGATGCCCTCACAATGAAAGGGTTGAGATTGCTGAAGTAGCCTAGCAACTTCTTGAGCAACATCAATGAACGCACCGTTCAAAGCAAAGTTGCAGTCTGATTGAGGCAGTCTAGAAAACGACCGATCGTGACGTTTATATTTTGTTGTGTTGTTCAGGAGATGTTTTTCATCGGTGGTTTCAAGCAACCTATCTGGTTGGTTTTGCAATGCAATTGCAACGACCTTCCAGATGAAGAGAGAGCCAAAATCAATTGGAGCCGCAGATTTTAACTGCTCGAAATCATCTTGTTGGCTTAATAATAAAGGTAATGTCATAGAAGTATCCTCAGTGATGATTGACACCCTAGAGGGAAAATCTAAGGGCTTTCTGAGGAAATTATAGTGAATTCGCAGGAGTTGTTGAGTCGCGATCGCATCTTAATGAGCCTGTTCAACTACACTCCTCATCTATCTCACAAAAAATTCCGAGTTTATTTAAAATGAAAGCCGTGTAGCTTTCGCATTTTGGATTTTATAAGCACTTAACCAGACACGATATTGGTAGTAACCTATCTTTAGAACCAAGAGTAGAACAGAGTTGTAGCCTGGTGATGCTAATCGCTCAGAATCGCCTCACAATTTCCTTAAATTATTGATCTTTTATAGGTAGTTACTTCAATGGTTTATAGTCTTTTCTTTTATGAGAGGCGGTACAGTGCTGTTACAGACGATGATGGTGACCTCTGCATCAAAGCGCATCTTGTTAATTGACGACGAACCTGATGTGCAATGGGTAGTGCAAACCTGCTTGGAAAAAATAGCCCAATGGACTGTCATTACCGCGACATCGGCAGAAGAAGCGTTACTCAAGGCGAGCGCTGAACAACCAGATGCGATCCTGCTGGACATTATGATGCCAAAAATGGATGGCTATATGTTTCTGGATGCACTGTGGGCTAAGCCGGAAATGCAGTTTATACCTGTGGTGTTTTTGACTGCACAGGCTGGATTACTCGAACCCCATCATTATGAAACACTAGGAGTTAAAGGAATCATAGCCAAACCCTTTGACCCGCTGACATTGCACCGGGCGATCGCATCTGCTTTGAATTGGGAGCTAGACACCTAGTAAATAGGGTTGTGTCACAAGTACGACACAACCCCCATTGTTTATTCTTAACACCAGTTCGATCGCCCAGCTTTCTGTGGGCGAAGGACAGGGAAAACTGAGCTATTAAGGACGCTGTGCGTCGCGCGGCACCCCTTTATCGAATTCACGTATTCTTAAGTGAGATGAGCCTAGTCCGGCTGCAACATCACTTTGATGCATTAGTCTTTCTTGTGCTTGAACATCTCAAAGCCCTGTTTTGTTTCAGTTAGAGGCAAGCGATGCGTCAACACAGCCGAGGGGTCAACATCGCCGTTCAAAATATGCTCCACCAACTTGGGAATATACTTTAGACCAAACATCTGACCCATCCTGAAGGTCAAGGCTTTGTTCATGGCTGCGCCCATCGGCAATTTATCCACAAAGCCGCCATAAACTCCCATGATGGCTAAGGTAACACCTTTGCGACACGCCATCATTTGCCTTAGCACATGTGGGCGATCGGTTTCTAAACATATGGCTTGTTTGGCTTTGTCATACAGCCCCTCTGGACCTTTGCCGTGGGCTTCCATGCCGACTGCATCAATACAGGCATCCGGACCTATTCCTCCCGTCATTTCCTTGAGCGCTTCGAGGACATCCACTTCTTCGTAGTTGACGATCTCGGCTTTGGCGAAGTCCTTTGCCAGTTGCAGGCGTTCCGGGAAGCGAGCGATACCAATGACACGCTCTGCGCCCAGTAGGTAGGCACTTTTCATTGCAAATTGTCCCACTGGACCACAGCCCCAAACCGCGTACTTGTATGAGATGAACTGGGGCTAAATTATTTAGTAGCAATACGCTCAAACCGTTCTGTAGACTTGCTCAAAGGGCAGTACACCCAATATTTAAAGTGGCAAAGATTTCAAAGAGTATTCTCTGACTTATGCAGTGAAAATCGGTTTATTCGTGAAATCATATATAGGAAACGTAAAGAACACAGGTATTAGCAAATTACCACAGACTGTGAAAATTTACCTGGTAACTCTACTTGGTATGTTATGAGTAAATACCCAGACATTACTCCCAGAGAAGTTGGGAATTTTTACGGTTTAAGAACCTGGGTGGAATATGGCTTAAAGCAAAGTAAAAATGAATTAGGTTGGGCAGATTATCGTTTTACTCGCTATGAAGATATTGAACGATGGTGGGAGATTGTATGTAGTGCCTACCTGATGGTTAGTCTTCATTCAGAACAAATGCGTCCTTCTCCCCCAGAACCTCAATCAGAGTTCGCTTCTCATCCTGGGTGGGATAATGGTAAAGGTTGGAAGAATATTCTCAATAATCTCCGTCTCATCCTTCAACCTTTTACCCTATTTAATTTAATTCAGCCTTGGCTTTCAGTTTTTCCTATTCCTCATTTATCTTTAGGATTTGCTAAACTACAATCCATCGTTTATAGACTAACTTCTCCAGTTTTTATATTTCTATCTCACCCTTAATTCTATTTTTCCTCCGCCTAAAGTGACATAACAGGGTTAAGGATGGGAAACTTTCCTTTAACTTGAGGTAGGAGCCAGCCAGAGGGCTAAGTTTCGCACATAGGCTTTAATATGTTCAAGGGCTTGTGGGTTTTGCTTCATCCCATCTCCAGGGGGTTCGGTTACAAAGCTAGGTGCGCCCATATCAACATCCCAATTGTAGTCGGCGAAATGGTGGAAGCTTGATTCAGCGATCGCACGTCCTAAAATATTTCCTTGTTCATCCTGGGTACTTTCAAAAGCAATTACTAAGTTAAAGTCCCGACCGGAGACTGAGCTTGTACCCAAGGCAATTACTCGTGCATTCTTCTCGTTTGCAGGCACACCTACGGCTCCTTCATGGGGATGAGCCGGAAAGAATTCAATCTCCTCAGAAGGTGATGTAGGATTCTTGAGTAAGTCATGAATAGGTTCTATAGGAGTAATTTTCTCGTAGTCACCATTTAACCCAGAATGGAAGTTGGGCCAGGAAATATACTGAGTGTAGCTGTCATCAGGGTAGTGGTGCGAGGGATCGGGATCGGGATTCTTACTGTGAAAGTAATGCGCTGCGCCGACACCACCAAGATTGCAAACCGAACAACCTACATCCTGATGGTCACGGCTGACCAATAAACCGCCGCCGCGCTGACGGAAGGCACTAATGCTCTGACACTCCTGTGGAGTTATGCCATCCCCTACATCCACAGCAAACAGCCACAGTTCATCAAAATCTGAATTATCTAGCGTACTTAAAACTGGATCGTTTTTTTCAGCAGTATTTTCTCGATCCCTTGCTGTTACTTGGTACAGGGGTTCCCCAGTGTCACTTTTTAACGAAGCTAAATAGTCCTTTAGCAAAGAGAATCGCCCAATATACCAATCATCTTCATTGGTGGGAATTGTTGTCTGTAACAGAATTTGAATCGGTTTAGTCATGATCTCACTCTCCAGGGTTCTTCTTGCAGCATGAGCTAATTACTAGATCAACGTGGGAATTGTAGCGAGATAATCTAAGCAAAAAATGAGGACATTTAAAGAGCAATGCTTTTGTGAAAGCAGAGATAAGTGTTTCTAAACATAATTTAGTATCAGTATCTGCTCAGATTTTCCTTAGATTTGCCAACTAACGTTAGGGCAGATTCGTTAAGAAGATAAGGAAATGGGAAAAATTGGACAAATCCTAGATTCAGGCTTGATTAACTGATTCGTCTTTGTAGAAAGGTATAAGACCTATGGTTAACAAAATTGTAACTACATTTGAACAAGACCATAACCGACCAGAAACAAAAGATTTTTATTGGAAATATTTTTTCTATAGTCTAGTTTGGCTGACGGTGCTAATGCTGGGATATGGAGGATTGGGATGGACTCTCTGGCTCAATCGCCATTTTTCGACGATTGCAATACCAATGTTCATTTTGGCAATTGCCGCAGTCCGTGCATGCATACTCACTGGCTTTCCCGTCTGGGCGGGATTGTTATCTCTCACATTCGGTTCTGCATGGATTCTAACTGGAGCATCGATATCAAGCGGATTCCTCGGCTGGGCAATAGCGATCGCTCTATCCTGGATTGGCATTTTTACCCTGGATATGGCATTAGACCAGTCCGTCGAAAATTTGCTGGAAATAGAGTTTAGCCGAACTGAGGTTTTCCTGATTCTAACAGCTATCTGCGCTATTGGTGCTATTGCGGGATGGATACTCCCAATTTTTCTCACTTGAATACAGGGGATGTTATGGAACTGGGAATGATAGGACTAGGACGAATGGGAGCTAACATGGCACACCGTCTAACCCAGGCTGGACATACCATCATTGGCTACACTCGTCAGCCACAAAAAGCAGAGGTGCTGGTTCAGGAAGGAGCGATCGCCCGTGGTGTAACATTATTCGTTGAACTCATCGAAGCACTCACGCCACCCCGCACCGTCTGGCTGATGCTACCCGCCGCGACAGTAGATGCTACCCTACAGACTCTCATGCCGTTTCTAGACGCTGACGACATTATCATCGGGGATGGCATACCTGAGACTTACTAAAAATGGAAACTCTCATGCCGTTTCTAGACGCTGACGACATTATCATTGATGGTGGCAATTCTCACTACATTGATGACATTCGTCGTGCAGATCAATTAAAAGTCAAAGGAATTGAATACATTGATTGTGGAACTAGCGGTGGCATTTGGGGGGCAGAACGCGGCTACTGTCTCATGATTGGTGGTGCATTGGCGGTGGTGAAATATCTTGACCCCATTTTTGCAGCGCTAGCTCCTAGTGTATCAGCTGCACCGCACACCCCTGGTCGTGAGTTAATGGGGGGAACGGCTGAACAGGGCTATTTGCATTGTGGCTCTCACGGTGCAGGGCACTTTGTCAAAATGGTTCACAACGGCATTGAATACGGCATCATGGCAGCTTATGCCGAAGGGTTGAACATTCTTCACCATGCTAATATTGGGAAACAATTGCATCAAGTCGATGCAGAAACGGCTCCCTTGCGAAATCCGGAATTCTACCAATACGACTTTAATCTCGCAGATATAGCAGAGGTGTGGCGCAGGGGGAGCGTGATTAGTTCTTGGTTACTTGATTTAATCGCGATCGCCCTTCTCAAAGACCCCGACTTAGCCAATTTCGAGGGGCGCGTACCTGACTCTGGAGAAGGTCGATGGACACTAATGGCAGCCATTGAAGAAGGAGTTCCTGTTCCCGTCCTTAGTACAGCCCTCTACACACGATTTAGCTCTCGCGGTCAATCAGACTTTGCCAATAAACTCATTTCTGCGTTGCGCTACGAGTTCGGTGGGCATCTGGAACAATGACGCGGGGATTTTAATCAGCTTTCTTCCCCTCTGCTCCCCTTTCCCCCCTATCCCCAGAGGGGGCCCCGAGTCCCCCCTGCTTCCCCTCTCCGCGTCGATATGGAGGTTAATCATGGCAGCTTTACTCTCCGATGCCCTGGTATTTTTTGGGATCACAAGTGATTTAGCCTACAAAAAAATCTTTCCTGCCTTACAGGCGATGATTCAGCGCGGTCATTTTGACATTCCAATTATTGGAGTGGGTAGGCGAGATTGGAGCATCGAACAATTACAATCTTATGTGCGTAAGAGCCTAGAGGAACAGGCCAGAGTTGATGAGGTAGCTTTCCAGAAACTATGTTCATTACTTTACTATATTTGTGGTGATTATAGCGATCGCGCCACCTATGATAAATTATGCCAGGTACTCCAAATAGCTGAAGCTCCTCTGTATTACTTAGCCATTCCTCCCAGTTTGTTTGCGACGGTTGTCGAAGGGTTAGGTCAATCAAGTTGTGTAAAGAATGGTCGTGTTATGGTAGAAAAACCCTTTGGACGCGATCTAAAATCGGCTAAAATACTGAACTGCATTCTGCACTCTATCTTTCCCGAAAGTCATATTTTTCGGATTGACCATTACTTGGGAAAAGAACCAGTCCAAAACCTTCTCTACACTCGCTTCGCCAATTCATTACTCGAACCGATTTGGCATCGCGTCAGTATTGCCAGCATCCAAATCACGATGGCTGAAAAATTTGGCATCGATGGACGGGGACAGTTTTATGAAGAGACAGGCGCTATTCGGGATGTGGTGCAAAATCATCTACTTCAGGTGACGGCGTGTTTAATGATTGATCCGCCCATCAACGAGCAGCATGAAGCCATCCGAGATGAAAGAGCGCGATTGCTCAAATCCATAGATCCAATCGAACCCTCAAATGTAGTGCGCGGGCAGTACAAGGGCTATCGCCAGGAACCTGGTGTAGCTCCTGATTCCAAGGTCGAAACCTTCGCAGCGGTTAAGCTCAACATTGATACTTGGCGCTGGGCTAGCGTTCCGATTTATATTCGTGCAGGCAAATGTTTACCGAGTACAACTACTGAAGTTGTGGTCAGGCTCAAGCGTCCGCCGCAGGATGTTTTTGGCGAGCGTGCCTTTGGATTAGCAAATTATTTTTACTTTCGTCTTAGTCCAAATGTGCTGACTGCGATCGGCATTCGCTCTAAAACCCCAGGCGACGGAATGGTGGGTAGCGAAGTCGGACTAGTCGCTCAAGTCGAGCATGGCAATGAAATGAATCCCTACGAGCGGCTTTTTGAAGATGCCATGAAAGGCGACTCCATGTTGTTTGCTCGCCAAGATGAGGTAGAAGCACAGTGGCAAATTGTCGCTCCTATTCTAGATCAAGCAACCCCTGTTTACGAATACGCACCCCATAGCTGGGGGCCTCCTTTGGCGGATCATATGATTCCCCCAGATGGCGGTTGGCATAATCTTAATGAGACGTGATACCATTGTACCGCGTTTTACTGTACGACGATGGTTTAATCGGAAATATCCAAGAGAGCCAACCAAATCTTATTAGCTATGTCGAGTAAACTTCCTCACCAAGTGGGGCAACTTCGGAGGGTTTCCCCCGTTGAGCGAACTGGCGTAACTGAGAAAGGTTAAAGGGAAGTTATTTGTTTTTCCCCTTACAATTTTGCCTTGTCCCAATCCCCAATCATCATAATTTCCTCAGAAAGTTCTTAGATTTCTTCTTTATAGTGTGAACAGAATTCAGCACTGGCAATGATAGCAACGCTGTTTCAGCGACTGACAAAACCCAGTCTAATGCAAAATTCTAAACACCCAAGTATAGATCATCAGGAGACTTAAAATTATGACACTCGTTCGTTGGGAACCTTTCCGAGAAGTTGAAAGTTTGCAGCGGCAGTTAAACCGCTTGTTTGATGAGATAGCACCGACAGGTCGTAGAGAAGAAGAAGGCATTGCCTTTATTCCCTCTGCAGAGATTCAAGAAACCCCCGATGCGGTTCATCTCAAGGTAGAAATTCCCGGTGTAGACCCCAAAGACCTAGATGTGCAGGTATCGCCAGAGGCAGTGTCTATTTCCGGTGAGCGGAAATCAGAAATCAAAACGGAAGAAAGAGGCATCACCCGCACCGAATTCCGCTATGGCAGGTTTCAGCGCGTAATTCCGTTGCCTACCCGTGTCCAGCACGATCGGGTGCAAGCAGAATACAAAGATGGCATTCTCAAGCTGAGGCTGCCCAAGGCTGAAGAAGATAGGAACAAGGTTGTGAAAGTAAACTTAGGTGACGGGCACAGAGGCAACGGGCAAGGGCAGTGACGCAATGTTTTCCAAAGCACTCCCTTAAGAGCAGGAGGTGACAACATGATTACAACAGCAACAGGCGAACTTAGCCTCCCAGTTAGCGATGCCTTCGGCACACCTGAAGGTGAACGCGACCATATCCGAGGGCCAAAAAACGCACCCGTCACCCTCGTGGAATACGGCGACTATGAGTGCCCCTATTGCGGTCGTGCCCATTTCATCGTCAAAGAACTCCAGCAGTTGACCGGGGATCTCATGCGCTTTGTCTACCGACACTTCCCGTTAACTAGCATACATCCCCACGCCGAGCAGGCAGCAGAAGCAGCAGAGGCAGCTGGGGCGCAAGGTAAGTTCTGGGAGATGCACAACCATCTCTTTGAACATCAACAGGCGCTCGATCGCAAACATCTAATAGAATATGCCGCTAACCTCGGTCTTGATGTGCCTCGGTTGAGTCACGAACTCGCCGAGCACGCCCACGTAGCCAAGATACGCGAAGACTTACTCAGCGGAATCCAGAGCGGGGTCAACGGCACGCCGACTTTTTTCATCAACGGTGTGCGCCACGATGGCTCTTACGACCTCCGCGCATTGTTAGCCGCAATTGAAAACGCAGCTGAATCCTGAGTGCTAAGGAGCCAGAGAGCAGAAGGTTCAAGGATAGATTCTTCCCTCTGACAAAAGGTCACAAGCCCACGCCAGTTTGCTCAAGTCGGGAAATCCTTACTTTCAGAAGCCGTTGTTAAATCCCCTAAATTTATTTATGGGGTTTCCCCTTCTGCCCTCTGCCTTCTTAATACCATTTATTCAACTTGTCCTAAATCCAGACTCTTAATTTTTTATCTTAATCTTTGAAGGAGGTTGCTGACGATGGCAAAAATCGTTGGTATTGATTTAGGAACTACCAACTCCTGTATAGCTGTAATAGAGGGCGGACAACCCGTCGTTATTCCGAACACAGAAGGTGGTCGCACAACTCCGTCTGTGGTTGCCTACACCAAGAAGGGCGAAAAACTTGTCGGGCAAATTGCCAAGCGCCAGGGTGTAATGAACCCAGAAAACACTTTTTATTCTGTGAAGCGGTTCATCGGGCGCAGGTATGATGAAGTCACCCAAGAGGCAAAACAAGTTACTTACAAAGTAGTACGTGACAGTAATGGCAATGTCAAGCTACACTGTCCCGCTCTGAACAAGGAATTTTCACCCGAAGAAATCGCGGCTGAGGTAGTCCGCAAGCTAATAGATGATGCCAGCACATATCTGGGGGAACCAGTGAGGCAAGCGGTAATTACCACCCCTGCCTATTTCAATGACTCTCAACGGCAGGCTACCAAAGATGCCGGTAGAATTGCCGGGATTGAAGTTCTGCGAATTATCAACGAGCCAACGGCGGCTGCCCTCGCCTACGGACTTGACAAAAAAACCAATGAAACCATCCTAGTCTTTGACTTAGGTGGTGGAACGTTTGACGTGTCTATCCTAGAAGTGGGTGATGGTGTGTTTGAAGTGAAAGCTACCAGTGGCGACACCCACTTGGGCGGTGATGACTTTGATAAGAGAATTGTAGACTGGCTAGCAACCGAATTCCAGCGTAACGAAGGCATCGACCTCCGTAAAGACAAACAAGCCCTGCAACGCCTCACCGAAGCAGCAGAAAAAGCCAAAATTGAACTGTCAGGCGCAACACAGACGAACATTAACTTACCTTTTATTACCGCAACCCCGGAAGGCCCGAAACATCTAGATATGACCTTAACGCGGGTACAGTTCGAGCAAATGTGCGCCGACTTGTTCGATCGCAGCCGCATTCCTGTCGAACAAGCTCTGCGCGATGCTAAACTGAGTCCCGCAAATATTGACGAAGTCATCCTAGTGGGTGGTGCAACTCGAATGCCAGCTGTCCAGCAACTGGTACGGCAGATAATAGGCAAAGACCCACACCAGGGTGTCAACCCGGATGAAGTCGTAGCAGTGGGTGCAGCAATTCAGGCGGGTGTGCTTGGGGGTGAGGTAAAAGACGTACTGCTCCTAGATGTCACGCCGTTGTCGCTGGGTGTTGAAACTCTAGGTGGTGTGACGACCAAGATTATTCCGCGCAATACCACTGTCCCAGTGAAGAAGTCTGAGGTGTTCTCAACGGCGGCTGACGCACAAACAAACGTAGAAATCCATGTTCTGCAAGGTGAACGCGAAATGGCATCCGACAACAAGAGCCTGGGAACCTTCCGACTAGATGGGATTCCTCCAGCTCCCAGAGGTATGCCACAGATCGAAGTTACTTTTGACATTGATGCTAACGGGATTCTGTCAGCAACTGCCAGAGAAAAAGCCACAGGTAAAGAACAGTCTATTAGCATCACAGGTGCGTCCACCCTGGACAAATCTGAAGTAGAACGGATGGTGAAAGAAGCCGAGCGCAATGCGGAAGAAGACCGTAGGCGGCGCGAACAAATTGATACCAAAAACATGGCAGATTCTGTTGCCTATCAAGCCGAGAAACAACTTCAGGATTTGGGCGACAAAGTGCCACCAGCAGACAAGTCCCGCGTGGAAGGCTTAATTCGAGACTTGCGTCAGGCAATTGAGCAGAACAACATCGATCGCATGAAGTCTCTCACCAACGAAATTCAACAAGCCCTGATGCAAATCGGCACTGCGGTTTACTCACAAGCAGGTGCATCTCCAAACGGTGGTACTTCTACAGACCGTCAAGGCGGCGGTGAAGATGTCATCGATGCAGACTTTGTGGAACAAAAGTAACAAGACGCAGCGAGCAGTCCGTTGCTTTGGTTCCCAGAGTTAAAGGAACTGCTTTAACGAGCCTGCGTGCGTCACCCAGAGGGTGACGCAGTGAAATTATCAAATACTCTCTTCCTATCCCCGCTTCCTTAAATCTGCGTCACATTTCGTGATATTATCTAGCTTTTTAATTTGGAGTAATTTTTATGATTTCTACATCTGAAAAAACCGCCCTCAAAAGTGTCTCTGCTATCATCAAAGATGAGAAGAAGATGCAAGAAGTGGTTGAGCGTCTAATCGATCGCAGCGTTCCCAAAGATAACATTTCGATTATTGGTCGCGACTTCCACACCGAAACTCGTATCTCCGGATTTGTGACTAAACAAGATGTGATCTTGGATGGACTCGCCACCGGAGCGATTTTTGGATCGCTATTTGGTTCTATCTTGGCTTTACTTACGGGTGTGGGCGTGTTGTTCATTCCCTTTTTAGGAACCGTAGTAGCAGCAGGCCCTTTGGGAGCAGCATTATTAGGAGCGGCAGGCGGTGCTTTATATGGTTCCTTGGGAGCAGGCATTGGATCTGCCTTAATCGCAATGGGTATGCCGGAGGACAAAGCTGCTGTTTACGAAACACGCCTGAAAACAGGTGAGTTTTTACTGGTCGCGGAAGTGCCACAAGAACAAGCAGACGAAGTTGTCTCACTGTTAGAAAGTGCGGGTGCGGAAGAAGTCGCTATCACTGACATGAAGATTCCCCGTCAACCAGAAGGTGAACTGGCAGATAATGAGCAGATTTCACCAGAAATTAGAGCAAATCTGTCGGACGACGCGCAAAAAACTTTTGTTGATACCTACAATCGGTCGTTCCGAGAAGCCAATGGAAAAGATAATGTCTTGACGAAGGCTTGGGATCGGGTCAAACAGGTGTTCGATCGCGACGAACAAGGCACTTATTCCAAGTCTAAAGTCATATCGTAAATTTCCAGAGTTGCGATCACCTACGGTGGGGCGTAGCCCATCGCGATGAACAAGGCACTTATTCCAGTCACAAAACAACTTAAAAAACTAGAAGAACCATCATGAACTGAGATCGCTGACTCCTTAAAGGGCTGCAAGTTTTGATCGTGGGCTTTCTTTTTTCCTCCCTTGAGTACTTGTGGCAGCCAATGCGATGTTGTTGCGCCCCGTGAAACTAGCTGAGGGAACCTGAAATGAAATTTAGTAGTTCAAATCATAAAAAGAGGATGAACAAGCTATGGTAAGCAATCGTGGAGTAGTCTATATGGGTCCTTGGAAAGTCGAGGTTAAAAATCTTGATTTCCCAAAACTCATCGATCCTCGTGGCAACAAAGCCGATCACGGAGCGATTCTCAAGATCGTAACAACAAACATCTGCGGCAGCGATCAGCACATCTATCACGGTCGGTTTGCGGCTCCTGTAGGAATGCAATTGGGACATGAGATGACTGGCGAGGTGATCGAAGTGGGTCGGGACGTGCAGTTTATTCATGTTGGCGATCTTTGTTCTGTTCCATTTAACGTCTCCTGTGGACGCTGCCGCAACTGCAAGGAGCGTCACACCGACGTCTGCATGAACGTCAACCCCGAAGTAGACTGCGGAGCTTACGGCTTCAACCTCGGCGACTGGCAGGGCGGGCAATCCGAATACCTCATGGTTCCCTACGCCGACTGGAACCTCTTAAAGTTCCCCGACAAAGACCAAGCAATGTCAAAGATCAGGGATCTGACGCTGCTCTCAGACATCTTGCCGACCGGCTTTCACGGCTGCATAGAAGCAAGGGTCGGGTCGGGATCGACGGTCTACATCGCTGGCGCAGGTCCAGTGGGTCGCTGTGCCGCTGCCAGTGCTCGCTTCTTGGGCGCGTCCTGCATCATTGTGGGCGACAGAAACCAGGAGCGGTTAGACCTGGTGAAAAAAGCGGGCTACGAAACCGTAGACACGAGGAAAGATACGCCAGTTGCCGACCAGATTGAAGCAATCTTGGGAGAGAGGGAAGTCGATTCCGGAGTGGACTGCGTGGGTCTTGAGGCGCATGGCTACGGACGGGAAGACGGAGAAGAGCATTCAGAAGCGATACTTAACACCCTGTTTGAAGTGGTCCGGGCGGGGGGCGCGATGGGCATCCCCGGCATCTACACCGATGCCGATCCTGGAGCCAAGACCGACATGGCCAAGCAAGGTCTGCTCCCCCTTACCTTCAGCAAGGCGTGGATCAAGTCGCCGTCGCTGACGGCAGGACAAGCTCCGATCATGAAATACAACCGCCAACTGATGATGGCGATCCTGTGGGACCGGATGCCTTACTTGAGCGAAGTCGTGAACACCGAGATCATCTCGCTCGACCAAGCACCGGAGGCTTACCGGATATTTAGCGATGGCTCGCCGAAGAAGTTCGTCATCGACCCGCACGGCAGCACGAAGAAAGCCGCATAGAGCAGGATGAGGCGTAACCAAAGAAGCAGTCACCGCAGCCATTCAATGAAATTTGACCGTAAGGAGAAACAACCATGACAACTGCAACCGCAACCCAAACTGACGAGGAAATCCAAAAGGATGTGCTGAATGAGTTGAAGTGGGATTCCCGCGTCCAGTCTACCGAAATCGGCGTGGCCGTCAAAGACGGTGTTGTTACGCTCACAGGCTGGGTCGATTCCTTTTACAAGCGCTGGGCTGCCGAAGAAGCTGCCCACCGCGTCCGTGGCGTACTGGCCGTGGCCAACGACATCGAGGTTCGGCTGCCGGTCTCTGCCGAGCGCACTGACGCCGACATTGCCGCAGCCGCCATTCATGCGCTGGAGTGGGATGCCGGCGTGTCCATCGATAATCTCGACGTCACGGTCTCCAAGGGCTGGGTCACGCTCAGGGGTGTGGTCGAGTGGGAGTACCAGAAGCACGATGCCGAGCGAGTTGTCCGCCGCCTGAAAGGCGTCAAGGGGGTGACCAACTTGCTCACCATCAAGCCCCGCGTGTCGCCGTCGGAACTCAAGCAGAAAATTGAGCAGGCGCTGGTGCGCAGCGCGGAGACCGACGCGCTGCGGATCGCGGTCGAGGTGGAGGGGAGCAAGGTCATCCTGAGGGGGGCGGTGCGCTCTTGGGCTGAGAGGCAAGAGGCGGAGCGGGCAGCGTGGTCGGCACCAGGAATCACCTCGGTGGAAAACCGGATCGCGATCTCGCCCTAAGCCTGACCGACATCAGGAACGAGCCTGAGGATGGAGAGTGAGGATCGCATCGACGCGTTCGCGCAGCGTACACAGAGTGTAATCGCGCAGTGTACACGAAGTGTAATTGCTAACTTGCAAAAGAAAAGAATCTAATCAGGAGAACAAGCATGGAACAGCGTCGGTTTGGTTCCACAAAGCGTGAGGTGGCAGCGATCGGTCAAGGGACTTGGTACATTGATCGCTGCGCTCGCGCCTCCGCAATCGCCGCTTTGCGCCAAGGACTCGATCTCGGCATGACCCACATCGACACGGCACAGATGTACGGCAGCGCCGAGGAGGTGGTCGCCGAGGCGATCGCATTGCAAAAGCGAGTGGTAGCAAGTTCACAGAAGGCATCAAGAGTACGAATTAGCCTGGATACACGGAACTTTCCCCACCTCCGAGACACGGGTTACACCACTACTATTTCTGGCTTTATGCCCTGGATACCACCCTCGATCTCAAGCCGAATCTGAATCGCGAACAACTATTAGCTGCGATCGAAACCCACGTCATCGAGCAAACGCGGCTCGTGGGCGTGTATGAGCGATAGTCGCAACGATCAAGACCTCATTCTCAAGGAGATTTTCTCATGACAGCAATCGCTCCTAGAAAAACGCCTCAGTCTCCTGACAGCCCACCTGCTTATGCAGGACTCGATCGCTTATTCATTGGCGGAAGATGGGTGCAAGGTCATTCTGAGCACAAAATTACATCTGTTGATCCTTACCATCAAGCTCCGATTGCAGAATATCAAGCAGCGAGTGAGCAAGACATTGATGAGGCTTATCAAACGGCTAAGAAAGCTCAGATCGAATGGGCAAAAGCTCTGCCGAGTGAGCGATCGCAGGTGATGCAGCGGGCGGCTGAAATCATGAACGCTCGTCAAGAAGAAATTGTGTCCTGGCTGATTCGGGAAGCAGGCAGTCCACGGAGTAAAGCGATGTTGGAATGGCAGTCTGCCTATGCACTGATGCAACAAGTGATAGCGGCTCCCTATCAGGCGGACAGTCAGATCCTGCCTTCTGATCTACCTGGAAAAGAAAGCCGAGTGTATCGCCAACCTGTCGGAGTGGTAGGAGTGGTGAGCCCCTGGGATTTTGCGCTACATCTTGCTAATCGCTCGATCGCGCCTGCGTTGGCAGTTGGCAATGCCGTGGTACAAAAAACACCGTCCATGACCCCGATCTCTGGTGGCTTCATTCTTGCCAAAATCTATGAGGAAGCTGGACTTCCTGAAGGTGTGTTTAGTGTGATTGCTGGAAAAGCCAGTGAGATTGGCGACGCATTTATCGCGCACCCCATTCCGCGTGTGATTACCTTTACCGGATCAACAAAAGCAGGGCGACATATCGGACAACTTGCCATGAGTAGCCCCTTGATGAAACGAGTCTCACTCGAACTCGGTGGCAGTAGTCCATTTGTGGTGCTCGATGATGCGGATTTGGAGCTTGCCGTCAATGCTGCGGTGTTTGGCAAGTTCTTGAATGCGGGTCAGATTTGTATGAGCATCAATCGTTTCATTATCGATCAGCGGGTGCATGATGAATTTGTCGATCGCTTTGTCGATCGCGTTCGCCAACTCAAAGTAGGCGACCCCAATGATCCCGATACCGCCATTGGTCCAATCATTGATCAAGCGCAGTTAGATTCTCTGATGAAGCATATCCAATCCGCCCATCAAGAAGGTGCGCGTCAACTGTTGGGCGGCGATCCAGAGGGATTAGTGCTACCTCCTCATGTGTTTGTTGGTGTGACCAATCAAATGACGGTTGCGCGGGAGGAGTTGTTTGGACCTGTTGCTCCACTGATTAAAGTTCGAGATGAAGCCGAGGCATTACAGGTAGCTAACAGTACAGAGTACGGATTGTCGAGCGCTGTCTTTACCCGCGATGAGCAACGGGGATTGCAGTTCGCGCTGCAAGTCGAAGCAGGCATGACTCATATTAACGATCAGACCGTGAACGATCTGCCCAACGCTCCGTTTGGTGGCGAGAAGAACAGTGGAATTGGGCGATTTGGGGGAAGTTGGGCGATCGAAGAATTTACCACTGACCATTGGATCACGGTGCAGCGGACTCCGCGTGTTTATCCTTTCTAAGCAAATCACTATGGCAACCGACAAACCTAAGATCGGCTTTATTGGACTCGGCAGCTTGGGGAGTTGTATGGCGCTGCAACTGCTCAAAGCGAACTATCTCTTGACGGTCTACGATCGCAGTTCTGAAAAAACTCAGTCTTTCACTCAACAAGGGGCAGCGATCGCAGATTCACCGAAAACGCTGGCATCTCGTTGTGATGTCATTATCTCTTGTGTTGCGAATGATGCCGCCGTTGAGGCAGTGATGCTCGGCGAAAATGGTGCAATTTCGGGAGCGAACGCCAATACCATTCTGATTGATATGAGTACGGTTGCGCCCCAAACGTCCCAACGAATTCACCAAGCGGCCCAACAGAGAAATCTAGCCATGATTGATGCCGCCGTATCCGGCAGTGTCCCACAAGCCAAAGAAGGGAGTTTATTGATTTTAGTGGGCGGAGATGAAGCGATTTATCAGCAGTGCAAACCGATTTTTGAGGTGTTGGGAAAGGCGAGCTTCCACATGGGAGCGGTCGGCATGGGAGCAACAATGAAGCTTGTGGTGAATACGTTACTAGGTGTAGGAATGCAAGCACTGGCAGAAGCGATTGTGTTAGGAGAAAAGAGCGGATTAGAACGATCAAAGCTGCTAGATGTCCTTGAACAGATGGCAGTGGTAGCTCCAGCCCACAGAGGCAAGCTTGAAAATGCTAAACAAAACGAGTATCCGGTCAATTTTGCGCTGCGATTGATGGTCAAGGATTTTGATCTCGTTCGACAGCAGGCAGCCCAATGTTCGGTGCCCATGCCTGCAACTGCGGTTGCTCAACAAGTGTATGCGATCGCCCAAGCCAAAAACATCGAGGAAGATTTTTCCGCAGTGATTCGATTGATGGAAAACCTTGCATCCGCGAATTTGTAGCCAGAAGCTCTTACCACTTTTTTGCACTGGGATTGAAGCTTAAGCTGTTTTATTCTCAAGGAAGGACATTTATGCTCAAGAGCATTGGATACGCGGCTCAGAACGAGAAAACTCCCCTTGCTCCCCTCGCATTCGAGCGCCAAGAACCAGAGGAAAAGGACGTACAGATCGAAATTTTGTACTGTGGTGTTTGTCATTCTGATGTGCATCAGGTTCGCAATGAATGGCAGAACACAGTTTATCCTTGTCTCCCTGGACATGAAATTGTTGGGAGAGTGGTCAAAGTGGGATCAGCGGTGACTAAATTCAAAGCAGGCGATTTGGCAGGCGTGGGGTGCATGATCGACTCATGTCAGTCTTGTACCCCGTGTAAAGAGGGATTAGAACAATACTGCGAAGGACCGAAAGGCTGGACAGCGACTTACAATGGACCGCAAAAACCAGACGGCACGAACACCTTCGGTGGTTACTCCAACAACCTTGTTGTAACTGAAAAATTCGTTCTAAAAGTGCCTGAGAATCTAGACTTAAAAGCTGTTGCACCATTACTATGTGCAGGCGTTACTACCTATTCTCCTCTACGCCACTGGAAGGTTAGTTCTGGTCAAAAAGTCGGGATTGTTGGGCTAGGGGGACTGGGACACATAGCAATTAAGCTAGCAAAAGCAATGGGTGCCAATGTCACGGTGTTTACTACTTCGCCAGAAAAAGAAGTGGATGCTCGTCGCTTAGGTGCAGATGATGTCGTACTCTCGACCGATCGAGACGCAATGAGTCAACACCAACTCAGTTTTGACTACATTCTCAGTACGATTCCGACCTCGCACGACATCAATCCTTACATCAATCTGCTCAAGCGCGATGCTACGCTCACTCTAGTCGGCGCACTAGAACCATTAGAGCCAGGATTGAACAATAGCCAAGTCGCGTTTCACCGTCGCAGCGTGGCTGGATCATTGATTGGTGGTATTGCTGAAACTCAGGAAGTCCTCGATTTTTGTCGAGAACATGGCATTGTCTCGGATGTTGAAGTTATTCCGATTCAGCAAATTAATGAAGCCTATGAGCGAATGTTGAAAGGAGATGTTCGATACCGCTTTGTGATTGATATAGCTTTGCTTCAGCAGGAGTTCGATCGCGGCTGATCGTAGCTTCATCGGGTCATATCGACGTGTACCACCACTAAAAGCTAGACCTTCAGCCCCAAGAATCTAGCTCAGCAAGTTTATTCAATCTCGGAAGGCCTGAAAACTAAATTTGCCAACCTAAAGGCGGCGATTAGGGCAATTGTTTGGGGTCAACTGATTCCGCTCAGCATTCTAATTTGTATCAACTTCATCGATCTCGTTTTGCACGTTTGATTATCCAGGAGAACTGAATGGAACTGGGACTTAAAGATAAAGTTGCGATCGTGACCGGGGCGAGCCAAGGATTAGGCAAAGCAGTTGCGATCGCGCTTGCTCAAGAAGGGTGTCGGGTTGTACTCAGCGCTAGAAGTGAAGCTCACCTTGAGCAAGTTGCTGACTCGATTCGTCAGAGGGGCGGAATTGCGGAATCGATCGCCGAAGATGCCACGCAGTCTCAAGCAATGCAATCACTTGTCGATCGCACGATTGACAAATTTAGCGTAGTTCACATCCTAGTAAATATCACCGGAACCCTGGGTCAAACGCAGGTGTTTGAGCAAATTTCTGACGAGGAGTGGCTTGAGGTCTTCAAAATTAACTTATTCTCGACCGTACAACTCATTCGTGCTGCCTTACCGCACATGCAGCAGCAGAAATGGGGACGGATTATTAACTTAGCCTCAGAGTCTGGAATTCAACCTGATCCGACTATGCCTCACTACAACGCCTCGAAAGCCGCTTTGATTAATTTGACGAAAAGCTTGTCAAAGGCTTATGCCAAAGATGGGATTTTAGTGAATGCTGTTTCGCCTGCGTTTATCGAAACCCCAATGGTTGACAAAATGCTGGAACAACAAGCTAAAAGTAAAGGCATTTCCCAACAACAAGCAGAAGTCGAGTTTTTACACCAAAATCGACCGAATCTGGTGCTTGAACGTGCGGGAAAACCCGAAGAGGTTGCGGCAGTTGTGGTTTTTCTAGCGTCTGAAGCGACTTCTTTTGTGACTGGATCAAACTATCGAGTAGATGGCGGCTCAGTCGCCAGCATCAACTAATTTAACACTAAGAAGAACCGTGATATGAATCCAATTCTTCGGACTGCGGCAGCAGGTTTGTTTCAAAATCACGCTTGTGCAGAAGCAGCACTACAGCAGCTTAGGCGAACTGGCTTTCCCATGAATCGAGTTTCGCTAATTACGCAGCACAAAAGTCAAGCCGATCGCTCAGAAGACCCTCGTCAACTTGTAAAAGCAACGAATTTAGCCAGGAGGACAAATATGGAACAGCGTCGATTCGGTTCCATTCAGCGCGCGGTCGCAGCGATCGGTCAAGGAACCTGGTACATCGACAATGGTGACCGCGCCTCTGCGATCGCCGCTTTGCGCCAAGGACTCGATCTCGGCATGACCCACATCGACACGGCACAGATGTACGGCAGCGCCGAGGAGGTGGTCGCCGAGGCGATCGCTGGACGACGCGATCGGGTTTTCCTGGTTTCCAAGGTTCTTCCTGGAAATGCTTCTCGCAGAGGGACGATCGTAGCTTGCGAGAAATCGCTCGCTCGACTTCATACCGATCGGCTGGACTCTTATCTGTTGCACTGGCGCGGTCAACACCCACTGGAGGAGACGATCGCTGCCTTCGAGCAGCTTCAGCACGAGGGGAAGATTCTCTCCTGGGGAGTGAGCAACTTCGATCTGCCCGACCTTGAAGATGCCCGGGCGATCGCTGGCGAGGGTCGTTTCGTCTGCAACCAGGTTCTTTACCATTTGAAAGAGCGCGCGATCGAGCATGCCGTGATTCCTTGGTGTGAGAAGCATGGCGTCGCCGTGGTCGCCTACAGCCCGTTCGGTCACGGGCACTTCCCAGATCCGCACACGACCGGAGGCCGCGTGCTGCAGGAAATCGCCGCCGCACACAACGCGACCCCTCGCCAGGTTGCGCTTCGGTTCCTAGTGCGGCGGCCCTTGCTCTTTGCAATCCCCAAGGCCTCTAGCCCCGAGCACGCAGCCGAAAACGCCGGGGCTGGGGATCTCCAGTTGACCGAAGCCGAGCTCGATCGGATCGATAAAGCTTTCCCGCCCGGTCCCCGTCCCCACGTGCTTCCAATGCTGTAGCTCGCCTGCAACCAACAAAGGGGCAAGGGAGCAGTCCGAGTGGAGCAGGGGAGAAGCCTCTGGTACAAGACCAAAGGAAAAACTAATGGGCTAGTGAAGGCTTAGAAGTAGATCGAACAATTGTTCGATCGCGATGAAAAAAACACCTATTCTAAACCCAAAACAAATTAACAAACAAGGAGAAGATTATGAACTCTACGACATTGAATCAGCCCAATCCTCAATCTCAGCAGGAGATTGAACAGGAGAGGCAAAAGGCAACGAATGAGGCTCAAAGTTCCTTAGATCGGGACGCAATCGCCGCGCTCGAAGAAACTCGCAATGCAATCAACGCCATCGATCGGGAAAACACTCAGGAAACCATTCAAGCTCTGGAACGGGCAACTGGAAAACTTGATATTCTCCTAGCACGCTACTCTGAACTGGCTCTGGTTCCTGTGTCAACTCAGATAACCATTATCGATCTTGCCCCTCGGGATTTTGATTTGATTGAGCCAATTCGCGATGAAGCTAAGATGGCTGTGAATGAGGAAGATTTTCCGACTGGGCGTGCATTGTTGCACAACCTAGTGAGTGAGATTCGCACATCAACCGTCAATCTGCCACTTGAGACGTATCCTGATGCCATGAAGGAGGCCGCCCGATTGTTGCATCAAGGGAGAACCGATGAAGCCAGAGCGGTAATGCAACTGGCACTCTCAACTCTGGTGGTGACAGAACAATCTCGACCCATTCCACTGATTAATGCCCTTACTGAACTAGCTGCTGCAATGGCTTTAGCTGCTCAGGGACAGGACCAGCAAAATCAGGACCAGCAAAATCGGGACCAAGTACTGCGGTTGCTGGAAGATGCTCGCACCCAACTCAAGCTGGCGAGAGAACTGGGCTATGCTAGACGCGATCCCGAGTACAAAGAACTTGACCGGGCAATCAGAGACATTGAGCGGCAAATCAGGGCAAAGGAGAAAACAGAAAGTCCATTTGCCAAACTCCGGGAAAAGTTCTTTAGTTTCTTCAACCGGGTGTCCAGAGTCAACAGACCATCTCATGAAAGTCAGCAAACCCAAAGTCAGCTCTCTACAGCACGCTTGTGACCAAAGAAAGGGTATAAGGGTATGGGGGTGTGGGGGAGCCACTGCGGTGGTGAGGCAGTCCGTTCTTGGGGGTTTCTCCCAGAAGGAACTGCCGAAAGGGTTTCCCGGCATAAAGCACTTAGCGTCGGGTTAAGCGCGTTGTAGCGACTGGCGTCAAGTGGCGTTGTAGCGGAAAACCTGAATAATCCTTAGACCCAAAAAGGTACAGATGTTCGATCGCGGCGAAAAAGGTATCTATCCCAGGCGCAAAGCAAGTTTACAAATCAGGAGAATAATCATGAACCGATATCACAGATTCTTTAGAAGGCTGCAAGTCCTGTTAGTGGGTATTCTTTTCTCCTCGCTTTTATTCATCGCTCCCGTTCATGCAGTTAGCTCTGCTGCGGTATCTCCTGAAACATTAAATCAGCTTGATACTAGTCTTCAGCAGGAGCTTGAAAAGGAGAGGCAACAGGCAACAGCTGAGGCTGAAAGTAAACTGGATCGAGAAGCGATCGCCGCAATCGAAGAAACTAAAAAAGCGATCGCTGCCATTGAGCGGGGAAAGACTCAAGAAGCAATTGCTGCCCTAGAACGAGCAACTGGAAAAATTGACATACTGGTGGCACAATACCCTAAACTAGCTCTAATTCCGGTGGCGGCTGAGGTAGCGATCCTCGATTTTGCCCCTCAGGATTTTAATTTGGTTGACCGAATTCGCAAACAAGTTAAGTCTGCTGTAAATGCAGAAGATTTTCCGGCGGCTCGCGAACTGTTGAACAACTTGATGAGCGAGATTCGCACAGCAATCGTCAATCTGCCATTAGAGAGATATCCAGATGCTACCAAGCAGGCAGCTCGGTTGTTGAACGAAGGCAAAATTGATGAAGCCAAAGGCGTGCTGCAACTTGCGCTCTCAACTTTAGTGGTCACAGAACAAGCTCGACCCCTGCCGCTAGTCAAAGCCCATACCGATCTAGTGACTGCGGTTACTTTAGCAGAGAAGGATCGCGACGCAGCACAGAGGTTGCTAGAAGATGCTCGTGCCCAACTTAAGTTAGCTCAAGAACTAGGATATGCCAGAGGCGATCGCGAGTATGCAGAATTTGACAAAGCAATTAGAAATCTAGAGCGGCAAGTTAAGGCACGTGAGAACACAACAGTTGCATTTGCCAAGCTTCAGGAACAATTCTTTAGTTTCTTCAACCGAGTATCCGAAGTCGTTAAACCAGATGATTCCTCGAAAAGGGCAGAAGCCAGGAGACGCGATTAATCGCGTCTGTACAAGAATTAGAAGTAGAGACGCGATGAACCCTTGCCTGTATAAGAGTGAGGAATTTTATCTCCCTCTGCTCCTCTGCCCACCCGTCCCATCGCGTTAATCTCAAGAGGTGCTGATGGTTGCAGCAACTGATTTCAAAGATTATTACGAAATTCTGGGTGTCAGTAAGAACGCCACTCCGGAGGATATCAAAAAAGCCTACCGGAAATTGGCACGGAAATATCACCCGGACTTAAATCCTAACGATAAGCAAGCCGAAGCGCGGTTCAAAGAAATTAACGAAGCTAATGAAGTGCTGTCCGACCCGGAAAAACGCCAGAAGTATGACCAGTATGGTCAGTACTGGCAACAGGCTGCGGCGGGTGCACCTCCACCCAGAGGGGCGGGTACACAAGGTTATGACTTTAGCCAGTATGGCAACTTTAATGATTTCATTGATGAATTGCTGGGAGGGTTAGGTCGCAGTGGCGGTCGTACAAAACAGCGCACAGCTAATTATCGCACTACAAGAAGACCAGAAGGATTCCGGGAATACGCCGACTTTGGCTATGGAGAAGACCCTTTCGGCCGCTTCACTGATGTTCCCGCACAGGATACAGAAGCGGCGATCGCTCTCACTTTTTCTGAAGCGTTTCACGGTACACAGAAGCGGCTACAAATTGATGGAGAAACCATCACTGTTCGTATTCCGCCCGGTGTGAAACCGGGAAGCCGCATTCGGGTAAAAGGCAAAGGACAGATAAGTCCTTTTAACCAGCAACGCGGCGATCTTTATCTGTCGATTGAATTATTGCCTCATCCTTTCTTCAAATTTGAGGGCGACAATCTTGCCTGTGAAGTACCTGTCAGCCCAGAAGAAGCAGTGCTTGGCGCACAAATAGATGTTCCTACGCCTGATGGCAAGGTAACGATGACGATTCCAGCCGGTGTGGATTCCGGCCAAGCACTCCGGCTACGTGGCAAGGGCTGGCGCGATCCAAAAGGTAATCGTACCGCTTTGATCGTGCGTTTAAAAATTGTGACACCCAAAGATTTGAGTCCTAAGGAAAGAGAGTGCTATGAAAAATTGCGGCAGGTCAGTAGTTTTAATTCCCGTCAGGGCTTAACGGAGGTGCAGTTATGAGTTCTAACCTGAGTTTGTCTTGCTTGGTGTGGACAGAAGCAGGCGATCGCCTCTATAGTTTCGAGCAAGCCGCCTACCTCACCCAAACCTCGGTTTTATTGCTAGAACGATTTGCCCGCCTGGGATTAATTGAACCTGTAGGAATCATGCTGCGCCGACAGGATATATTTCGCGTTGTGCAGATTCAAAGGTTGCACCGCGATCTGAACTTGAATTGGGTCGGAGCAGCAATGGTGCTAGATATGGTAACTGAAATTGCCCAACTCAAGGCGCAACTGCGCGCCTACCGTGCTGAATTACAAATTCGTAATTAAGAGCGTTAACAAAATAATTTATTTCTCAGCTAAGGGGCACGATTATGCAACCAACCAATCCCGAGCAATTTACCGAAAAAGCCTGGGAAGCCCTTGTTCGGACTCCCGAAATTGCCAAGCAGTTTCAGCATCAGCAGATTGAGAGCGAACATTTGATGCCAGCGCTATTAAAACAGGAAGGACTCGCCAGTTCTATTTTCAACAAAGCCGGGGTAAATGTTCAAAAACTACACGAGCGCACTATCGACTTCATCAACCGTCAGCCCAAAGTATCGGGGGCTAGCAGTGGTTCGGTATACATCGGACACAGTTTAGAGACGCTGCTCGATCGCGCTGAACAATACCGCAAAGAGTTTGGTGATGAATATATTTCTATTGAACATTTAATACTAGCTTTTGCCAAAGACGATCGCTTTGGTAAAGGGTTGTTTCAAGAATTTGGACTGGATGAAAAAAAACTCCGCAACATCATTCAACAGATTCGAGGGAGTCAAAAAGTGACAGATCAAAACCCGGAAGTTAAATATGAAGCGCTAGAAAAATACGGACGCGATTTAACCCAATTGGCACATGAGGGCATACTCGACCCAGTGATTGGACGAGATGAAGAAATTCGTCGCACGATTCAAATCCTTTCTCGTCGGACTAAAAATAACCCCGTGCTGATTGGTGAACCTGGTGTCGGTAAAACGGCAATTGTAGAAGGATTAGCGCAGCGCATTGTCAGTGGTGATGTCCCGGAATCATTGCGCGATCGCAAACTAATAGCTTTAGACATGGGTGCGTTAATTGCCGGAGCCAAATACCGGGGAGAATTTGAAGAACGCCTGAAAGCTGTCTTAAAAGAAATCCAAGAAGCACAGGGACAAATCGTCTTGTTCATTGACGAAATTCACACTGTAGTTGGTGCGGGTGCAACGCAAGGATCGATGGATGCTAGCAACTTGCTCAAGCCAATGCTTGCTCGCGGCGAACTGCGCTGTATTGGTGCCACCACGCTAGATGAATACCGCAAGTATATTGAAAAAGATGCGGCTTTGGAACGTCGTTTTCAGCAGGTGTATGTCGATCAGCCCAGTGTGGAAGATACCATCTCAATTCTGCGCGGTTTGAAAGAGCGCTACGAGTTACACCATGGCGTGAAGGTTTCTGATAGTGCGTTAGTTGCGGCAGCTACTCTGTCTGCGAGATATATTAGCGATCGCTTCCTACCCGACAAAGCTATTGATTTGGTGGATGAAGCTGCGGCTAAACTAAAAATGGAAATTACTTCCAAACCAGAAGAATTAGACGAAATCGATCGCAAAATTCTGCAACTGGAAATGGAGCGGCTGTCACTGCAAAAAGAAACAGACAGTGCTTCCAGAGAGCGGTTAGAACGGCTGGAGAGAGAACTTGCAGAGTTAAAAGAACGCCAAGATGCCCTCAATGCTCAATGGCAAGCAGAGAAGCAAATCATCGATCGCATTCGCCAAATTAGACAAGAGATTGAGCGTGTCAATGTAGAAATTCAGCAAGCCGAACGCGATTACGACCTCAACCGGGCAGCAGAACTGAAATACAGCAAACTCACTGAGCTGCAACGACAACTAAAAGAAGCCGAAGCGCGACTAGCTCAAATCCAGACTAGCGGTAAATCTCTGTTGCGCGAAGAAGTCACCGAAGCTGACATTGCCGAAATTATCTCCAAATGGACGGGTATTCTGGTAAGCAGACTGGTTGAATCGGAAATGCAAAAACTCTTGCATCTGGAAGAAGAGCTACATAAACGTGTGATTGGTCAGGACGAAGCTGTAAGAGCTGTTGCTGATGCAATTCAACGTTCCCGTGCTGGGTTAGCAGACCCGAATCGTCCCATTGCTAGCTTTATTTTCTTAGGCCCGACCGGGGTGGGAAAAACAGAACTGGCAAAAGCTTTAGCGGAATATCTGTTTGATACTGAAGATGCACTGGTGCGGATCGATATGTCCGAATACATGGAGAAACACGCTGTTGCCCGTCTCATCGGTGCACCTCCAGGTTACGTGGGCTATGAAGAAGGTGGACAACTCACCGAAGCGATTCGCCGCCGACCTTATTCTGTAATTCTGTTTGACGAAATTGAGAAAGCTCATCCTGATGTATTCAACGTCCTGCTGCAAATCCTGGATGATGGTCGCCTAACTGATTCTCAGGGACGCACAGTAGATTTTAAAAATACGATCGCGATTATGACAAGCAATATTGGTTCAATATACATTTTGGATGTGGCAGGAGATGATAGCAAGTACGAACAAATGCGCGATCGCGTCATGGAAGCAGTTCGAGAAAGTTTCCGCCCCGAATTCCTCAACCGCATTGATGAAATCATTATCTTCCATAGCTTGCGGAAGGACGAGTTGCGCGAAATTGTCAAACTACAAGTGCAGCATTTAGAGGAGCGACTGCGCGAGCGTAAACTCTTGCTTAAAATCTCCGACGAGGCTCTCGATTGGATTGTTCAGGTCGGTTATGACCCAGTTTACGGTGCTCGTCCCCTGAAGCGGGCGATTCAGCGAGAACTAGAAACTCCGATTGCCAAAGCGATTCTACGCGGCGAGTTCCACGAAGGCGACACAATCTACGTCCATGTGGAACATGAACGACTGGTGTTGAAGTGCTTATCACCTGAACTGGTCAACGCTTAGAGAGGGCAGAGGAGCACAAGGGAGAGATAACTCTTGTACAGACAAGGGTTAATCGCGTCTCTCTTTCAAGATTTAACAACATATCAAAACATTTTTTGAAAAGCTATGACTTCTGAAGATTTTAGAGAAACCAGAAAAAATTCAGCATTGGCAATTGTCTTAGGTGTTTTGATGATTCTGCTGGGAATTGCAGCGATCGCAGAACCATTTATTGCCACTATTGCCATCACAATCGTATTCTCCTGGACTTTAATTATTGCTGGCATCGTCCGAATTGTTCATGCATTTCAATCACGTCACAAACGAGGCTTCTGGACAACACTAGTAGTTGGTATTCTATACGTAATTGGTGGAATTTTGTTGATTAGCAACATCTTTGGTGCTGCGCTCTCTCTCACTTTAGCTTTTGGATTTATCATTTTTATGGAGGGTGTATTGGAGGTGATTGCAGCATTTCAAATGCGTCGAGATCCAAACTGGGGTTGGGTACTATTTAGCGGTATCATGGCTATTATTCTAGGGATTTTGATTCTGTATCAATGGCCGATCAGCACAGTTTGGGTATTGGGAGTATTTGTAGGGATTAATTTTTTGTTGACGGGCCTTTGGATGATCCTGCTTTCATTAGCTTCTCGTAGTCTTCTTGACCATAGGGCAAGAGTTTAAAGCAGTTATCAGTTATCAAAGTTTGAGTTGGGGTCTAAATCTCCAACTCAAACGTAGCACGCAATAGTGGTGGGGAACTTTGACTCCCAACTGAAAACAGTTTACTGTTAACTATTGACTAATTTGTTGAAATAACTTTCGGTTTTATTGGTGAGCTAGAACACCGATTCAGTAACAGGCGATCGTAAGGTAAGTCAATAAGCCCGGTCAAAAAAGTTGGTAAGTAATAGTTATATCCCCCATTCCGCACCCTAACTGTCACAAACGGGAATTACTCAATGAAATCTCTAAAATAAGAATAAAATTATACTTTTTTTCTCTAAAAAAACGATAAGAAAGCGTCAAAACTCGGATCTAAGACATCTTCGCTATTCTCAATTATTAGCAATAAGATGGGAACAGATTTTTTGTCATAATTGATAGATCAAGTTCTATAAATACTTGAATTAAGTTATGATTTTACTAATATATCAGTCTCACAAACAAAATTTTAGACATAATAATTTAACCCATCAGGATCTATAAGGTAAGGAGAAAGACGACAACCGCTGCAATACTGTGTCTGTTACCATGCTGCTGAAGAAATTGAACGGGATAGTTCAGGATGAATGCTAGAAGTGCTGCCAGAATCACGATCGCCACCAGAGGTTGAAAGTACTGGAGCGTTTCGATCGCTAACCATGTATCCAAAATGAGGATGGGAAATATCAGCACCATCAACCATCCTGGGCTGATGTGTTTTTGTAGGGTGTTAAACACGGGTTTGGAAACTGGTTTTGCTGCGATCGTTCATTCACCCATCTACTCCCTTTAACCTAGAATTTTATTTGTACGCTGTTCCCTTATGTGTTAGATGCAACAGTTATTTGTTACATCTAAAGAAGTTATCTAAAGAAGTTGTTTGTTACATCTAAAAAAGAAGGATATTGTTACTTAGCATCCACCAAGTAGCTCGATGAGTTGCTGAAACAATTCCACACTGCTTGAAGATGGATGCTTCTACACCTTAAAAAGAGAACATAAGGGCTTTCTGAGGAAATCATAGTCATTTGCTAATGAAATTATTTATAAAAATTTACATATTTTGAGCCTTTGGGAGGATAAGGAATTGATAGCAACCAGATTAAGATGGCAGGTGCCTCAGTTCACTCTGAAATCTCTAACCTGGCGTATTCCTTCAGCTTAGGGATTTGCAAGATGCAATCTGCAAGGTTCGTTGTATGAGACTTCTGATTGTTGAAGATGATCGAGATACAGTAGCCGCCCTCGTCAGCTTTTTGTCAGCCCAACTGTTTACGATCGATGCGGCTCATAATGCCAAATCAGCACTGGCATTAGTTGAGACGAGCCAGTATGACCTGATTGTGCTGGATGTAATGCTGCCAGGATTGGATGGCATTAGCTTCTGTCGGCAACTGAGAACGCAGAATCAGCGTGTCCCCATTTTGCTACTGACCGCGAAGGATGATCCGGCAGACCGCGTGGCAGGCTTTGAGGCAGGAGCCGATGATTATGTCACCAAACCCTACGAGCGATGGGAGCTACTTGCCCGAATTCGCGCGTTGTTACGACGAGGCGACACTGAGTTAACGGAGGTACTCTGCTGGGGCGAGTTGCAGCTTGACCCAAATCATTGTCAGGTAACTTGCCAGAGTAAACCTCTGCACCTCACGCCCAAGGAATACAAACTGTTGGAGTTATTCTTACGGCACCCACGTCGAATTTTCGATCGACAAACGCTGCTCGATCGCATTTGGTCGATTGATGAATGTCCGGGCGAAGAGGCAGTCACCACCCAGATTCGTGGATTGCGGCGAAAGCTCCAAATGGCAGGGCTAACGTCTAATCCGATCGAAACCTTATATGGTTTGGGATATCGATTGAGATCATTGCCTGAGGAGCGGCAGGACGATGAAGAGATGAGAAAAGAAGGGAATGGCACTCTTCATTCCCAGTCTGACCATTCCCAGTGTGATAGTACTAGCGGTATGGATGCTGACTATACCGCTGCAGTAGCAACGATTCAGCAGATGTGGCAAGGGTTTCAGGAGCGATTGCAGGAACAACTCGCAACGCTGGAGCAGGCGATCGCCCACCTTACAACAAACTCTCTCGACCCCAACCAGCGGCAGCATGCCCAAACCATTGCTCATCGGCTCATTGGCTCTTTGGGAGCATTTGGCATTCCACACGCAGCAGAGCTTGCCCGTCAGATCGAACGTGTTTTAAACTCCTCAACGGCTGTGTTGCAATCCGAGTCAGCGGTTCAACTCGAAACGGTGCTTCAGCAACTCCGGTGCATTACCCAACGATCGCCTATGTTTGCTGTGCCAAGTAGCGAAGGCGCGGGGACACGGAGACACGGAGATATGGAGATAGAAGAGGACACGGAGACACGGGGGTACGGGGATACGGGGAATCGAGAAGTACTCGCCGCGTCCTCTATAGTCTTTACGATCGGCGACGACCCAACCATGCTTGAGCCAATGCAGGCAGAGGCTCCTAACTGGGCTGTTCATCTGGAAACGGCTAGCGACCCGATCGGTGCCCGTGAGCGGCTACAATCCTGTATGCCGAATGCGATCGTGCTGGATCTTACCTTTTCTAACACCACGGAAAGCGGGTTAACCCTACTGGCACAGCTTAAGCGTCAGTTCCCGACGATTCCGGTAGTGGTGCTGAGCGGGCAGGGTGATTTGAGCAAGCGCGTGGAAGTGGCTCGTCTGGGAGCGAATGCCTTTTTGCAAAAACCCGCGATGCCCTCTGAAGTGTTCCAGGTTGTCACTCAGCTTCTCAACCCGATGGAGGCGATCGCTGCTAAACTGCTGATTGTGGATGACGATTCAGTCTTATTAACACGGCTGCAAGCCAACCTGGAACCGAGAGGGTTTCAAGTAACGGCTTTAGCAGACCCAACTCTGTTCTGGCAATTCCTGGAAGTGACCTGCCCGGATCTACTGCTGCTGGATGTCTCGATGCCAGGATTCAATGGTATTGAATTATGCCAGGTGGTCAAGAGCGATCCGCACTGGAGCCAGTTACCTGTGTTGTTCCTTTCCGCGCATTCCGATGCTAATACCCTACATCAGGCATTAGCCGTAGGAGCAGATGATTATGTCTTGAAGCCAATTGTAGAAGCCGATTTGATTCAGCGCATTTTGAAACGACTGGGACAACTAGACAATTATCTGATTCATTCACCGTTGAAAAGATCTGACCCTGAGGAGAAAACAAGTGAACTGAGAAGGGCTGTATTCACAATAGGAGCCATGCCATGACCAATGAACAGGCTGTGTTAGACCAACTGTTTGCAGGTGGCGGTGAAATGGGTGCGCTGATGCGAGCACGCTTCGCGTGTACCGAAGGTAATGCCGACTGGTTGCAAACCTCGTTAGGTTTACCAGAGCATTGGTCACAAAGCTTAAAGACCGCTCTTCGCATTGTGCTGACATCGCGCCAACCTATGTTTATCTGGTGGGGCGAAGACTTGATTAACCTCTACAATGACGCCTACAGTTTTTTCCTCCAAAACAAACATCCGGCAGCCCTGGGGCTTCCCGCTTCCCGCGTCTGGCATGAGGTTTGGGATCAACTTGAACCTCGGATAGAATCGGCGATCCGCAAAAATGAGGGAACGTTTGACGAAGCGTCGTTGTTCATCATGTTGCGGAAAGGCTATCTAGAGGAAACCTATGTGACGTTCTCCTACAGCCCCATCCCCGACGATCGTGGCGGCACAGGCGGTATCTTTTGCGCCTGTACGGACGATACCCAGCGCATTGTCGGTGAGCGTCAGTTAGCGCTGTTGCAGGAACTGGCAGCCAGAACGGCAGATGCCCGTACTTTCGATGAAGTCTGCACTCTCAGTGCAAGCTGCCTGGAAACTAATCCTTACGATCTTCCCTTTGCGATGATTTATCTCATCGAGCCGGAGCAACAACAGATTGTTCTGGCAGGGACATCTAGTATTGATCGAGACCACCCTGCCGTTCCTCAAGCCGTTGCGTTTGACGATGATTTGGTTTGGCAGCTTGCAGAGGTTGTCAGAACCCCAAAAGCCTGCTTGATTACAGATTTGGAAGCATCGTTTGACAACTTACCCACGGGTGCCTGGCAGCAAATACCGCATCAAGCAGTTTCCATACCCATTGCTGCATCAGGTCAGACCGGAAAAGCGGGCATTTTGGTGGTTGGGTTAAATCCGTTCAGGCTGTTTGACGGCAACTATCGAGGATTCATCGATTTGGTGGCAGGGCAAATCTCAGC
The DNA here is from genome assembly GCF_045999855.1 of Tolypothrix campylonemoides VB511288_2. Taxonomy (NCBI): domain Bacteria; kingdom Bacillati; phylum Cyanobacteriota; class Cyanophyceae; order Nostocales; family Tolypothrichaceae; genus Tolypothrix; species Tolypothrix campylonemoides. Next base: position 621,770 of record NZ_JBFPMW010000001.1, read on the forward strand.
CAGTATTGCCAATGCGGAGGCTTACGAAGCAGAACGGAAACGGGCAGAAGCATTGGCGGAGCTAGACCGCGCTAAAACCGTTTTCTTCAGTAATGTCAGTCATGAATTTCGCACACCCCTGACACTCATGCTCGGTCCCTTGGAAGATGCACTGGCGAGTTTAGAGGAGCAGGGGAGTGGGGCAGGGGAGGAGCAGGGGAGTGGGAGGATAGATGAGACTCCATCGCTCTACCTACCCGCCGACTCACCAACTCTAAAACACCAACTCCAGGTTGCCCATCGTAACGCCCAACGCTTGCTGAAACTGGTCAATACACTGCTAGATTTCGCGCGGATTGAGGCAGGGCGGATTGAAGCAGTATACGAGCCAACAGACCTGGCGATGTTAACAACCGATTTGGCAGGGGTATTCCGCTCTGCGATCGAGCGTGCAGATTTACGGTTACGGGTAAACTGTCCCCCACTGCCTCAGCTTGTGTATGTCGATCGCGAAATGTGGGAAAAGATTGTCCTCAACTTGCTTTCCAACGCCTTCAAATTCACCTTTGAGGGTGAAATTGTCGTCAGTCTGCAATGGGAAGAGAGGAGAATGCTTCAAACGTCGAGTCATGTCATTCTAGAAGTGCGAGATACGGGTACGGGCATTCCCGCTGAAGAACTGCCTCATATCTTTCAGCGATTCCATCGGGTAAAAGGGGCAGCAGGACGGAGCTATGAAGGGTCAGGAATTGGATTGTCCTTAGTGCAGGAGTTGGTGAAGCTGCATGGTGGCAGCATTTGGGTCAGTAGCGTGGTGGGTCAGGGAACCTGTTTCACGATATCAATTCCCACGGGATACAGTCATTTGCCAGGCGATCGTCTACAGTTACAACACGGCGAAGCCCAACTTATTAATGCAGAGCGTTCATTTGCCTCAATAGAAACAAGAGCTACCCCTTATATCGCGGAAGTGTTGCGCTGGCTACCAGACGAAAGGAGTGAACGGGTAGATGAGTGGATGAGTGAAGCAGAACACCACCCATCTTCCACCCACTCACCCGCCCTCCCTGCTCGCATCCTCCTCGCTGACGATAATGCCGATATGCGCCACTATATGAGGCGTTTATTGAATCAACAGTATGAGGTAGAAGTCGTGTCTGATGGAGTCGCCGCATTAGCCGCCATTCGGCAGCAGATGCCCGATTTGGTCTTAACCGATGTGATGATGCCTCGCCTCGATGGCTTTGGATTGTTACAAGCGCTCCGGGCGAACCCAGACACTCAACAAATTCCAATCATTCTGCTGTCTGCCCGAGCTGGAGAAGAATCGCGGATTGAAGGACTGGCAGCCGGAGCGGATGATTACCTAATCAAGCCCTTTTCGGCGCGGGAACTGTCGGCGCGAGTTGAGACAACGCTCAAGATGGCTCGGATGCGTCAAGAAGCGGCGCAGAAAGAGCGGGAACTGCGGCTGATGAGTGAGGCGGCTCAACAGCAGGCTGAGGATGCCTACAACCGCATTAATCGGTTGCTGGAAAGCATGACGGATGCGTTTACTGCTTTAGATCGCGACTGGCGAATTATCCACCAAAACGCGGCAGCGCAACGAATCAACAGCAAACCACTTACAGAAGTGCTGGGAAAAACACACTGGGAGGAATGGCCCGCATCCGTCGGTAGCCAACTAGAGCATCAGTACCGACGGGCAATGGCGGAGCAGATTCCGGTTCACTTTGAGCATCACTACTACTTGCCGCCCAGCTTTGATATCTGGCTGGAGATTCACGCCTACCCTTCTGAGGAGGGGCTTGGCATTTTCTATCGAGATATCACGGCTCGCAAGCAGTCTGAGGAGGCACTGCGTGTCGCTCACCAATGCCTGACGTATCACGTCATGAACTCTCCACTCGCTGTGATGGAGTTTGATTCTGAATCGCGTGTCGTGCAATGGTCACCGCAGGCGGAAAACGTTTTTGGGTGGAAAAGCCAGGAGGTGCTTGGCAAACGCCCGATCGATATGGGATTTGTCTATGCTGAAGATGAAGCAACCGCTCGCCGAGAGGTCATTGAACCCCTGGTGAATGGGGATAAACAATCCAAAACGATGTACAACCGCAACTATACCAAAGATGGCTCAATTGTTTACTGCGAGTGGTATAACTCCGTCTTGAGGAATGAGGCAGGTGAGTTAATATCTATCCTGTCACTTGCCTTGGATGTCACCGATCGCAAAAAAGCAGAGGAAGCACTGTGCGAGAGCGAAGAGCGGTTCCGTGCGATCGTCAATCAGGCAACCGCAGGCATTGCCCAATGCAATATGTCGGGTCAATTCATCCTGGTCAACCAGAAATATTGCGAGATCGCTGGATATTCCAGGGAAGAGCTATTACACAAGCGGATACAGAATATTACCCATCCTGATGATTTACCCCACAACCTTGATTTATACCAGCGTCTTGTCACCCAGAAAACTGACTTTGCCGTCGAAAAGCGTTACATCCGCAGTGATGGCTCTGAAGTTTGGGTCAACAACAGTGTGTCACCCGTTCGTGATGCCTTCGGACACATTCAATCCATAGTTGCGATTGTGCTGGATATTAGCGATCGCAAACGAGCGGAAATTGCCCTCCAGGAAAGCGAAGCCAAATTCCGAGCTGTTTTCGACCAAATGTACCAGTTTCTCGGCTTGCTCACTCCCGATGGAATGTTGCTGGAAACCAATCAAAATCCACTCACCTTCGCGGACGTTGAGCATGAGGCTGTCATTGGTAAACCGTTTTGGGAATTCCCCTCCTGGAATGCCACCGCCGAACTTCAGGAAATTGCCAAAACGTTAGTCGATCAGGCTGCCGCCGGACAGCTTTTCCATCAAGAAGTCAACCTTTTCGATGCCAGTAACAACCTCCACACCTTTGATGTATCCGCAAAACCCATCTACACGATCGAGACCCATCAAATCCTCTGGGTGATCGTTGAGGGGCGTGACATTTCTGCCCAGGTGCGGTTGCAAAATGCCCTGCGCCAAGAACAGGAGCGATCGCTCCAGCTAATCACCAGCAGCGTAGACGGCATTGTTGCCTTTGATGCTGACGGCTGTTGCACCCTCTGGAACCCCGCAATGGAACAGATGACCGGACTGCGGCAGGAAGACGTTATGGGCAGACGTGGAGTAGACGTGTTTGCTGTTCTCCTGGACGCTAAAATATTGCAAGGCTTTCATCCCGGCATAGAAAAAACCGTCACGACCTTCGACTTTCACTTTACCCACTCTAAAACCAGACAGCGCCAGTGGATCGAAGCCCGCTATTCGCCGCTCCACGGCGGCAGTGAGACGCATAACGGCGGGCTGCTGATAGTGCGGGATGTCACTCAACAGCGTGAGCTAGAACGGATGAAGCGTGAATTTATTTCCATCATCAGCCACGAAATTCGCACACCGCTTTCCTCAATCCGGGGGGCGCTGGGACTCGTGGCAACCGGAGTTTTGGATGACGATCCCCAAACGGCGAAAGAGATGCTGGGCATTGCCAACAACAATATCGAGCGATTGGTGCGACTGGTTAATGATGTTCTAGCACTGAGCCGACTGGAGTCAGGACAGGTGGAACTGAAAAAGCAATGGTGTGAGGCGGCGACTCTCGTGCAACAGACATTCTCCAGTGTGCAAAACCTGGCAGAAGCGAATCAGGTTGATTTGCGATCGTCCACTGGAAACATTCAAATTTGGGCAGACCCGGATTGGCTAGTGCAAGTACTGGTGAATTTAATTAACAATGCCGTCAAATTTTCTCCTGCTGAAACCACCGTCTCCGTTAATGTAGAACCACAACCTCAACAGGTTTTATTTCAAGTGACCGACCAGGGACGGGGCATTCCAAGTCAGAAGCTAGAAACCATCTTTGGGCAGTTTCAACAGGTTAATATGTCTGATTCTCGCCAAAAGGGGGGGACAGGATTAGGGCTGTCAATCTGTCGTCTGATTGTGCAACTGCATGGCGGACGCATCTGGGCAGAGAGTGAATTAGAGAGGGGCAGCAAATTTTACTTCACGCTGCCAATACCAGACTAAATTTCCATGATAAAACGTGTTCCAACTAGATGGAGTAACCCTAAATATAATGCCCTCTTCTTATGGCGATCGATGCATTCTTGTTGTTGACGACGAACCTGAACTAAGCCGCATTGTTAAAGTTACGCTAGAACGACTAAAGGGTTGGACGGTTCTAACATCTGAGTCTGTAGAAGCGGGACTAGAGCAAGCAAAAGGGCAGCATCCTGACGTGATTTTGCTGGATCTCAATCTGGATGGGGAGGGGCTGGCTCTGCTGCAAACTTTAAAGACCAACCCAATCACGCAGTCGATCCCAGTGATTTTGTTCACTGCAACCGACCTATCAGACGATCGGCTAGAATTGTGCCCTTTCAACATTGCTGGAGTCATCTTCAAGCCGTTCAATGTTTTGTATCTTGCCGATGAAATCATTAAGCAGTTGGGGTGGTAATTCCCTTATTTAAAGAGGAATTAAGCTGGTAGCCTTCAAGGTTTGTAAAATAAGTAGCAGGGTAAACGCACTTTATTTTGTATAAATTGTACTTGACAAAAAGACATAAAAAAGGGGAAAAAGTGTGGCTCTCCCAGACTTCGGTTGATAAATTAACACTAAAAAACAGCTAAAACAGTTGATATAACAAGGTTTTCTTCAAATTAAATCTTTGATTTAATAAAAATATGCTTTGTTCCTCTTGAATCCCTTACTAGGTAAGGATTTAACCCGATATCAACTATTAATTTTTTATACCTAGTCTAGGAGAGCCAAAAGTGTTTCTGCCAACACAAGAGCGGTATTGACCTAATAATTAATGTTATGAAACTAAAACCTAAGATGACAATAGCTGAACATTTTAGCAGCATTGATGATCCCAGAATAGAACGAAGAAAATTGCATAAATTGATTGATATAATCACAATTTCTATCTGTGCTGTTATTTGTACAGTGGATTTTTACATGATATTACCCTACGCGATCGCGTTCAATAACTGCTTAATTTTCAAAAAAACAGTACCAAAATCAATTTTTTATTAATTAGCACAGTTGGGAAAATAGAATGATATATCAATTATTTGCTATTTTTTTTGAGAGTTGTGCAACAAATACTGTTTGCTCTAGTACAACGCGACAGAAATAATCCATCAGTAGAGATGTTACACATAACGCCTCTACAGGTATCCAAAACTGTCGAAAAACTTTCGTCGTGTAGTATACTAGTGTTTTAGAGATTCTTTGAAGATGTACCGCCGCAGAGCTAACGAAGTGTTCAAATTTGAAGACTTCGTCGCTGAAGTGCGATCGCTCTTAGCGCAAGCTGAAAGAGCGCTTATCGCATGAAGGCGCAAGCCTTAGATGTGCTTATCGCGGTCGCGCCCATCTAATGTTGAGTACAATTGAGAAGTCAGATGAATTTATGATAGTACAAATGTTTTAAAAAACGCGGGTGGGTAGGTGTTCAAAAACGCTTAACTCAAAAAAGACCTTCCATGCCAGAGTACGTCAGGGTTACAGCCAAATTTTTCTGACTACCCATCCGCGCTCTCCACTAGGTAAAGGTTACAGCCATTTTCTCTTGACACTACCAGTCTCAATCGTGTTACCATAAACACATCCGCGCTACCGTACCTTGAAAACCAAATACACAAACCCTTTCAAAAGCCAGCGTTGCAATTGATACGAATCCCTATTAGGGATTGAAACTTTTCCCTGAGCTTTGAACTTTCTGCGGCAAGCATGTTGCAATTGATACGAATCCCTATTAGGGATTGAAACGGGCAGGTGCTATTTTGATTAAACCCAACTCTTCAATGTTGCAATTGATACGAATCCCTATTAGGGATTGAAACGCCATGTAAAGGATGCCAAAGTTTACTCGCTTGGCATGTTGCAATTGATACGAATCCCTATTAGGGATTGAAACCTCACTGCCTAACTCAATTCAATCCCAAGCACAACAGGTTGCAATTGATACGAATCCCTATTAGGGATTGAAACAAATTGAAGCCTGCGAGGACATGGATTGATGCAAGTTGCAATTGATACGAATCCCTATTAGGGATTGAAACTCTTCTTCCTCTACCTGACAATCCCATAGATTCCGTTGCAATTGATACGAATCCCTATTAGGGATTGAAACTTCTTTTTAGAGCTTAGAGTGCGATCACAATCCGCGTTGCAATTGATACGAATCCCTATTAGGGATTGAAACCTCAGCCCCAGCAAAGGCGCAAAATTAATAAGTGGTGGTTGCAATTGATACGAATCCCTATTAGGGATTGAAACTTATTGCAGTTATCACGACAAACAGAAAGGTTTGAGTTGCAATTGATACGAATCCCTATTAGGGATTGAAACATATTTCCCCTTCCCAATAGCGATAAAATAATTCAAGGTTGCAATTGATACGAATCCCTATTAGGGATTGAAACTGTTCAACCACTTCATAAACTTTGAACGCTCGAAGGTTGCAATTGATACGAATCCCTATTAGGGATTGAAACGAACTAGCAAGATGGAACGAGAGAGAAGTGCAAAGGTTGCAATTGATACGAATCCCTATTAGGGATTGAAACATGGGCAAATCTAAGTATCCGCTAACAAATATGTTGCAATTGATACGAATCCTTATTAGGGATTGAAACGTCACTGGGATATACCAAGACATCATTTGTATGTCCATAATTGAAATCAGAAGGCTCATGATGATGAAACTGGGGATTTTTTAAAAGACGGACGTGCCAGGGTTTGCATACCCTACGTTAATTATCTGGGTTGAGTACATTGACACAAATAGTACTTTTATACTAAAGTACGGTAAATTGATTGGCTTTTAGTAAAATTCCAGATATTAAAGTTTGACAAAAAATCGGTATCAACATGAGAGGCAGCTAGTCAACATGAGCGTGACCCAGAGTTTGCAATCTTTTAAGTCTAGAAATTACCGTCTATTTTTTAGTGGTCATAGTTTATCTATGATTGGTAGTTTTATAACAGAAACTACCTGTGCATGGCTAGTTTATTCTCAGACAGAATCAGTAGCTTTACTAGGCTTAATTCGTTTTCTAAGTCAGGTTCCTAATTTAATAGTTAGCCCTTTAGCTGGTATTTGGATAGAGCAGTTTCATCGACGTAATATTCTTATTACTGCACAATTTCTCATGATGATTCTCTCATTAACTTTAGCAATTCTTACTTTAACAGGAACAATCAGTATTTGGCTCCTAATTTGTGCAAGTGTATTGCAAGGTTTACTCAATAGTATTGAGACACCTACTCGTTATGCCTTCATGATGGACATAATTGAAAAAAAAGAAGGCTATATACATTACACAACCTGTTGCATATTTTTACAGCCATTTTCAGGTAAATAGACAACAGCTGTAGGGGCGCAGCAGCCTTGCTCCCTTACAAGGGATGTAGTTCATTTAGGTGAAAACTGTTGTAAATCAAAAATTAACTTTTAATAAAGATAAATCATCATCCAAGGTTGACTTGGTATTGACAGACATAATTTCTGCCAAGATTTGCTTGAGATGGTGAGTGTTTGTTTGAGTACAGTTCATTAAGACATCAATGAAAGCATTTAAACCCCAAATTTTTTCGTTTGCTTGTAGAATTTCATAGGCACCATCACTAAATAAATATAAAGTACTATTTTTCGGAATTTCTATAGTGATATCTTCATAGTCTGCATCTGATAAAAAACCTATGGGGAATCCAAAAGCATCTAGCTTTCTCACCTGAATGTCTGTTCCAGATAACAATATTGCAGGTGGATGTCCTGCATTCGCATAAACAAGTTGACGTTGAGAGCGGTTGTATACTCCGTACCAAATTGTAAAGTACTTCTCACTGTGGTTGCTCATTTGAAAAGCTTGATTGAGTGTACTCAGAACTTGACTGGGTTGAAACAAATTCGTTTTTGGTAGGGACTGTGATGTGCTTAAATGAAAAGCAGATTCACTACACAAGGTAACTGATTTTAGTGTTGGAGTATATATGGAAGAACGTATGACATTGAGCACTGACACAGATAACAGGGCTGAACCTACACCATGTCCCGACACGTCCAGTAAATAAATGGCAAGGTTCTCATCGTCAATCCAATAATAGTCAAAGCAATCACCACCTAGCTGTACTGAAGGCAGAAACAGCGATTCTATAGAAACTTTACCAACAAGAGGGGAAGGAAGAAGCGATCGCACATAATCAGCCGCTTGCGCCAGCTCTGTTTCTAAAATTTGCTTTTGGGTATGCAAATTTTGATTGAGTATCTCTAAAGCTTTCTTTTGGTTGTGTAAATCTTGATAGAGTTGGTGTATCCTCAGTCCTGCGCGTACCCGTGCTTTTAATTCATTCATCTCAATGGGTTTAGACACAAACTCGTCTGCACCAGCATCCAGTCCCTGCACTCGATCGCTCTCTTCGCCCGGAGAAGCTCCCTTTGCAGTCAATAGAATAAAAAAAGTTGTTGTCAGTTCTGGATTTGCTTTAATTTGACGACAAACTTCCAATCCATCCAGTCCTGACATTATCCAATCACAAATAATCAATGCGGGAAGTTCTTGTTGTGCTAGTACAATGCCTTCCTTTCCACTGCTAGCTACAGTCACATCATAACCTTGATTGTAGAGTGCTTTTTTCAGCACCATCCGTACAATAGGGTCATCATCTATTATGAGTATTTTAAACATAGTTTTTTCAAAAAATTATCAATATTCAGTATTTTTTCTGATGACAATTCAAAGTTTTTATTAGTTAGACACAAGAAGAATATCCATATTATTTTAGAAATTTTGATATATTTAAGGATATTTTATTGGTAAAAGTGTGAATAGTAAATTTTTTCTAAAAACTTATACAGGTATAACCGATTACGCCCAAGTCTTATCATGGTTTGATACGATAAACCAACCATCTTTTCTCGATACCCGAATCTGGTGGCAGTGCCAAACTCTTTTGATAGAGGGATTGATTAATATTGTGGAGCACGCCCATAAAAATTTATCCCCGGAAACTCCCATTGAGATAGAGGTTGTGCGCTCAGAAAAAAATATTGAGATTCGTATTGTGTCATATGGTCAACCTTTTGATTTGGAGCAGAAATTGCAAGAAACAACCGAATTAGAAGAAAATGACGAAGAACGCGGACGAGGTTTAAGAATTATGGCAGCGCTGGCAGATGAATTAAGATATGAACCTACAGCAGATAATCGTTACTGTTTATTAATGCGTAAGTATTATTAAGTTTTCTCTGTTCACTGATTTAAAAACTCTTGAATAAGGCAAACACACTTTTCTAATTCATCAACTACCTGGCTCGCTTCTGCAAACTCTTGAAAACGGGCACATTCCTCTAATTTCTCTGCGGCTTGCTGCATAGCGAGCGCACCCACATTGCCACTACCACCTTTTAAATGATGGGCTTCTCTAGCAATTTGTTGACAATCACGATCTGCAATAGCTACTTTAGTAGTCTCTAAATGAGTTCGGCTATCTTCAATAAACATCTGTAATAGTTCTAATTCAAACTCTGGGTCATTTTCCGATAACTGATGTAAGTGTTTCCAATCAATCAATTGGTTATGTAAATCTCTATCTGTAGTAGCAGCTTTATCTTCAGATGTAATGATTTTTTGTGTGTGTATAATTTCATGCCATTTATGTAACATAGCTGCCAATTGTTCTTTTTTCACTGGTTTGCTTAAATAGTCATCCATACCTGCATCAAGACACATTTTTTGGTCTTCTTTCATAGCATTCGCTGTCATAGCAATCACGACAGGGCGACGACCATTTGTAAATATACTTTCTTGCCATCTATGAATTTCTCTTGTAGCTTCCAAACCATCAAGAACTGGCATTTGGCAATCCATAAGAATTAAATCATAAGGAATAGTTCTCAATAGCTCTAAAACTTCTTGTCCATTTGCGGCTACATCGGCAATATAACCTAAGTTCTTGAGTTGTGTCAGGGCTACTTTTTGATTGACTAGATTATCCTCTGCAAGGAGAATTCTTAAATCGAATTTTTGAGCGCAAGCGATATGTTGAAGGTTTTGAGAAACAGGTGGATTTTTAATATCATTTGTGATTGAACAATTTAGCTCAGTCGTGGTTCCTAGAATGGTCATCATAGTATCAAGCAATCGGGAAGACTTAACAGGTTTCACCAGATAAGCAGCAAAACCTATTTTGAGCGCCCGTTGTACCTCTTCCCGTTGATTTGTAGAAGTCAGCATAATCAAAGGTATATCAGCGATCGCAGAATCTGCTTTAATTTGTTTACCCAAAGACATCCCGTCTATTTCGGGCATTTGCATATCAATAAAAGCAATATCATAGGATTTGTTTTCCAAAGAAGCTTTCCGTAAAGCTTTAAGGGCATCAGTTGCACAAGCCGCTTCATCAACCTGCATTCCCCAACGAAGGGCTTGATGGTGGATAATTTTGCGATTGGTTGCGTTGTCATCCACCACTAAGGCGCGACGATAAGTTAAAACGTTGTAATCTTGTTTGGAACAAACAGGTTGGATTTGCTTGACAAAAGGAATCTTAAACCAAAACTTAGACCCTACTCCTAGTTGGCTTTCTACCCCAATTTCTCCTCCCATCAAATCAACCAACTGCTTGCATATGGCTAGTCCCAAACCCGTACCACCATATTTGCGAGTCGTGGAAGCATCTACTTGAGAAAATGGTGCAAACAATCTGTGTTGGTCTTCTGGTAAAATTCCAATACCAGTATCTCTGATGCTAAATAAAAGAGTTGCTGTAGTTGAAGATTCAGCTTGCAATTCAGCTTGCACTACAACTTCCCCAATACTAGTAAACTTGATAGCGTTTCCTATCAAATTCATGAGAATTTGGCGCAAACGACTGGCGTCTCCTTGAAGAAAAGTGGGGACATTGCGATAAATTAACGCTGCAATTTCTAATCCCTTATGATGTGCTTGAGGGGCAAGTAATTCCAACACTTCTTCTATACAAGTAGATAAATCGAAGTTTAGAGTTTCTAAAGTCATCTCCCCTGCCTCTAGTTTTGATAAATCCAAAATCTCGTTAATTAACGTTAATAATGCGTCTCCACTGATACGAATTGTTTCAACAAAATCCTGTTGTTCTCTGGTCAAAGGTGTTTCTAACAGTAATCCGGTCATTCCCAGCACAGCATTCATGGGAGTGCGGATTTCATGACTCATGTTTGCTAAAAAAGAACTTTTGGCAAGAGATGCTAACTCGGCTTGATGACGGGCAATTTCAAGTTCTTGTCGCTGGTGAGTTTCTGCTTCTAGCAATTGGGCTTGAGCTAAAGCTATACCAACTTGGTCAGCTATTTCACGCAGCAGTCGGGTTTCAAAGCTTGACCACTGGCGGGAACTCGTACATTGATGGACAATGAGTAATCCACTAAGTTCTTCTTTGACAAGAATAGGAACAACAAAATTTGCTTTAACCCCAAACTGTTGCAGTAATTCTATATGACTTTGTTGGTGTTCAAGCAATTCTACATTTGGAATAGTAGAAATTCTGCTATGACGGTATTGCTGTAGGCAATACTGTAGTTGGTATTCCACTTGAAAATAAATTTCCGCAACTTTTTGCCCTTTGATTGGCAAACAGCTAGAAACTAATGCTTCGGTAACTGAGTGTTCCAGTGAATCGACAAAAGGTTGGTAGATGAGGACGCGATCGCTATTCAGGATTTTTTGCACCTCACAAACTGTGGTTTTGAGAATGTCTTCGATTTGTAGGGATTGGCGAATTTTAAGAGTGATTTCGGTAAATAGTTGCGATCGCAAGTTCTGGCGTTTGAGCTTTTCTTCAGCTTGCTTGCGATCGGTGATATCAATACCAGTGGCAATAATATATTCTATCTCACCCTGTTTGTCTTTCAGTACAGTGTTAGCCCAAGAAATTAGCCGTTTTTCACCAGTTTTAGTTATCCAATGATTTTCGCAATTTGTAACACCTTGACCGGATAGGAGATGTTTAATATATTCTTGTATTCTTTCTTCCTCTTCAGGAAGAATAAATAGATTTTGGAAATATCTACCTCTAACTTCACTAAAAGAATAACCTGTAATTTGTTCGCATGCTTGGTTGAAGCGAATAATTCGACCTTGGATGTCTAAAACTAAGACTAAAGCACTGGCTGTATCTAGGACTGCGGAGATAAAATTCCGTTCTGTATGCAATGATTCTTCTGTCCTCTTTCTCTCCATTATCTCGCAGTAGATATGGTAGTAAAGCACCGCAAGAATGATAACAGTCAAACTAATAGCAAGCGTCAGTGTTAGAAGTGTTCTGTGTGCAGTGTGTCTCACTACTTCTGACTGTTGTTCAAGCTGCTTCTTTTTCTCATTTTTTATCTCTAGGACAACTTTACGGAGTTCATCCATAAGATTTTTGCCTATATCTGTCCGAACAATCTGTAATGCTGAGTCAACCCCCTTTTGTTGCCGCAAGTCAATTGTTTGCTGTAATTCGGCTAGTTTTGCTGATATCAAAGATTCAAGTATTTTTAACTGCTTCTGTTGCTGGGGATTTTCTAAACTGGAATTTTTCAACTTCTCTATTTTTTCATTGACTGTTCCTAATGCTGATTCATAAGGTTTTAAATAAGTTGTTTTTCCCGTCAGAAGATAACCCCGTTGTCCAGTTTCAGCATCCTTGAGTGCAGAAAATAATTCTTCCAAGATATTAATTTTGTCTTGAATCTTGATAACCTGATGACTAGTTTTAATAAAGATTTGCGTTTCTTGATATGAGACTACGCCAATCAGGACTAAAATGACTGAAGCTAACCCAAACCCTCCTGCAATCCTTTTGAAAAATTGTCGGCGTCCCTTCTGTTCCTTATTGTGTTCGCGAGTAGCAAGTGCTAAGCTAGTCAAATTGCGGCGCAGTTCCAGTAACTTAATAACGTGGCGACCTAAAATTCTGAGTGCTTCTATTTGTTCAGGAGAAAGGTTCCTTGGGACTCGGTCAATCACACACAATGTTCCTAGCGCTTGTCTTTCAGGATTAATGAGAGAAACACCAGCATAAAAGCGAATATTAGGATCAGAGGTAACCAATGGGTTGTCAGCGAAGCGTTGGTCAAGTGTAGCATCAGGAACAACAAAAACATCAGGTTGTAAAATGCTGTGACCGCAGAATGCAATGTCACGGGGTGTTTGTAGTGCTTCTAGACCAACTTTTGATTTAAACCATTGACGGTTAGTGTCAATTAAGCTGATTAAGGCAATAGGAGTTCCACAGATATAGGACGCCAAATTAGTAAGGTCATCAAAAGCAGCTTCAGCTGGAGTATCAAGGATTTTATACTGTAAAAGTGCCTCAATTCTTTGTGCCTCGTTGTCAGGTAATGGTGCTTTCATCTTCAATCTTTGTCCTTAGTTACAGTTTTACTAAATAGTTAGAGGATGTTTGAAAAGTCCTTTCATCAGTAGCAATCATATTCAATATTTCCCTAAATCCCCCTTAAAAAGGGTGGTTTTGGTTGAATTAAGTAATCATTATTTGTTTGTAGTTGCGCTTTAGCGCTAAAGCGCAATTACGAACGGAATCTAATACTGTTTGGTTAAGCGATGCAAGAGAAACCCGGTATCTTGGAGATACCGGGTTTATGGCACCTCGACTATTATTAATCGATAAGTATTGAAACGGAATCTAGATGTTTTACATCTTTTATTTTTACCTACTATCAATATTTAGATAAATTTAATTTATGGCATTTTTACTATAAATTGTTAGCGTATTTTTACGGTTAAAATCGAGAATCAAATCTGGTTCGATCTTGTAATACCGTAAATATACGTTTGAATAATTATGCGTTTTTGAAAAATCCGATTTTTTTAAGAAACTAGGTTTTTTACAAGCCCTATTTTTCATTTCATTATATTCTTCTAGATACTTATGCCAATATGTTGGGCATTATAAGACAAAGTACCTTATATCTTGCACCTAGTAGTACTTATAACTAATGAAAAGAACTATAAAACGTAATATTGCTATTTTTTCACATGATTTGTTTGTTAGGGTCACTGTCGGATGTTTGCAACTTCAATTGCTAGCTATTGGGAGTGTAGGTATTTTGACTTTATGCAGTAGTTCTAGAGTACTAGCTGCACCTGAAAATTTTAATCCTGGTTTGCAATTACCACCTCCACCTCCACCACCTATACCCAAACCCCCAAAGAGAACAAGCCCACCAGCAACATCTACACAACCCACCAAACCAATTGCTGTTTTAAAAAGCATCCAAACCGACTTTCGTCGTCATACCGATAACTTTGGTCAAGAAAACTTATTTATCGAACCAACAGCACAATTTCAATTGCGTGATGGAAATAAAATATGGTTTAAGACAGGTATTAATTACTTTGAAAATGCCAAAGTAGAATCAATTACTAATGTTCCCTTCCAAATTGGATGGGAGGGAAAAGTTGGAGATTTAACACTCCAAACAGCAGCAGGTGTAGATTGGTTTAACCGTTTATCCCTAGCTCCAAATTTTAAGGCTAAAGTGGAGGCTCCCATTGGGATGAAAGTCTCTTCTTCAGGCAAACTGCTATCCGGTGTGTCCATTTCTGGTGATGTAGAATATGCTCCTTATAAGTTTAACGCCATAACGTTAGATAATCATATTACTGCTTTACGTTTCGGTCCCAGCATATATTGGCAAATTAACCGTAACACCAGTTTTTTCTCTACATTGCATTTAGGAACCTACAATGATAACAACTTTGAAGTACAGTCTTTTAGTAGGCTAGAACGCAAAATTGGCCAATTCTCTGTTGCTGCTAACTTGTTCACTTGGAATTACACAAACGATTTAGAAAGCACAAGTGGTTACTTTTCTCCTCCAGATTTTTTAGTGTACAACGCTGAGGTCGCTTGGGAAGGAGATATTTTTGAATTCCTGCGCTGTCGGCTGGCTGCGAGTTTAGGACAACAAAGACTGAAAGGAGAGTTTGACATCGCTAATAATTATCAAGCTCGTTGTACAGCAAAACTATCGAAAAATATAGAGGCTGACCTAGGTTATGACTTTAGCAATGTCCGAAGTCGAGATACGGGGGAAAATTCCTACAGTGGTAACTCCTTGACAGGACAGGTGCGGTTTAAATTTTAAGTAGGTCGGCACAAATAAAGTTAACTTATAGCGATCGTCCTTTGTCAATTGTCCTTTGTCATTGGTAAAGGTCTGAGAAACCGGGTTTTTAATCTTCGCTTATCCGAGTAGTATTGCCCACTTACTTAGTGTTAGTTTCATTCTAAATTTGGGAAGAATATTTATAACAAAAATATATATGATGAGACTTGACTATATATGAACTCTGATTTTGAACCGCCACCAAAGGGTTGGTCAATGCTATCTTTAGTGGGTGGAGTTGTCACGGCTGTTATTGCGATCGCTGGGCTCAATGCTTTGTCTAAACATTTTTCTACAACTGCTTCCATACAGCAACCTGAAAGCCTAACATCTAAAACAACGTCCCCCACGAATCGGGCTGTAACAGTCGCCGAACTAGATGCAAAGTCGGTAGTTTTGCCCGGTCAAGCTATTAGTTCTAACCAATTAATAACGAACAAAATATATGTGGCTTCTAGCGGTGGAAAATTGACTCAGGAAGAGGAGGTCATTGCCCGTCAAGCTTGGGTGTACTTTCAGCGCAACTGGAATGAGAAAACTGGTTTGGTAAATTCCGTCGATAGCTTTCCTTCAGTTACCATGTGGGATCAAGCTGCAGCAATAGCGGCTGTGGTTAGTGCTAGAGAGCTTAACATTATCTCTACAAAAGAATTTGAAGCCAAGATGAGCACAATGTTAAAAACTCTAGCAACGATGCCTTTGTATAATAAAGAATTTCCTAATAAAGTTTATAACGCAAAAACACTTATACCCGTTAATTACGGTCAACTGGAAAAACGGGAAGAAATTGGTTGGTCAGCCCTAGACTTGGGGCGGATGGCAATATGGCTTAAGATTGTTGGGACAAAATATCCACAATTGCGATCGCAAACAGAAGCTGTCTGGAGGTATTGGCAAGTCAAACGCCTCACTAAAAACGGTCAAATGTACGGCACTTCGATTCTTCAAGGTAAAGAGCAATACAACCAAGAAGGTCGTTTGGGCTACGAGAATTATGCAGCTTACGGTCTAAAATTATGGGGCTTAAATGTCAAAAAAGCTTTGGATTATCAGTCCCATACTGCCTTTGTTAATCTTTACGGACAAGGAGTTCCCTACGACCAACGGGACTATAAAACCTCAGGCGCGAATAACTACGTTCTTAGCGAACCATATATATTAGATGGTATTGAAACCGGATTTCAAGCTTTGCCAAAAGCCTATGCTGACAGAATTTTAGCTGCTCAAGAAGCTCGCTATCAAGCTACAAAACAGCTAACTGCTGTTACAGAAGACAATTTGGATCGTCCTCCCTACTTTGTTTATAGTGGTTTGTTTGTCAACGGAGAACCTTGGGCGACTATCACAGATACCCGGCAAAAGCACAACGATTTGCGCTTCCTTAGTACTAAAGCAGCTATAGGCTGGCACATACTTTACAACACTACTTATACACAACAGTTATTTGATTTTGTTCAAGCAAATCTCAAGTCCAAAGATGGTTGGTACAACGGTTTTTATGAGTCTCTAAATCAACCGAATAAAGCCCTAACTGCTAATAATAATGGTGTAATTCTTGAAAGCTTACTTTATAAAAAAGTAGGGCAGCCATTGACTGTTTGGGCTGGAGTAGAACCGCTGCATTTATCTTCCAATTCAACCCCTTAATTGCACAATGTTACTCAATATATTTAGCAAGTTTCACAAACAAAAACTGTTGAGATGGATTGCGCTATTCCTGATTGGAGTTTTGACGCAATGTTGGTTCTATTTCCCGACTCCAACTTTTAGCCAAAATCCAATGGTTCCTGGGAATTCCAACAGCTGTAGCATCATAACAGCACCTCTTACACCAGAAGAACAAACCTACGCTCGTGCTGCTTGGCAATATTTTGTCACCAACTACCAGCCAACAACAGGATTTACCAATTCGACTGGCGGTTATCCCTCAGGTACACTTTGGGATATAGGGAATTACTTAATGGCGCTTAATGCGGCACGATGGTTAAATTTAACTGACCAAAAAGACTTTGACACCCGCTTGAATAAGTTTTTAACCACCATCGGCAATTTAAAGCTATTTGACGATGCTTTACCAAATAAAGTCTATAACGTAGCTACTGGACAGTTGGTTGATTATGGCAACAATCCTATTGAAAGGGGTATTGGTTGGTCAGCGTTAGATATTGGTCGCATACTGGCAGCATTTGATGTGATTCGCACTTGTCACCCTCAATATGGAGATTGGATCGAGGGAATTTTAGCTAAGTGGCAATTAGGAAAAGCAATCAAAGACGAACGAATGCAGGGAGCCTTAGTGCTTCCCGATAATAGTACACTTTTAGTACAAGAGGGAAGATTGGGCTATGAGGAGTATGCTGCTAGAGGTTTTGAACTATGGGGCTTTAAAGTACCTAAGGCGATCGATTTAAAACCTTTTAAGTTAGTAGAAATTAACGGTATCCAAATTCCAGTTGATACTCGTGACTTTCAGACTACTAACGCTAATAATTACATTGTTAGTGAGTCATATATATTAGATGGAATTGAGTTTGGCTTACAAGGAGAGTTAGCTGATTATGCGGCTAGGGTGTTAGAGGTGCAAAAGCGGCGCTATGAAGCCATCGGTCAGCTGACGGCTGTGACAGAAGACAATATTGACCGGGAGCCTTATTTTCTCTATAACACGGTTTATGCCAATGGTGTATCTTGGGCAACTATTACAGATACAAATCAACCGTATCCTCAATTACGCAGCATTAGCACCAAGGCGGCTTTCGGTTGGCGCTATCTTTTCCCAGATAATGCCTATGCTCAAAAAGTTTTTGATGCTCTAAAAGACCTCCGCAGTCCAGATAACAATGGTTACTATGCAGGTATTTATGAAGAAACAAAGCAACCAAATAAAGCTTTGACTGGTAATACTAATGGGCTTATTTTGGAAATTTTGTACTACAAAGCCAGGGGAAACCGTCCTTTAATTGGTTCTAGTTCTACTAACGTAGCAGCTCCACAGCCCAGTGGTAATACTTCCTCTGTTACTAGCGCCCCATCTCAAACAACAACGCCAACAAGCAGTGCTGCGACCACTCCAAAAATTGTAGAGGTTACTGTTGCGCCTATTCCACCTGTCAGCCGTAAAGCGCCATCCTCCAAAATCAAACTTGTTCGACCTCTGACTCTTGTTGAACGGCGCTACGCAGAAGCTGCATGGCATTACTTTCAAGCCAATTATCACTCAAAGAGTGGGTTAGTAGACGATCGCAGCGATTTTAAAGGCATAACTTTATGGGGTTTGGGAGATTATCTTACAGCACTCCATGCAGCGCGAACCCTGGACATCATTTCTGCTCAAGAATTCGATCGGCGTACCAGGCATCTTTTGGGTGCTTTGACCAAGTTGTCTCTTTTTGCAGGAGAGTTACCAAATCGCGGTTATGATACTCGCACTTTAGAACCAGTTGATTATGGTGGAAATCCTGTTCCACAAGGAACGGGCTGGTCTTCTTTAGATGTAGGACGGATTTTAGCAGCACTGTATAACTTAAAAAGTTATTACCCGGAGTATACAGAAGTTGTAGATAGAATTGTTTTGGATTGGTCGTACTTGCGAGTGGTGCGGGATGGTGTTCTCTCTAGTGCTACAACTACGAAAGATAACAATGGACGAGTACTGACAAGAGTCAATCCAGAAACCCGCTTGGGTTACGAGGAATATGCCGCTCGTGCTTTTCAATTATGGGGCTTTAATGTAGGTCAGTCTGCTGTTGGGGGTGAATATCAAACCGCTTTGGTGGAAGGAGTAAAAGTGCCTATTCAGCGCAAGCGATCGAATACAAATTCCAACGCAAACCAATATACTGTGAGCAATCCGTTCTTACTTTATGGTTTAGAGTTTGGTATAGATCCGCAAATGCAAGCACTCTTGCAGCCAATTCTCAAAGCTCAAGCCGAACGCTACCGTCGCACTAACACCCTTACCGCAGCAGGTACCACTCTCATTGACCGTAAGCCCTACACTGTTCACAGCACCATTGTTGGGAAGGGAAATGCTTGGGTAGCTTTGGGGGATGACGGTCAACCTGTTGCAAAGGGACGAGTGGTAAGTACAGCTCTGGCTTTTGCTTACTACGCGTTATTCCCACAAGATAGTTATGCTCAAGAATTATTGCGAGGAGTCACTGACTTATATAACCCCCTTACAGGTTTTTATGAAGGCTTTTATGAAGCCACAGGTAAAACAGCTGTTGGTTTTACGGGTAGTACCAATAGTATGGTTCTCGAATCTTTACTATATGCAGTTACAAATCGACAGCCTCTTATCCGTCCTTTGACATCTATAAACTCTCCTTGGTGGCAAGCTGTTGTTAAGGGAAATTCTGGTCGGGGTTTACCAAGTAGCGCTACGCAAAAAGCGAAATGGATTTCTAATGGTTCTGAAAGTTATTGGGTTTCAGAAGTTGGTTTAGGTTCGTAGTTCTCTACAAACAAACCTGAGTTTAGATTGATATTTAGACCTTTATCTTGGGAATACTGAGTTTGTAGGACAGGGGGATTATACAAGTGCTCATGGTAGGGGTAATCAATGTGATTCTGCAATCAACGCTGTATGTAACAACAGGAGTGGGGCAAGATGCTGCGATCGGATCTCACTCTACTATCCCCTCTTTTTACGCTCGTTCTGACTCCAAAATGCTTGATTTCAGGAACCACACTTCCGTAGGGTACCGCAGGCAAGGCGCTAAAGACACAAAAGAAGAAGAGAAGAAGATGAGTGATGTTGTGAAGGAGAAGAAGTTTATTATTGCTGCTCCTGATAATTTTAACCCTGGCTCTAACTCATCATCGTCTTCTGAACCCCCTACACCCCTAATTCCACCAACACGACCACAACCAGCGGTTTCTGAACCCCTTACACCCCTACACCCCTACACCCCTACACCCCTAAGATCGCAACCATCGGTTGCTGAACCTATTCCGTTGTCTTCTCAAAAAAAGTTACCTCTAAAACTTACTCATGCAGCTGATATTGAAGCTGCCCGACAAGCTTGGAAGTATTTTGAGAGAAATTGGAATCCTCAAACGGGTTTGGTGAATTCTGTGGACAACTTACCCTGGACGACTTGGTGGGATCAAGGTAGCGCTATCTTGGGAATTCATGCGGCTAGACAGTTGGGGTTAGTGCCGCAAGACGTGTTTCAACAGCGCGTCAATACTTTGCTGCGGACATTAGAAAATTTACCACTTCCTACAACTGGGTTGCCTAATAAAGCGTACAGTACCCATACTGCTCAAATGCGTCAACTTAATGACAAACCAGACCCTAAGGGTAGAAGTGGTTGGTCAGTGTTGGATATGGCAAGATTTTTGTTGGGATTGCACGTTTTACGGACTCATTACCCTGAATATCGCGATCGCATAAACCGAATTGTTGCTAGTTGGAATCTGTTTAAACTTGTCAAGGATGGTTGGTTAAATGGTGCCATTACAGGAACAGGCGAACAAATTTTGGAGGTGCAAGAAGGACGCTTTGGTTATGAACAATATGCTGCTTTGAGTTTAAAGCTATGGAATATTAACGCCCCAAATGCTATCTACAATCCACCAGTTAAGACGGTTGAAATAGATGGAATTTCCTTACAAGTAGACCAACGCAATTTTAAAAATTCTGGGGCTACAAACTACTTGACAAATGACCCTTATTTACTTTGGGGGTTAGAATTGGGCTGGTCAGATACTATTCAGCCTCAAGTCCGGAATCTCTTGCAAGTGCAAGTACAAAGGTTTAAACGTACTGGGATCTTAACGGCTGTTAATGAAGATTCTTTAGATCGTCCACCCTACTTTCTCTATTACAGTGTTTACGCTAACGACCAAGCTTGGAATGTTGCAAACACTAGGGGTAAAGTTTATTCTCAATTGCGGTTTCTTAGCACTAAAGCCGCCTTTTCTTGGTTTGCTTTAATGCCAAAAGACCCCTACACAAAAATATTACGAGATTTTGTTCAGAATTTAACCGACAAAAAACGTGGCTACTTTTCGGGACAATACGAAAATAAAACTCTTGGGGTGAATGCCTCTGTTAATGTTAATACAAATGCGGTTGTTCTAGAAAGTTTGCTCTACCAAGCAAGAGGCGAACGTCCTCTAGTTTTTTAATTTTATTTCAGGTGCAATAATGGCTTCAGTTTCTTCTTTTGACAATTCATTCTCCTTCTCTGGAAACAGCCGCTCAAAGTTGAGAAAAAGAACCCTGCTATTTCGTTATTTAGCAGAAATTAATCTCATTTTAGGTGCTTGGTATTTGCAATGGCGCATCACCCATTCCATTAACTTTGATGCGCTGTGGCTTTCTGTTCCTTTGTTGTTAGCAGAAATTTATAGCTATTTCGGTGGAGTGATGTTTGTGATTGGGCTGTGGCGTCCTATAGTTCGAGAGGTTAAGTCTCTTGAGCGCATGAAACCACTCATCCCCACTTCTCATTTGCCAAATGTAGATGTATTCATAACGTGTTACAACGAGCCTCCGGAAATTGTTGAAAAGACAGCTAAGGCGGCTTTAGCAATAGATTACCTACCAACAAAACTACGGGTTTACGTACTGGATGATGGAAACTCACCAGCGATGCGGGCTATGGCGGAAAGGCTCTGCTTAGAGGATTTGCAATCGCCACTCTTACAGCAGGAGGCGGAACGGATTGATACAGAACTCTCTTGTTTGTTAAATCGTCTTAAACAACTCGAAGACCTTACACCCAATGTTCAAGCAGCTGAACATTGGCTACAAGATTTATCAGCAGAACAGGCTCAAAGTGCCGATCGAACAACCACTACGTTTTTAGAGAATCTGCGACAGTTTATTCTATGGTTAAATTCGAGCGATCGCACAAAAACCTTAAACGAACATCTCATCACCGAACATCAAATCCTAGAACAAAACATTCATCAAAAAGAATTGGAGTTAGTTGAACTTACTCGTTTTCGCTACATTGCTCGCCCTAAACCAGAAGGAGTACCTCATCATGCTAAAGCCGGAAACTTAAATTACGCCATTTTTTCTGGAGAAACTACAGGCGAATTTATTTTGACCCTTGATGCTGACCATATTCCTAAACCTCAATTTCTAAAACGGGTTTTGCCATATTTTTATACCTACAATGTTTTTACAGGAAAATACGAACAAAATCGAATTGCTTTTGTGCAGACTCGCCAAGATTTTTATAACCTTCCTCCAGGCGATCCATTTGGACATCAAGCCAATTTATTTTATGGACCAATCCAACAAGGTAAAGATGGTATGAATTCTGCTTTTTACACAGGAACAAATGCAGTATTGAGGCGTGAAGCACTGATTAGTGTTGGGCTCCAAAATTTTGCTGATGAGTTTGCCAAAGATGAAAAACGTTTAAATGAATTTGAATTAGTTGGAGGTTTATCTAGTAACAGTATTACAGAAGATATGAATACCGCCATGCGCCTTCATGCGGCTGGTTGGAAATCAGTTTATCATAATGAACTATTGGCAGAAGGTTTGGCACCAGATGATTTAAGTTCTACGCTAAAACAACGTCTACGTTGGGCTCAAGGTACTATTCAAGTACTTTTGAGAGAAAACCCACTTACAAAACCAGGACTAACATTTTGGCAACGGTTACACTATTTTAAAACTATGTACAGCTACTTTTCTGGTTTTGCTACTCTTGTTTTTATTTCTTGCCCAATTATTTATTTCTTCACAGAAGTTGTTCCAGTTAAAACTTATGGTATTGATTTCTCCCTTCACTTTTTTCCTGCTTTTGTTGTCAATCGTTTAACATTATTGGCTGCTACTTGGGGTATTTCAGCTAGTGAAGTCTGGCGTTCAGAACAGTACGCAATAGCACTGTTTCCTCTATTGATTCAAGCTGTATGGAGTGTATTTTCAGGAAGACCTATTAAATTCCAAGTCACGCCAAAACAAAGACAATCAGGAATTTATTTAAGTCTTGTTTTACCTCAATTGATTATCTTTTCTCTCACTATACTAGGAATATTTTGGTGTCTTGCTCGCTTTGCTACAGGTCATCTCAATCATCCTTGGCTTTATCTACTAAATAGTGTTTGGGCTGTTTATAATTTATCACTTTTATGGTCTGTTATACGTGCATCTTTCTGGCAACCAAAATCAGAAACATAACTGATAAATATTGCAGAATTTACTAAAATAATGCCAAAATATAATCTCAAATTTTAGTGATTCAAAAATGAATCTTGCTACACAAAACATAAATGAGTAATAAGAGTATGAATTCTATTGTTAAAGTCCTTCAACCTTACGGTATTTTAAACCGTAGTAGCAGTAATGAACTACGCCGTGAAGTCCAAGATATTATGACTGATAAAACTGATATTGTATTGCTCGATCTATCAAATGTGAGCTTTATAGATAGCTCGGGTTTAGGTGCTTTAATATCAGTTATGAAAGTTGTCCGAAGTGGTAACGCCAAATTTTATATATGCTCCATGAACGATCAAGTCAGAATGTTGTTTGAACTGACTAAGATGGATCGTATTTTTGAACACTTTACTGATAGGGAAGAGTTTACTCGTCAAGTACTTACAACTTAAAGCTGATAAAAAAGGTTGCAATGCTGCTCAGTTAATGATACCTGCCTGGGGTGTCAGAAACGACAACATCACCGAGACAAATGAATATCGCAGTGGCGTTGGAGCCCACTGGCCCTTCCTCTCCGACGCGGGACGCAAAATCCAAAAAGACCTCGATATTGCTGAATACAGCGATCCTCTCCACAATCCCACGATCCCCTACACGATTGTCCTCGAACCGGGTCTGGTCATTTATAAGATCTACATGGGCTACTGGTTCTTCGGGCGACCCACTCTCGAAGAGCTGCGCCAGGACCTGCGTGCGCTTCTCAGGAAATGCCGACCGGACTGGGACATTACAACAGCTGAACTAAAAACGGCGTATCAAGAGGATTTTAGAAGAAGCTTGAAAGAAAAATTCCTTAGAGCCGTGCTGTTTGTCTGGAAAGAGTGCATATTGCGCCCCTGTCTTCCGCTTCTTCGAGTGCGATCGCCGCGCTACTTACTGTACGAGCGCACAGATCGCACTCTGCAACATCCATGCCATAAATTATAAGACCGCACCACTTTTTAAGCAGTGCGGTCTGGATTAGTATAAAAAGTTCATTTAAATATAAATCAATTGAAGTTTCACTGTCTTTGCTGGTATTTACCTGCCTTCAGTTGACCGAGGTTTTGTTTATCTATTAGGAACTACAACATCAAATTCCACCATTCCAGATTTGGCCAAAAAATTTTTGAACCGACGCGGCATAGTTCACCGTATTTCTTCCGCGAGCGTACAAAAATTGTAGAAGGCACAGTAAAGCGAGATCCCAATCGCCACTGTCCCACTGGCACACGAGTGGTGGCGTTCCTCAAGTAAATAACAATTAAATCGCATTTTAACTCAAAGAACTTGAGTGGTCTAAATTGAGTGCTCGCGGAAGAATGAAGTTAATCGAGGTGAGCAACACTTTTCACCAATTTCAAGGAGAACAAGATGAACAGCAATCAAGTAAACACTCAAAACATGAAACTCGAAGTTATAGTATTGCCCGTTGCTGATGTGGATCGCTCCAAGCACTTCTATGAAACGTTAGGATGGCGACTCGATGCTGACTTTGTCACCAGTGAGGACTTCCGGGTGGTGCAGTTGACCCCGAGCGGTTCGGAAGCCTCAATCATCTTCGGTAAAGGAATTACCTTCGCCGCGCCCGGTTCAGTTCAAGGTTTGTACCTCATAGTTTACGACATCTCCGCAGCCCGTGCCGAATTGGTGGATCGGGGTGTCGAGGTGAGTGAGGTGTTCCACGACATCGGAGGGATATTCCACCATGCCGGAACTGAAGGACGCTTAAGTGGTCCCGATCCGAAACGTCGCGACTATGCCTCCTATGCCTCATTCAGCGATCCAGACGGCAACGGTTGGGTGCTCCAAGAGGTGAAGGTGCGGCTTCCCGGACGGTAACGGGACATGACATCATGTCCAGTTGCATACCCATAGTTGCACAGACCCGGAGACACGGGGACAAGGGAGAAAGTTTGATTATGGGCATTTAGCCGGACCTGATATCAATCGCTTAAGGATCAAAAATAGCCAAAAGTAACAGATTTTTCGCTCATGAAGCGACTCGCCATCAGTGCCGCAGTCATGCACTCACCGAAAGAGCTAAAGCCAACAATTTACACAACACCTAAAACAAGGACACAAGATGAAAACGCAGAAAGTATGGTTTATTACCGGAGCCTCGGCGCTACACGGGCATCAACCCGGAGATCCGAAAAAGTTTGCCTCTGTGATGATTCAACTCGCCAATACAGAACATCCGCCGGTGCATTTGCCCGTCGGTCAGGACACGATCGCCATGTATCGGAGCAATGCGGCAAAAATGGCACGGGAAATTGAAGCATGATTGCCAGTCGCTACCAGCACCGACCACGACCACTCTGTAACAGCTTCGACCGTAGCCTAAAGAGCAATATTACTATATGATTTCCAAAGGAGTTTTACTATGAGTACCGAACAAAAAGTTGTTGATAGCAGGAGCGCCGAGCGCAACAGGAGCTACTTCAGCAGAAGCTAAGCCGAGAGGGAAGTTGTGAGCGTTGCACTCGTGCATCACTTCCATACCAAGGTTAGCGCGGTTGAGGATGTCTGCCCTGGTGCCAATTGCACGACCTTGGGAGTCAATCACAGAGAGGCGATAAGCCATTAAGCATAAAGGCTATACTGCCGTTTTTGGACGCAATTCAAATATCATTTGGGAGCGATAAAAGCAGACATCAAATTCCAAGAAAAAATTCATGCGCCCTAGTAATAACGGTACATCATCCGTTCGGCTCCATGCAAACACCAATCTGACTGGTGCAAAAGTCCCAACTCTAGCTAACAAAAGCAACCCCCTTGCTTCGACGGGTGCTAAATTTCCGGCTAGTTGTACTGTGGTTGTTAACTCTTCCCAAACGGCTCCTAACTGAATACCAAGGTTATATGGTAAAACATTGACGCTAGCTCCTGTGTCTAGCAAAGCTGATACTTCTACGGTTGAATTTCGATAACCTAGTATCAAAGGTAATTGTGGGACGAAATCGGCGTCCCCAAACATATCACGACCTTCAACAAAGGGGAACCTTTGGGAATTAAGCATCGCTTGTTTGTTTGTCTGACTCTAGCAGTGTTGCTAATTTTTGAGCAGCCTCATGAGAGTTGTATGGCGACCATACATGATAAGTTTCACCTGGTTGCAGCGATAATATTTCTTCTTCAGTAGCCATTTCTTGCACTAAAAACTGCATCACTTTCAGTTTGTCTGCACGAGACAGCTTTTTCAAGGTCGATAACAAGTCGGCGATGCTCATATTCATTTAAAGTTAAGAACTGGATACTTTACTATCTTCTCATGAATACTATCTTTATGAAAGGGTACATCAACGGAGTTGTTGGTCTTAAGTGCTAAAGATAACATTCCTAAATCATTCCATTTAATTCTTAAAATCTATCTTTTGTGAACATTTACCAATTTGCTGCACAAGTGATTTAGTAAAAGTGAACAATCATTTTCTCCTCAAAAATCCTCAAAACTTTCACGCTTGACAATCTCTAATTCACGTTATCCGCGATACCCGCTAAAGCAAGTAACGGCTTAAGCCGTATCGCTATCCAACCAATTGTAAAGTTTTTTAATAAAAGAGAATACGAACAACTGGCAATTACCATCGCACCAGGTAATCTGTCGGGTAAGGTTTGAGCGTTACCGCTCTCCCCTCCCCTAAGAACCGTACATGAGACTTTCGCACTCATACGGCTCAAGCCTTACTTCAAACGAGTTTTCACTGGGGTTTTGTGTACCTGTTTATGGCACGCTTTGTGCAGGTGCTGGAGGTTTCCCACGTCGTCTGTTCCACCTTCTGCAACAGGTACTATGTGATGGGTTTCGATTTCCTCTCCATTGAATAATGGTTCGCCACATTCTGGACAAATCCAGTTTTGGTTTTCTGCTATCTTATATAATTTGGAACCCTTCTCAAAGCGAGATTTCCCAAATTTTTGGTGGCGTTTTCTCCAGTACTCTTTTAAGGAGGGGTCATCGGGACTAGCGTCGCCTTTGACTTTTATGTGGCGTTCGATAGGCGTATACGCGATTTGATATAGGACAAGTTCTTTATCCTTACCTTGTCGGTCACTTGTTGTACAAGCAAATACCCACTTGTTACCTTTAATGGTCTTAAAGTAACGCCAGCGTACCCATTTTGAGTTTTTATTGGGGTGTCTACGCTTTGCCCAACGCCAAAGGTATTGCCATACTCGGTGTGAGATATAGCCAAAAGTTTCCTTGCTGACTACCGCTTTGTAATAGTTAGCAAAACCTCTGAGAATTGGATTAAGCTTGTAAATAAGAACTTCCTGTTCTACACCATTCAGGTTTTTGATTTCCTTACCAATCCGCTTGCAGAAGGTTAACACCTTCTTTTTTGACGGCTTAATCAGGAGTTTTCCATCGTAGTGCCGGGAGTTGAACCCCAGGAAATCGAAGCCCTCTTCCATTGACGTGATTACCGTCTTCTCAGCGCTCAATTCAAGACCTCTCTTCGACATCCATGCTTGAATCAGGTTTTGGGCAGTTTCGAGACTTTCCTTGTCTTTTGCCGTGACGATGAAATCGTCGGCATATCGCACCACGCCAAATTTTGGGTTGGTGGCTTTTATATAGGTTTCTAAGCCATGCAGCCCAATATTGGCAAGTAAGGGTGAGATGACTCCTCCCTGTGGTGTGCCTTGTTCTGTGAGGTGAAGATGTCCTTGGAACACAAAACCCGCTTTTAACCATCCTTTGATGAGTTCCCGTTTTGGGAAGTTGCTCACCATGTTCAGAATGGACTCATGGGCAATGTTGTCGAAGAATCCCTTGATGTCAGCTTCTAGAACCCAATTGTGCCATCTTGAAAGCAAGTTGAAGCTTTGTTCTATTGCGTCTTGACAGCTTCTTCCCGGTCGGAAGCCATAACTGTTTTGTTCAAATACGGCTTCCCATTCGGGTTCGAGTGCGTTCAAAACCATTGCCTGTTCGATTCTGTCGCGCACGGTCGGGATGCCGAGCGGTCGAAACTTGCCGTTAGGCTTAGGTATTTCTACCCTTCGTGTTGGTTTAAGGTTTCCCCCTTGCCAATTGTTTACCAGAATCACCCGTTGCTCTGGGGTGTTGACGATTTCCTTGTCAATTCCTGCCGTTGCTTTTCCAAGATTTGTCTGGGTGATGCGTCGAACAGATAATAGTAAGTTGGCGTAGCTTCTTTGCATCAACTTCTGTAAGTTTCTCAGCTTACGGAAGTCCCCAAGCTGACTCGCACGAAAGATTCTTTGCCGTAGGTTTCTGACAGCTTTATTAACTTTTTTCCAATTAATATGGTTCCAGTTTACTAGCTGTTTCTTCAGTCCGTTTGAAGTCAGTTCTGACATCATCTAACTTGTCCTTAGATTAGATTCCTTTGTTTAGTTTCCTTCGTATAAGACCCAGAAGAAGTCTGCTTTTCCTTTCGGTCAGGAGTGATGTTTCAGCCCCTATCTGGTTTGCTACAAACCAGCATTCGCTTTTTCTTCCATCCTTTACCCTCCAGAGAGTTCCGTCTTTGTTACCTCAGACCTACTAAGAGTAATCGACCTCTCTTAGACTCTGTAGGGCTTACCCTGTTGTACCGTTTAGTTTTCTATCCTCTTTTAGGTGCTATCTATTCTGCGATGGAAGTTATGTTCATACGATTTATAGATGGACAAGCTATAAATCCGATCCATTTACCTTTTGGTCAGAGCTTATCAGCCCGATTTAGCTCCTTTTCGTATAACGCAGTTTATCTAATAGTTCACTCGCGTTCACCTTTAAAGGATTCCCCTTTGCCCCTGACCGCCTTAGGGCTGGCAGCTTCGGTTACTTTCGTGGTCTGCATTCCACCTCGTTCATTACTTACTTGAGGCGTGACCGGACTCTTATGAGCCTTTTACGCCGGGGTAGCGGGTATGAATCCGCTAGGGAAGTAGGCTTCCCGTACTAAACGACCTTTTCAGGTCGCGCAGCCCAATACGAATCGCACTGGCACGGATCTCGGCTGTTACCTATATTGCATGGGAGCATTCGTTTGAAAAAGCTGAGTTAGCTTACCACTATTTTAAACTCCAAATCTTCTGGATTTAAGCTGATGGAGGAAGCTTTCTCCATATCTTCAAACGCTTGTGTAAGCTCACCAAGTTGTTTGTAAGCGAGACTTCGATAGTGATATGCCTGAGCAGAATCAGGATTAATCTGGATAGCTTGGGTGAAGTTTTTAATAGCGTCTTCGTAATTTTTTTGCTTATAGAAAACCAGTCCCAGACCAAAGTATGCTGCATCATCATTGGGGTTCATCTGAATAACAGCCGAAAAATCTTGGATAGCTTTTTGGCATTCATCAAGTTCTCTATAAGCACAAGCTCGATAAAAGTAGGGTTCGGAATCTCGTTCCGAGCTAATTTCAATGGCTTTGGAGAAATCTTTAATAGCTTCTTCAAAACTTTTTAAGTTTAGGTAAGCAACACCACGAGTTATGTAAAATTTTTCTTCTTTTGGTTGACAACGAATAGCTAGGGTAAAATCTTTAACAGCTTTCTCAAGGTCTTTGGATTTCAGAAATACTAATCCTCGGTTGTAGTAAGTACCAGAAGAATCAGGCTCGATATCGATAACCTGAGAGAACTGTTGCATAGCTTGCAGGGAATTTCCAAGCTCAGCATGGGCAATCCCTAATAAATTATGGACCTCAGGCGCAAAACGCCATTTTGGATTAAGAAGAATGACCTTAGACAAATCTTCAATAGCTTCTTGATATTTCTCTTGTTGAAAGAAAGCTTCTCCTCTCATCATGTACAGTTCTTCACTATCTGACTTAAGATAAATAGCTTCAGAAAAATCATTGATAGCTTCTTGAAGAAGTTCAGATTCTAAGTAAGCAAGACCTCGATAAAAATGAGCTTTTCCAGGTTTGTAACCAAGTTGAATAGTTTTAGTAAAATTATCTATTGCTTTACCAAAATCATGTAAATAAAATGAATAAACTATTCCGATATTTCAAACATTTCAGTCATAACGACAATTGCATGGGACATACACTGTTTTTTACATAAAGTGGATGACGCGGATACCCAGCTTTGGTTTGACCCAAGCAGTGGAGAGGTTGATGAGCGGAAATTAAAGAAAGGACTGCTCGATCTCGATTGAGAAAACTGCCATGTACACCCCAGGCAACAATCACTAATGCAGCACGCTCCGTTGCCGATTGAAGGTAAGAGTTATTTTTTGAACCAATCGGGTCAGCTACCTTAAATAAATCGCGAGGTTTTGTTGCACGATAAGCAAACAAATTGACGACTTCAACAGAACCATAACCCCAGAACCGAGCAAAATGAATACACCTGCAGAGCGTGCGATCGTCTCGAACAGCATCGGCGGTGCTTGGGTTAAGCATGACAAAAGTTGTTTGCCCTGCATTGATATCCCATTCACGCCTGAGTAAATAGCGATAATTCCCTTCAATGATGGCAGATTTTATCATGCATCTCTAAGGCTTTTGTAAGGCTCATTTTTACACCACCTTGAGGGCCTATTAAAAAACCCCGACGTGCTGGCTTAACAGGAGCCTTCTCCTCTAATTTCAACTGACAATTTAAAAGAATAGTTGCTAAAATTAATTTCATTTCAAACAAAGCAAATACTTGACCTAAGCATTGACGAGAACCACCTCCAAAAGGCCAAAATTCATAAGGTGAGTACTTCCGATTAATAAACCTTTCTGGTTGAAATTTGTCAGGTTGAGGATACAGATCTGCTCGATGATGAGTTAAGTAAATAGAAGGTATTACATACGTCCCAGAGGCAACTTGATACCCCCTTAAATTGACAGAGCGTAAAGTCATTCTAGGAAAAGTGGAAGGAACTACAGGGTAAATCCGTAAAGTTTCTTGACAAACTGCTGTCAGGTAAGGAAGTTGAGCCATTGCGATCGCGTCGGGAGTATTTAAACTTCGCAACTCATGCAAGAGTTTCTTATAGACTTCTGGTTGTTGATGAATCCAGTACAAAGCCCAAGCGATAGCAGTAGCCGTGGTTTCGTGACCCGCAACGAGTAAAGTCAAAAGGTTATCTCTTAATTCGGCATCACTCATGCCTTCTCCATTTTCATATTTTGCTTCAATTAGCAAACTCAAAATATCAAAATGTGTGACTTGTGCTTGGCGACGCTCCTGTATTTGCGTCATGAGTAACTCATCAATCTGTTGCCGCAAGCGCAGATATCTCCCCCAAGGACTCCAAGAACCCAAATCTTTTCTTAGAGGTGGAAATAATAAAACACTGGCGCTGAGTGGTGAATTAGTTAAATCCAACCAAGTTGTCATTAAATCTTCCAGTTTTTCAAACCGCAATCCCTCATCAATACCAAAGACTATTTTTAAGATAATTTTTATTGTGATGTCTTCACTTATATGACGAGCAATAAAAGTTTGTCCTGGTTTGAGGTGTTGTATCACTTGTTGAGTGATTTCACAAATTTGCTGCCCGTAATTGACCATTCGTTCCCCATGAAAGGGTGGCATCATTAACTTTCGCTGTTTTTGATGGCGTTCCCCCTCTTGTACAATTAATGAGTTTTCTCCAACTTGAGGTTTGAAGATTTCATTGGCAGCAGCCGGAGCCGCAAGAATTTTATTTATGGGATTAAATAATTCTTGAAGATCTTGAGGATGACTGACAACTAAGGTTTCTAAATTCCCAAAGGGATTGGTGAAAAAAAGGTCTCCGTAATTTTTGGCACAACGCTCCAAGAACTCCAATGGTTTTAGGGTTGATTCAATCTGTTGGATAAGTTTGGGAGTTTTAATTTTCTCAATTTGTTTACTCATACTTTGTGGATACCAATAATTATTTTCTTTAAGAATTATTGTGAAAAGCGTCCTTGTCAGAAGTCGCACCTAATTAATTACTAACTAACAGACGATTAATTTTGAGAACAAAGGCGAGTGCCTTCAACAATAGCCACTTTTTTCCAACTAATTTATAAGCAACTACACCGCTAACTCTCCAGTCATGCTACCACAGATAACAATACATAGCCTGCTGTAAACTGCCTGCTCCTAAGCAGTACTGATAGTTGGTTCTGCAATCCCCGATTTTTGCCTTGCTGTCAGAGCAGTAAAGCCGTGACCTTTATCCTGAAACCCATTGCAAACGATCGATTCCCAAACCATTAATTCCAGAAATTCTACTACCACCGATCGCATATTGAGAACTCGAACCACTGATAAACTCTGTACAATACATTATTAGTCCCTGCTGCATCTCCTTCACCACACCAATCTATGTTAGATCGAAGAGCACCAGAAATCGAACTGCTCCGTGCGGCATACGTAGCCTTTAACAGGCGAGACATTGACGCTGCCCTTGCCCTCATGACTCCGGATGTGGTTTGGCCGAGAGCGTTCAAAGGCGGTTTTGTCCGTGGACCTGAAAAAGTTCGCGCTTACTGGACGGAGCAATGGAGCGAGATCGATGGGCACGTCGAGCCGCAAACCTTTTACTTGGAGGAGGACGGGCGCATTTTGGTCTCGGTGCATCAGGTCGTGCGTGACTTGGCTGGAGCAGTTCTTGCCGATGAACACGTAGGCCATAGATTCACCTTTGAACACGGCTTGATTCAAGCTATGGAAGTCTGTCCACCTCCATCGTCCACCCCAAAGGCCTAACCACGCGCTCCTTGCGAATGGGTTAAGGCGGGCGTCCTTAAGGGCTCTCGAATTTTTGTACGTTGGGCAAACCCAACAAATTGTTGTCAAAGTGCGATCGCTCTTCCTCAAATCCCCCTGGTAATCCACTCCCCGCTTTTTGGGCAGCTTCAGCCGTGTAATATATTTTTTCTCCGTACACCTCGATAACACGGCTTGTTCTAATGGATGCTTGATAATTGTATCTTCAACAAGAAGCTACTTTTTCTGACAAAATCTGACTATTTAAAGATATCCTTAGCTGCAAATGGTTTGGCTACTAAAGACTTTTTCTAACTGTGGTTTTCAAAAGAGAAGCTTAAGATGAAGTCACTGCGATTGCAGAAATTTCTGTCTGAAATTCTAGGTTTTGTACCAAATTGAGTCATATAGTACGGTATCTTACTTGGCAAGCAAAAACAGCACTTAATCAGTTAGTCAATCAATCTATAAATTCTATTAAAGGAGAGATTTGCCATGTCTTCTACAGAAAAAAACAAAATAATTGCTCGACGGTGGTTTGAACTCATTAGCGAGCAATTGAGCGAAGAGATCTGCGAGATGACCGCTTCTACCTGGAAGATGCACGGTGGTCCGCTAGGGCTTCCCCCAGGACCGGACGGAGTCCGCGAGCTTTTTCGTTTAATTGGTCCTATCGATCAAAAATGGACGATAGAAGATGTAATTGCTGAAGGTGATAAAGTTGTTGTACGTGCGACAAACACATGCGTTCAGGAGAGTTTTCTTGGGATACCAGGTCGCGGTCAAAGGCAGACGTTCGCCGCTACTTTCATTCACAGGATTGCTGACTCTAAAATAATTGAAACTTGGCGAAATGCTGACGATCTCGGACGCGTTCTTCAACTCGGAGCGCAAATTGAGCCGAGAACGTCCGAGCAGTATCCCATGTAGACGGATGATATTGGCATGATATGAATTGGGGAGGAACGTAAGTCACCCAAATAGTTGAAGACTGGATTAACCAACTTCCTAATACAAAAATTAGCAATCCACTTGCGTGGCTTTAACTCCCCCTAGTAATCCACTCCCGCCCTGCACTCTCCGCAGCTTTAGCAGTGTAGTATAGCGTTTCCCAAACACCACTCTATTAGAACCAATGACTCGAAACTGCCAACAATTGCCTAAGCCGTAAGGAGTACACTTTACCGCTTCTTATCTCACCATAATGATGGTTGTAAGAGAGAGCCCTAAATATTTTAATAAGAATTGTATTTTTTGTAGTTAATAACTGTTGGTACCTGTTGAAATTTAAAGTCATGAACAATACATTTTTTGATAAATTTTTCCGCGACAGTAATGGTGAAATTGTTATAGCTCAGATGCCAAACCTACCACTTATTGTTTGGATATCAGCTAGCTTGCTTAAACTAATTTTTCCAACAGGCGGGATTAATATAGGATTAGACTTGGTGGCTTTTGGCTCTTTATTTACTTGGGCATGGCTGGAATTATTTCAAGGTGTTAATTATTTTCGGAGAACGCTAGGTTTTGTTGTGCTTATGGGTGTTATCGCGTCAAGAACTGTGGGTCTTGATGCACTTG
The DNA here is from genome assembly GCF_045999855.1 of Tolypothrix campylonemoides VB511288_2. NCBI lineage: Bacteria > Bacillati > Cyanobacteriota > Cyanophyceae > Nostocales > Tolypothrichaceae > Tolypothrix > Tolypothrix campylonemoides. The sequence goes on from NZ_JBFPMW010000001.1 coordinate 656,352, forward strand.
GCTACAATATTTAACGCAAGGGGCGATTGCTTCCCAATCTTCCGCTCGGGTACATTAACAGTTATCTGTATATCTTTGAGAGCGCATATTAGTCAATTGCTAACCCGACTTGCCTAAACCAAGTAAGCTTGTCCCAATAACCACGTTGAAAGCGGATTTTTCCATCTACGACATGGAAGAAACCGCAACCTTTTAAAGTGTACTTTTTCCCCACAGAGTTTGCGTCGTGCTCATTCCCAACAAACGTTCCACCACCAGACCACTCTAGAATCGCCCACTCTCCATCCTCAAATAAGTTTTCGATGTGAGTGTAGGTGTCTGGCGTTGAACGAAAAAAGTTGACAAAATCATTATAAATCGCGCTTTTTCCTTCAAGAGGAGTTCCAATGGCAACCTGAATGTTCACGGCGTCTTCGTGATAAAGTGCTGCGGCTGCATCTGCATCGTGGGTGTTCAAGGCATCGACCCAAGTACTAATAACCTGCTTTGGTGTTACCATATGCAGTCTTCACCATGTGCTACAGTACTCTTTATCTTCCCCCAAGTTGATAAGAATTGCACCAAAAAATTCTCATTTATTCAACGCTGGCTTGACAAGCCTCATCGGCGATGTACTGAAAATAAAGCTCTGCGATCGCATCCAACTAAGAATGTGTCCAACTTTTAACTTATGCTGCACCGTTTCACAGAACAAGGGCTCATTTGCATTACCCAACCCCATCACGCTTGGCTTGCGGGTCAACTAGCGTGCGCTTGGGGTAATGAAAAATTCGGTACATTGGCTCCAAGAGTTGAAGTTTGTCTCGCCGCAGAAATTCACGATATCGGCTGGCTTGAGTGGGAACAATCGCCAACCTTAAACCAAGAAACTGGCTATCCCCATAACTTTACCGAACTAACAACACAAGAACATATCAATATTTGGTCAAGTGCCAAAAAGCTTGCGCTACCAATGGGAAGGTATGCAGCATTACTTGTTTCAATGCACGGTACGGGTCTGTATGAAAGGTTTACAAGCTGGCAAAATTCCGCCAATTCAATTCAAATTGTGCGGGATTTTTTAAAAGGCGAATATGAATTTCAAGAAAAGCTTATTGCTATCTTGAATCATGATGAATACTACACAAAATACGCAACACGAGAGGCGATCGAACGCAATCAAAAGCTAGTTGCAACGTGGGATGCGCTTTCAATTCTTTTGTGTCAGGGATTTACTGGTAAACAAGAAGTCACTCAAGTACCAGCGCTTGATAGCACGAACGCGCTTCAATTAACCCTGGTAGAAAACAAAAACAATCACCATCAAATTACAGTATCTCCTTGGCCATTTAGGGAGAGCGAGGTTAATTTGGTGTATGAAGGACGGCTTTTACCATCGACTTTTAAGGATGAAAAAAGAATGCGAGACACTCTTATGGAAGATTGCTGGGTAACTTTAAGCACTATATTAAAGCCAGGTAGGGATTAAAAAGTTCAATGGTATACCCACTTGCTTTCTAGTTAAGGACTACAGGTATCCTTGTAGGAATTGGATTCCAATTTAGCAGTCAGTTGTAGAGGTTTTTCCTCTACAACTTGGGTTAAGAAATTCCAGAAGTGCCTAGGACTTCAAGACTTTTACAAAAGCAGTTAACGAGCGAAACAACAGCACTAAAACCAGAAGAGTTGTAATTGCAACCCCTCCAGTCTCCCATAACTGCGTTTCAGCAATGCTGCATAAACTTGTTGGTACAGCTATCTCTGTCCCACCAAAGCTAATAGGAAATCCTTGTAACATCTGGTTTACCTCTTGTAAAGAATGGCTTTTTTCGGAATCAGGCTCACGAATGCAAGATAAACCAGTAGTTTCGCGACAAACTATTAGGCTCTCCTCACACCATGAAAAACCCGAACCTCGCACTTACGTACTTAGAGGTATTTATAACAAATTATTTTCTCAGAAGCAATCTTTATTTCAGGATGATATCCCTGCTGTGAGCATTTTTCGCAGCAGGGAACCTAATAGTTTGTCGCAATGTCTATATTACACCCTCATGTTTAAATTTCGCATAAAGAAATTAATTGATTTAATGAAGAAAGCATAAAGAATAAGTCATAAAGCCTGGTAGAATTACTTAGTTGCGGGTGAGTTGACAAGCGATATTTAGTTGCGATCGCGTAACACTGTCAGCCAATCATCGAATTGCCCGATCGCCTCAGATATGGAAATACGCTCGGGTAATTGTCCCATGCCATCTGCACGCCCAAATGGTTACTTAGGTTCCCAGTAGTCATCTTTTGGACTGTTGTCATATTGTTCCATTGCAGCTTTCACATCTGGGATATGATGGTATGCCCACTCCCCCAGGACTGCTAATGGCTCGACTAACGATTTTCCCAACGGTGTAAGGGAATAGTCTACTCTTGGAGGAACCGTAGGATAAATTTCTCGCTCAATTAATCCACACCGCTCCAGATTGCGAAGATTTTGAATAAGCATCTTGGGCGATACACCAACAATTTGCTGCTTGAGTTCGCTATAGCGCTTCTTCCCTTGTGTCAGGGCATACACAATCAGCACTGTCCACTTGTTGGCAATGTGTTCGAGCATTTGATGACCCGCACAATTTGTATCAAAGAGATTCATCTGCGATATGCGCTCGAGCGCAGGCTGGGGGAGGTAGTTGAGTTGGGGTTCGTTAGAATCCAGATTGAGCGCCATGTTTACTAAAAAGTAACTAATACACTTTGCCGTTAATCCTTTCGGGCAGCAATACCTCAATGGTACTCATGAAATATCAGTTTTATGAGGTAACGATTATGCAAGCGCAGACTATAACTCAGTTTGGTAGCCCCAGCGTATTTGAAACGGCAGACATCCCTGTACCCCAAGTTCTGCCAAACCACGTGCTGATTCGGGTAGCAGCAACTAGTGTCAATCCAGTGGATTGTAAGATCCGACAGGGCGCAGTCGCAGATATTGCCCCCGATCTGCCTGCTGTTTTGCATGGAGATGTTGCTGGCGTGGTTGAAGAGGTTGGCGAAGGCGTTACCGCTTTTCAGCCTGGAGATGAAGTTTATGCTTGTGCAGGTGGAGTGAAAGGATTGGGGGGTGCATTAACAGAGTATATGCTGGCAGATATGAACCTGGTTGCTCGCAAACCAAAGTCCCTTACAATGGCAGAAGCAGCAGCCCTTCCCCTCGTCTCTATTACAGCATGGGAAGGACTCATCGATCGCGCTAAAGTTCAACCGGGGCAAAGTGTTTTGGTTTACGGCGCAACCGGAGGAGTGGGGCATATAGGTGTGCAATTAGCAAAATGGGTAGGAGCAACAGTATATGCTCTGGTGTCCGATGAAGAGAAAGCCGCGATCGCCCGCAAGCTTGGAGCCGACTTTACCATCAACTATCGCTCACAACCTGTGGAAGAGTTTGTAGCAGAACACACGGATGGTCAGGGATTTGATGTGGTGTTTGACACGGTTGGTAACGATAATTTACAAAATGCCTTCAAAGCGGCAAAGCTTAATGGCACAGTCGTTTCGCTCGTCTCTTTATCTCAGCAGGACTTAACGCTTCTCCACGCTAAAGGACTCACCGTGCATTTGGTGTATATGCTGATTCCACTGCTGTACGGAATGGGTCGGGTGCGTCACGGAGAAATCCTAACGCAACTAGCTCAACTAGTATATGAGGGAAAAGTACGACCGTTACTCGATTCTAAAATATTTCATTTCTCTGAAGTGACACAGGCTCATCAACGAGCTGAGTCGGGTCAGGCGATCGGTAAAGTGGTACTGCAACGGTAAAGCGCTGCTTAAAACAATTTAAGGATAAAGTATAAAGTAAATCCCTCAATTTATTGAGGGTGCTCAACCTATTTTTCTTCCTTTATCCTTTTGGATTCAATATCCCAAGTTTTTTTGGTTAACTAATTCGCCGTAAGTCCCCCCACGCTCATTCGGTACTCCGAATCAGTGGCGGGATATAAGGCGGGCTGCGACGATTACATCTTTGACCAATTCTTACGCCCTGGTAAGAGAGGAAAAAGATGTATGAGGAGTAGCCAAATATTTCCGGAATAGCTTTACTGCAAATAGGATATTATAGTAAGGAAATCAATCAAGGAGGTGAAGACTAGTGTTAAGACGAGCTGTAAAAGTACGCTTATACCCAACGGATGAACAAAAACAAATACTTGCACAACATTTTGGCTGTGCGCGTTGGTGGTGGAACTATGGACTGAATAAGTGCATTGAAACTTACAAAGCGACTGGTAAAGGTTTGTCTCAATCTGGTCTAAACTCCATGTTGCCATCGCTCAAAAAAGAGTTTGAATGGCTGGGAGAATGTTATTCACAGGTGTTACAATCTGTAAGTCTTAATTTGTCCCGTGCATATCAAAACTTTTTTGAAGGTAGAGCAAAGTATCCTAAGTTTAAGTCTAAACATCACCGTCAATCTATCCAGTATCCGCAAAAAGTCCAGCCAATTGGAAAATTCTTGAAGTTCCCAGGAAGACTTGGTGTAATTGAAGCTAAAGTACATAGATTGTTGGACGGAACAATTAAAACTGTTACAGTCAGTCTGTGTCCATCTGGCAAGTATTATGCTTCTGTGTTGATGGAATATAAAGGTGAAAACCCGACACCTAGCACTGACGGCAAGGTGATTGGAATTGACTTGGGTATCAAAGACTTTGCTATTACTCATGATGGTGAAAAAACGTCTAAATATGCTAATCCCAAGCATCTTGCTAAACACGAAAAGAACTTAGCTAGGAAACAGAGGAAGTTAGCAAGAAAACAAAAAGGAAGTCAGCGGAGAAAAAAAGCGTTAAAACTAGTAGCTAGGGTATACGAACGAGTTAGCAATGTCCGTCACGATTTTCTACATAAGTTGTCGCGAAAAGTTGTAGACGACAATCAGGTTGTAGTAGTCGAAAACTTAAACGTCAAGGGCATGGTTCGTAATCACAAATTAGCTAAAGCAATATCTGATGTAGGATGGGGGACTTTTACTAACTTCTTGGCATACAAGCTAGAAAAAGAAGGCAAAGTGTTAGTAGAAATAGACCGATGGTTCCCTAGCTCCAAGCTTTGCTCTAATTGTCATTACCAAGTTGATGAGATGCGGTTGGATGTCCGTACATGGGCGTGTCCTAGTTGTGGTACTCATCACGATAGAGATGAGAATGCTGCTAAAAATATTAGAGCAGAGGGTATCAGAATGCTAATCTCCTCTGGGACGGGGGAGTCTGCCAGTGGAGGGGATGTAAGACCAAATCGCGGACGCAAGTCCAAGACGCGGCAATCCCCTGTGAAACTGGAAGCCCACACTGTACTTGGTACTCCAACTCAGTGTGGGTAGTTCACCATCTATAACATTTGAAAAAGGCAAGGAGAGCATGATTTTATATGTCAATTCAAAAAATTTGGCAAAACTATAGTACTGGGATGGCAACCTACGATCGCTGCCATCCACCCACTGTTACTTCCCAGTGGGAGGCATTTAAAAGTGAAGTATTAGAGTTTACTGAGAATCCAAGCACTAAGGAAGCGTGGGATATTTTGCATTCAGGGGGACGATTATTCTGGAAGTTGACAGGTATACCTCTACAGTTAATAGCTTGGCCCACTGTTTGTAAACATAGCGAGCGTTATGCTAGCCACGGTTGTATTCGCAGTTCACGCAATTGTGAAGGTAGATGCCGTTATCAAGCCAATTCCCATTGACAAGCAAGGAGTAACAAAAATATAGACGCAAATTCAAACAATAAAAAGATCGGGCTGAGCTTGAAGAATCCGCCAACGAACAAGGGAGGTAGTGGGAAAATACACTCATGTAGGATAATGTTTGAAGAATTCCATATCCTGGATTATGAACGGTATCAATCCAAAAACCACCAGAATCTTTTTAACAAAGTTGATTGCATTGGGTGCGATCGCGCTGATTTTTGGTATTGGTGAAACAATCCATCGCGGATGTGCTACAGAGCCAGAACCAAACCCGGAAAATGCGCCATTTGATTCAAGAGACTGTATTAAATGTTACGTTGCTTATCCAAAAATAGCAAAGCAACAGGGTATTGAAGGCACAGTAGAAGTTGCTTTTGATGTTAACAACAATGGCAATCCCATCAACATCCGGCTAGTTCGTTCAAGTGGGTCACGGGAATTAGATGACGCGTTAATACAGCAAGTCCCGAACTTCCAATTAGATCCCAAATCTGCGGGAAGAAAAAATATACGATTAACAGTGAATTTTTCTATTAAAAAATAAAAACAAAATAGCAAAATTACTCATTTCTTCTGTTCGTATTAGCGCTTCTGTCTGAGAACGACGCATTGTTTTGTTGTACTAGGGCTGTTTTTACTGGTGGGTATAGTAGAGGTATCTTTAACCCGCCTGGATATCTTCCATGAGATTGCGATCGCATCTACAGTAGAAACACAGTTCTCTTAACCGCTAAATTTTTAACATATTTCGAGCTTTAAAATACTGGTTGAAACTTTTAACTTTTGACTTCCTTAATGGGGTTAGCTCATCCTCTATGCATGGCTCTCTAGAAGCTCGCACCACAAGATATTATGGTTGGAAACCCTATCCCTCATACTCGGCACCACGAATGATCGAAGTTGAAAAGTTAACTAAAAGATACGGTTCTACCCCAGCCATCGCTGATGTCACGTTTAATGTCGAACAAGGAGAGATTTTAGGCTTTCTCGGTCCAAATGGCGCTGGCAAAACAACAACCATGCGTATTTTAGCTGGTTATTTACCAGCGACAAGTGGAACGGCTCGGATTGCTGGCTTTGACGTCCACGATAACTCCTTAGCTGTGCGCCAACGCATTGGTTATCTCCCTGAGACACCTCCTTTGTACCCGGAAATGACCGTTGAAGGATTTTTGTATTTTGTATCGCGGATTAAAGGAATTCCCGCAGGCGATCGCACGGCAAAAGTCAAAGCAGCATTAGAAAAGTGTAACCTCGAAGATAAGCGCCACACCATCATTCGCAAGCTTTCCAAAGGGTACCGCCAAAGAGTAGGCATAGCCCAAGCCATTGTCCACGATCCACCAGCGATTATTCTTGATGAACCCACTGTTGGACTCGACCCCAGGCAAATTATTGAAGTCCGAAATTTAATTAAGAGTTTGGCAGGTAGCCATACAATTATTCTTTCGACTCACATTTTGCCAGAAGTAAATATGACTTGCAGTCGCGTAGCAATTATTAATCGAGGTAACATTGTAGCAACTAATACTATAGATAATTTGATGTCACAGTTGACGAGAGGCTCGGGATATGAAATAGAAATAAAGGGAGAAGCCAGCCTCGCCAAACAAATGTTACAAAAAATACCAGGTGTGGGTTTGGTAGAATCAGTTCCCACAGTGGCAATACAAGGTCATAACGATCTAAAAGATAACCGATCTCACCTGCGAGTGCTATCACAACCGGGAACTGAACCTGGTGAGGAAATTGCAACAGCGTTAGTGCGTGCGGGATTTAGTTTATGCGAAATGCGACGTGTTAGCGCTACTCTGGAAGATGTCTTTTTACAACTGACAACAGCAGAAAAGAGTTTGGAGATGGAGACAGAAACAGCAGAAGCCAAGGAAGGAGAAAAGGAAGGAGAAGCCGCTTAGATGGGTATAGTACTGGGTAATATTATTGCCATTTATCGCCGAGAGCTACAAAGCTATTTTGTATCGCCTTTAGCGTATGCTGTCGCAGGTGTATTTTGGTTTTTATCTGGATTGTTCTTTGTGCTTATTTTGATGGGACCGGAGGGTATTTTGTCAACAGTTGCTGCCTATGATTTACAAGGACAACAACTAGGAGTATCAGTTCCGCCAATAGATGTTCCTTATGAATTTGTACGTGCTTTTTTAGACAGAATGGGATGGCTGTTGTTATTTGTGCTGCCTATTCTTTCAATGGGTCTTTATGCTGAAGAACGCAAGCGAGGCACTTTGGAACTTTTATCCACATCCCCCATTACAAACTGGGCAGTCGCTGTCGGGAAATTGCTAGGAGTGCTGACATTTTTTACAACAATGGTGATGCCCATGCTAGTGTTGGAAGCGATCGCGTTAAGTGCATCCAATCCACCAATACCAGCAACAATTCCCCTGCTCGGTCATTTAGCGCTCATTTTACTAGCAGCAGCTATTTTATCCTTGGGAATGTTTATTTCCTCCCTAACAGACAGCACAATATTATCTGCAGTTCTCACATTCGCATTAATTTTATTACTCTTATTCCTGGATTTAATTGCCAAAAATATAGGTGGTTCTCTAGGAGAAGCAATAGGGCATCTATCATTGCTGAAACATTACAACACACTGGTACAAGGTATTTTTGATACCAGCAGCTTGCTTTTATTCTCCAGTTACATTATTCTGGGAGTTTTTCTCACAGCACAATCAATTGATACACTACGATTCCAACGTTCATAGTTTGTTGTTCGTTGTTAGTTGTTCGTTGTTAGTTGTTTTACCTACTACTAACAACTAACTACTGACCACTAACCACCAACTACTAACCACTAACAAAAAATGAAGACGATTGCTAAAAAGAAAATTTGGAAATATTTAGTTTGGTTGGGTTCTTTTCTTATAGCGGCGGGCGTGACTGCAGGGTTGGTATCAGAAAATTGGGGACTCATACCATTAGTACTTATAATTACAGGTACTGTTGTCATTGGATTGTGGCTGATATGGCAAAACCAACAAAATAATTGGTGGGCAAGACGTTCCACTCAAGCCAGTACCAATGCCCTATTTGCAACTTTGGCAGTTTTGGCAATTCTGGGGTTAGTTAACTTTTTAGGAACTCGCTACAACTGGAGAACTGACTTAACAGAAACCAAATTGTTTACCCTTTCTCCCCAGTCACGAGAATTGGTACGTTCTTTAGAAACTCCTGTTAAGGTGTGGGTATTTGATGCCAATCAAAATCCATTAGACCGGGATTTGCTAGAAGATTACCGACGGCAAAACCCAAAATTTAAATTTGAGTATGTCGATCCGCGTGGCAGACCGGGACTAACACGCAAGTTTGGTGTTAAAGAAGATGGAGAAGTCTATCTAGAATCTGGAGATAAAAGACAATTAGTACAGGTAGTGAGTCAGCAAGAACCTTTATCTGAAATAAAGGTTACTAATAGCTTGCAACAAGTCACTAACTTAGGTTCAGCTAAAGTTTACTTCCTTCAAGGTCACGGGGAACATCCAATTTCAGGCAATGAAGAAGGAATATCGCAAGCCATCAAAGCATTAAGTGATAGAACTTACACCACATTACCACTTAATCTTGCAGAAAATAAGGGCGTTCCTCAAGATGCTACTGTTGTTGCGCTTGTAGGTCCAAAACGAGCACTGTTTGAAAGCGAAGTGAACGCTTTACGGCAATTCCTCAATCGGGGTGGCAATTTACTGATCGCGATCGACCCCAGTATCGACCCAAAACTTAACAGTTTATTTGCTGAATGGGGTATTAGGTTAGATAATCGTTTGGTAGTGGATGTTTCTGGAAGTGTAGGGCTCGGTCCTGCAACACCTTTGGTGAGAGAATATGGAAAACACCCCATCACAAAGGATTTTGGGAACGGCATTTCTTTTTATCCGCTAGCACGAGCAATCGATATAACACCAGTAGCTGGTGTAGAAGCCACTCCTCTTCTCCTGACAAAGCCATATCCAGATAGTTGGGCTGAAAGCGATCTAGAAAGTGAGGATTTGAAGTTTAACCCAGAAAGCGATCGCAAAGGACCTTTGACATTAGGTGTTGCATTAAGGAAGAAACTAGCAGCTACACCTCCAACCCAACCCAACTCCATCCCTACACCCACAGCATCCCCAACACCAACCACTCAAGCCAGCCCTGCGGCTACCACCAAAGCGACTTCTAAACCAACTTCTTCACCAACAACTCAAGCCAAAGCTAACCCCAGTCCCAGTGCAAAACCCACAGCCACTGCATCACCAACACCAACAACTCAGGCTAGTGCAAAACCCACAGCCACTGCATCACCAACACCAACAACTCAGGCTAGCCCGACTCCTACAGCCACTGCGTCACCAACACCAACAACTCAGGCTAGCCCGACTCCCACAGCCACTGCATCACCAACAACTCAAGCACAAGGTAGCTCCCCCCCTCCTACTTCCCCTACCGCTACAGAATCGCGGATGGTCGTGATAGGAAATTCAGGCTTTATTGTGAATAACTTATTTGAACAACAGCTGAATAAAGATGTCTTTTTGAACTCAGTCACATGGCTCAGCCAACAGGACAGACAACCTCTATCAATTAGCCCCAAAGAAGTTAGAAACCGTCGCATTAACTTAACATCGGCTCAAGCCAATCTTTTAGAGATATCATCTCTGTTTGTTTTACCACTTATAGGGTTATTAGCAGCAGGTCTTCTTTGGTGGATCAGAAGGTAATTTTTTGTTAGTTGTTAGTAGGAGCGGATTGACTTACGCTCTTACCTACCCTTTATTCATTAGAAGTTAAGGCACTTATAAATCAACTTTATTTGATGTAAAGAGTCACTAACAACCACTAACCACTAACTCATTTATGAAACTCCAACGAACAACTTTAATTTTGTTACTGATAGCATTAGGTTTAGGAGGATTTGTTTATTTCTATGAAATTAGAGGTTCATCTCAACGCGAGGAAGTTAAGGACAACAAGCAGCCAATTTTCTCTTTTCAAGAAGATGATGTGCAGTCTTTAACAATTAAAACTCAAAATCAAACTATAAATTTAGAACGCAGTGGGAAGCCTGAAGGAACGAAGTGGTTGATGAAATCTCCTTCAGTTGTCCCAGCAAGTGACCCAATTGTCGGTTATTTGATGAATTTGCTCGTGGAAGGAAAAAGCGATCGCACTATACCCATTTCAAACAATCAGCTATCAGAATTTGGCTTAGATCGACCTCAAGCCACTATTGATATAAAACTTAAAAACCAACAAAATCATCAGTTAATTTTGGGACAATCTGATTTTAACCGCCGTTTTCTCTACGCTCAAGCAGATCCTTCCGCTCAAGCAAAAGGCAATCTTAACGTGCTATTAGTTTCTACAGATTTTGAAAATGCTGTCAAGCGCGACCTTTCTGAGTGGAAACAAGAGGCAGAAGACAATACCAGCAAACAATCAACACCCAGCGCTCAGCCTAGCCCGACAAGTAGAAAATAGACATTTGTTTTTTAATTATTTTTCGCTAGGAATAAGAAGCCAGTACACTTTTGCAACGTTCTTGGGAGCTACGAAACCATCAAGAAATTACCTTCTAATTGAAATTAGCAGCTAGTAGTCCACCAAGAAAATTATGACAGGTGTAAATCAGGATATAATCGTTAGAATTTAACTCTGGCATCTGAAGCCGCAAAACGCCAATCAATTTTCACTTTTTGTTTATTACGTTGTTCTTCCCAAGCATTAATTTCTTGGCGTAAAGTCTCAAGCTCGGGAATGCGACGCTCTAAGCATTGGCGTAAGAGAACAGAGATTTCAATTTCTACACCTCCACATTAGCTTGTCAAAATAATTTTGGCTGACTACTAGTCAGTGAGGTGATTTTGATTGAAGAAACAGGAGAGATTAAGAAGCTAGGGTAAAATTTAATTAAACGCTATTGTACCTAACAAAAGCTCTATAATTCAGAAATGGCAAATCTTTTCGGAAAGTGACAGAAGCTGTTAAGTGGCGTTCGCGAAGCGTGGCGGAGGCAATCGCCCCTCATGGATGAAAGAAACCTTGCGATTTCTTAGGAGAGGGATTAGAGGTTGAGGCAAAGTATGGTTCCTGATGTTGGCGTGCGCTTGCTGTCAGCTAATTGTGTAAAACTGGAAATAATGTGACTCAAACGACGACGACAGAGATTGGCAGATGCAAGATGAGCAGGCGGCATCTAAAAACAGGGGTTTTGTTGAGCATTGCTGTGTGGCAACTCAGTTATGTTCAACCGCTCGCGGCTCAAGTGATTCCTGATAACACGCTTCCTGTAGGAGAGAGATCGCTTGTCACAGGCAATCCCAATTATCAGATTGATGGCGGAGCAAAACGGGGTAGCAATTTATTTCACAGTTTCCAATCGTTTTCTGTCCCCACTGGGGGTAGTGCCTACTTCAACAATGCAACTGATGTGCAAAACATCTTCACTCGTGTCACAGGCAGCTCGAGAACCAATATTGATGGTGTGATTCGAGCAAATGGAGTAGCCAACCTGTTTTTGCTCAACCCGAATGGCATTGTGTTTGGTGCAGGAGCGCGACTGAATATTGGTGGCTCGTTTGTTGCCAGTACAGCTAACAGCATCAATTTTGCTGATAGCTTTCAGTATAGTGCCACCAGTCCCCAAACGACACCGTTATTGACTGTTAGCGTTCCCGTTGGCTTACAGATGGGAGTAAATCCGGGGCGAATTGCAGTCCAGGGGAATGGATATAACTTATCAGGTACACTTCCTGTCATCACCGCTTTAGTTAGAGGCAATGCCTCAACAGGTCTTGTCGTGCCAGCAGGACAAACCTTGGCATTAATTGGGGGAGACATCGATATCCAAGGAGGTGTGCTGACGGCAGAGCAAGGACAGATTGAGTTAGGCAGTGTGCGGGATGGAATTGTGAATTTAGGGAAAAAGTTTACTTTAAACTATCCAGGAATTCAAACCTTTGGCAATATTCACCTCTCACAGCAAGCATTAATTGATACTAGTGGCTCACCAGGTGGCTCGATTCAAGTGCAGGGCAATCGAGTTTTGCTCTTGCATGGCTCACTCATGTTAATTCAAAATCAAGGCGAGCAAGCGGCAGGAAACCTGCGTGTTAATGCTGCTGATTCTTTGGAACTGAGTGGAATCAGTTCCAGCGGTCAGTTGAGGGGTGGGTTGAATACGGAAACCATTGGCAGTGGACGGGGAGCGGATGTTGCTGTTTCAACCCGACAATTTGCGATTCGAGATGGTGCAGGCATTGTTACTCCTTCCTATGGTGCAGGTCGTACAGGAGATGTGACGGTTTCTGCTGATGATTCTGCCCAATTGATTGGATACGTATCTACTTTGGTTAGCAATATCTCCGCTTTGGCTTACAGTTCTGGAAATGTTGGAAATATCACCCTATCTACTCGACGGTTAAGTCTGCTTAATGGAGCAATTATCGGAGCCACCGCTGGAGATGGCAGTGGCAATGCAGGAAATGTGAATATTGATGCAACTGAATCGGTAGAACTGATTGGAGTCGGATCGTTCACAGTCAGTAATGTGAGCTCCTCTTCTAGCTTAAGAAGCACTGGAAACGGCGGAAATGTCACGATTAACACCTCTAGGCTGGTGGGTCGGGACGGAGGAAGCGTCACGGCTTTAACCTTGGGGACGGGTAGAGCAGGTAGTGTCACCATCAATGCAACTGAATCTGTAGAACTTAGCGGTATCGGGCAAGTTCCTCTTACCGATCTTCTTGTTCCCAGCCAAGTGAGTTCTTCTGCCCAACTTTTTTCGGCAACTGTGTTTCCAGAACGACGCATCCCGAATCAAAACTCTGGAGACGTGACTATTAACACCGGACGATTGAGCGTGACTGACAGTGCAAAAGTTGATGTCAGTCATGAAGGCACTGCTAGTGCTGGAACTGTGCGAATCAATGCCAATTCAATTCTTTTAGACCGCAAAGGAACGATTAGTGCGGCGACCGCATCTGGTGAAGGTGGTAACATTAACTTGAGCGTGCGGGATGTTCTGTTGCTTAGCAATAACAGTCCGATTACAGCTTCTGCTGATGGCACTGGTAACGGTGGCAACATCAGAATTAAAACCTCTTCACTCGTTGCTGTCAAGAATGAGAATAGTGACATCCGTGCCAATTCTGTCAATGCTCGTGGCGGTAATGTCATAATTAATGCCTCTGGTATCTTTGGCACTCAGTTTCGCCGCCAAGACACTGCTAGTAGCGACATCACCGCTTCTGGAGTTAACTCAGCCTTAAGTGGTACTGTCCAACTCAACATCGAACAACCTGACCCCATATCTGGCTTAGTTGAACTGCCCGTGACCCTGGTTGATTCATCGAACTTGATTGCGACTGGCTGTCCCGCTACTGAAGGCAATTCCTTCGTCATCACTGGGCGGGGTGGTTTGCCTCCCACTCCCGAACAACAATTAGATGATGACGCTGAGTGGCTTGACCGTCGTCGGTTAACAGTGAGTGGCTCACCCCAAAATTCCTCCTTAGAGCATCCTTTACCTGCTTGGACTTCTCAATCTCATAGCGAAGGAAGTTCTCCAATGGTGCTGGTCGAAGCGACCCGATGGCGCACTACCCCCACAGGAGAGATCGTACTTTTCAGCGATCCACTCGCACCAATCAAGCAATCTCCATCAATTCAATTAAGAAATTGTCAACAAAGGTAATTAATACAGTATATTTCGGGTAAATGAAGTACACCAGTAGGGGCAAACGACCGTTCGCCCTTACACTTAGGTGTACCTCATTCAGATACAACGTATTCCTAATATTGAAACTTTACGTCGAGAAACTAATGCTTGGGAAGAACAACGCAATCAACAAAAATCTAAAATTGATTGGCGTTTTGCGGCTTCAGATGCCAGAGTTAAATTCCAACGATTATATCCTAATTTACACCTGTCATAATTTTCTTGGTGGACTACTAGAAGGTTGTTCTCTCCATTCATCAAAACGAATTTGACTTGGTTCGTAGGTTGGGAAAAGTGTACTATTGGGATAGAGGTAGATTAAATGCAGAAACATTTTGTAACGAGCGATCGCCCGTGATGTAAATAACATCCAACTAACAAAGTTAAAACAAACAAATGTTTGGACTTTTTTTGGCGCAATCATATCAATTTTTCTGATTTAACTAGCAGATTTTAATGCATCTAGAGCTAGATTTAATTTCAGAACATTGACCCCAGGTTCACCAAATATCCCAAGAAAGCGACCATCAGTATTTTGATTAATTAAAGTTTCTAACTGTTGGGGTTGGAGTCCTCGCGCCTTGGCGATACGAGCAACTTGCGCTCTGGCTGCTTCTGGGGTAATGTGGGGGTCAAGGCTGGAACCCGAAGTATAAACTAGATCGGCGGTAGGTCGCACGCCAACTGTTTTTAATCGGTTCAAATCGCCTTCAACCCGTTTGCTGGGATCTGGATCGTCTTTACCTTTGATACGTTCTAGTAATGCTGGATTGCTAGGAGCTAGGTTACTGGCACCAGAAACTCCTGTTTTGAGAACTCCCCCCTCATCTTTGTTGGGATCGGCAGTGCTGTAACTGGTGGTACTGGGGCGAGAGTTAAAATAGCGATCGCTTGTAAAGGGTTGACCGATTAAGGCAGAACCTACAACTTGACCTTGGGCATTTTGGATCGCACTACCATTGGCTTGAAATGGAAATACAATCTGTCCAAAAGCAATCATCGCAAACGGATAAATAACAGCGCTAATTACCCAAAGGACTATGGTAGAACGAATTGCTCTGCTAGCTTCTGTGGTAAAACTCATTCTTATTTCTCCGGTACAAACATGACAAAAAACAAATATGTAGAAAGACTTAACGTTACCAGCCCTAACAGTCCTAATGCCCAAGCTTGAAAGTGGGAAAACTGTTCCCCAGTAGCAGCACAGACAACAGGCGCAACTATGAGGTTAAAACACATTGCCAAGAAGAGATACAGAGGTAGTTTTTGTCTGCGCCACTGCAACCAAATTTCATTGACTTCTGTAAGTACCAGGGCAAATACTTGAGGGAAAAGAATAGGACGAATGTGTATGCGAGGGGGTTTCATAGTAATTTTGAGCGAGGAGAAATTAAGACAAAGGTAAAATGATATCAATAAGTTTGATGGCAATGAAAGGTGCAATAATACCGCCCAAACCGTAAATAAGGATGTTACGTCTTAAAAGCTCGTCTGCTGTCAAAGGACGGAATTTTACTCCTTTGAGTGCAAGAGGAATCAGTGCGGGAATAATCAAAGCGTTGTAAATTAGTGCCGAGACAATGGCAGATTGAGCGCTTTTTAGTCCCATAATATTCAGTGCGCCAATGCCAGCCGCCGCAAAAATAGTGGGAATAATGGCGAAATACTTGGCAATATCGTTGGCGATGGAGAAAGTTGTTAATGCCCCACGGGTAATAAGTAATTGTTTACCAATCGTCACTAAATCGATTAACTTAGTGGGGTCGGAATCCAAGTCCACCATGTTTGCAGCTTCTTTAGCAGCTTGTGTACCAGAGTTCATTGCTAAACCTACGTTAGCCTGAGCCAGTGCAGGTGCGTCGTTAGTACCATCGCCAGTCATTGCCACTAACTTACCTTGAGATTGTTCGGAGGAAATGACGCTAATTTTAGCTTCTGGTGTCGCTTCTGCTATAAAGTCATCAACTCCGGCTTCTTTTGCAATAACACTAGCAGTAATGCGGTTGTCACCTGTTAGCATAACAGTCTTAACACCCATGCGCCGCAATTGGTCAAAGCGTTCCCGCAAGCCCGGTTTGACAATATCTTTGAGGTAGATAACACCGAAAATTTGGTCGTCTTGACAAACGGCTAAAGGTGTACCTCCCAATCGGGAAACGCGCTCGTAGGCTACATCCACATCTTCAGGAATGCGACCGCTACGAGAACGGACGAAGCCCTTAATCGCATCGACTGCCCCTTTACGGACTTGCTTTCCATTGGGTAAGTTAGTACCGCTCATCCGGGTTTTAGCTGAGAATTCCACACCTTCTGCACGTTTTAGGTCGAAATCAACTCTGACACCAGAATTTTCTGCTAGTTTGACAATTGACCTACCTTCGGGTGTTTCATCAAATACACTGGCGGCTAGAGCAACTCTTGCCACATCGGCCACTGTGTAACTATTCACGGGGAGAAACTCATTAGCCATCCGATTTCCCAAGGTAATAGTACCTGTTTTATCTAATACAAGTGTATTTATGTCGCCACAGGCTTCTACTGCTCGTCCAGATGTTGCAATAACATTAAATTGGGCAACTCTATCCATACCAGCAATACCGATCGCACTGAGCAAACCACCGATAGTTGTAGGTATTAAAGCCACCAAAAGAGAAATCAAGATAGCAACGCTCGCACCTGCACGCAAACTATTTCCGGCTTCCGTTCCAAACACTGTGCTAATAAAGTTAGCGATGTAGCTAGTAAAGGGAGGCATGGTTGCCACGACAATTAGGAAGACTTGTGTCAGTACGGCTAACAATACTGTTAAGGCAATCTCATTAGGAGTTTTCGTCCGTTCTGCGCCTTCTACGAGGGAAATCATGCGATCGATAAAGCCCTGACCGGGATCGGCTGTAATGCGAATTATCAATTCGTCGGATAACAGCCGCGTACCACCTGTCACTGAACTTGCAATATCTGTACCTGGTTGCTTGAGTACGGGAGCAGATTCCCCAGTAATTGCTGACTCATCCACCGAACCAATGCCTTGAAGGACTTCACCATCAGCAGGAATCATATCATTGGCAATGACTTTCACCAAATCATTTCGGCGCAATTCTGTAGAATTAACTTGCTGAATCGAACCATCAGGCAGTATTTTGCGAGCCACAGTATCGGAACGTGTTGACTTTAAAGAATCTGCTTGTGCCTTACCACGTCCTTCAGCTACTGCTTCTGCAAAGTTAGCAAACAGAACTGTGAAAAACAGAATTAAGGTAATTAACCCATTTAACAGGCGTTGCCGATCGACATCCACCTGTAAAGTGCCAAATAAATTCGGGTCAAGAGTTACCAGAAAAGTGACAATTGTCCCTACCCAAACCACAAACATCACTGGATTTTTGACAGCAATTCTCGGATGGAGCTTGACAAATGACTCTTGAATGGCTCTTTGATAAAGTAAGCGCATATCTGCTTTAGGTATGTGTCGGCGCGAGTCACGAGTTCCGTAAGGAGAACGGGGGGGACGGGGTGAAGAGGATGGTTCTACGTTAGTTGTCATAAATTCTTAAAGACAAGGGAGACAAGGAGAACAAGACAGACCAATGACCGCTTATCCAATACCTTTAGCAATCCAAAAAGCTTCGCTGATGGGACCGAATGCCAAAACTGGGAAGAATGTTAGCGCACCAAGGATTAAAATTATACCTGCGGTTACACCTGTAAATAATCCAGTATCAGTTCGCAATGTTCCAGTAGTGAAAGGAACTTGTTGTTTGCGGGACATACTATCCGCTAGTAAGAGCAGTCCGATAATTGGGATGTAGCGTCCAGCAAGGAGACTGAAGCTAGCACTCAGGTTCCACCATAAAGCAGTTGCAGTAGTTTGCGTACCAGTTGCAAGAGCCAAAGGTGAGGGTTGAGAATCCCCTAAGCCTTCAAATCCCGAACCATTATTAGCTGCAGCAGAGGCGTATTCATAGATGACTTGAGCAAAGCCGTGAAAGCCGGGATTGCTGATTCCTGCTAGTTGGTCGGGAAATGCTAAAGCTATTCCAGCAGGAATCATAATGGCGATAGGGTGAACCAAGAGAATGAGAAAACTTGCCAGTACCACTTCACGCTTTTCTATTTTGCGTCCAAGGAATTCTGGTGTACGCCCTACCATTAAACCTGTAACAAACACTGTCAAAATTAGGTAGGCAAATAAGTAAGCTGTTCCCGTACCCTGACCTCCCCACACAATTTGCAGGAACATATTAGACAGGGTCACAAATCCCCCATTGGGCATGAATGAGTCATGCATACTATTAACTGCACCGCACATCGTACCCGTTGTACTGACAGCGAACAATGCAGATTGCGCCCAACCAAATCTGACTTCTTTTCCTTCTAGGTTCGGTTGCGTACTTCCTAGTAGTCCATTTACTGCTCGATTGCCATCATATTCACCAATGGCAGTCATGATGATAAAGGCGACATAAATCACACCTACCATACCGTAGACTAACCAACTTTGTTTGGTGTTATTAGCAAACAAACCATAGGTGTAAATTAGAGATGTAGGAATAGAAAGCATTGCTACAATCTCAATTAAGTTAGAAAACCCATTGGGATTTTCAAAAGGATGTGCTGAGTTGATAGCAAAAAAGCCGCCGCCATTTTCTCCTAACTGCTTGATAATTTCAAAATGAGCCACAGGACCGCGAGCGATCGCTTGACTAATGTTAGGGTCTTCTAAGGTGGGGAACACAATTGGTCCTGCTAAAGTTTCCGGTACTCCAGCAACCATCAAGGCAATCCCACCTAGGACACAAATAGGTAGTAAGACCCTTGTAATACTGCGGGTTAAGTCTACATAAAAGTTACCCAATGGTCTACCAGTCAACCCACGAATAAAGGCAATAGCTACAGCAATCCCCGTTGCTGCCGAAGTAAACATATGAAACCCCAGCCCAAACATTTGGCTGCCATAACTCATGTAGGTTTCACCTGAGTAATGCTGTTGATTGGTATTGGTAATAAAGGAAATGGCAGTGTGCAATGCTGTATCCCAAGTTGGCGCACCTAGATTTGTAGGATTGAGGGGCAACCATCCTTGATTGATAATTAGCAAAAACACAAAAAAACCCATAACAAAATTACTGTACAAGATGGCTCTTGCATACTGAACACCTGTCATATCCTCTTTAGTTTGAACGCCTATCCAAGAGTAAATTGCTCCCTCGACAGGGTTCAAAATAGGATCGAGCAAAGTGCGCTGTTCTTGGTATACAAAAGCCATGTATCGCCCAAAAAAGGGAGTTATTGCTACTACAATGAGTAACGTTAATCCTATTTGAATCCATCCTTGTAACATGAGTTATATCAGTTGGTAATTTTTAATTAAGAATGTCAAAACCTATTTCAAACAATAGATATTAGTTAAATTCAACATGGTTCAATGTTTCATAACAAATTCCAGGAATGGCTAGACTTATCAATCTGCTGTTTGTGTCAATTTATTTACATTATTTATTGATTTTGAAATAAAGACAAGGGACAGGAGATATAAAAATAATATAAATTTTTATATATTTAGCGTTTAGGTGTTTCTATATCTAGCGTTTAGTTAAATATCTCTCCTGTTTAGAACGGTTAGATATCTTCTAAACGTTATTTTAGATTGTTGCAAGTCACACAAATCATAAATGATTTGTGTGAAAATCCACCCTCCTAGCTAATGCCGTCTCCTTGATGTCTTGGGGAGACTACAGGTGGCAACCATAATTTCAAATTCTTATATTTCATTTAGGACTGCTAATGGCTAATAGCTAATTGCTTTTTGACCATTAGCTATTAGCCATTAGCCATTAGCAATCAAATTGTTTTACAATTGATTTAGGAGTACTATGTTAAGATAAGAATTTAAGTATTTGTTATAAAATCAATAACCTTTACGGTCGAGAATATATTCTAAATGCTTCTATTTCTGGCGAAATTCTTGCCTAAAAACTCAAAATCTAGCAAATTAACGATTGTATTAGGTCTGTTTCTCACTGTCATATTTATGGAGTTTGGAACACCTACCGAATACTTGTTTGGCTATCTTTATACAGGTCCAATATTATTGACCAACTTATGGTTTGAGGGAATTGCAACTTTTCAGGCAACAACTTTAGCTGTGTGCTTAACCATTTTAAATCTTTTTTTACCAGGGGGTGAAAAGATCGAGCTATATACAATTGCCAGTAGAGCGATCGCCTCAGTGGCTTTAATTGTTACTGGTGTACTAAGCGAACGGTTGCGTCGTTCCCAAGAAGCGATTACCCTTGCCCGTGCCAAGCTAGAATCTCAAGAGGAATTAATCAAAGTCAGAGAAGATTTTGCTTCTACACTCACCCACGATCTAAAAACACCACTGCTAGGAGCAATTGAAACAATCGCAGCATTTCAACAAGCAAAATTTGGTCCAGTCTTACCCACTCAGCAACAAGTCTTAGCAACAATGGCACGCAGTCACAAGACTTCCTTACAACTTTTAGAAACTTTACTAGATATCTATCGCAACGATATTGAAGGATTAAAGCTGAACTTAGCACCTGTAGACTTAACTAATTTAGCAGAAGATGTGGCTAATAGTTTGATTGAATTAGCCGCAAATCGTCGCGTTCATCTCTCGGTTAATTATTGTGAATCTGATTGGCGACGGGCATTGTGGGTTCGGGGTGATGCACTGCAACTGCAACGAGTTTTTAACAATCTTTTAGTGAATGCGATTAATCATTCGCGACGTGGTGCAAAGGTGGAAGTCGTCTTGGAAGGACAAGCTTCTTACCAAGTCGTGAAAATTTTGGACACAGGTGCAGGGATTCAACCAGCACAGATCCCTTATTTATTTGAACGATTTTATCAAGGGCATAGCGATCGCCAAGCCAAAGGTTCGGGATTGGGGCTTTACTTATCTCGTCAAATTATTGAAGCCCACGGAGGTATAATTTGGGCAGAGAACAGAGTCCCAAATGGTGCTATGTTTGCTTTTAAACTGCCTGTCTACCCCTTTCAATCTCTAACTGTGTGATATGTCCTCTATCCCAATTAAAATTCTGCTTGTTGAGGACGATGAACTCTTCCGCTTGGGCTTGCGCGTGCGATTGCAACAAGAACCAGGGTTAGAGATTGTCGCTGAAGCTGAAGATGGTGAAACAGCGATCGATTTAGTTAAGCAAACTTCTCTAGATGTGGTGCTGTTAGATGTGGGTTTGCCAGGAATTGGGGGAATTGAAGCTTGCAGACAGATTAAACAGCAAAATGCCCTACTGCCCGTTTTAGTTCTCACTTCCCATTCACAAAAACCCCTTATTACACGCTTAATTGAAGCAGGCGCACAAGGCTACTGTCTTAAAGGAATTGCTGCTGAAAAATTAGTTTTAGCACTGCGTTCTGTAGCGAGTGGTGCTTCTTGGTGGGATGCAACTGCAACCCAAGAAATTCGTTCTTTCTTGAGAGCCGAACTCACTCAATCTGAGCCAGAAAACATCACACCGCTTTCCAATCCACTGACTCAGCGCGAACAAGAAATTTTGTCACTGTTAGCTGTCGGAAAAACCAATCAAGAAATCGCTCATGCGTTGTACATTGCACCAGGAACAGTGCGCGTTCATATTCACGCGATTTTACAGAAATTAGAAGTGAGCGATCGCACTCAGGCTGTAATTGTTGCTTTACAAAAACGCTTGATTAAAACTAGCTAAACCCAAGCCCAATCTATTTACCGCAGACAGAAACACGTATTGTTTTTGCTTACAGTCACCATAGGAAAGCTACGCAGTTAAGCTATCTCTATCAGTCATAAAAAAAAATTATATTTAAATAGCATTGTAATTTCTTCAAGTTATAAATATAGTTCTTTACAGAAGCATATAAAAATTCATCTAACACACAACAACATATTAAGTTGCACCCGGAGGCTCTTATGGTAGCACTGACCGAGCGAGTTCAGCGCAGACTGACGATACATTCTATGGAAATTTCCCCCGATACAATCACAATCCGCAGCTTGGATTGGGATCGCGATCGCTTCGATATTGAGTTTGGTCTCCAAAACGGCACAACTTACAATTCTTTTTTGATCCAGGGCGAAAAAGTAGCTTTAATTGATACCTCTCATGAAAAGTTTCGCCAGTTATATCTGGATGCTTTAGCTGGGCTCGTTAACCTAAATTCACTCGACTATTTGATTGTCAGTCATACTGAGCCAGACCACAGCGGATTGATCCAAGACATACTAGCGCTAGCGCCTCAAGTCACTGTTGTCGGTTCAAAAGTCGCAATTCAGTTTCTAGAAAATTGGCTGCATCAGCCATTTAAACAACAAATTGTGAAGAATGGCGATCGCTTGGATTTGGGTAACGGACATATTTTGGAATTTGTCATTGCACCAAATCTGCATTGGCCTGATACAATATTCACTTACGATGCCAAAACACAAATTTTGTATACCTGTGATGCCTTTGGCATGCACTATTGCGATGACCACACCTTTGATGAAGACTTAGCCCTCATTGAAGAAGATTTCCAATACTACTACGACTGTCTGATGAGACCAAACGCTCGCTCGGTGTTATCTGCTCTCAAACGGATGAGCGAGTTACCTGCATTGACGACTATTGCTACAGGTCACGGTCCCCTACTCCATTACAACTTAACCGATCTTGTCAATCGCTACCGACAGTGGAGTCAAGAACAAGCCAAAGCAGAAACCACTGTTGCTGTCTTTTATGTCTCTGATTATGGGTTTAGCGATCGCCTTTCACAAGCTATTGCTCACGGTATTACAAAAACTGGCGTAGCAGTAGAAATGATGGATTTAAAATCAGCCGATCCTCAAGATGTCAAAGAATTAGTCAGTATTGCTAGTGGATTAGTCATTGGAACCCCACCAATTTCAGGTGCTTCTGCAGCTTCTGCTCAAACAGCCCTCAGCACTATTCTGGCTGTAGCGAAGTCCAAACAATGTATTGGCGTATTTGAATCTGGAGGTCAAGATGGTGAATCTGTCTATTTACTACTCAATAGGTTTCGAGATTTGGGCTTAAATCCAGCTTTTTCGCCAATTGTTCTTAAAGAAACACCAACAGAAACAACATATCATTTGTGCGAAGAAGCTGGAACCGATATGGGACAGTGGCTGTCTCGCGATCGTAGCATCAAACAACTCAAATCCTTAAATTCCGATCTAGAAAAAGCTTTGGGACGGCTCAGTAATGGGTTATATATTCTCACTGCTCAAAAAGGAAATGTTAGCAGTGCGATGTTAGCTTCTTGGGTTGCCCAAGCTAGCTTCAAACCCTTGGGAATAACAGTTATGGTAGCTAAAGACCGTGCTATTGAGTCTTTGCTACACGTAGGCGACCAGTTTGTTCTCAACATATTAGAAGAAGACAACTATCAGAAATTAATGAAGCATTTTTTGCAACGCTTCCATCCTGGTGCCGATCGCTTCGCAGGTATCAAAACTTATGCTGCGAACAATAATTGTCCGATATTAGCAGATGCCCTTGCTTATATAGAGTGTCAAGTCCAAAGCCGTTTGGATTGCGGCGATCATTGGGCTGTCTACAGCACTGTCTCTGTAGGTCGTGTTTCAAAACCCGATGCTCTCACTGCTGTTCACCACCGCAAGATTGGGAATCATTACTAAGTAGCTAATGGCTAATGGCTAATAGCTAATGGCTATTAGCTATTAGCTACTAACAACTAACAATTAATAAATAACAACTAACCACTATGAAATTACGTGATGTTCAAGTTGCTTCGATTGGCGATCGCACTACTATATTGAGATCTCGTACATGGGATCGACTTAAGTTTGAAGTAGAATACTCTTTACAAAAGGGTACAACGGCAAATTCCTATCTCATCCAAGCTGAAAAAACGGCGCTTATAGACCCTCCTGGAGAATCATTTACTAAGATTTACTTAGAGCAGTTACAGCAGCAGCTAGAATTTACACAACTGGATTATGTGATTTTGGGTCATGTGAATCCCAATCGCTGTGTAACCTTAAAGGAGTTGTTAGAACTAGCTCCT
This sequence comes from Tolypothrix campylonemoides VB511288_2, assembly GCF_045999855.1. Taxonomy (NCBI): domain Bacteria; kingdom Bacillati; phylum Cyanobacteriota; class Cyanophyceae; order Nostocales; family Tolypothrichaceae; genus Tolypothrix; species Tolypothrix campylonemoides. The sequence continues at coordinate 680,842 of NZ_JBFPMW010000001.1, forward strand.
CAAATTACATTTATCTGTGCGAAAGCGGGCGCAGTTGCGTTGCGTGCGGCTTTTCCAGAAAAAGAGTTAAAAATTAGCGTTGCTAGGGAGGAAGAGGTTTTAGATTTAGGCTTGGGTCATAAATTGCAATTTATTCCCGTCCCAACTTCACGCTGGCCTGACGAGCTTTATACTTACGATTCTCTTACTCGCATTCTCTTTAGTGATAAACTTTTTGGTGCTCATGTTTGTGGTGATGAAATTTTTGATGAAGGTTGGAAACTTTTAGACGAAGACCGACGGCACTACTATGATTGTCTTCATGCTGCTCAGTCTCGGCAGGTGGAAATAGCACTCAATAAATTTACTTCTTTATCAGTCAGTTTCTACGCCCCCGGTCACGGTCCTCTTGTACGTTACAGCAAAAGCCGACTCAATCACGACTATCGGCTGTGGAGTCAACAGCAAAAGGAACGTGACTTGACAGTCGCTCTAATTTATGCATCTGCTTATGGAAATACAGGCACTATAGCACAAGCGATCGCCAAGGGTATTACAAAAGCAGGTGTTGCGGTAGAATCAATAAACTGTGAGTCAGCAGAGCCGTCTGAAATTCATGCTCTTGTGGAAAAATGTGATGGATTTATCATTGGTTCCCCTACATTGGGAGGACATATGCCCACGCAAGTGCAAACTGCTTTGGGTATAGTGCTTTCTGTTGCTGCCAAAAACAAGTTAGCGGGCGTATTTGGCTCTTATGGTTGGAGTGGAGAAGCTGTTGATGAGATTGAAAGCAAATTACAAGATGCAGGTTATCATTTTGGCTTTGACACCATTCGAGTCAAGTTTAAACCCAGCGATACCATTCTTCAGCAGTGTAAAGAAGCTGGTACCGATTTTGCCCAAGCCTTGAAAAAGGCAAAGAAAATTCGGGCTCCCCGCCAACCCATCAGTGATTCTCAAATTGACAGAACTGAGCAGGCGGTAGGACGAATTGTTGGCTCTTTATGTGTAGTATCTGCCAAGCGTGGAGAAGTCACGAGTGCAATGTTAGCTTCTTGGGTGACTCAGGCTAGCTTCAATCCTCCTGGTTTAACAGTTGCAGTTGCTAAAGACCGAGCCATTGAATCTATAGTGCATACGGGAGACGAATTTGTTCTGAACATCCTTAAAGAAGGTATGAACTTGAGGCGACACTTCCTTCAACCCTTTGCGCCAGGGGAAGATCGCTTTGTTGGTTTAGCAACCCAAGCTAGTGAAAATGGTTGTCCAATTCTCAGTGATGCGCTTGCTTATTTGGAATGTAGCGTTCACAGTCGTTTGGATTGTGGAGATCACTGGCTTGTTTATGCGATCGTCAATAATGGTCAAATGCTACAACCTACAGGAATGACTGCAATACACCATCGTAAATCAGGCAGTCAATACTAAATGGCTAATGGCTAATGGCTAATGGCTAATGGCTAATGGTGAGTCCAGTCCTGCAGGCGGGTTTCCCGCCGTAGGGAACTGGCGAACCCGAAGGGCTAATGGCTAATTGCTAATGGCTAATGGCTAATGGCTAATGGTGAGTCCAGTCCTGCAGGCGGGTTTCCCGCCGTAGGGAACTGGCGAACCCGAAGGGCTAATGGCTAATTGCTGCTAATGACTAACCACTAACAATTTAGGAGAAATCAATGCAAGGATTGTTAAAGAAATCATTCATCATAAAATATGAATGGTTAAATAGATCTCTAATTGTACGTTGTCTTGAAACGGTACAAGATTTAATTGTTATTTCTTTGTGCATTGGTTTATTTAGCTTGATGGCAATTCAGCTGCGAGCCATGTTCTATTCTTTACTGCCTCCCCTAAATTTCCAAGCGGTCACTTCAGATATTTTATTTCTATTAATTTTAGTCGAGTTATTTCGACTGCTGATTATTTACTTACAAGAACAACGGGTTTCTATTGGTGTAGCAGTAGAAGTTTCGATAGTATCTGTTTTGCGAGAAGTTATTGTTAGGGGAGTACTAGAGGCAGAATGGAATCAAATTTTAGCAGCTTGCGCCTTTCTACTAGTTATGGCAGTACTACTTATAGTTCGAGTGTGGTTACCACCGACTTTTAGTGGAATCGATCCAGAAAAACGGGTTTCTTTAAGAAATCAAATTCTCACCTCAGACAAAAGAAGTTTAGAGTAGAATTCATAACTTCTTCTCTACTTCTCTACTTCTCTTTTTTTCGCCATTCTGGTATATCCTCTGCGGTTTTAAAAATAAGATAAGAGTGGGAGGCTGTAAGATAGTCCATTCTTTAAGAAATCTGGTATTTTGACTAACGTAACCTCCCTTCGTCTATCTTCTGTTTTACCCAAAGGCTAAATTCTTCGGACACAAATTTTCTATATAAAGGATATCGTTTTAGCTGCTTTTGAGTGAGATAAACATAATCACAAATTGCTTCTTTCAGTTGAGTTGTTTTATCTATTTTCCATGCTTCCAAACATACACCTGTAAGCTTTGCCTGTCGAAAATCTGCTTTGATTGCTTTCGTTTTTGTTAGGTTTGCGCCTTCCAAATTGGCATATTCTAATGTTGCTTCACTGAGATCTGCTTCTGTAAAATCGGCATTGCGGAGATCTGCACCCAAAAGGTTAGCACCTTTGAGGTTACAACCAGCAAACGATTCTTTGGCAACTCTTTTTGTAACAACTACATTTCTCACGTGTGGATCGGACAAAATTGTATTATCAACTTTAGCGGTCTCAAGGTGTTGCGCCAAATGGAAGTGAGTGCGAGTCAGTGTAGCATTTGTAAAATCTGTATTTTTTAGAGTAGCATGAGCAAAATCAGCATGAGTTAAATCAGCTCCCTTAAAACTGGTTCCCCATCTCACCAGAACAGCGATCGCAATCTTCCGCATCCACCCAAATGTTTTATCCTCTGCCAAAATTTGCCGTACTATATATCTCACTATCATTGCACCAGCGGCAATTCCAAAAGTACTTGCTATAAGGGTTCCAGATAAAGCTTCAGCTTTTGGCAAGGATAAGATAGCATCGTTACGAAGAAACCGAACAACTGGGATACCGAGTATCACTCCCAGTACAGAACCTAAGATGGCGCTAGCTATAGTTGCACATACGATCGCAAACACGGCTATAACTCCGTACATCATCTCAGAAATTGTTGCGGCTATGATGGAAACCGCAATCGCAACTGTACACACTCCTACAGCTATCCCTGCTGCAACTATTCCAGCACTCACCCCAACAAAGTTACCTGTGGTCAAGCCAAATATTACCCCTAAGATTGCTCCAGTGGCTGCGATCGTTCCTAAAGCCGCCCGTAAGTTATGAGGAATATTAAAAAGTATATAGACAGCAAACAATTCTGAGACCAGTGTTGCTGACAAGATTTTTCTTGGAGTTACCGCTAGAGGAAAAAGTACACAGCCAAAAAAAACAATAGCAAATATGGCCGTCAATCCCAAGAGTGCTGACAAGACAATTGCTATAAATACCAAACGCATTGCCTGACTCGGCTGCAAGCCAGCTTTTGCCTGACAGAAATTTGCACCCGTCAGGGTAGCATTAGTAAAATCTGCGCCGCGAATATCCGAACGAAAAAAGTTAGCACCCGTAAGGTCAGCACCTCTAAAGGAACAACCTCGCAGGTCTCGATCTGAAAAGCCATGAGCCATGATGAATGGCAACTAAATGATAAACTTAGATTATCGCTTTTTTTTGGCGTTTAGAGTACCCAGAAGGAGAATTTTGGATTTTAGATTGAGCAAAGCTTCTGCCCTACTCAGGTAAGATCGCACCTCGACACTCTCCAAAACCTATCCTAGCAAAACCTGGTTTCTCACAGTAGCCGCGCAAAATCACTTCATCATCATTTAACAAAAAAGAGCGCATCTCGCCTGTCGGGAGTTCAACCGGATTGGCTCCACGCTGAGTTATCTCTAACAAACATCCTTGCGAACCAATTGCAGTACCTGAAACTGTTCCACTAGCTAACAAATCGCCAGAATGGAGGTTACAACCATTACTCGCGTGATGGGTGAGCATTTGTGCTATTGTCCAGTACATATCTTTAAAAGAGCCACGGCTCAGGCGGAAGGGTTCTATTCCCGCCTCCCGCATTTGCAGCGATCGCACTAAAGCTTCAACTGCGATATCAACACCCCCCATTGTAGTATCTGCTGGGGAAGACAGATAAGATAGCACTAAAGGATCGTCCGGAGCACGCTTAAAAGCAGGAGTTCGGAAAGGTGCGAGTGCTTCAAGAGTCACTACCCAAGGAGAGACAGTCGTTGCAAAGCTTTTAGCTAAAAAAGGACCGAGGGGCTGATATTCCCAAGCCTGAATATCCCTTGCTGACCAATCGTTGACCAAACACAACCCGAAGATATGTTCTTCGGCGGTATCTATGGGAATGGGTTGTCCTAACTCATTCCCAACACCTACAAAGAAACCAACTTCGAGTTCGTAATCGAGCATTTGAGTTGCTTCAAAACTAGGGGTGAGTGCTTCAGGGCTTTTTCTCTGACCCTTGGGGCGTGCAATAGCTCGATCGCTTGGTATAATCGAGGAGGCACGTCCGTGATAAGCAATGGGTATATGTTTGTAGTTAGGTAAGAGGGGGTTGTCCGGACGAAAAAGCTTGCCTACGTTAGTCGCATGAAAAATGGAAGCATAAAAATCAGTATAATTACCAATAGAGGCAGGTAGTAAAAGCTTAGCATGAGACATGGGAACGAGCATTTGTTGTGCTTCAGGCGATCGCTCGTTCCACTGTAGTAATTGGCTTAGGTGACGGCGTAACATGAGTGAAGCCCCACTTCCGAGTTCCATAAGTGGATTTAAGTGAGATTTCCCGCAAGCTGCTTGTAAATGTTCCGGAAGTTCTTGCAAAAGCCCTGTCTGCAAGCATAGGAACAAATCAAGAATTTGGTCGCCAATAGCAACACCGATGCGTGGGAGTTCAGCGCTGTCTGAAAGTTGAAATACACCAAAAGGTAAGTTTTGAATTGGAAAATCAGTGTTCTTGCAATTGGCAGATTCTACCCAACTATGCAAGTTCGGGTCATGGGTGGTATCAATGAGACGACTCATAACATTTTATAATTAGATTGGCGTAAAATTTAGCGATCGAGTAGTTGGCAATGGAAAGTCTTAAAAAGGCTGGGATATATTCATGTATGTTTCCAATATATTGAGTTGTTTATTAGCTAGAAAATCAGTACAAGTTGGAGAAGAATGCGATCGAAAATCGTCTTCTTTCGATAATAAAATGTAACCTCGGGGCTTTCCAGTTGCCGGATCGAGAGGAGCAAGAGCATCCCAGAGTAGTGATAAAGGAACCCAGTGTGACGGGTATTTAAAGCGAGCAACATCCATAATTAAAACTAAATCTCGTTTTCGATGATATCCTCCTATCGGGGAAAAATGCCCATCTCCAGTTTGTCCTAAAACTTCTCGTGAGTAAGAGACAACCATGTGAAACCCTTCTGGAGATCGAGCAGCTTGTTCGATCGCTTCTCGAAATGCTTCGATAGTTGTATTATCATAACGATAAGCCTCTACTTTCGCTCCATTACAACGTCCCAAACAGACAAATTGGTCAAATGTCATTCCCCGTTCTTTAATTGCTCGCAATTGCAAGCAGCAATCAAGTATTTCCTCACTGTACCATCGCCACAAACCTTTCCAGATTCGACCCGGATCGATGGACAGTGCGTTAAGGACAACAACGAGCGTACCAAGACCGCAATAAGCAGGTTCTGACTGGGTATGAAACTGCTCAGCCAGAGCAAAGTAACTGTCCATACCTCCTAGAGTTAATGCTTCTGTGAAAATTTGTCTGCCTTCTAAAGATGAAAAAGCAATAAGTTGTGACGGTAAAGGTCGGCGGTAAAATCCATGAGTGTCCATACATTGATAAATCATTCAATTTGTTTATTAATTTAGAGTTATTGAATTGCAATATAAATTGTGAAAGTAGGTAGGGCATGACTTACCAAATTACGAATGAGATCGGTCATGTCTTACCTAACGTCAAGTATTTTTCCCAATTTCCCAGCTATTTTTAACATCTTTCCATAAATTTGGATTTCTTTAGGTAATACTAATTTAGTGGTTTAGGGTTAACAAGCGTAATTACTTTGCAATTGCAATTGAGCGCCTGCATCATATCTGGAGGCCGAATTAATAAGATTTTACTTTTCGTTACAGAGGTTTGTGTTTTCGCAAAATCACCCAGAAAAAATTACTGAGTTTATCTTAAACCCTCCTATTAGCTGGAGAGTCAAGTGGCTTCAGTCCAATTTGCAATTATGGATTGCAGATTATTCTGTTACTGGTTGCCGTGAAAATTTCATCCTAATTTCATTTTTCTTTGAAATACTAAGTATTAAGTGTAGTTTTATAAAAAAACAAAATTTCTCTATAGCAATCCTAAATCATTTGTAAAAATTTGGATTGCTAATAGCTAATGGCTAATATCACATCCGGTAGTACAACCATAATAAAATGAACAAGTATGCATTCTTGAACAAGTATCTACCGTACCAATGCCAAAGCGTATTAGCATAGAGCTTCATCTATTGTTTAGATTTCAGGGGCGAGAAGTTATCCAGGACACACGGGTAGCTCTTTGGATGAGCCAGCTAAAACTTTATATATAATTATACCAAATACACGTAAAATCGCTTCAAGTAAGGCGGCCTTTCCAAAACCATTGGTTCCGTCAAATCCCGTGATACCATCTGATAACTCACAGTAGTTGGTGTATCACCAAAACAGCGGAAACCTTTAAGAGTTATAAAACATATTTTCATTTATCTAAGTACATTCTTTTAATATCATTCTCACATTTCTAGCAAAATAACTTCCTAGTGTCAAAGAATATTAGTAGTGATACCAACAAAAAAAAGGCTGGCTACAGCTAGCAGCCACAAATTTATCTTGCCTTCTACTAAAGTAGAAACGCCTTACTGTATAGGAGCAGTAATCGTGACCGTCCAGCTATCCCAGCTTGACTTCCAACGACTCACCCGCATTGTCCACAACTTACCCGACTTTGCCAACGTGCGCGATCGGACGCGTTGGCTTCCAATCAGCAACAACCGTCTTGTTGTTTCTAGCGTGAATCAAACCTACATATAGACGATTCAATCGTCTATATGTAGATTCAAAACAACAGGAGGATTTATGCAGCAAAAAACAAACAAAAGAGGAACTAACCCTAATAGAATCAAAGCGCTCAAGAAGTCGGTAGCGTCTAGAAAATGTAAGAAGTACGTAAAAGTGGGTTTGCTACCGCATACAATTTCCTTACTTGATTCCACTGGGTAATAGGTCTGGAGCTATTGACGAAGCAATTGCTTTGATTGAAAAACATGGTTTGATGAACGAATTTCTCAAGCAACTAAAAAACCCGGAATTGAACTGAGTTATGTTTGAAGGTCACCTGAAGGTCACCTCAAGTCCCGATTGTTTTTAGGAGATGACTCAATTTCCCAGTCCCGCCTGCTGTTGTATAATAGTTATCGCGTATTGGACGAGTGCGAGAATTAGGTCTTGCATTAGGTGTGAATCGCATTCACTAACGGTTATACAACTGTATTGCATTATTTTCTCGAATTATCTGCAATATAACTAACTTGTATTGAAAAATATACACTTATCTGGTAAACAGCATCAAAAATTACAAGAAGCTTTCATTGATGCTTTTCCTAATAAATTTTCGTTAGAGGAGATGTTATTAGTTAAATTAGAAAAAAATTTAAACGTAATTGTTGTAGGTAGTGATTTAAAAGAAATCGTTTTCAGATTAATACAAAAAGCCAAATCTGAAGGATGGCTTAAAGATTTAGTTGATGCAGCACATAAATCGAATCCTGGCATCTAAGCTTAAAAGCGATCGCAATTTGTTGTTGCGGGAACTGAAAGAGCAATTTGGACAGGAACGATTTGATAAACTGGGGGAGTTTGTACTAGATTATGTAGCGCAACGACTGATACTAAATCCGCCTCTTGTACCCCCTTTAATAATCTAGTCCGCGTAGGCGGACTTCGTTTGTACAGCCACGATTTCCAATCGTTAGGGTAAAAGGGGTTGGAGAAACGGATTTGGTATGACTGAGCGTAAGTCCTAGCTTCGTTACACAGTTCGGTTTTTTTGCGCCTCTCTACTTATCTCGACGAGCGCCCTAGTAGTTACCATTCATTATTAATTGCGGCTCGCAAGCGGCGTAAAAGTTCTACCGGAATGGCATAAAATGACCGATCGCTGTGAATCTGTCCGCTAGCCGACTCCTGTCTGCGCTCCAACGAGAAAGTTAACAGTCCAATTACTTCGCTCCATTGATTCAAGATAGGTGCGCCACTGATACCTCCTTGCAAAGGAATGCTCACCTCCAGCACTCGCTGAGAGCAAAGCGGGCTGGGACGGACACGATTAATTAACCCTATGTTGCAGTAGAGATTCTCGACAAATCCTCCACTTTCAGGAGAAGGAAAACCAACGGTTACAATCCGCTCTCCCACTTCTACTAGTTCCGAAAAGCCCAAGCGCAAGGGTGTCAGCGGATTAGATACTGGCTGCACCTCCAAAATTGCTACATCATCTGCACCCCAACTGGGCAAATGAATCGATACAACTTCCAAAGCCCCCTCGTTGGTAATCACCCGTACAGCTTGGGATGGAACACAGTTTCCTGTTTTCTCGTTTATGAGTACGTGGCGATTGGTAGCGATGTAGCGAGAGCCAATGACAAAACCACTGCCACTTGCAGCCCAACCATTCATATCAACATGTATCCAAACAACTGAGGCAGTGTAAATGCGGACAGCATGATTGAGGTTGGCAAAATCTGGTTGGTGAACTCCCAAGGGGGCTGCATGTTCGCGCAATAACGTTGTGTAAGCTTCGCGTTGTCGGAGACGAGCTAGAATTTCTAAACCAAGTTCTACTTGTTGGGAAGACAGAGGTGCAGCCAGTCGCTCAAACTGGGTCAAAGCTTCTGAGTAACGTTGCAGACGTAAAAAATGTTGTGCTAGCTCTTGAGGTTGACCTTCAAGGTTAATGGGCAAGTTCTCCAGCACGCTCAACCATCTTTGATAGTTGGCTGCGATATCAATGATAACCATTTTGGCATCTTCAGCGCGTTGCAGTAACTGCTCGCCATCTTCTAACAAACGCTGTACTCGATCGGTAATTTCTGTAGCACGCCAATCTAAAGATTTATAACCATCTAACCACAGGCGAATACTGCGGCTTAAGGTATTCCATTGATCTAGTGCTAATCTGGTGTTGTTCTCTAATTGAATGCGATCGCGATAAATATCAAAAAGTGTATTGTTATTCGCAGATGTGGGTGAATAGCGTTCCCGATGTCTTTCGTAAGTTTGAAAGCGATCTTGAAAGCGGGTTGACAAAGCAAGAACGTCTGCTGTTTCTACATCGTGCAAGGTCGCTTGCAACTTTGCCATCAGCTTTTCTAAACCAGATAGCGATTTTTGATAGAGTTGTGAGTCACGGAATCGACTTTGCAGCGAAGTCATTTGTGCGGGGGTGAGCAAATGAGAATCAGCGATCGTAATACTCTGTTCATTACCTGTCCCAACGTCCCGAGCCGTTACAGTGAGCAAACAATTAGCATCAATAGCAAACTTAACATCAATTTGCGGTACGCCGGCTGGGGCAATGGGAATGCCTTGTAAGATAAATTCGCCAATCTTGAAATTTTCTTCAGAAACAGATGATTCTCCCTGAAAAACCTCAATTCTAACCGCAGTTTGGTTATCTTCAGTGGTCGTGTATCGCTGGGTGTTGTCAGTGGGAATTGTGGTGTGTTTGGGAATGACACGACTAAACTGAAATTCCCCAGACTCAACCCGGCATTTAATCCCTAAACTAAAAGGTACAACATCAAGCAACAGCGTGTTATGGAAATCACCCGTGAGAATTGCCGCTTGCAAAGCCGCACCACGGGCAACAACTGTCAAGGGATCGTATGCAGAATCAGGCTCTAGATGAAATACATCGCCAATACATTGGCGAACTGCGGGCATTAGCCCACCCCCTCCAATCAGCAGGACACGAGTGGGTTTTTCTGTGACTTTTTGGCAGGTACTGCGAATCCGTTCCAGCCAGGGGGATGCCAATCGTTCTAGTTCTGCTCGTGTTAGGGTTAATTGGATTGTGCGATCGCCAATCAGATAAGGTAAATCGATTGTCCATTCGCTTTGTGTAGACAGTTCAATCTTGAGTTCTTCACAAGCTTGGCGCAAGCGAGTTGCAGCTTGACTGTTGCGCGGAATCTCTTGCCCTGTCTCAACCTTGACAAATTCATTAAAGTGCGTGTAGATGATTTCGTCTAAATCTGCACTTCCAAGAGTGTTATCACCCTCAATCTGATGTACTTCAAACACACCACTTCCAGTTTCAATAATGGAAAGGTCGAAAGTTCCCGCACCTAAGTCAGCGACTAAAATTGTTTCAGTTTTATGTTCGTAGATATGCTGGGCAAGACAAGCCGCTGTTGGCTCGTGGATCAACCGCAGCACGCGAATATCCGCGAGAAATCCAGCAGTTTTAGTTGCCCGTTTCTGCGCCTCATTAAAGTAAGCTGGTACAGTGATGACGATGTTGTTTAAAGAAATTACGGGTGGATATTGCGCTAGAAACTCATTCACCCAATCAGCAGGAGCAGCGGATCCCATCGTTCTTGCGGCAATTGTCGAAACTCGGGCGGTAATCTGTGTTCGCAGGTACTCCCTGGCAAACTCACGCGCACAGTTGATAATGCGGGCGGAAATTTCTTCGGCTCGATATTCCTGACCCGCTGCGCGAAATTTTAGGTCTGTTCCCATGTGCCGTTTAGCTTTGGTGATGATGGCGCGAGGGGACTTGCTCAACAACTCAGCAATGGGGGTTCCTACTATTTCCCGCCCCGATTGGTCGATCGCGAAAACCGAGGGGATCTGCCGTTGTCTTCGCCGTTCCACAACTTCTGGTCTTCTTTCTCGTTTGTTGTAAAGACACACTACACTGTTACTAGTGCCTAAATCCAAACCAATCGCATCAACATAATCTGCTAAAACTTGCTTAGTTGCATCTGTTACCCATCTTGTTGCCTGCTCCTCAAAATAGCGACGATCCTGCACTTCTATCTCAGGAAGCTCAATCGCTACCAAGTCCAGCCATTTTTGCCCCAACAGATCTTGCTGTGCCAAATCTTTGATCCGCCGCCATAATTTGGCTTTTTGGGTAGCAGATTGTCCTGCAGCATTGGCTTGCTCTGCACACAATTGGGCTAGTTGTTCTACCCGTTGAGATCTTTGCAGCAATTCTTGGAATTGGCGATCGAACACAGCTTGCTCATCACCTAGTTGCTGTTGGCGTAACTCTGCTGCCCGCAAGAACTCCCCGGCTTGTGCGTAAAGTGCGATCGCCCGCTCGGTTTCTCCCAACTGTTCATACAGGGATGCCGCCATAAAAAAGTCACCGCCTTCTTCTAGCAACTGTGCCTTTCTTCCGATATCAACTGCTTCCGGGGAAGCAGATTCTAGGGCAACTAAAGCTTGTCCAAATGCACTAGCTTTTTCAAATAACACAGAAGCAGCAAAATAATCTTGGGCTTTCTCAGCTTGCGATGCAGCTTCGAGATAGTTTCCCGCCGCCTCTTCCAGAAGACTCCAGCGTTTAAACAGGTCTGTGGTAGACTGTCCCGCACAGCCTGACAACTCAGCCGTTAAGGCAGCACGAGCGGTTCTGACTGCTTCTGATAAAAGACGTTGTGTCCGTTCAGCTTCAGGTACTTGAGATTTTTCCTGCCATGCTGTGGCTACAGACTTTAACAACTGCACAGCCGCTAAAAATTCCTGATGTTCGATGTGTAACCTAACTGTGTTCTCTAATAATTCTCGAATTGACTGCACCCACTCAGGGGTAATACTGGGACGGTATTGAATAGCTAGCCCTAATTTTCCAAGTTTCTGGTGACAATCGCTGACCCGTTCTAGATTACCTGCAGGTTGAAAATGTGTGATGGCTGTGGTGTAGTCCCCATCTTGCCAAAAAATCTCTGCTACTTTCTCATGCGCTTGAGCGATCGCTCTCTCATCTCCTAACCGATTAGCCAAATTCAACTGCCGCAAAGCATGTTCCTGACCAGCTAGAGGCATGAGGTAATGCACAGCACTGCGGTAATCTTGAGCAGTTTCCGCCAAATCCGCAGCTTCAATATAGCGATCGACAAGAGCGTAAACTTGATGTATTTTGGGAAGTTCATCTGGCTGCAACTGTGCAAAAAATGACTTCCAAGGAGCGGCCAGTTGAAAAGTGTGATTTTCTAAAAAAATATTGACAACTTCCAAAAGTTGTGATTTATCTAAAGTACCTTCCTGACGCCGCTTGAGTAACTTAGCTAACAGCAGGTTGCTATCACCAATTCTTGCTGCTTGCAAACATATCTGTTGCTGGATTTCCTGTATCGATGAAGGTTCGGGCAATCGTTGCGATAGTCGCCATGCAGCGTCCAGATTTTGAGCGGTTTGAGGTTTTGCTTCTAGCAGAAAAGAGAGTGCTTGTCCGATCGCCAAGCTAGGACTCGGAGTTTGTTCGCCTAAAAGCGGATCGAATTTAAGAATGACTTGAGTGAGTTCCTGGCGATCGCTGCATTTCCTGGCCAGAAATAAAGCTTGTGTATAAGTCTGCCAAGCTTTGTCCCTGTCTTGGGTCGTCTCTAATTGTCTTTGTAACTTTTCGCAAGTCTTGGCTAGCCGTTGACGAGAATTTTTCAATCCCTGTAGCGTTCTTAGCAGATTGACTAGAGGTCTGCATAAAGCTTGAAATAACCTCTTTAAGTGCAAGTGCCAATTAGACATTTTTCTTTTAGGAAACATAAATATATTTAAGGCAGACGCGTCAAAGGTTTTTTAATATTCATGTTGTCATCAATTGTCTGTAACATATCACATGGTGGATTGAATAATGCATCATGCTATATGCTATTTCCATAGTTTTAACAAAGTCATCCCACGGGATACACGGGGATTAGCTGAAATATCAATAAATGAAGTTCTGTAAAGAAAATCTTTTTCAAAAATTTATACGAACTGCACTGTGTAAATTTACTTCACAGACCATTAAGTGAAAGTGTCTGTACAGAAATTTTAAAGTCAGGAAGTTGCATGCAATCTTAGATAGCGAAATTATGTGATTTCTCTAACTCCCTAAGGGATTTGGGAGTTGGTTTAGGGATAAGGGCTGTTTGCTGATTTCATCTCATTTTCATTTCTCAGTGACAAACTGAAAGGTGCATGCACATTTTGTATTCTTTCTTCCCAGTAGTAAAAATTTATTAAAGCACCATGCCCAAGTCTTTGCCTCAGTTGTTTAAAGTAGTTCCTTGCATTTCCAGTGCAGCCCTAAGCTTTATGTTACTATCCAGCCCCACAGCCGTTTTAGCGCATGCCGGACACGGAAATGAATTTCAAGGTGGTGAAACCACTAGCGGTACCGCCTCGATTCAAGTGGAAACTGAAACTGCTAAACGCATGGGAATTCAAGTTGAGCCAGTGAAGCGTCAGCGATTAGCTGTTGGCATTAAAACTATCGGACAAATTGAAACTTTACCCAATCGACAAGTGGAAGTTACGACTCCAATTTCTGGGGCAAAAGTGGTTGAACTGTTGGTGGAACCTGGTGCATTGGTTCGCAAAGGTCAACCTGTTGCGGTTTTAACTAGTCCCGATTTGGTGACACTGCGCGTTGAGTCCCAAGAAAAACTTGCTCAAGGACAAGCCGATTTGCAACAAGCGATCGCAGACTTAAAGCTTGCCCAGCAAAACTACGAGAAATATCAGCAGATTGCAGCAGCAGAGATAGCAGAAGCACAAAGCGTGGTTGCTTTTTCTCGAGAAAAATACGAAAAAGACCAACAATTGACAGACTCTGGTGCCTTACCACGCCGCACCGCTTTGGAATCTCAAACCCAGCTAGCACGAGCAAAAGCAGAACTCACCAAAGCAAACAGCCGCCGCGATGTGATTGAGGCTGAAAATCAACTCAAACGCGCTCAAGCAGCCGTTGAAGTGGCAAAATCGCGTATTAAACTTAGCAATGCTGCTTATGAAACTCGGCTGCAACAACTGGGAAATCGAGCAAACGTAAAAGGATTGGTAACGGTAACTGCGCCAATATTCGGTAAAATTGCTGATAGGGAAGCAACTCTCGGTCAATCTTTTGAAGATGCCGGTGGTAAGCTCATGACCATTGTCAACGATCGCCGAGTTTTTGCAACAGCAAGTATTTATGAAAAGGATTTAAGTAAAGTTAGGACAGGTCAACAGGTCAACGTTAAAGTGACTTCTGTTCCCAATCTCACTTTCAACGGACGTATTGCTGTCGTTGGATCTGTGGTGGAAGGCGATACACGAGTTGTTTCTGTAAAAGCAGAAATAGATAATACAAGTGGAGTTCTCAAACCGGGAATGTTTGCAGAACTTGAAATTCTCACTAATGAAGCATTGTCAGAGAGCTTGGTAATTCCCAGTTCTGCCATAGTTGAGGCAAATGGCAAGAAACAAGTTTACGTGCAAAGCGGTAATACTTACCAACCTGTTGAGGTTACCTTAGGTCAAACTTCTGGAGATCTGGTTGAGGTCAAGACTGGTTTATTTCAAGGAGACGAGATCGTCACACAACGCGTACCTCAGCTTTATGCTCAATCCTTAAGAAGCAGTTCTCACAAAGGAAAAGAAATCCAACAAACTTCTTCCCATTCCCCTACTTCCCCATCCCCAACTCCTCTGTTTTGGCTGCTAGCAGCAGGGGGAGGAACTGCGATCGCAATTGTCGCTTTCATCGCTGGTGCTTTCTGGTCTGGTCGTCAAACCAACTCTCAACCACCGATAAAGTCCATCACTTTACCAGAAGAAACTCACACAGAAAAACCAGAATGGAGTGATGGCATTGCCCGATAAAGGTCAAAAATTTTACAAGTAATCTATCAAATATGCTAAGTAGTATTATTAAGTGGGCGATCGCACGTCGTTGGCTCGTCATTTTGGGAACAATTATTCTAACTCTGTGGATATTTCGTACAATTATCCAAATGCCCTTAGATGTGTTTCCCACCTTCGCACCTCCACAAGTCGAAATTCAAACAGAAGCACCGGGGCTAGCCCCTGAAGAAGTAGAATCCCTAGTCACTTTACCTATTGAAAGTTCTATCAACGGGACTCCAGGAATTACAGCAGTCCGTTCTGCAAGTGCGTCAGGGCTTTCCGTTGTTAAAATCATTTTTAATTGGGGAACAGATATCTATCAAGCCCGCCAATTAGTTACAGAACGGTTGCAACAAGCTCAAAGCAAACTTCCAGAAGGAGTAGAAACACCACAGATATCTCCCACCAGTTCTCCCATTGGAACAGTGTTGCAGTATGCCTTTTATATTGGGGACAAGGGAGACAAGGAAGAAAATTCTACCGTGTCTACCCCCTATCCCCCCTCTCCCGTGTCTCCCACTTCCTTGATGGAACTGCGACGTATAGTAGATTGGCTAGTCACCAATCGTCTATTAGCTGTCCCTGGGGTGAGTCAGGTTGTTGCTTATGGAGGAGATGTTCGTCAATATCAAGTTTTAGTCGAGCCAGAAAAGTTAAAAGCTTATAATGTTACCTTAGAAGACGTAGTAGAAGCTACATCTGCTGCTAATATCAATGCCCCTGGCGGTTATTTAATCACTTCGGATCGCGAAAAGTTAATTCGGGGTATCGGGCGCATTGAATCTCTTGAAGAATTACAGCAATCTGCGATTACGGCTCGCAATGGTACGCCTGTAAGAATATCCGATGTTGCTGACGTGCAAATTGGAGCAGCTATTAAGCGGGGAGATGGGAGTTTTAACGGTCAAAAGGCAATCATTGTGATGATTAACAAACAGCCTCAAGCCGATACTCCTACTGTAACTCGTGCTATTGAAGAAGCCATGAAAGAAGTTATGGCTAGCTTGCCAAAGAATGTGAAAGTACAAGCAACATTTCGGCAAGAAAGTTATATTGATTCTTCAATTGAAAATGTCAGAGAGGCTTTAGTTGAAGGTGCTATTATTGTCGCCATTATTTTAATACCCTTTCTTATGAATTGGCGCAATTTAGCTATTTGTTTAACAGCCCTTCCGTTATCTTTATTGGTAGGAGTGTTGTTACTCAATTGGATGGGACAGGGTTTAAATACAATGACGTTGGGTGGGTTAGCAGTTGCTATTGGTTCGGCTGTTGATGATGCAATTGTAGATGCAGAAAATGTTTATCGCTGTTTGAGAGAAAATAAACATTCTCCCAACCCATGTCCTGTTTTGGATGTTGTTTTTGAGGGCTGTCAGGAAGTCCGAGACTCGGTCTTTGGCGCTACCATCATTACTATAGTTGTTTTCTCTCCAGTTTTTGCTTTAACTGGTGTAGAGGGTAGTATTTTTATTCCTATGGGTTTGGGTTATATGGCAGCAGTAATTGCTTCGAGTATCACCGCCCTAACTGTCACTCCTGCTTTATGTGCAATTCTTTTACCTAACGGTTATTTACCAGAACGAGAGCCTTGGGTTGCCAGATGTTTTAAGCAACTTTATTATCCCTTATTGACGTTTTCTCTCCGACGTTCTGGAATTGTTTTAGCTATAGCAACTGCTAGTTTGCTAGCAGCAACTATTATTTTTCCTTCTTTTGGCAGAGTGTTTTTGCCAGAATTTCAGGAGCAAACTTTAGTCAATACCCTAACTCTTTATCCTGGAGTTTCTTTAGAAGCAACAAATGCTGCAGGTGAAGCAATTCAAGCAGCACTGAAAGGCGATCCGAGATTTCCTTACGTGCAATTGCGTTCTGGACGCGCTCCTGGTGATGCTGATGCGGCGGGTGTGAATTCAGCACACCTAGACATTGAATTGAGCCCCAAAGCTATGGAAGATAGGGAGGGAGCTATTGCTAAGTTGCGGGAAGAATTTGATAAGTTACCGGGAGTTGCACCAAATATTGGCGGTTTTATCTCTCACCGTATGGATGAGGTTTTATCAGGGGTAAGAAGTGCGATCGCAGTGAAAATTTTTGGTTCGGACTTAGAACAACTTCGCAATCTCGGAAGTCAAGTCAATGAGGTTATGAAAACGGTTGAGGGTATTGTTGATTTGCAACTAGAACCTCAAGTTCCTATAGAACAAGTACAAATTAAGTTTAATCGCCCTGCTGCTTCAAGATATGGATTGACCATCGGAAAGCTTTCTGAAACAATTGAAACTGCTTTAAATGGAAAAGTTGTATCACAAATTTTAGAGCAACAACAAACTTTTGATTTGGTGGTTTGGTTAAAAGCAGAAGCACGTCAAAATACAGAAACGATTCGCAATTTATTAGTTGATACTCCTAGTGGAAATAAAATTCCCCTCGCACAAGTAGCAACAATTGATAGTGGAACTGGACCAAACACGATTAACCGTGAAAATGTCTCCCGTCTCATTGTTGTTTCTGCTAATGCTAGCGGTAGAGATTTACGCTCCATTGTGAATGAAATTCGTAACAAAGTCAATCAACAGGTACATCCACCTTCTGGGTATTACATTGAATATGCAGGTCAATTTGAGGCACAAGAAAGAGCCAGTCAAAATATTTTAATTTTTAGTGCGATCGCTTTTATCATTATTACCATCATCATGTATCTTTCCGTCAAATCAATCTCTTCCACCGCCATGATTATGATTAACTTGCCTTTGGCATTGGTAGGAGGAGTTTTTTCAGTCGCTTTAACAGGTGGTGTAATTTCCATTGCTTCTTTAGTTGGTTTTATCACCCTGTTTGGAGTAGCAACACGCAATGGATTGTTATTAGTCGATAATTACAATACAAAATTGAAAGAAGGAATGCCTTTGAGAGAAGTTCTAATCGAAGGCTCGATGGAACGTCTCAATGCTATTTTGATGACAGCTTTTACCTCAGCTTTGGGATTAGCACCACTGGTTGTAGAAAGTGGTGCGGGTAAGGAAATTTTGCAACCACTTTCGATAGTCGTTTTAGGTGGCTTAGTCACTTCTACAGCTTTAACATTGGTAGTCTTACCTGCTTTATATGCTAAGTTTGGTAGATTTTTGGTATCTAAGCGATCGGTTGTAGAAAATAGGAAACCTATTTCCCCCCTTTTTAAGGGGGGTTAGGGGGGATCGAAACCGCTTTTAATGCACTTTAGAAGACTAGTGTGTACACCGTAAGATGCATTGGGGAGGGAATTGGATTTTCCATTTCCCCCCTTTCATGCGTGGGGATTAAGGGGGGTATAAGTTCTATTTTAAAGTCAGGAACGCCTTATTATTTTCAAGGCAGAACTGTACTGATTAACCCAAAATAAAGTCTGCACCAATAATAACGTTCTGAGTATTCTCGACATAGGCAATCAAATCACCTTTATAAAGGATATCTACTCCATTACCAAAGTTGCTGAGTGAGTAATCACTCAAACTTCCAGTGACTTGAATTTTGTCACCTTCTGCCCAATTAAAGTCTTTTATAGTGTCAAATCCCAATCCATTATCATAGACAGTTCCCCATTCACCCAGAATAAAAGTATCTGCGCCTGCACCCCCAGTTAAGGTATCGTAGCCATAGCCGCCAGTAAGCTTGTCATTACCAGCTTCACCATACAGCTTGTCATCGCCGCTACCGCCAGAAAGCTCGTCATTGCCAGCACCACCATAGAGGAGATCGTCACCGTATCCACCATAGAGTTTGTCATTACCAGAGTATGTTGGATTCAGACCGCCATAGAGAGTATCATTTCCGTCTCCACCGTAAAGGGTGTCATCTTCATTGCCACCATACAAGGTATCATTACCACCAAAGCCAAATAAAGTATCGTAGCCATCGTAATCATCGTAACCAGAGCCGTAACCAGAAGCGGGATACCCATAGATAACATCGTTACCTTCAGTACCGTAAAGTGTGTCGCTGAGGTAAGTTCCATTGATAGACATATTTAAGTTCCTTGTTTGTGTACTAAGGTTGTGTAAAACTGCGTTTTAGGTGCAGTTATAAAAGTTATCTGGGTTAAACCGAGAATTTACGCAACTCATTGATAAAATATTTTCCAAATTTTGAAGGTAAAACATCAGTTTTTTTAATAAAAAATAGAAGGGTGGTATTACCCACCCTTTACCTTCTATTGAGTTATCCAATCCACCTGTTGCGCTTCGATAATATTGGGAACTTCCAAACGGCTCCTCATTCGGTAAAGCACTTTTTCAGGTACCATGGCGTCGCGATTGCGATTTCTGTGCAACAACTCATCCCAAGGAACTTCCAAATAAACAATGCGAATCCTGGCTTGATAGCTGGAAAACAGGCGAATCAACATCCCGCGTAACTGACGGCTCAGGTTCGTTGCATTCCAAACAAACGATTGTCCCGATCGCAAATATTCTTTAGCCATCGCTTTTGCTTGATTGGTGACAACTCCTTGGTCATCATCTGGGTCAACACCCATTGTCTTTCGCAATTCATCTAAAGAAATAACTTCCCAGTCTGCCAGATTTTCCTGAATCCAGGTATCCTTACCAGAACCAGGCAATCCCGACATGAGAACAACCTGAAAGCGAGTGTCATCATAAGCATCATAATCTGGGTAGCTATTCTCTTTTTGAAAATAAACAAACCGACTGTGAGCCGATGGAAACAATCGCGGGTACTCCAAGCACATATTTTCCTGACAAAATTCGCGGAAAAACTCAATCCGCTCAAACAACTGGGCTTGGTCATTGCAATAACGCCCCCGAACATCAGCTTCAGCAAGCATTGCCAGCATATCGCAACGTATAATTTGGCTAGCTCTAATAACAGACTGTTCTGGATTGGGCTTATCCCAAAACCACAAAGGCAAACTGCCAAATTTTACCAAAGCAACAATTGCTTCCCGTTCTCTCAAAGGAACATCCAAATCCCAGAGAATCTCTTGTGCCATTTTTGCTCCTTGTAGGACATGACCTTTAGAGGAGATAGCGCCATCTTCTTCTATTTGAGTGGCGGCTGGTTTTGCAACATCGTGTAGCAAAGCAGCAGCAAATAAAACAGAACGCTCCTTTGGAGGTAGCGATCGCCATTGAGGTAAAGCAACCAATGCCTCGCATACCAAACGCGTGTGTATCAGAACATCACCCTCAGCATGGTAGCGGGGGTCTTGAGGACAGTCAGCCAAAGCACTGAGCCAGTCAAACTCAGATTCTAACGCCGACCAATCGAGCGACCAGTTCGTTTCGTCAGGACAGTGAGGAAACGACCAAGATATTGAAGAAACAGAAGTATTCATGGTTGGAACAAATCGACATCAGGACGCAGAATATTGGGTATGATGGGGCGGTTGAGCCAATGCCCATCTGATTGCTTGATAGTTGTTAAAAAGCTCGAACGAACGTACTTGTAGCGTGCAGTTACCGTATCTCCCACTTCAATCTTGATATACAAACCTTCCATAAGATTTGTTTGGTCGGTTTGCTTGAGAGAACGTTCTACATCCAGTCCCCGTTCCTGGCAAAGTTCCTGAAAGCGTTCTAAATGTTGGGGAGTTTGGTAATGGGAATTGCCCAGCAATCCTATCAGTTGTTTGTGAGATAGGAGTTCCCCAGCAAACAGCACGGGTACGGAAACCAATGGTAACCCCCCTAATAACTGCTTGCGGCTAGACGTACTCAGAAATTGTTGCTTTTCCAAATCCAGCACATCGTACTCAAGAAAGTAATGAGGTAAAGCGTCGTAAAACACAGTGTGCTTGGCGTAAAGCCATTCACCAAACAAAATATAACGAGTTCCCAACACCTGCCAAAAAGCAACAGCGTGGGTATTTGCCCACTGTTTGAACAGATTAAAATGCTTTTCCCTCTGTCCTCCCGTGAGATAGTGTCCCCGACTTTGCAATTGGAGTTGACCATCAACACCGAAACTAATAGCAGCATTTGCTCCATCTACTTTTTCTTCGACGACTGCATATTGCTGTTGTATGCTGCTAAAGGGAACGCTATCAAGATCTTCATCCCCAGGTTGCAGTCGCGAACCCTCAATATGATGGGTACGCGGATATTTGTATATTTGTGTTTCCATTGTTTTACCTTGGCAACTGCGATGCGATTTCACAGCGAACGGAAGCGAACTTGCACGGAGAAAGCCACTCGATTTCATTCGAGAAGTGCTGCCATTCGCCCATGAGGTGACTTGAAGTGAGATGTGAGATTACATACGCCGTAACCGTTGGTTTTCAAGAGTAAATATTTTTATATTGTCTACTTCACTAGCCCTGGGGAGTTTTTCTGATTTTAATACAATTATTTTGGGGCGGGCAAGATAGCCCACCCCACAAGATGCATTACTTCCCGTATTTATTTCAACATTCGTAACAATTAAACACTCACAACCCCTGCATCAACTGCAAGTTCTAACAGGTGAAAAGGTGGTTGGTCGGGAAGCGTTTTCTTCAGAAGCGGCATGGATACGTTATACACCGGAATGTTACTTATGGTTCGCCCCTCTATATGACCGTTATGAGCGTGACCGTGAAAAGCAGCAGTCACCGAATATCGGGTGAGTGGTTCCTCAAGACGACTCGACCCGAGAAATGGAAAAATTTCTGGCGGTTCACCCTCGACGGTAGCCTGGATTGGGGAATAGTGAAGTACAGCAATGCGCTGAGAAGTTTCCAATCTCGCTAATGCAGATTCTAGTTTTAAGGCTTCATTCACTGCCTCATGGACAAAATGCTTGATGGCTTCTTCACCCCAAGCTCCTAACGCCTTAGAACCAAAGCCGCCAGCAAATCCCTTCACCCCAGCAAAACCAATACCCTTAATCTCACAAGCATCCCCATCAAGCACCCGCACACCTGCTTCGGTAAGAATTTGTTTGACCTCATCTTGCTTTCCAGATTCATAATCGTGATTGCCAAACACAGCGATAGTTGGAATTTTGGCAGATGCTAGCTCTTTGACAAGAACTTGGGCTTCCTCAGGCTGCCCGTAGTCTGTTAAATCGCCGCATAGCAACAGTACGTCGGCAAGCTCGCTCGCTTGCTCAAACACGGGTTGTAAGGTTCCCTGAGATGTCTTGGTACAATGGATATCTCCTACTGCTGCTATACGCACTACATCCTTCGTTGTCGCCATCAGTTTTTCCCCATTCAACTTAACTCAATCATGGCGCAGTTACTGGGTAGATTTTCATGCATCAATAGGAGCATTTGTTTTTAAGATATATCAGTATTTTTACAGAGTACGGCTTCGCTCTCTGGATTGAAGATTTATTTTGAGTTTTCAAGGACGATCGAGTTCTTACGCAGTTACGCATTTGTCTCCCTCATTTTTAGGTAAAAGCCTGAAAACGAGGGTTTAAAAGGATCTGGGAAGTCAAATATAAAGAATATGCAAACTGAGATAATTACTCAAATTGAACTCGAACCGCAAACTCGCGCTTTCTACTGTCAAGCACTCCAACTCCTAAATGAGTCTAAAGTGCCATTTCTGGTTGCAGGAGCATTTGCTTTTGAGCGCCACACGGGTATTGCACGTCCGACAAAGGATTTGGATATTTTCGTTCGCCCAGAAGATAAAGAGCGAATTATGGAAGTTCTATCTGCGGCGAGTTGTCATACTGAAGTGCATTCACAACACTGGTTAGCGAAAGCCTTCTGTGGTGAAAACTTTGTTGATATTATCTTTAACTCTGCTAATGGTATTACTGAAGTTGATAATGGCTGGTTTCAGCGTGCTGTCAGCGTGGAAGTGCTGGGTATTCCCGTCCGAATTTGTTCGCCTGAAGACCTATTGTGGTCAAAGTCCTTCATCATGGCTCGCGATCGCTATGACGGAGCAGATGTTGCTCACGTAATTCTCACTTGTGCTGAACATTTAGATTGGTCATACCTGCTTCATTGCTTTGGCTCAGACTGGCGAGTCCTCTTCAGCCATTTAATTCTTTTTGGCTTTATCTACCCAGCAGAGCGATCGCGCATACCAAACTGGGTAATGCAAGAATTATCCAAGCGGTTGCAAGATGAAATCAACAATCCCCCCCCAAAGGAAAAACTCTGTCAGGGAACGCTACTCTCACCATTACAGTATCTTATTGATGTAGAAAAGTGGGGATATAAGGATGGAAGGCTTCAGCCTGCAGGGAATTTGACAGTAGAAGAAGTTTCTCAATGGACAACAACACTGACTGAAGAAATCAAAAGTAAATCTGATTGAGAAGGAAGACATTTGCGAACTACCCCGCCGCTCCCTGCGGACGGGGCTTCTGTACTCATAGGCGAGTGCCGTAAGAGCGATCGCTCACCTGCTTGCCATTAACTCAATTACGACAGCAAATTTGTAGCCATCTTATCGCTAAGAATACACCTTTTTTTTATCTGTACAGTACCCTACCTAACGCACCCACCCCTATGTTTCTAGCTAGGAGCAATAAGGCTTATTAGCTACTTCTCCTCCGATTGGAGAAAATTTCCCATCTCTGTCTTAAGAAGGTAAGCTGGGTTATACTACTTGTCCTATGATAATTTTATCTAAATCTAGAGAGTGATGACCCGATCGCTTGGCGAACCTGGGAAAGCTTTGTTGAAGAAATATTTCCCAGAGGAGAAATTGGATGTCTGAAACAGTTCCTTCTGTAAGTTTAGACGATATTTTGATGACAGCAGCGTTAGCTGAGCGATCGCCTAGAACCCCTAACTTACAGGCTGAAATTCAATCTCTTCACTTGCTGACTCGGCAACTGGCAGAGCAACCTCAAATGATGCTCCAAGCCTTAGTCTCTGCTGCGAAGGAGCTTTGTCTGGCGGGAACCGCTGGAGTGAGCTTACTGGAAGTGACTCATGATGGGGAAGAAATCTTTCGCTGGAGTGCGCTTGCTGGAGCGTTAGCAAGCTATGAGGGAGAGACAACCCCCAAAAACTTTAGTCCCTGCGGCATCTGTCTGGACCGCCAAGCTCCTCAACTTTATTCCTATCCCGAGCGGTACTTCCCCTACCTTAAGATAGCAAAACCTATCATTGTTGAAGGTTTAGTGATTCCGTTGATGAATGCTAATCAACCGTTGGGTACGATCTGGATTGTGTCCCATGACGAAGCACGGCGGTTTGATGCTGAAGACGTGCGGATTATGACCAGCCTTGCTGACTTTACCTCTGCTGCCCTACAGAGTATTCATCTGCGTCAAACGGCTATTGTTGCCTTGCAGCGCGAGCAAGTTGCCCGTGCTGAAGCTGAGGCAACCCGTCAAGCCTTGGATGAATCGGCGCAACGAGCCATTGATATTCTTGAAAGTATTACAGATGCCTTCGTGTGTGTCGATCGGGAATGGCGAATTACCTATGTCAATCAGGAAGCTGCCCGATTAACGAAACTGCAACCGGAGGAAATGACTGCTAAGACGTGGCAAGAAATGCAACCCTGGGCGATTGGTACAGTCATGGAGCAAACTTATCGTCGGATTGTGGCAGAACCGGGTGCAGCACATTTTGAGGTGTTCGATGAACCTTCTTCCATGTGGCTAGAAATTCATGCCTATCCCTGTAAGGCTGGTTTCAGTATTTATTTTCGAGACATTACCGGGCGCAAACAGGACAAAGCCAAACGCCAGCAAGCAGAATCCGCCTTGCGCGAAAGTGAATCCCGTTTTCGTCTAATTGTTGAAAGTGCGAAAGATTATGCCATCTTTACGCTCGACCTTAATGGACACATCACCAGTTGGAATTCTGGAGCCGAGCGGTTGTTAGGCTACAAAGAGGCAGAAATTATCGGTCATGACAGTCGCATTATCTTTACACCGGAGGATAAAGAAACCGGACAAGCCGAGCAGGAACTTCAGACCGTTCTGACCCAGGGACGGGCAGAAGATGAACGCTGGCACCTTCGTAAAGATGGCAGCCGTTTCTTTGCCAGTGGCTTGATGATGCAACTGCACAATGAAGCAGGCGACGTTCAGGGACTGGTCAAGATTTTGCGAGATAGAACGCGATCGCACCAGGCAGAGGAACGCGAGCGTTTTCTGGCAGATGCCAGTCAAGTTTTGGCAAAATCGATCGATTACAAAACCACAGTGTTTAATATTGCGCGGATCTCCGTGCCGTTTCTAGCTGACTTTTGTTTCTTCGATCTCCTCAATTCCAATCACCAGATCGAACGAGTTGGCTGGCATCACCGCGATCCGACAATGCTCAATTGGTTTGAGCAGTTACAGCGTTATGTGCCGCCGCAAGACTATGAAAGCCATCCCGTTATGAACGTCCTTGCCAGTGGCAAAGCTAACTTTGTGCCTTATGTCACTGAGGCATGGATGCAAACAGCAGCCACCAGTGCTGACCATCTGCAATTCATGCGAGACTGCCAGATGCGATCGCTAATCGCCGTCCCTCTGATTGCTCATGGTCGAAAACTCGGAGTATTAACCATTTGCTTAAGCGCAAACTCCAAGCGCTACTACCAAAAGTCAGATGTGGCAGTGGCAGAAGAATTAGGACATCGGGCAGCATTGGCGTTAGACAACGCCCGTCTTTACCAGCAGGCGCAGGAAGTCAACCGAATGAAAGACGAGTTTTTGGCAGTGCTATCGCACGAGTTGCGATCGCCCCTTAATCCAATTTTGGGTTGGCTTCAGATGATTAAAAGAGGCAATCTAGATAAAGCCCAAACAGCGAAAGCCTGGGCAACCATTGAGCGAAATGCCAGATTGCTTGCCCAACTGATTGAGGATTTGCTGGATATCTCCCACATTCTACGCGGTAAGCTCAGTCTAAATGTGGGGCAAGTTAATCTGGCGGCAACCATTCAAGCAGCCATTGAAACTGTACAGTTGGCAGCCCAAGCCAAATCGATTGAGATAGAGACAACGCTCGCTCCTCAAATTCCATCTATTTTGGGAGATGCCACCCGATTACAGCAAGTCGTTTGGAATCTCCTCTCCAATGCGGTTAAGTTCACACCGTCAGGAGGGCGGCTCGAAGTGTGTTTGTCAATGTCATCACTTAAAGGCAAAGAGCAAATGACAAATGACACAGACGCGTCAGCAGTTTCCTGCAGGGTAGGAAAAATGACAAAGTATGCCCAAATTACCGTCCGTGACACAGGCATTGGCATTCATCCCAACTTTTTGCCATTTGTATTTGACTACTTTCGGCAAGCTGATGGAGCGACTACCCGCCGATTTGGAGGATTGGGCTTGGGGTTGGCGATCGTGCGTCAATTGGTTGAGGCGCATGGTGGGACGGTGTGGGCAGAAAGTCCGGGTGAAGGACAGGGGGCAACCTTTACGGTGAGGCTGCCGCTTACACCTGCTCAACCCCAAGAGCATGAAGACAATCACCCCTCTGAGGGTGCTGGTAGTTTACAAGGCACGCAAATTTTAGTAGTTGACAATGAGATCGATTCGTTAGAGTTCATCGCTTTTGTATTGGAGCAAGCCGGAGCAAACGTCATGACAGCCACTTCCGCAGATGAAGCGTTAGCACTGTTAACCCAATTCCTGCCAGATGTGCTGCTTAGTGATATTGGGATGCCAAATCGGGATGGCTATAAGCTGATGCAGCAAGTGAGATCGCTCCTACCAGAACAGGGTGGACAAGTTTTGGCAATCGCCTTGACTGCTTATGCGGGGGATATTAATTATCAGCAGGCAATGGCAGCTGGCTTTCAACGGCATCTTGCCAAACCTGTTGAGCCAGAGGTATTAATCAGCGCAATTGCTGATTTAGAGAGCAAACCACTGTTATAGACCCGCGTCACTTGTTCTAGCTTGTATTTCTTTGAGAGTCTGTTGAATCTCGTTTAGAATTATCTGTTGCTGCTCTCGTTCATGCCGTGCTTGTTCAGCATACTCTCGTGCTTGTTCAGCATATTCTCGTGCTTGCTCAGCAGACTCTCGTGCTTTTTCGCTTTCAACTCGTACTTTTTCATTCTTCTGCCGTACTTCCTCCTCTAAGTGACGAACGTTTTCAGCAAACTGCCTATCTTGTTCAGCAGACTCTCGTGCTTGTTCAGCAGACTGCCTGACTTCCTCGGAAATTTCTTTTTGGTTATCATTAAAACTCTCAGTATTAGGCATCTGTTTGTTCAGTTTGTTTTTAGGAAGAGCGAGTCATATCAAGTTCGGCGGATAAACACTTAATTTTTCAGTTTGTAGTTGGAATGCATACGAAGACAGCGCAACTACAAACTAATAATTAACCAGACATGATACCATTTTTACAAAAAACTTCTTCTAAACATACTTCTGAAGCGTTTTTTCCAGCTGCTGCACCGTCGCTCTAGGAGAAGGGCGAGGTAAAGGCTGCTCTGTTCCCTCTTCCTCAGCGCCTCTACTGTTTACAAGACAAAGTACTGGAATCTCGTATTGATACGCCTGAAACCAATCGTCACGAGTCGTAATATCCCGAATTTCCAATTGTAGAGATGTAATACTTTGCTTCTCCACAATTTGTTCCAACTTTTCTTGTAAACCCTCACACAAATGACATCCCGGCTTGCTGTACAAAATTAATCGCATTGCCTCAAGTGAACTGATACGCTTTCATATCTTACACTGCACGGCAAGTCATGTAGAGAAATTCAGTATCACGAACAAGCAGGCAAAATTTTATATCACTGTGGAGTCAGTCGTCGCTTTGATAAGGAAAGCCGCGTCCTTCCAACCAATTGTGTTTATTCACTAGGTTTGTAATAGCTTGCCGAATCGATGAAGCGTTGAAATCTCGTACTACAAGATCTGGCAAAATGGCAACTTGTTCCTCTACCCATTCAAGATTTTTTACTCGATCGTAGAAGTATTTTTCACTCCAGATATTAAGACCAATTCGCGAACCATCCAAAAACTGTATTATTGCATTGCAAAACTCATCATCAAAATGCTGCTCCTCTGTTGTACTATACTCATCGATCTCAACCCATATATCAAATTTATTAGTTGAACTATTCATTCTTTCTGCTATCTTAGGTTGCAAAACTATTGACTCTATACCATCTGATTTGAGATAGGTATACAGCCATTCCATTTCAGATTGAGTACCACTATATAGAATGGAAGGGTTTTCCCTAAGAGTTTTAAGCTTTTGATGTAATTCTAATGCAGACAGTTCTAGTATTTTGCGTAATGATTTGGTAATATTTTGCTTTTGTTGGTTAAAATTTTCGATTATTATCTCCCATTCTCCCTCATCTTTCAAAATTTCTTGTCGTATCTCTTCTGGTGAGTAGCCAATCCCGTCAAATTCCATTGAAGAGCCACAAAAAGGACAACTATAGGAAATGTACCATCTTAGCTTATTATTGATTGCTGTTTGCCCAATTTTAAACGGAATCAAGTTATGACATTCATGACAGGAATTTTGAATCAAAACCATATATTATTTCACAACCATTTGAAGTAAATTGCAATTTTTAACGCGCCGCTTTGTCGCAAGCATAGGTAATTGTATCCCCATATTTGCTAGCAAAAAATATCTAATACCAATTTTCTATAAAGATAAAGATGCATCTAATTAGTCCGCGCAGGCGGACTTTGTTTGTATAGCCCCACATTTCTAATGTGAGGGAATTTTAAGCGCAACCTCATATAGAATTAGTATAAGAAAAACATCCCAACGTAGTAGAGTTGGGATGTTTTTCTTCAGAGAAATTTATTTTTTTGTGTTCCCTTACAGCGCTGCAATCAGTTGTTGCACCCTTTCTAAACCACTAGTGTCATTGCGCTGATTGTAGATTTTTGCAGCCTGCTCAAAAGCTTGCTTAGCTTCAGATACCTTTTTCAAAGCCAACAGGGAATTCCCCTTGTTTTCATAGGCTTCTGCGTACTTGGAATTGCGTTCAATCGCGCGATCGCAATCCTTAATCGCATCATCATACTTCTTACGAGCAAAGCGAGCAAGACTTCGTTGATAATACGCTTCAGTATAATCACTATCTAGCTCGATAGCCCTATCGAAATCTTTTGTTGAATTCTTGTAATCGTCTAGAGCTTGACGAGTCAGCCCCCGATTGAAATAAGCCCAAGCCCAATTGTTAGAATTATCAATGGCTTTGTCAAAATCTTTAAGTGCTGCGGTGTAGTTTTTCAGGGCATACTGAGCCACACCCCTGCTATTATATGCCTCAGATAATTTAGGATTTAGACGAATAGCTTCAGAAGCATCTGCAATGACAGCTGCATAATCTTTTTGAATGCGGTAAATTGTCGCCCGTCCGTTATACGCTTCGGCATATTTAGGATTTATAGCGATCGCCTTATTAAAATCAGCTAAGGCGGCTGGGTAGTCTTTTTGGTCGAGGCGCGTTAATCCCCGACTGTTGTATGCTCTGGCATAATTGGGGTCAACTTCTATGGCTTTATTGTAATCGGCGATCGCACCTTCATTATCTGCCAGTTGGCTCTTAGCAAGACCCCGACTCGTGTAAGCTTCCGCAAATTTGGAATTGACTTCAATTGCTCGATTGTAGTAGGCGATCGCATTCTTATAATCGCTCTTTTTATAACGATTATCCCCCCAGCGGGTATAATCGGGAGCCTCCGCAATAAAACCATCACTTGGTAACTGAGCGGTATCTATATTCGCACCCCTAAGATCTGCATCAAGCAGAGTTGCGCCCCTAAAATTCACACCCGCGAGTTGTGCGCCACTTAAGTCGGCGTTATCAAGATTGGCATATTGCAAATTACTTCCTTGCAAGTTGGTATTACTCAAATCCGCACGGCGCAAGTTAGCATAACTGAGATTGGCACTTTTCAACTGCACGCCTCTCAAGTTAAAGCTATCCAAGTTTGCCCTACTGAGGTTAACACCATTGAGAGAAACACCAATAAGATTCACATTTCTCAAATCTACGCCACTCAAGTTCACCCCATCAAAACTCACACCATTCAGGTTGACATTATTCAATCGCACGCCCCGAAGATCCGCATTAGTGAGAGTAACTCCACTGAGACTGACGCCACTGAGATCGGCATTACTTAAATTTGTATTGCTTAAATTAGCATTTCTGAGGTCTGCACCACTTAAATTAGCACCACTGAGATCGGCATTACTTAAATTAGCTCCACTCAAGTCAGTGCGAAATAGATTTGCACGGAATAACTTAGCACTTTTTAAATCAGTATCTCTAAGATCGGCACCACTTAAGTCTGTACCACTTAAGTCTGCATTTGTTAAATTAGCATCATACAAGTCAGCACGAACGAGATTTTTCCGGCTGAAGTTAGTGTAACTAAGATCGCATTTAGAACATCTGTTAGTTTCCGTTAGCTGTTTAACGTGTTCTGGTTTTTCAGCATAACTCGGAAGTGCTACTAATATTGGAGCAAAGAACGCGATAGTAGCGAAAAACTTTTGAATACTTCTTTTATAGGGAGTCGTTGATCTAAACATTACCATTACTTGCGCTTAACCAGGAAGATACCTGACCGACTTAGCTAGATACCGATGTATCTGAAAAGCTATTTCCCATAACAGATGCTTCTCTCGTTAAGTTTGTTCCTGGGGATTGAGGGGAGACAAGGGAGAGGGGGGAGATAAGAGAGATAAGGGAGATAAGGGAGATAAGGGAGAGGGGGGAGACAAGGGAGAAAATTCTACCTTCTTAAAACGTTGTTACTAAATGTAAAAACCCCTCTCATTTTTTGGAGGGGCTTTTGTAAAGTTTTTTATTAAATTTAAAATTTTTTGCCCTAGAAGAGGCTCATGATGGTAATGATTCCAGCACTTGTCAGCACAACTAAAGCTCCCATTGCAACTGATACACCGATTGGATTTGGAGTATTTGAACCGTTCATTTCTTAAACCTCTGCTTCTAAGGTATGTTTTTTAAAGATATCAGTACCTCTACATAGTTCAATCAAATCATCCTAAAACTTAAAAAAGCTTTACCTAACTTCATAAACACTCCAGTATTTGCTTATTTAAACACCAGAAAATTCCAAGTGGGGCTACAAGGTACGTTGTTTTCATTCCTTGGCTGAACCTAAGCCCCAAGCACTGTCTCAAGATTTCTGCTTTCCAAATACCCTCAGGGCGAACTTTTTTTCAAGAATGATTGTGAAAAACTACAAAATTTAGATTTTGAGCGGAATCCGTAGAATTTACAGTATAAAAATTTTAAGAATGGGTTAAATTGGCAATATACGGTTAATTTCTACCGATAAGTACAAATTTTCTTAATTAACGCTATACATTGTTGGTGATAGCGAAGACAGAGCAACTACAGCAATCTTATTTGATTGGTGAAACGAAGGGTATGCAATGCTAGCAAGTTAAATAACTTTTAAATTGAAGAGAGCTTACCAGAGCACGGAAAAAATCGTCTTATCGCTTTGATAATTAACCGGATTGATACTATCTCATCTACCAGTCATTTAAATTATGATACTTAAAAATATAAAAAATAATACCTTCTCTTGTATATGCTTTTGTTTCTTTTGGTACTGTTTAATGAGTTTGGCTGTTGGATTTCTCACGCGGAAATCTCTCACTAATTTGGTTGGTTGTGAATTTCTAGCACTTGCAATCAATTTAGTATTAGCCAGTTTAATACCTAAAAAACTTGCATATAACGGTATTCTGGCTGGCGCAGGTTTTCTTTCTGGAGTTGGGGGTATTTTAGGGACTTTTTCTATTTTTTCTGTTTTTGGGCTACCTTTCTTCCTTATAAACTTATCTACAAGTGTCTTTTGTTATATTTTTGCTCGTAATTTAATAGATTTCCATATCAAGAATAAAGTAAATTTTTTAGAAGATAAACATGACAAGCTTGGTCGTACATTTATAAGTGTACTGCTCGGTCTGGAAATTTTCATATCTTTTACTCTTTTAAAGAGTATGTTTAATTCATTGATCGTTGGAGCTTTTATGATTCTTGTCCTTAGTTTACCTATCTCTACAATCTTTCTTCTAAGAATTAGTTTTTTTAAAATCCCCCAAGACAAGATTATAGTTCTTTGTGGAATGCTAAATGGAATTTGGTTAATTAGTACAACTCAAGTAGAAATGGGAACATTAGATGCTACTAAAGCTCTCTTTTTCAGCTTCATAATTATGAGTTGGTCAATAGCGAGCAGCACTGCTCTCTTATTACAGAATTTCCAGTACAAGTATGGTAAATTACAAACACGTTTGGCGACGACTGTAACTGCTGTTTTAGGTATGGTAGCGGGAATAATTCCCTATTTTGTCTGGCAAGGATATTAAGTTTTATGTGCGATTTCAAACACGAATTCTATTATAAAGTTTGAATTTATGGGAATACTACCAGTACAATCCTCAAGAATGAAATAGAGGATGGAGTACACAGTTAACTTCCTGTGGGAGAGCGATCGTGAGTAGAACTGTATGGATTGTGCTGGGAATATCATCAATAGTAGCTGCTGTTTCTCTTCTGGTACAGGCTCCAGATGTATTTGCTACTCGACCACCCGACAAACAGCTAGAATTCATACTTTTTCTGGCAGGATTGGTAGGATTGTGTGGAACGTTTGCTGTTGCGTGTTTCTTTCCTAAAAGTCATCCCATTACCTTACGAATCATCGGTGCAATCGGTGTTGTCTCCTGTGTTTTCTCAATATATAGCAGTTTTCAAGATCGCAGCTTGAACTGGATAGGAGTCGCTTCGCGTTTATCCATAGTTTTGGGTTTTTGGTTACCTGGTTCTATTTATCTTTTGCTAAAAGGTAAAATGACAACCTAGTCAACAACACTCTTCATTAAGTTGCGATCGCTCATTTTTAAAGGGTGAGAGGAATTAATATCTAACTTTTCGTCGATCTGCACTGCTCTTGCTGCCATAAATCTGCTTCCGGTTTGAGATGAGCTTAGGAAACTTGAGGGCTTTACCAAACTAAGCGAGTTTAACTGACTCCATCTTAAGGATTATTTTACTAAACCGTGTGGTAAGTTTACTAAACAGTTTAGTAAAATTTAATGAGACGCATTAAAGAAGAATGGCAACACGATGACTCACTCTCAAGCACAAGCATTGATCGTCGGTGCTGGACCAACGGGTTTGACTATGGCGATCGCACTCACACAACAGGGCATTTCCTGTCGCATTGTCGATAAAGTTATGCCACGTCCCCTAATAGAATCGCGGGCACTAGGCACTCACTCCCGCACGATGGAAATTTTTGAACACATGGGAGTCTTACAACCCATGCTGGAGCAGGGACGGCAAGTGCATAGTTTCTCTTTCTATGCTGAGGGTAAATACCTTGGTCGCCTCACCTTTGACGAACTCGATGCTCCCTATCCCTTCTTGCTGATGCTGCCCCAAAGCGGGACAGAGCGAATTTTGCTTAGTCGCTTAGAAGAGCTTGGCGTAGTTGTAGAGCGTCCAGTAGAAATGACAGCACTCAAACAAACTACTGACAATGTTTGGGTAACTCTACGAGACGCCAATGGTAATGAAGAAGAGGTGGAAACATCCTACCTAGTTGCCTGTGACGGTGGACGCAGCACCGTCCGCAAGTTGCTCAATCTTGACTTTGAAGGGGTCAAGATGCAAGGACAGTATCTCGTTGATTGCCAGATTGACTGGGAACAGGAAAGACCCGGTGAGGATGGATATCTCTACATGAACTCAAAATCGATGTTGGTGTTTGGAGAAATGCCTGGAGGACTTTGGCGAGTCATCGTCTCCATGCAACAAGACGATCCACGCATGAAGCCCGAAAAACCAACACTGGAATTGATGCAAGCATTAATGGATGAACATCCTGGCATTAACGCACGGCTTCACGACATCACGTGGGCTTCTGCTTTTTACATTAGCAGTCGGATGGTGCAGCAATTCCGTCAAGGACGGGTATTCCTGGCTGGCGATGCGGCACACATTCACAGCCCGGTTGGAGGACAGGGGATGAATGCGGGAATTCAAGATGCTTACAACCTGTCGTGGAAACTCGCTCTATCTCTTAAAGGCTTTGGTAACGAGGCGTTGTTAGATAGTTACCACAGCGAACGCTATCCCATTATCAAACAGTTGTTACCTGCCACAGAAGTAGCAGAACACGCCCTCATGCTCCGCCAGCCGATCGCCACTGACCTGCGAAATCACCTACTCACCTTCGCTACCCATTTAGGATTTGTGCAATCGCTAGGTCGGCGGGCGATCGCTGGTTTTACCATTAACTATCGCCATAGCTCCATCGTAGATGAATATGAAATGCCGCTCTTAGAGCGATTGCAAACGTTGTTTCAAAGTGGTTCATCTCCTGGAATCCGCGACCATTTTGATTTTGATCGAGGTGCAACTGCGGGCGATCGCGCTCCTGATGCCATCGGTGTAGTTGCAAAAGGCAAGACCCAACGATTATTTGAAGTTTGGGCAAACGATCCACGTCATCAATTATTGATATTTACGGGCATTTCTGTCCAGCCGCAACGCATTCAACAGTTAAATCGATGGGTTCAACAGATAAAAGCTCAACATGGGGCATTGATTCAACCCTACCTCGTTACAACTCAATCCATCAGTGGTAATGACCTGGAATTGATTGATACTACTGGCGAAATGCACTGTCGCTATGGCGCACATTTCGAGTGCCTTTACCTTGTCCGTCCGGATGGTTACATCGGTTTTCGCAGTCAACCTGTTGACTTACAGCCATTTCAGGCATTTCTGACTAAATTGAATCTAGGAAAATTTCAATAATATCTCAAACTTCTAAGTCATTAAATTGCGATCGCCCTAAGAACAGCTTTTAAATCATTCTTGAGGTGGAAAATTAAACGATTGTCACTGTGGTATGAACCTAAAAGACAACGCAGCTTATGAGGTTTAAGCTCATGGTGTTCGTGCCTCTCAATTTCCTGCTCGTATGGTTCTTTCAACTGCTATCGATTGGGGTTCTCGGTGGGGGAATCTACATTCTTTATGAGTGGTATGAACGGGAATTGGTAGGGACTCCATATTTAGTAGGTGGGCTGGCGATGGTTTTGTGGTCTTTTGGCGGTCGTTTTATAAGTTTGCCCCTGCTACGTCGTCGTGGAGTAGAAGAACCAAAATTTATCCGCAGCCAAACCGTAAAGCGTCTGTCACGACCTGATGGTAGCGTATTGCAAGTAGAATTTTATGGAGATGAAGATGCACCACCAATTATTCTCTCACACGGTTGGGGACCCAACAGTACGGTGTGGTACTATGCTAAGCGACAACTGAGCGATCGCTTCCGCGTGATTGTTTGGGACTTACCAGGGCTGGGAAAATCCACTAGACCAAAAAATAACGATTACTCCCTTGAGAAATATGCCCGCGATTTAGAAGCCGTTGTTGCCATAGCAGGAGATAAGCCAGTTATTTTGCTCGGACACAGTATGGGCGGGATGATTAACCTGACATTCTGTAGGTTATTTCCAGAGCATTTGGGGCGAAGGGTCGCTGGCTTAATTCTTGTAGATACTACCTACACCAATCCAGTCAAGACTTGTATTTTTAGCAGTTTGATACGTAAATTGCAAAAGCCATTACTTGAACCCCTGTTGTACCTCACGATCGCGCTGTCACCGATTCTATGGTTGATGACTTGGCTTTCATATCTCAATGGTTTGCTGTATGTGAGCGTAGAATTATCCGGATTTACAGGTACAGAAACACGCGGTCAACTTAATTTTGCAGCGATATTATCAGCATTAGGTTCGCCTGGAGTTCTAGCTCGCGGTACATTGGCAATGTTTAAACATGAGGAAACAGAGACACTGGCAAAAATTAACGTTCCTGTTTTGGTTGTTTGTGGTGCAACAGATATAGCAACTAAACCCGTAGCGAGCGATCGCATGAAAGCAGAATTACCTCAAGCTGAAAGAGTCACTATCAAACCGGGCGGACACATGGCATTAATGGAGCAGAACCAGTACTTTGCCGAAGCTGTAAGTAGCTTTTGTACTGCCTGTTCCCTTAAACTGTAGTCAGCGCATTCACTTAATTGTAATCGGCATCCATAAAGCTGGTGGCTTGCTCAAGAACGTTTGCCATCAGCAATTTCTGTAGCACGCAAGTTATTGAGTATGGCTTTAGCAGGTTCAACCCAATCCGGTAACTCTGGCAGAAGTGCATATACCCAGACGACAGCGTGTAACTGCCGCATCTTATGGTATGGCTCTAGCTTTCCAAGGTCGGGAGCGTTAGGATAAGCTGAGATGCCTTCATCGTTAAGGTTGATTAAGTCCCAAGCGATAGAACCCTTACAAGTGTCCTCAAAATCGTTCCACAATATCCCTTCTGAAGTGTGGATTAAATTGAATGCATGAGAATCTCCATGCAGTGGTTGCAATGAACCAACAGAGTTATCTAATTCAGGAAGCAGGCGGTCGTATGTTTCTTGTAGCAGTGTCAGATCGCTTTCAGGAAGAATGTTACCAACCTGTTTCAGACGCTCAAGCCCGCGTGGAATATCGTTAAGAGGTGTCAAAAGCGGTAGTTCGCCAGGATAATCCCGCAGAACGGTATGCAAATCGGCAAGCATTCGCCCGACGATTGCAGGATCTGGTAAAGTGTCAGAGACAGGTGGAACGTAGCGCCAAAAGCTCATCATAAAACCATCGTGTTCGTGGGGGCTTGGCGGTAAGAGGTCGCTAGGTGCAACCACTGGAGCACCTTGCGCTGCCAAAAACTCAGTTACACAGAGTTCGCGTGCCAACCAAGACTCAATAGGCGATCGCAATATGGGAGCGATCGTACCGATCCGGGCGACCACTGGCGCGGGTCGCAGGTGGACTCTCACCGAATAAGTATTATGCAGTACATGGGGGTCTTCAACTCGAATGCCATGGGCAGAAGCGACAGCGATGGATGCAGCAACTGCACGAGCAGTAAGAACCGAACGGTCCGGTTTTTCAGAAAGCGACACCGGAGCTGTTTGCTCTGTAGAATCTTGATGCATAAAAAATCCACTCTTTGTATTATATTATAATACAAAATATCATACACAAAAAACTGGTTATCTCGCACAAGCGTAAATCCATCTGCGTCGAGGGTTCTATCTTTCCTTCGTGTTCTTTGCGACACTCTATGCTGTAACGGAGGTAATAATCCGCAATCACCTCAAGCTTTACAGTTATAATTTTTACTGAAACTCTCTTCAGTCATCAATTTAGAGATGGAAGACTTATTTGCCAAGTTGTTACTGGTGTTAAAAGATACTAATTTATACTCAATGTACTGAATTTATCTTTTCCAGAATTCCGACCAAGTTATGTGCCATTGTGGTGTAAAATTAAGTTACATTCAAGCTAGGAACAATTGGACTGGAAAATTATGACCACTGCGTTTAGACCCCAAAGTACCACTCTTGACTTAGACAAGTTAAATGAAAGATTCGAGACCGCTCATCCAAGAGAAATACTGGCGTGGTCTGTGCAAAATCACCAAACCGGACTGGTACAAACCAGCGCCTTCAACGTTGATGACATCATCATTACTGATATTCTGTATCGAGAACTCAAGCATCCAGTCCCCGTTATCTTCCTCGATACCCTTTACCACTTCCCACAAACACTAGAACTTGTTGCCAAAGCAAAAGACATCTACAACTTGGATTTGAAAGTTTACAAAACCCCTGACGTAGACAGTCGTGAAGCCTTTGTCGCTAAATATGGGGAAGCTCTTTGGGATACAGACATCGCTAAATTCCATGAAGTTACCAAGATAGAACCTTTGCAAAGAGGTCTTTTGGAACTGAACACCGTTGCGTGGATTACCGGACGTCGCCGCGATCAAGCTGTCACCCGTGCTAATATGCCCATCTTTGAATTAGATGGTAACAAGCGCCTCAAGATCAATCCTCTAGCAAATTGGACGCGCCAGCTATCTTGGGAATACGTTGCAGAACACGGTGTTATTTACAACCCATTACATGACCAAGGTTATCCAAGCATTGGTGATGAGCCAATTACAACTCCAGTAGCAGATGGTGAAGATGAGCGTGCTGGACGCTGGCGTGGAACTGGTAAAACAGAGTGTGGAATTCATATTTAATAAGATCCAAGAGAATCCCATCCCTTTGAAAGGGATGTGGAAATTTCCTCAGT
Source organism: Tolypothrix campylonemoides VB511288_2 (assembly GCF_045999855.1). Lineage (NCBI taxonomy): Bacteria > Bacillati > Cyanobacteriota > Cyanophyceae > Nostocales > Tolypothrichaceae > Tolypothrix > Tolypothrix campylonemoides. The sequence goes on from NZ_JBFPMW010000001.1 coordinate 718,893, forward strand.
CCTCAATCGGGTGGAAATTCCATCACTTGAGGGCTCATTTTTTGCTAGGTACAATAAATTATCTTGCAAATGAAACTCAAGCTATTAGCACCTATTTTTACTATCTTTTTGCTGACTAGCCCAATTTGGTTGCAAAACTCCGCAAACGCTCAGCAAAAAGATATCAAACTCATCCCCTTTTTTGACAGTGAAAACAATCCCGTACCCGTAGATTTCCCTGAAGGACAACAACTCGATATTTCCCCGCCACCACCACAACTGAATCCGTTTGACAAAGCTGTCTTGAATGTCTGCGGCTCTATAGGGACTAGAGTTAGCCCCAATAAATTCAAAAGGTTGCTGTCATATTATCCAGATGTCTTGCAAAAACTTCAGCAAGCAAGCAATGGGGAGTTGCGTCCGGGACGCAAGCAAAAATCACAATTTTTAGAAGATTTAACAGAAATTTGGTTTAAACGTCGCGGATTTGAACACATTTTTTGTGGAGAAATCTATAATGCTAATGATATTGGTGGCTTACATTTTTATGGCAGGTATTTAGAATTACAAAATCTGGGAATTGGAGGACGCTATGTCAGCGATACGACTCGCGAGGAAGTTGTTCCTGGAGTTATATATACATTAGGAGTTGTCATCAAGCAAGGTAACCAATTAGTGACAGATGTTATTAAAGGATACGGTTATCTTAGTAATGCTCAAGAAATGCTTTTAGATGTCACAAGAGTCTTTAAACTGCAAGGAGAAACTGACGGAGCTTGCATATATAATGCAAGCGATCGAGAAACTGGAAAAATTTTTCCTACAGTTTTTGTCAGGAAGGAAAAGGCAATAATTACCTACTACCCCGATGCGACGCCTAATGGTGAAAAATGTAAAGATTCGTACTTATAAAATTATTAACCGCAAAGACGAGTAAGCCCGCAGTCCCCCTTGTTAAAGGGGAGCATCCCAATTTGGCACATTGCCCTCAGAATAGAATTCTGGACGGCAGGCGCTTCAACGGGGGGAACCCTCCGCAGTTGCTCCTCTTGGGCAAAGCCCAAGACCGCACTGCTCTCCGCAACGCGCTGCCTCGGCTATACAAGCTAAGCCTGCGGAGGCAGGCTTAAGAGCAGTCCGCGCAGGCGGACTTTGTTTGTATAGCCGCGATTTCCAATCGCAGGTGTGTTTTTTCCAAATTGAGATGCTCCTTCTGAAAGTGGATTTGGGAGGATCTGTGAAACTTTGATAGATCGCCAAAAACTTTTCAGATATCCTCTAACCTAAAATTAACAGTATATTATGCGACTGCAAAAACCCGATCGCCTTCAACTTGGATTTTCAGGGACAATCATGTTTGGTATGCTGAAATTCTAGATTAACTTTTATTCAAAATGTCTATGCCCGCGCCTACCATTAACCCTCTCAGTACAGCCTTTCCCCTGACAGCCGTTGTCGGACAAGAAGCAATTAAGATAGCCCTGCTGTTAGCTGCAGTCGATCCGGGTTTGGGAGGTGTAGCGATCGCAGGTCGTCGCGGTACGGCAAAATCAGTTATGGCGCGTGCCATCCACGCCTTACTCCCACCGATTGAAGTTGTTAAAGGTTCTATTAGCAATTGCGACCCCAATCATCCAGAAGAATGGGATGACAAAATTTTAGAACACCTTGAAGCGCAGGATACCCAGTCCACAACAGTAGAAACAGAAATCATTCCCGCACCTTTTGTCCAAATTCCATTGGGCGTAACAGAGGACAGACTTTTGGGTTCTGTGGATGTAGAAGAATCGGTAAAACAAGGCGATACCGTTTTTCAACCCGGTTTGCTTGCTCAAGCAAATCGAGGTGTTCTTTATGTGGATGAAATTAACTTATTAGACGATCAAATTTCAAATCAGCTTCTCACAGTCTTATCAGAGGGACGCAACCAGATAGAACGGGAAGGGATTAGTTTTCAGCATCCCTGCAAGTCCTTATTCATCGCCACCTATAATCCAGAAGAAGGAACTCTGCGAGAACACTTACTCGATAGAATTGCGATCGCACTTTCTGCTGATGGTGTCCTTGGTTTAGACGATCGAGTCGCAGCAGTCGAAAAAGCAATTTCCTACTCCCGATCGCCGCAAGAATTTCTCAGACAGTACAGCGAAGATATAGACGCCCTCAAAACCCAAATTATCTTGGCACGGGAATGGTTAAAAGAAGTGACCATCACTCACGAACAAATTGGTTACTTGGTAGAAGAAGCAGTCCGTGGCGGAGTTCAGGGACATCGTGCTGAAATATTTGCCGTGCGAGTTGCCAAAGCATCTGCGGCTTTAGATGGACGCACGCAAGTCACTGCTGAAGATTTGCGGCGTGCGGTGGAACTCGTCATAGTTCCACGGACAACTATTATACAAACACCTCCGCCTGAAGAACCACCGCCACCACCTCCCCCACCTCAGAATCAAGAAGAACCTCAAGATAATTCCGAACAAGAACAAGAGGAGCAGGAGGAGCAAGAAGAAGAAAACCAAGAACAGCCAGAACAAGAACCACCAAGTGTCCCTGAAGAATTTATCTTCGATCCTGAAGGAGTCATTCTCGACTCCAGCGTGCTCTATTTTGCTCAAATGGCACAGCGACAAGGAAAATCTGGCAGTCGCAGCTTAATTTTTTCAGAAGATCGGGGACGATACATCAAACCGATGTTGCCCAAAGGAAAAGTACGGCGCATCGCTGTAGATGCGACTCTCCGAACTGCAGCCCCGTATCAGAAGGCGAGAAGGCAGAGGTATGAGAGTAAGGGACAAGGTAGCAACATTTCTCCGTTGTCTACCCCCTCTTCTCCAAAAAAGCGAGTCTTTGTAGAGCAAGGTGATATCCGCTCAAAGCGTTTGGTGAGAAAAGCAGGTGCTCTCGTTATTTTTATTGTGGATGCTTCGGGTTCTATGGCACTGAACAGAATGCAGTCAGCCAAAGGAGCAGTGATGCAACTACTGACAGAAGCTTATCAAAATCGGGATCAAGTTGCGCTGATTCCTTTTAGAGGAGAACAAGCAGAAGTTTTATTACCGCCAACTCGTTCTATTGCACTGGCGCGTAATCGTCTTGAAAGATTACCATGCGGTGGTGGTTCGCCACTCGCTCATGGTTTAACGCAAGCTGTACGTGTTGGTTTAAATGCTCAAATGAGTGGTGATATCGGTCAAGTCGTAATTGTAGCGATCACCGATGGACGTGGCAATATTCCTTTGTCGCGTTCTTTGGGTGAACCCCAAGAACCAGGGCAAAAACCAGACATAAAAGCAGAGTTGTTAGACATTGCTGCCAGAATACGAGCTGTGGGAATGCAGTTATTAGTAATAGATACTGAAAGCAAATTTGTTTCTACTGGGTTTGCTAAAGAGTTAGCCAAGAATGCTGGAGGTAAATACTATCATTTGCCTAAAGCTACCGATAAAGCTATTGCTGCTATGACAAAAGGAGCAATTTCCGATTTGAAAAATTTATAAATGGCTCGTGGAGGTTTGTACAATTAGCCATTAGCCATTAGCCATTAGCTTGCTATTCCTGTTGCAACTGTTTGTGGTTGTAACATGGTGACTAAGTCTTGGATTCCTTTTTGGAGATATCTGGTGACTGTCATGGGGCTGGTACCAATTTTCTTGGCTGCATCTTTCCGAGACAATTCTTTCAAGTACACCATTTCAACTGCCATGCGGGGCTTGTCTTCTAGCTTATTAATTGCTCCTTGAAGTTGTTGCTGTTCTTCTTCTAATTGTTGGATAACAGCAGAACGAGGACAGGGTAATGCTTCTCCTAAGGTGATTTGGCAGTCAACGTTTTGAACTACGGTAGCATCTAAACTTAAAGGCAATCTGTTTTGAGCAGCTAACTTGGTTTCTTGCCATTCTTGCACGGATACCTTAAGTTCTCTGGCAATTTCTGAATCTTTGGGAGGACGACCTAAAGTTAGCGATAATTCTTTACGGACTTTTTGTCCTTCATTATACAACTCTTGCCAGCGACGGGGAATTTTTAATAGGGTGCTGCGATCGCGTAAAAAGTGCAGCATCTCACCACGAATATAAGGAACAGCAAAGGAACTAAAAGCGTAGCCTTGGGTTGGGTCAAAACGCTCTATAGCTCTTATTAAACCAAAATAACCAATTTGTTCTAAATCTTCATATGGTTCGTTGCATTGATGGCTGAATTTATGAGCCATCTTGCGTACCAGCCCGGTGTGTAACTGTACGAGCTGATTGCGAAGTTTAATAGAAGGGTTCTGGTGGTACAACTGTAATAATTCTATGCCGTCAAACCGGGTAGAAGACTGATTAGTTGACATCATAATAAATTCCTCTTTAGTAACTACTGGTTTTTGGGAAAAATAAGAGTTGCGTATATGTTCTTCAAAGCTGTCATTATTTTCCTTAGGAAGCCCTTTAGGCACCATTCGTTGTTCCACTGAACTTGTAGGAGCCTCCCCCCTAAGAATCAGCATTTACACTGATTCTTTTTTCTGTGCCTCCGGATTCATAGAAAGCTAGCTGGTATGCGGAGAAATGTTAAATCGTGTAAAGATCGGGAGACCGGAAATAAAGAGTGTTTTGGCTCCTGCATCGGGAGCATTCCTCTTCTTTGTGGCTGTTAGGAGAAGCGATCGGTAAAAATAGAAGTAAACACAAACAACAATTCTTAACTAAAAAACCTCTTCCTTTTGAAATATGAGCAATACCAGCAACTTCCGAGAAGCGATTTCTAAGGCTAAAACGCAAGCCCTGTTAGGTCCCAACGTGATTGCCAATGCTCTGCCCTACTTGGGAGGTGGATTGGTTCTCACGGCTTTGGGGACTTATGGTGGACTCGGTATTATCCGTACTAACCCAGCGCTGTTCTTTCCCACTGTGATTGGGGCAGTGATTGTGGAATTGATTTTGTTCTTTGTTGCCCAGAATGTTGCAGAAAAAGGTAATAAAAAAGTTGCACTACCCTTGTTGGCAACTTACAGCCTTTTATCTGGTTACACTCTCAGTGGTTTGATTTTTCTTGCACTGCAAACTCAAGGTGTCGGCATACAAGGTATTGGGATTGCAGCCCTCGGCTGTGGTGTCACTTTTATCGCTGCCCGTCAAATTGGCTCAAATCTCTCTGAGTCAGACGGTATGTCTCTGAGCAGAACTGTTAACTTAGGAATAATTGCTCTACTAGTCGTCGTTGGAGTGCAATTTTTATTTAGCGTGTTTGGTGTTTATACACCGACTTGGCTGGAAATTGGGATTTCGGGTGTGGGAGTCTTTCTATTTATTGGCGCATCTGTCGTTGACTTCTACATCTTGCCCCGGACTTACCGCGATGACCAGTATCTACCTGCCGCTTTATCGATGTACCTAACTTACATCAACCTCTTTATTTTTATCTTGCGATTGCTGATTGCTTTTAACAGTCGCGATTAAGTCTTGAGAATTGGGGATCGGGGACTGGGGACTGGAAAATTAATCCCGATGCCAACCCCCAATTCCTATTTTCTTAGTGGCAAAAAATACCTACTGGTTCAAGTGTGGGTAGAATGAAAAAGTAAACAAGTTAATAGAGATCGCATATAATCCAAAGCGATCTTTCATCAGTCAACATTATGGAAGTCTTAGAACTCAAACGCGAAATCGAAACGTTGTCCGATCGCCTGGGTAAAACCCAGGACTATCTTTGACATACCCGCACTGACTGCTAAAATTCAAGACCTGGAAAAAATCTCAGCCCAGCCAGAATTTTGGGATGACCGCAACACAGCCCAAACCATACTGCAAGAACTTGATGAACTGAAATCGCACTTGCAGCAGTATCACCAGTGGAAATCCCATTTGGAAGATACAAAAGCTGTGGTAGAGCTTTTAGAGTTGGAAACGGATGAAGGGCTGCTTCAAGAAGCTGAATCTACTGTCAGCAAACTCAACCGCGAACTCGACCAATGGGAGTTACTCCAATTACTTTCTGGTCTGTATGACGAAAAAGGCGCTGTGTTGACAATCAATGCGGGTGCTGGTGGTACAGATGCTCAAGATTGGGCAGAAATGTTATTGCGAATGTATACCCGTTGGGGAGAAAACCACGGCTATAAAGTGGCAATTACTGAGGTGTCTGAAGGCGATGAAGCAGGTATTAAATCTGCAACTATAGAAATTACAGGGCGCTATGCCTATGGGTATCTCCGTTCGGAAACGGGTACTCACCGCCTGGTGCGAATCTCGCCTTTCAACGCCAATGGAAAGCGGCAAACAAGTTTTGCTGGGGTAGAAGTTATGCCTCAGCTAGACAACAGCGTACAACTGGAAATTCCAGAGAAAGATCTGGAAATTACAACCTCTAGATCTGGTGGTAAAGGCGGACAAAACGTCAACAAGGTAGAAACAGCGGTGCGCGTTGTTCACCTTCCTACAGGTATAGCGGTGCGCTGTACGGAAGAACGCAGCCAACTGCAAAACAAAGAAAAAGCCCTCGCTCGGTTGAAAGCGAAGTTGTTGGTGATCGCCCAAGAACAACACGCCAAGGAAATCGCAGAAATTCGGGGTGATATGGTGGAAGCTTCTTGGGGTAACCAAATCCGCAACTACGTGTTCCATCCTTACCAAATGGTCAAGGACTTGCGAACAAACGAAGAAACAACTGCGATCGCTGATATCATGAACGGCGAAATTGATTCATTTATCCAAGCCTATCTCAGGCAGGAAAATCAGTTGGTGGCAAATAGTTAGTGGTTAGTGGTTAGTTGATAGTGGTTTCTCGACTAACCACTAACCGATATACTATACAAACTGTTACATTATTATTAGAGTTTGTTATCAAGAGATTATGAGTGACTCTTCTTCGACGGAACCTCAACCTAGCTACGTAAAACTTGCCATGAGAAACATGGTGCAGAAGCGACTCACCTCCCTCAAACATTTTTTACTGACCGCTGTAGGTCTTTTAGCAGTTTTGGTAGGTCTTGCTTACTTAACTCGCTAGGCGTCATCAGTTTACTTGGGGGATTGATTGATAACTATTAACAATCCTAATTTGATATTTGAAATATAAGTGGGGTGGCAAATATCTACTACACAAAGTTGTCGCTCGGCATTAGCCACCCTGAAAAACTCAATAACTTAAGTACGGGAGATTTATAGCTGGTGAAAGTCGATCTGTACGTGCAGGACTGTTTTGCTGAATCGTCCCAAGCAGCAAATCTCGATTTTTGGGATACCGGGACTCGAATGACTGCTGAAACTTGGCAAAATTGGTTTGAGCAGTGGATGGAAAGACTTGATAATGAGTCTCCGCTAGCACCAACATATGAAATTGGGTTGCGCTTAACGGATAACAGCGAAATGTACCAGCTAAACTCTCAATACCGCCATCAGAATAAACCTACAGATGTTTTATCATTTGCTGCTCTTGAGGTAGATTTCCCTCAAGGGGAAGAAATAGACACCGAAGTCCCTTTGTATCTCGGTGATATTGTTATTTCTATTGAGACAGCGCAACAACAAGCCCAACAGCAAGGGCATTCTCTACAGACAGAGTTAGCCTGGTTGGCTGCTCATGGTTTGCTCCATCTTCTGGGTTGGGACCATCCAGATGAAGAGAGTTTGAACCAAATGCTGAGCCAGCAAGTAATATTACTGAAAGATATAGGTATTGATATTAACGTAGAATAGCTCTTGCTTAATAACTTCTTAGTGTTATTCTGGAATTGTCATCTCACAAAACTCTTGTAAAAAAATTGTTTATATACCTGTTACACAATTACAATATCCGAAAATTCTGATAACTACTTTAGTCCCTCGTGTGTACGCCTATGTCCCAACAAGTTTCATCGCCCCCGCAAGTCTCAGCACCACCAACTCCAAGTTGCCTGGAGCCAGTTGCTCCCAAACAACGGGAATTTTCCTGGAAAGTTGCTTCTAATTTATTTGTTAGTTTTAAATATGCTTGGTGCGGAATTACCTACGCTTTTCAAAGCCAGCGAAATTTTCGCATTCATGTTGGTGTATGCGCTATAGCGATCGCTCTGAGCCTTTTTTTACAACTGAAACCCGTGGAAATAGCAGTGATTGCAGTTACCAGTGGTTTAGTTTTAGCATTAGAGTTACTGAACACAGCTATAGAATCTATAGTAGACCTGACAGTTAAGCAAACATATCACGAGTTAGCAAAAATAGCTAAAGATTGTGCTGCAGGAGCCGTACTTGTATCCGCTCTGGTAGCGCTGCTTGTAGCGGCAATGCTGTTATTACCTCCGCTATACGTCTTAATTATCTCAGTTATTTAGCCGATGGCTCCTCCTGACAACTTCCCACATAATCTAAGCATCCAAAATGATATGATGATTGGCAGAAATCAGGAGCCATAACTTGTGATTATAGTTATTGATAATTACGATAGTTTTACCTATAACTTAGTACAGTACCTGGGAGAATTGGCAGCAGAATTCCCAGTTGCCTCCGATATCAAAGTTTTTCGGAACGATAAAATAACCGTAGATGAAATTATTGCTTTACAAGCAGATGGAATCGTGATTTCACCAGGACCGGGTCGTCCTGAAGATGCAGGGATTTCCCTAAATGTTATCGAACAACTTGGACCGAGCTTGCCAATTCTAGGAGTATGCTTGGGACATCAAAGCATCGGTCAGGTTTTTGGCGGTAAGATTATTTCCGCACCTGAATTAATGCACGGCAAAACTTCTCCGGTTCATCATACAGGAGTCGGTGTTTTTCGAGAATTAGAAAATCCAATGACCGCAACCCGGTATCATAGTCTAGTGATTGAGCGCGACACTTGCCCAGAAGTGCTGGAAATCACTGCTTGGGTTGAGGATGGAACAATTATGGGAGTACGACACCGGAACTATCCTCATATTGAAGGCGTCCAATTTCACCCAGAGAGTGTCCTGACAAATTCAGGAAAGCAATTATTGCGAAACTTTCTGGAACAATTGCAGTCTAGAGAGCGGAATTCTTCATGAAACGACGACAGTTCGTGGGCTATGCAGGGGCGGGAGTAGGGACAGCATTACTGAGTGGTTTTAGTTCTGAATTTCAAGCAAATGCTCAGTCTAAGCCTCGCTCAAATGCTCAGTCTAAGCCTCGCTCTAGTGGTTCATTATCAATTCAGTGGTTGGGTCATACCTCCTTTCTGTTTACTGGTGGTGGCGTAAGAATTCTGGCAAATCCCTTTCGGACAGTAGGTTGTACCGCAGGGTATCGTTCGCCCAAAGTTCAAGCAGATTTGGTATTGATTAGCAGTCAACTGTTAGATGAGGGTGCTGTAGAAGATATACCTGGAAACCCCAAACTCATTTACGAGCCAGGAGTGTACGAGTTTAACGACATTAAATTTCAAGGAATTGCTATAAATCACGATCGCAAAGGCGGCAAACAATTCGGGATCAATACCGCTTGGTTGTGGAAGCAAGGAGGTATTAGCATCCTTCATTTAGGAGGAGCGGCTGCACCTATTTCCATAGAGCAAAAGATTTTGATAGGGCGTCCCGATGTGGCGTTAGTTCCTGTGGGCGGAGGAGCAAAAGCTTATAATGCGGAGGAAGCCAAGCAAGCCATTCAAGTCATTAATCCCAAACTAGTGATTCCTACCCATTACCGTACACAAGCAGCTGATGCTTCTACGTGTGATATTTCCCCATTAGATACATTTTTGACATCAATGGATGGAGTAGCAGTGCGCCGCAGCCAGAGTGACACGATCTCTATTAGCCCTAGCAATCTCCCGGAAAATAGCGCCATACAAGTGTTAAGTTACAAATTTTAGGTTATGAGCTAGGAGCTTTTCGCGATCCGGTGGCAGAGAGAGCCACCGGATGCAGTCCGAGAGGCACTACCTCGCAAGAGCGGACAAATACAGGCGATCGCACTTTAAGGGGAATGCTGAGGGTGGGGGTACCACCAACCCTTCAAAGCATTCACAAGTGCTAAAATTTTTTTCCAACATCTGTGTTTAATCAACGCCTGTGTAATTAGACTTAAGAGATATTCGAATAAAAAATGCTCAATTCCACTTATTTTCAAATCAGCGCCACCGGAGCGAGATGAAGATTCTCTCCACTTAGGAACGAAGTGAAAGACATTCTTGTAAAGACGTGTTAAATGAAAGCGTCTTTTTTTTTCAGTATCTACCCGCACTCAGCAAGTTTTCTTTAATTATTTTCAATACACTTAGATTTCCAAATTCTATTTGGGAACTATAAACTTGACCTATTCTCTCAACATAAAGTATGAGAGCTACCTTGGAGGAATTTTACTTGTGCCATTATCTCATTGAAAAAAGTAGTTTTTTTAAACCAGTAATTTTACTTAAATATAGCGTTTTTTTGAAACTATACTTAGTAAGTAAAAATAACTATTCAAAGCGAAAGCTTAAAAAGCTTATGTTTTAACCTTTATTCTCCTCTACCTTTCTCACTGAGAAAAGCCAATTAAAATTTTCATCAGTTTTTTCAAAAAATTAAGGGTAATTTATCATGCAAGCTTGGCATCAACATGAAACCGAACTAAATTCTTTAGAAAGAAAAGAAACAATCTTAGTTATTGACGATAGCAAAGCTAATTTAGATTATTTAAATATCACTTTAAGTGATGCAGGTTATAACGTGTTGATTGCAATGGATGGAACCAATGGTATCGAACAAGCTTATAATGAACCAATAGATTTAATTTTGTTAGATATAATTATTCCAAAAATTGATGGATTTGAAACTTGCCGCATACTTAAATCAAATCCAATAACAAAAGATATTCCTATTATTTTTATGACTGCTCTTGCTGAAACAGGGCAAAAAGTCAAGGGGTTGAATTTAGGAGCAGTAGATTATATTACCAAACCATTTCAAGAAGAAGAAATATTAGCTAGGATACAAGTCCATTTAAAACTGAGACGATTGAATCTAGAATTAGACCAGCAAAAACAACAACTCGAACATCGAGTCAAAAGTAGAACTGCCGAACTTTCTGAAGCTCTTGAAGAACTCAAAAAAGCTCAATTGCAGCTAGTACATAGTGAAAAAATATCTTCCTTAGGACAACTTGTTGCAGGTGTCGCTCATGAAGTCAACAATCCTTTGGGCTTTATTTTTAGTAACTTACATTATGCCGATCAATACGTAGATAACCTTGTCCATCTCATGAAACTTTACCAACAACAGTTTCCCAATCCTGGAAGTGAGATAGAAGAAGAAATTGAAGCAATTGACCTAAATCACATATTAGAAGATTTGCCCAAAGTAATTTCCTCAATGAAACTAGGTACAGATCGGATTCAAGGGATTATGCAGTCCTTAAGAAACTTCTCACGTGCAGATGGAGATCAAAAGATAGCCGTCGATATCCACGATGGATTAGAAACAACTCTCATGATTTTGCAACACCGTCTCAAAGCTCGACCAAAGCGACCCATGATAGAAGTAATTAAAGAGTATGAAAACTTACCGCATGTGAAATGCTATCCCGGACAACTCAATCAAGTTTTTATGAATTTATTAACAAATGCCATAGACGCTTTAGAAGAAGGAATGACAAATGGAGCATGGGGTACAGAATCTATTCCTAACTCTCATTGTCCGAAAATTCGCATTACAACCGAACTTATTGACGACACAAAAGTTTTTATTCGGATTGCAGACAATGGACCGGGAATGGCTGAGCCAGTACAAAATCAGATATTTAATCCTTTTTTTACAACAAAAGCAGAAGGTAAAGGAACTGGATTAGGTCTTTCTATTAGTCACCAGATTATCACTCAAAAACACAATGGAATGTTGCAATGTATTTCATCCTGCGGTCAAGGAACAGAATTTATTATTGAAATTCCATTGGATGCAGATAATAGCTAATGGCTAATGGCTAATGGCTAATGGCTAATGGTTAATGGCTAATGGTTAATAGAAAAAACATTGGGCGATTAAAATCGCGTCTATACAAACAAAGTCCACCTACGTGGACTTTCTATTAAGAGCATCCCAATTAGAAAAAACATTGGGCGATTAAAATCGCGTCTATACAAACAAAGTCCACCTACGTGGACTTTCTATTAAGTCCGCGAAGGCGGTGAGTCCAGTCGCCAGGGCGTGGGAAACCCGCCTCCAGGGCTGGTCTCACCATTAGCCATTAGCCATTAGCCATTAGCAATTAGCAATTAGCAATTAGCCATTAGCCATTAGCAATTAGCCATTAGCAATTAGCAATTAGCCATTAGCCATTAGCCATTAGCAATTAGCAATTAAAATCTTTTCCGGTAACGAAGGGCTGCGAATCCTGCTAGTAAGATTGCACCGATCGCACTGGGTTCGGGGACTGTCGCAGGACGGCTCAGAATACTGTCAATCCAGTTTGCGTATGTTGAAACTCGAGTATCACCACTGATTTCTCCAAAGCTGGAATTTAAAGTGCTGTCAATATCAGAACCGGAACAGTTTGGATAACCATAACAAGTGCCAAATGATGTAACTCCAGCAATGAGTCCGTTGATAAATGTTGGTCCTCCAGAATCACCTGGTGCTGAATTAATTTCATCCAATCCTAACCCTGTGTCTGAAATACCGAAGTGAAAACCAAAAGCGTCATTGGCTGCTAACCCATTATCAAAATCATATGCTAAAACTGCACCGGGAAATGCGAAAGTGTCAAGTTGGGGTAACGTGGATAAAATTTCGCCTGGAGCATCGTAAATGTTTTTCCCCACACGTTTTAATCCATCCCATGAAACATTTCCTTCATTACCATTACCAGAATAACCATAGCCTACTTTAACGCCTATTTTTCCAACTTCATCTGTACCGCGATAAATATCGTAACGTTCGGCTGCTATAGGTGCTTCTGACACAAGTTCTATAATAGCGATATCGCCCTCGATCCTGCTAAAGTTATCAGTCCAGTCTGAGTGAATAAAGAGATTTGCGCTTTTTATGGATGTAGAACCTGTAGGTAAATCGAAAAAAGCTTGAATACTATTAGCAATAACATTTTGATAGCCGTCAGTAAAACAATGGGCGGCTGTAAGAATATGTCTCCCTGAGGTTAATAAAGAACCCGAACAACCGAAGGTCTCTGAATCAGTTTTGATGACTAAATCTACTACACCATCAAAGCCCGTTCCTACATTGACAACAGAATGTGCTGGATCGCCTGCTGTAATATAACGCTGGCGATTTTCATTTATACTTCTAACATTGCGAAAAGTAGCTGCTTCCGCATTTAATAAACAGCCCCCAATGGCAGTTGTTAAAGTGATAACTAACGACACAAGAGCTTTGTGAGAAATTTTCATAGTTTGTGAAAATTTTACTTGGAGAAGAAATTTGCTTGGATGTGATGTTTAAACAATTGTTTAAATTCCAATTAAGTAGAGAGGCGCAAAAAAACGAAGTATGTAATTAAAAGTAAATTTGCATAAAAACCTATTCCCTTATACCCTCAGCATAGCTGCCCTATCATGACAAAATTTTTAACACCAACTTACTTATTGCTGAATAATTATTATGCTTGTAATTGAACGAGAAGCTAACAGTAAATACTCGTAAGTCAAGAAAAATTCTTCTTTTATAAAATTGTAGTTTTACTACTCTCTTTTTTTTTTAAATACTCAGTATATTGAAAATAAATATCACTCTCTTCATAGAAAAAATATACTTAAATTGATTGAATATAATGAAAAAAATACCGTATGATGTCCGCGAGCGCGTTTGTACAAGCTAAGTCCCCCTAAGTTCACCAGGTTTATATGGTAGGAAACTCGCCTGTAGGACTTGATATGAATTCCATACAGGTGGGCTGTGTTTCTATCGCCGTAAAATTCTATTCTGGGGGCAATTTGCACTCATAGGGATGCTCTCAAAATTCTGTTAGATACAAAACTATATGGAAGAAACAAGAAAATGCTTTATTTTCTAAATCTCCTATTTACAAGTCAGGGAATTTACTGATGATCGGTCATGAGTTACAATTCACTGGTGGCTGTTGCAAGGATATGCATCAACGTAGTTTCCGAAATTGTAACCACTTGATAATTAAAAAAAATTTCATGCCATATTTGAAACACATTAAGTTTTATGGCTCCTATGACTTTCTCATCACGATTGCAATTCAAGTACCGGAAATCTTTTTTCATTTTGTTTTTAACTTTCGGCTTATCGGGTCTTGTTGCTTGTGGAACGACATCTTATGAAACCCGTAATTTGGCTTCTTTGCCCAGAACTTTAGTTGTTTCAGGTCGTGGAATGGTTAGTACTCCCAAAACAACCTCTCGCGTTCGTTTGGGGGTTGAGGTTCAAGATATAACTTCAACAAAGGTACAGCAAACAACCGCACAACGTTCATCAACAGTTGTGGCATTTTTAAAAGTAAATCAAGATGTTAAAAAACTAGCAACAACAGGTATTAGCCTAAATCCAACTTATAGTTACAAAGACAATCAGCAAAGAATTGTAGGCTACAAGGGTAGTAATATAGTGAGCTTTGAAATAGCACCAGAAAAACTTGGTACACTTTTAGATGAAGCAATTAAAGCTGGTGCAACACGTATTGATGGTGTGACTTTAGTAGCAACGGATGAAGCGATCGCATCAGCACAAAAAAAAGCCATTAGTCTAGCGTCCGAAGACGCCAGAAGTCAAGCCGAAGCAGCTTTGGGAGCTTTATCTCTCAAGCAACAGGAAATTGTGAGCGTGCAAATTAATGGAAGTCGGCCATCTCCAATGTATCAAACAGCGAATTTTTCTAGTATGGATACGGTAGCGATCGCGAAAACACCAGATACTCCAGTCGTTGCAGGTGAGCAAAGCGTGGAAGCTTCTGTGACTTTACAAATTAGATATTAAGTTGAGAAGCCAGTTGGGTGAATTTGTCATTGGTTATTCGTTCGCAAACCACAAACTACCTTGTCAAGTAGAGGGCAGAGCTCGTTAAATTTGATTAAGCTATTAGCTACGACTTTGTTAATAGTGAAGACAGATTGCTAATTTGGGAACGACGATGGAAGCGATAGAGACGGAAGCCAAGCAGCGTATTCAAGAACTGCGACAACTCTTACAAAAAGCTAGTTATGCTTATTATGTCCTCGATTCTCCTTTCATGGAGGATGCAGTTTATGACCGGTTGTATCGAGAGTTACAACAACTGGAAAATCAACACCCAGAATTGGTGTCACCGGACAGTCCCACGCAACGGGTTGGAGAAAAACCAGCGACTCAGTTTACCTCAGTGCGTCACAATATTCCCCTCTATAGTTTAGAGAACGCATTTAACACAGACGAGTTAAATACTTGGGAGCAGCGCTGGCGGAGACAATTACCCAATACAGGCGCAGTGGACTATGTCTGCGAGCTCAAAATAGATGGTTCTGCTATAGCGTTGACTTATGAAAATGGCATTCTTGTGAGGGGTGCAACTCGAGGAGATGGCGTAACGGGGGAAGATATTACCCAAAACGTGCGGACTATTCGCTCGATTCCCTTGCGCCTAAATCGAGAGACGTACCAAGACGCGTCTGAAACATCTGAGATATCGGGTATGTCTCTACCGGAAAGAATAGAAGTGCGGGGTGAAGCGTTTTTACCCCTAGAAGTCTTTCAAAAAATTAACCAAGAAAGGCAAAAAATAGGTGAAGCCGTGTTTGCCAATCCTCGGAATGCAGCAGCGGGAACACTCAGGCAATTGGATTCCAGGATTGTGGCACAACGACGTTTAGATTTCTTTGCTTACACCTTGCATATTCCCGGTAGAGATGATGCTAGTATTGCGAGTACTCAGTGGGAAGCATTGGAATTGTTGCAGAAATTGGGATTTCGGGTAAATCCTAACAAGCGCTTGTGTTCTTCTTTAAAAGAAGTTGCTGAGTATTACGGTCATTGGGATACCGAACGACTGAATTTACCCTACATGACTGATGGGGTCGTTGTAAAGCTAAATTCCTTCAAGCTTCAAGAACAGCTTGGGTTTACACAGAAGTTTCCCCGATGGGCTGTGGCGTTGAAGTACGCTGCAGAAGAAGCTCCAACTCGTGTGGAAAATATTGCTGTCAATGTGGGTAGAACGGGGGCGTTAACTCCGCTTGCAGAAATGCGTCCCGTACAATTGGCGGGAACTACTGTTTCTCGCGCTACCCTACATAATGCCGATCGCATAGCTCAATTAGATATCCGCATTGGCGATACTGCGATCGTGCGTAAAGCAGGAGAAATTATCCCGGAAGTTGTGCGAATTCTTCCAGAACTGCGTCCTGAAGGTACAAAACCCTTTATCATGCCTACTCATTGTCCTGTTTGCGGTCAACCCGTGGTGCGGGAAATGGATGAAGCGGTGACTCGCTGTGTCAATGCTTCGTGTCCGGCTATCTTAAAAGGAGCAATTGAGCATTGGGTCAGTCGGGATGCTTTGGATATTAAGGGTATGGGTGAAAAGCTGGTGTATCAACTTGTGGATAAGGAGGTTGTGCATTCTGTTGCCGATCTGTATGACTTGACAGAAGGTAATTTATATGAATTAGAGCGGATGGGTAAGAAGTCCGCACAGAAATTGGTGGAAGCTATAGCCCAATCAAAAAACCAATCTTGGTCTCGCGTGCTGTACGGTTTGGGTATTCGTCATGTTGGAAGTGTGACAGCACAGGTTTTGACGGAAAAGTTTCTCAGTGTAGAACAATTGGCTAACGCAACACAAGCGGATGTTGAAAAGATTCACGGTATTGGATCGGAAATTGCTCAGTCTGTTTATCAGTGGTTCCGTATTGAGGCAAATCAAACTTTGATTTCTCGGCTCAAAGATGCTGGGTTGCAATTAGAAATTTTAACGGATGCTATCGCACAAAACGATCGCAATCAAAAGTTGGCTGGGAAAACTTTTGTCATTACCGGGACTCTACCAACTTTAAAACGGGATGAGGTGAAGGCGTTAATCCAAAAAGCTGGTGGAAAAGTTACGGATTCTGTGAGTAAGAAAACTGATTATCTGGTTGTGGGGGAAGATGCGGGTTCTAAGTTGACCAAGGCGCAGGAGTTGGGTGTTGCTCGGTTAAGTGAGGAGCAGTTCTTGGAATTGTTGGAGAGTTAAGGATCTCAAAGGAAAAGAGGGGGGATTTTGCCTCCCTTTCTTATACGTTGAGGGCTGTTTGTGCTAACTGCGCAATCTGATGGAACTCAAAGTTTTGTGATAGTTCTCGCAGTTGTGTTGCCAAAAACTCGTGTTCGGGTGGAATTTGCTCGATAACAAGCAAAACTTCTTCCTCATTACACAATAATGCTGTCTGCTGTAATTGAGCAATCCAAGTTGCTGGCATGACAGCTAACTTTTCAGAAGTTAGTACAATGCTGACAGGTAGGTCGCTGCTTGTTGATGGCGGTTCGCTGTCAGCATAAATATAAGAAATCCCCAAATATTTTGCCATCATGTTCAACAAGGTTTCTTCCTGAAAGGGTTTGCTGATATAGTCATCACAGCCTGCAGCAAGGGCAAGGTCGCGATCGCTTTCAGACGCATGAGCGGTCAGAGCAATAATCTTCGAGGGTTGGTGTTGATTTTGAGCCGCATTTTCTTGTTCTCGAATCCATTTTGTTGCTTTGTAACCACTGAGAACGGGCATTCGGATGTCCATCCAAATGAGATGGGGATGCCATACTTCCCAAAGTGCGATCGCTTCTTGACCGTTCGTTGCTTCTTGCACATCTAATCCCAAGTTACTCAACAGTTTGACCAAGAGCAAACGATTTTCTGGCTGGTCATCAACTACAAGAATGCGGTATTGAGGTTGACCGGGAACCAGCCCGATCGCCTCCTGATGGTTAATTTGTTCCGGTTGTGTATCAGTGCTCGTAGCCAGCCAAACGGGAAGGGTCACTAGGAAAGTAGTGCCTTGCCCGACTGTGCTATTGACTGTAATGTTACCTCCCATCAAACGGGCAAGGTTGCGGCTAATGGTTAATCCCAACCCAGTTCCTTCTGTTGCTCCTTTTCCAGCTTCTGCTTGGACAAAGGCATTGAAGATGAGATCCAAATCCTTTGCTGGAATGCCGATCCCCGTGTCTTCTACTTCAAAGAGCAGGGAGACAGGAGAAGCCCGATTCTTCAGTTGTTGAAAGTTGAAAGTTTCACCTTCTTCATTCACTTTCACATGGAGCGTAATACTTCCTTGCTTGGTAAACTTAATCGCATTACCGAGCAGGTTGATGAGGACTTGACGGAGTTTGCTGGGGTCAGTGGTGATGTATTGCGGCAGAATTGGGTCAAGATCGATATTAAACTGTATGCCCTTAGCGACTGCTTTTTGCCGGAACATATTGCGAAGGGAATGTAAAAAAGCAACAAGATCGATATTGCTTTTGTCAAGGGAAGTATGCCCTGCTTCTATCTTGGACAAATCCAGTATATCGTTAATAAGATTGAGTAGATGATCTCCACTGCGACGAATGATTTTGAGGTTTTCTTGCTGTTCGGCGTTGAGAGAACGATCGCGGCTCATCACTTGAGTAAATCCCAGAATCACGTTTAGAGGAGTTCGTAATTCATGGCTCATGTTTGCGAGAAAAAGGCTTTTTGCCTGATTTGCCACTTCTGCGGTTTCTTTTGCCTGTTGCAGTGCTAATTCAGTTTGTTTGCGCTCTGTAATATCCTGTCCGATGCCAATTAGATAACCGTTGGAGAGGCGTACATTTGCCCAGGACGTGTACAAAGTTTTGCCAGAGGCTGTGTGAGTCCTAAAGTCTTTCCACTTCCCATTCGCTGCTAGTATGTGTTCCTTTGCGGTTTCGTGTTCTACGCGATCGGGATAACATTTTGCTAACACGTCGGATTGCTGCCAGTCTTGTAGCGACCACCCCAACACTTGCTGTAATTGGGGATTGAGAAACTCGATATCCATGTTTCGATCGAATAACGTGACCATGAGGGGGATGTGGTCAAACATTGTCTGGAGAATTTCTTTTTGGTGTTTCAGTTCCATTTCCGCACGTTTGCGATCGCTGATATCTCGCAAGAAAGCTGTGAAGATGATTTCATCTCCAAGTTCTAGCTTTGAGATAGACGCTTCCGCCGGAAATTCAGTGCCATCTTTGCGGCGACCAAATATCTCGCCCCATTCTCCTATTTGACGCAATTTTTTGCTACCCATGCGCCGTGCCTTACCGAGCGATTGACCAAAGTCATGCACGTACTGATGGTGAATGTCGGCAAACCGGAGAGGCAATAACCGATCCAAAGGCTGTCCCAATATCTCCTCTACGGTGTAACCAAAAACTTTTTCTGCACCTTGGTTAAAGAGGGTAATGCGCTGGTTGCTGTCTATAGAAATAATGGCATCTTGGGCAATTTCTAAGATTCCGGCAAAGCGCGATTGAGCTTTTTGTAGAGCTTCTTCAACTTGTTTGCGATCGGTAATATCTTTCATGAAACAGTGATGCCCGATAAACTGATGCTGCTCGTCGTAGATTGAAATCATCACTAGCTGTTTGTAGAAAATCGAGCCATCCCGGCGAATTCCTCTCGCTTCGGTTTCAACCTTACCTTCTTGCAACATCACATTGTAGACAGCGATCGTTGTCTCAAGATCGTCAGGATAGACGGTCTGTTGCCACGACATCCCAATCATCTCTTCGGGTGCGTAGCCTACTACACTAGCATAAGACTGGTTGACAAACACATACCGCCCCTCAACATCTAACTTGGCAATACCCGATACCGCATATTCTAGAGCTACGCTCATTTCTCGCAGTTCGACTTCCTTCCGCTTGCGTTCGGTAATATCGGTATGGGAACCTGTCATCCGAACAACATTACCTGCTTCGTCCCAAAGTGCTTGACCGCGATCGAGAATCCATTTGTAGGAGCCATCTTTGCACAAAACCCGATGTTCGGAAGTATAAAACGGTGTTTTCTTGGCGAAGTGGTTTTGAATCACCTGAGTTACCCAGCCCAGGTCATCGGGATGTACTCGTTTTGCCCATTCATCCAGGTGATTGTCAATTTCTTCATCTTTAAAGCCCAACATTTCTTTCCAACGGCTCGAAAAGAAAACTTCATTGGTTTGCACGTTCCAGTCCCAGATACCGTCGTTATTCCCGCGCAGTGCCAGATGCCAGCGTTCCTCGCTCTCCCTACAAGTGTTTTCTATCTGCTTGCGCTCTGTGATATCGGTTACAGTCCCTACGTATCCCTTCACGGTCCCAGTTGCATCTAGTTCGGCAACTCCTTGCCCCAACACCCAAGTTTCTTTGCCATTGCGATGGAGAAACCTGTACTCAGATTGAAATGGCAAATTGGATTGTGCGGCTTGCTGCCACTCGGCAAAAACTTGCTGGCGATCTTCCGGATGTAAAGCATCGATCCAACCGTCTCCCCGTGCTTCTGCAATTGTGATTCCAGCAACAGTACACCACCAGGGATTAACGTACAAGCATTTCCCATGAGCATCTGTGTAAAAGATACCAATGGGTGCAAGTTCTGCCAAAACTTGATAAAAGTTGGGTACACAACCCAGCGGACAATCAGGAGTGCTTTGCCCTAAGGGTAGAGTTATGCTCATCACGAATCACCAATCACTTACTCATTATACTGGCTTAGAAAAATAATTAAGTTCTTTTTAAGACAAGCCATTAGAGGTTGTTTGAAAAGTGATTTGCTGTGTTTTTAAGTACCTATCGATCCCCCCTGACCCCCTTAAAAGCCTCTTAAAGTCCCCCTTTTTAAGGGGGATTTAGGGGGATCTTAATATTTTGCTACCAACAAGAGGACTTTTAAAACATCCTCTTAATACTATAGAGTTGGAAAGAATAGCTGTCTATGCTTAAGATTCTATGTAGATTGTCCGCAAAGAGCTAAAATTGTGCAACTATCGACTGCAGCGTAATTTTTCAGGAATTTTCTAGGAACTTAGGTAAAAATTATGGCATTTGCAACCCGAATCATCTTTTTCCAAGATACACTTCTCAAGCAAGAGCCAGTTCAGTCCAGTCAGCTGCCCAGCTTTAAACTTGTAAGCATTCCAGCTTTTACTGTACTCGTTCTTCAATCCTACACGTTCCTTATTACTCAAGATCATCATAGAATCACACTTAAGAACCTTCAATTCAAAGGCTTTACTAGCTGGTATGTATTTGCACCACACGTAGATATATTTTCTAACGAATTTTTTCCCATTCAAACGGTGGGCGACATTGCTGCCGAACAACAAAACAAGAATGAAGTCAAAATTTTTGTAGATCGGGACTCTGTTGGCAACCAAAGGAATTTTTTAAAAATTGTTGCGAACACGCAAACTGTCTTCAAACGCGAACCTGTTGACTCATCTATTCTTAGAGATGAGCTCAAACAAACGATTCCAGCTGGTACCGAAGTTGTTCTTGCAACTAGCAGACCTGATGGCAGTGGTGCTGTGAGATTTCCTATTGTTAAGAATCATGTTAGGTTTTCTCTCCAAAGTCCAGATATTAAAGGCTTTTCCAGCAATTGGTACGCTTATGAAGAACATGTTGGTATCGATCGCCTTGGTTGAAAATAGGGGATGGGGGATCGGACATTGTTTTCAAACTCTGATATATCTTCCCCCTCCATCCCAACTTGTCAAAAGGAAATTTGCTGCCAAGAGTGCGTAAAAGGGTGTCTGACGGGACTTGAACCCGTTATGACTGGTTCCACAAACCAGCGCCGCGACCACTTTGGCTTCAGACACCATAGGGAACTAAGGGCATTTGAACCCTTAACCTTCCGCTTGCAAGGCGGATGCTAAGTGCCAGTTGAACTATGGTCCCATTTGGGAGCATTTTTAGGCTTAACTGACAAGTATTGGGTTGTGTATCCACTCTGCCTACGATTCAATTTGATACTCCCGACAGGATTTGTTCGCGAAGCGTCTCCGATAGCGAAGCGTGCCGACGAAGGAGGCATAGGAGATACCTGCAAAAATTCCGTCCCTCAAACGGAAGCGTTTACCAGTTTCGCCACGGGAGCATTAATACCCCTGATGGGAGTTGAACCCATAAAATCTGGTCTCTGAAGCCAGCACGTCTGCCAGTTCCGTCACAGGGGCAAATGGTCGGGATGGTAGGATTTGAACCTACGGCTCCTTGTCCCCAAAACAAGGCTTCTAGACCACTGAATTACATCCCGATATTGATACTGCTGGTGGGATTTGAACCCACAACATCTGGTTTCTAAGACCAGCTCCTCTTCCAGTTGGGCTACAGCAGCATAATTTGGTACTCAGGCTTGGGATTTGTTCGCGTATAGCCCTTACAGGCATAGCTTCGCATTGCATAGCGTGCGCTTTGCCCGAGAGCGTCTCTGTAAGGAGATATTCAAGTTCTTTCACACGAATACGGTGACTGCTTTTAATCGAACTACAGCAGATTTCAACTTGGTGAGGTACAAAAATTACCCGCCTCTGTCCCCCCTTACTAAGGGGGATGAAAGGGGAGTGTACCTCATTCAGATGCAAAGCGCTGTAACTACACCCCCCATATTGAGTGCCTATCTATTAAGTTTTCAAGGAACGGAAGTGCGAACGTTATGCCTTTTTCAGAGGCTGTTGTTATTTACTACATTTATACTACAAAAATACTACACAAGTGTCAAGGGCATACTACAAATTTTTTTTTGAAGTGAGAGGGCAGTGTTATGTCATTGCGCTCATTGCCCTCTCCGAGAGAAGTTTATGGGAGTGAATTACTCGTTTTCAGTCAGGCGTTGCACGTTCCAAAACTGTTCGGCAAATGTAACGGCTGGGTGAATTGGCGCTTTGGGCTTACTTTTGAGTACCATTCCTGCTTCATGTAGGAGGCGATCGCCTTTATTCTGGTTACACCGTTCGCACGCAGTTACCACGTTGTCCCAACTGTGCTGTCCGCCCTTCGAGCGGGGAATCACATGGTCGAGCGTTAAATGCTTGGTACTGCCGCAGTACTGGCAGGTGTAACTATCACGCTTTAGGACCTCACGCCGATTCACACCGGGTACTTTCCAGTGTCGTTCGGGATTGCCAACCATTAAGCGGATATGTTCGGGCACTTGTAGTACAACACTGGGTGAGCGGACTTCCCACTGCTTTGTAGTGCCAAAATTTAACGACTCTGCTTGACCTGTGACTAACAGCACGATTGCTCGTTTGATGTTGATACGTGCCAGTGGTAAGTAGTTCTTGGAGAAGACGACCACTGAGTTTTGTAGTACGTGTGATTGCTGACTTGGCGGTTGAGCTTCCATAAGTTAATTCACTCCTAAAAAAATAACCCCCGTCTCTGTTATCCAGGAGCGGGGGTCAGGTAGTTGATACTTTTTGACCTATATCGGTGCTATAAAACATTTGCACCTCCCGCTTTGGATGAATTGCTCGCGATTCAGGCATTCGGCTAACGCTCCAAATTTGCCCAATAACAGATACTTTCCCTCAAACGCAAATAGCACAACGAGCTTTGACCCGTCAGAAGCAATGTTCTTTTCGGGATCTGCCCAAAGGGCGATCGCATCTATCCAACCCAGACGGGGTCGGCGATGCATCACGCTACTAATGGTTGAAGAAAATCTGCCTATCATTGAACTTTGTGGTATTTGTAATAGAGAGTCTTTATTTATAATACACTTGTAGTATAGCTTTGTCTACTGTTTCAATAGTGCTTTGGTGAAAGGACTCGAATCAAATTATTTGACTTTTGGTTTTGGCTCAAGCCGGGTTCAGAAACCACTCAAAATAAGTAATTTCTGGAACTGCACCCATTCTCAGTGGTAAAACCGAAACTCCCAGTCCGCGCGATACGTACAGGGCTATCGCACCATCTCGATACCAACCACTGACATAACGTCCGCTACCATTCGGACGTATTGGAGCAAAGCCAAATAATGATAGCTGTCCGCCGTGAGTATGTCCCGATAACATATATTGTGGTTTGTATTGTGTTATCTTTGCTAACTCATTATCTGACAATGAATCTCGATATGCTGGTGAGTGAGCAAGCAATAAATGGTTTGGTTGAGGGGGAAAACCTTCGAGTGATTTGATTAAATCGGGTTGGCTGACTAAATCATCCAATCCAGTGATTAATATAGAGTCCTTGCCGTAGTTGTGTATAACGCTTTCATTTACTAATAGGCGGCAGTTATAAGTGGCATATATTTCTGTCAAACGTTTTAAATCAACACCAGCCCAGTATTCCCAATTCCCCATAATTGCATACTTAGCTGTTTGTTTGTGAAGAAGCGACAAAAAGCGCTCAAATCCATCAAGCTGTTCAACTTTATCAATTGAATCTCCGGTAAATAGTACAACATTTGGGTTAAGTTTATTAACTTGTTCGGCAATATGTTGTGCCCGACTGTTAAATTGTTTGAGATGAAGGTCGCTAATTTGAACCATCTTGAAGCTATTCTTGTGAGGAGCAAATTGTCGCTCGATCTGATAACGTGCGATAACAAAACGATTCGGCTCAATGACAAAAGCATACAGAATCAACAGACAAAAGCTAACAGCGATCGCAAGTATAATAAACAAGCACTTTTTTTTCTTCTTTCTTGTTAGCATAAGTTAAAATTTTTCGGGAATTATCTAATAATAGAGGAGCTAGTAGCACATCTGCTAGCAGACTACACAAACGTTGTCAATAGAAGCATGAAGAAAAAACACGTTAGCGATTGAAATCGCACGGCAGGTGCTACAACGGGGGGAACCCCCCTTCGGGTTCACCAGTCCCCAGGGCGCGGGAAACCCGCCTCCAGGGCAGGATTCACCGCAACGCACTGCCTCGGCTATACAGGCTAAGTCCGCCTGCGCGGACTTTATAAGAAGTCCGCGTAGGTGGTGCGTCCAGGAAAATTTAGAAAGTAGGTTGGGGAGCCACTCACGTGCGGAGAGAAGTTGCGGCTTGGGGGTTTCCCCCAATAGCAAACTTCGGAGGGTTCCACCCGTTGAGTGACGTGGCGTTTGAGGAACGAAACCCAACAATTCTTGTAGAAATGATTTAGAAAATTGAGGAACGAAACCCAACAATAAGGGTTCAATGTTAGATTTTTGTTTTTGCCAAATTGGCATTCTTTTATAAAATTAAGCCAAATTGGCGTTTTTTTATAAAATGAAAAAGATAGATTAATGAAAGAAATCGTCATGCACATCATCTTTGCAACACCAGATGCCCTAGATTATAAATCTAGGGTTTTGTTATGGGCAAAATAATGGAAATAAAAATTTGCTGTGAATGTGGCAAATTGGCAACTCTTGAAATTAGGAAAAGAATATATTTTATAACAAATAAGGTCTTGTTAAAAGACCCACAGCATAAGACAAAACCCAATTCCTCCAGCTTACCACTGGGGGTTTTATATTTATTTTTCAGTCGTTGGTAAAATTATCTAGTGACCGACGAGCGGTGACTGGCGATCGCGTTAGCAAATGTCCCATAAGTTGGGTTTTGGTTCGCAATCCAACCCAACCCAGGTTCTGTTTTTAATGCTAGTTGAAATGTAGAAAATTATAAAATTTTTAATAAAAAACAATTAAGAAAAAATAAGTATTAAATTTCTATGGCTTTGAGAGTGTACAGTGAACTAGGGTTAGAATTTACATGAGTAAATTCCTCACCGGAAAAAACATTGACAGGGTTGTATAATTAATGCATCTTATTTCAGAAAAATTGTACTTGAGACTGGTAGACCTTTGAATTTCGCTACCTTAACGTTGGGGCATATGTGGCAAAAAGAAAAAAAAGATAGTTCGACAATCAGTTTCTCTTTACTGCTGGCATTAATTCTGACCCCAGTAACAACTCTTTTCGTGTCGGGCTCTACACGGGCGCAATCTTCTCCTGAGGCTTCGTCTTCTCCCCTTCCAGAAACTCTACGTGGTTTTAAGGTACGGATTGATGGTACCGACAGAATGTTAGCAATTAACCAAACTTTGAAACAAGGTTTTGAGAAACGAATTTCTGGTACAGAAGTAGAGGTGGCTGCTAGGGGAACTGAGGCTGCACTCAAAGCTCTGCAAAAAGGAAATATTGACATAGCAGCAATTGGACGTGGTTTGACACCAGATGAAAAAGCTCAAGGTTTGGAATTAGTGCGCTTGCGGCGTGAAAAAATTGCCATTGTTGTAGGGAAAAATAATCCTTTTAAGGGTAGTCTGACAATCAAGCAATTTGCCAGAATTGTTCGAGGAAGAATGACAAACTGGTCGCGGTTGGGGCGCATTCCAGGTAAGATTCGTTTCATCGATCGCCCCGAATCTAGCGAGATACGCCAAGCTCTGGGCGGGTACTCTATCTTTAGATCGAAAGGCTTTACCACACGTTCCAACACAATTGAGATAACTGAAGAGGACACTGAAGAACTCGTAAAGCAATTGGGTATAGACGGTATTAGTTATATCAAAGCAGATCGGGCTTCGCAACTCAAAGGTGTACGAGTTGTTCCAGTACACGGGACTTTGCCAAAAGACTCCAAGTATCCTTTTTCACTGCCCTTAGTATACGTTTACAAGAAAAATCCGAGTTCACCTGCGAGTCGTTTTCTCGCTTTTGCCAAAACGCCTGAAGGAAAGCAAGCGATAGAAAATGCTAGGGACAGCGACACAGTGGCTGTTACCCAAAACTTAGCAGGTATGGTTATTGAAGAAAACACGAGTTTTTCAAACCTCAGTTCAGTCACAACGAACCCCACTCTTTCACCAAGCCCTGAGGCGACACCTACCCCAACGTCTGCAAATGCTGTTATTCCAACGGAGACTGGAGAATTGGTTTCTCCGAGCCATCGAGCGTTTGCACCTCCTCCGGATACGAGTGACAATACGCAACAGACCGCTTCTGTGTTTTGGTTGATGATACCTTTAAGTTTAGGTGGTTTAATTTTATGGCGTTCCTATAAAAGAAGATCGCGGCAAGACGGGAATTTTCAGTCGGGAGTCATATTGTCTCCCAATTCATCCCAAGGACAAACTTCTTCACAAAAGGCTGTGTACCCTCCTTTTCCTGATGTTTGGGATGAACTAGCAGCTGATGAACGATTAACTCAAGACACCACTTTGTCTGCACCTGTTGCGCTCCAAGAGGAAGAGTCGGAAGAAGTCGCAAAAGACGTGCAACCATCAACAGAAGTTATTAACGATACAGAGGTTCGTGTTTCCGATCGCACTGCGACTGAGTCGGCAATGACAAACAATGGTTTCCCAAGTGATGACAAAGCATTAGATTTAGATTGGGAAGCACCAGTGGCAGTTGTGTCTCCTTTGTATCCTAAATTCACAGATATTGCTGCAATGGTCTCAAACTCGCCCCAAGAGGAAACTACAGAACCAGATTTGTGTCCGGAATTGCTAGATGATTCAGTGACCAATGACCAATGAGCGGTGGAACAGAGAGAAGGTTGTGGAGTCAATTGATACATTAAGATATCTCGATTTCCAGAATGATACTGAAGTCAAATTGCAGGCTAGCGATCGCGGTGCTATCTCTCATGGGGGCGCAATACCTTGCACCCTTACAGATTTCGCGTGTTGCATCTTTTTTTCAAAATGGTATGACGCCTCTTTCTGCGACCCGTTTGTCTCCTATTATCCATGCTAGCTCTGTCTCAATTGGTCAAAACCCTGTTACTCCACTTCAGCAAAAAAACAGTCAATTGATTCGTACTTTGGTGGGACACACAGCTCCTGTTCGCGCTGTTGCAATAAGTCAAGATGGGCTAACTCTTGCTAGTGGTGGTGATGACGGAACGGTTAAGTTGTGGAATTTTCAAACAGGACAGTTACTGAGTTCTTTGTCGGGTCATTCAAAGGGAGTAAAGTCTATTGCGATCGCTCCGGATGGACAAACTGTAGTGAGTGGTGATAGGGATGGAATAGTTAAGCTGTGGGACTTGAAAAAAGGACAGCTGTTACGCACTTTGAACGGTCATAAAGGTGGAGTGACAGCAATTGTTATCACTCCAGATGGAAGAATTGTTACTGGGAGCTTAGATATAGTTAAGGTGTGGGATATGGCAAATGGAAAGCAACTTCGCACCGTGCAATCGGGGGCTTTTGCTCTTACTGTTAGTCGCGATGGTGAAACTTTGTTTGCGGGTCACAATGATGGCAAAATTACATTATGGAACTTAAGTACGGGTAAACTGTTGCGTAGTCTTGTTCCTCCTCAAAAATCATCTGGGGTCACTTCAGTCGCGATCGCACCCGATGGAAAAACTTTAGTAAATAGCGGTGGGGATGATAGTTTTCAGTCCCTTCCACAAACAGACGGCAAAAATATCAAAGTATGGGACGTGGAAACGGGAAAATTACTGCAAAATTTTTCTGCCCATCTCGGTACTGTAGAAAGTGTTGCGATCGCTCCCAACGGGCTGGTTTTTGCGAGTGGGGGTCAAGCCAAGAGAGTTCAACTGTGGAGTTTGAAGACAGGAAAGCTACTTCGGGCTTTTGAGGGTCATGGAGGGGGAGTTTATGCTGTTGCTTTCAGTCCCAACGGGCAAATCTTGGTCAGTGGTAGCGGCGATAAGACAATTAAAGTTTGGCGGTTGTTACCGTCTCCTTCACCTCGCGTTCCTCTCCAGCCTTCCAATTCTGTTGGAATTGCTTTTTAGTTGCGCTGTCTTGGCGTGCATCATGACTGGGAACAGAATTTATAAATCTTCCAAAGCCCGATCGGCAGTACTCATGACAGCGATCGGGCTTTTTTTTGTCAAGCTCTATTGACTTTTTGTAACAATATTGTTAAATTTAGTTACATAAGTTAATAAATAAAAAAACGAGCTATGTATACCACAGTTAATGAAAATGGGATTCTCAATAACTATGCAACAGAACCACAAATGTACTACAGTGGTTCCCCAAACACTCAGGAACAACGCCAATATGCATTGCAAGGTGCGTTTGCCAGTTTGCTGGTTGTTGCCTTAGTGTTGCTGGGCTTGGGTGTTAGCTAAAAAATATTGAATCTCGGTATCAGTTCTCATCGTCATTCGGACTTCTCCTACTTACCTCGGTTGGTTTCACCGAGGTTTTTTTTGTTATATGTGGGTTGGTAGGAGTTTCGCCCCTTGTGTGTTAACTGCACAAGAACTGCAAACAAAACTTGATATCAGCTGACTGCCTTCTTCAACGCTTTTTACTCTTCCGCCATAAAAATGGGTACTAATGCGTGTTTTCCAACTCTTATAGATCACCCCATCTCCCCCCAACCCCAGCTAGGGTGTACACAAATCTCTAGAAAAGAGATGAAACATAGTGAAAAGGGAGAATGGGAATTAAGTTCCCCCCTTTTTTAAGGGGGGTTAGGGGGGATCGAAACCGCTTTTAATGCACTTTAGAAGACTTGTGTACACCACCATAGCTTAGGAGGCTAAGATACTTAAAAGTCCCTCAATTCATAGGAGGATTTAGGGGGAGCTAGAAAATTAGGAGATTAAACAAATACGAGTGAAAACACGCCCTAATACCAATTCTATGTGAATTTGCACATTATTGCCCTCACTCTAGAAGAGTGGGGCTATACAAACAAAGCCTGCCTTCGCAGGCTAATTGTATGCATCTTCATAGAAAATTGGTATAAGCAGAATCCACTGATAAGCTTCACCAGATTCAATACGACAAAGCCATAGAACATATGGGAAGGTTCTTAGAAGAAGCTCAGTGTATGGCATTATTCATAATTACTTCCAACAACGTGTTTATATAGATTAAACATATCTTGGATCTCACGAGTCATTTCCTGACGTAAATTCCATGGTAATAAAACCTCAACTTTTGCTCCTAAAGCTCGTAACCATCTGATAACGTAATAGTCGGTAACTCGATAATTGACTTGGTAATATGCATCGCTACTCGGACGAGATTGGAGAATATTTAAAATGACCTCCCGATGTTCTTGGTCGAGTATATGCTGTTGAAGGAGAGTAAATGCTTGCTCGTAAGTAATTTTTACAAAAGTATCATGAATACTGATGCTATCGACATAGCGCTGATGGAAGTCTTGGTCAAACCGTAATACCATTAATGATTTTTCTTTGTAAAAATCACATCCCCAAGCTTCTTTTAATTTTGTGTTGATGGTTTTGGGAGTTGGTAATTGATGATTATCATTAATTTCTTTTAAAATTTGTGGAACCCGAATATCTTGCCAAGATAATTCTTCTATATGTTGAGAGAGAATTCGATCGAGACGATATTTGTACCAGTTAATATCATTGTGTGGAGTTGTTCCATAGGCACACAGATATTTAGCACGCTCCATAAAATAAATACAGACTGGATAAACAACGCACTCTTTAACTTGATTCCTATGTGCGCTATGGTATGTGAAAAGTAAAGGTGGAACGTTTTCATAGTTCCAAATTTCCTGCAATTGGCTTTGAATTTCATCTACAGCATCTTGTGTTGGACTAGAATCGGGAACGACATAATCAACATAGAGAAATACACGATGATTGTCCTCATCTATTTCCTCCTCGGAAAATTCTTCAGCTAATACGGGTAAATTAGGGTCGAGGAAGCTAAACAAACCTAAAGTCCCTGCTAAATAAGCTTGTTTCTTCATACTTAAGCTTGCTAGAGGGGTAATATTTTCTTTTGTTTTCCAACTTGGTAATGTTTGCGATCGCTGATAATATTTGCTTCTACCAGTATTATGTTGGCTTCTTTGTAGGTAATTACGACTGACTAATAATTCAAAATCACTTTGTAAAGATTTACGAACCTGGGCAAATAATCTTTCTTCGAGAATTTTTTCCAGTTCCGATGTAGCTATGGATATTTGTGCTAGTAAAGAATCCTGCCATTTGTCAACGGGTACTTCTAACTCTAATAACCATTGTCTGGTTGTTTTAGTGCAAGCACAATTCAAATCTTGATGGTTGAGAATATCTGCTTGCTTCTCATCCTTGTGAGTTTCGGTAAAAAAAGCTTCGCGCCAATCTGCGTAAGTAAAAGGCTCAGCAAGCTTTGTGTAGCCATTTTTGCTATATAACCACCGTAGTAATGCCCACAGTCTAATTGCACGGGTCAAATTTTGGCTTTGGTCGAGGGAACCCTTGACGAGTTTTTGTAAAAGGTTAAAATCTGGATAGTCTTTAAATATGGTAATCATAACAGTTTGAGCTATTTAGTTTATTGTTTATAGATTAGCAGCTATTCGGAAGGGGGTATTTCCGACCGTGTGCCATAATGAGCGTGGCAATTTTGAGAAGGATACATTTAGCGTATGGGTACATTTGAGTTTGATGAGTATAAAGTAGACCATTTGTTTTTGCTGATTGGTGAAAATCCTTTACCTAACTACGTTGCAGCAAATTTGTTGTTGAATGAAGGTGGAACTGCGTATTTGGTATATTCAACGGATACAGAAAAATCAGCGAAGCGACTGCAAGACATTCTAAAAAGCGAGTCAAACAGTTTTAAGGATATAGAATTGCGATCGCTCAATGATTATGAGTCTGATGCTTACTATATTCAGCAGCAAATAAAAGAGAAGCTTGGGAGTATTAAAAGCGGGAAAGTAGGCTTAAATTATACAGGTGGTACGAAAGCCATGTCCGCACACTCTTACAGAGCATTATTTTACGAAGAAATAAAAGACAAATCTAATACACTTTATAAGCGACGTGAAAATATTATTTTTAGCTATCTTGACCCTCGTCGATTAGAAATATGTATAGATAGGGAAGACAATGAACGTGTTCGCTTGAAAATTAAACCCGATACTTTACAAGTTGAACTGGTAAAGCTTTTTCAGTTACATGGATTGGAATTCAAAAAACAGCCAACACAAAATATTAAATTATCTAAATTAACTAAGGAACTTGTCAAAATATTTGGTGAGGATGAGAAGAAAAAACTCTGGTTTGATTGGTATTTCCAAATATTTTGTGAAGAAGCACGTATAAAGAAAAATGGTACTTGGGGTAATTGGAAAAGTAACACTGACTTAGCCAAGATATTTGTATCCTTAAATGACTTGCCATCAAGTTTTGTAGAAGTCTTGAAAAACGAAAAATTACTGAATGATGAAGGCAAACTTGCTTTATCGAATGTAAAATCTATCGATTTATTTCCAGAGATAAAGGATTTGTGTAAATGGCTAGATGGAATATGGCTAGAACATTATGTATTAGAACGAGTAAAAACTATTGCAAATGACCAATTTATACAATATTATGGAATGAATTTTCAGCTTAAACTCACCAGCACTGAAAAGTTTGAATTTGATGTTGCATTTACACGCGGTTATCAGCTTTTTGCTATATCCTGTACAACTATAAGCGACAGGAAATTATGTAAAAGTAAGCTGTTTGAAGCATATTTAAGGGCAAAGCAAATGGGAGGAGATGAAGCAAGAGTTGCTTTGATTTGCTGTTTTGATGAACCAGATTCTTTGAAAGCAGAAATATCTGGAACGCTACCAGACAAAAAAATTGCAGTTTTTGGTAGAGAACATTTAGAGAATTTAGCTACAGAACTTAATACTTGGATTAATCAAAACGATGTGGGGACAAAATGAAATATACTGTAACTGTTATTGATACAACTGGGAAACAGAATTACATATTCAAGAGTAATCGTTTGCGTGAGAATAGTGGGGCATCTTTTTTACTATTGCAAGCAACTCAATATTGGATTGAAGATATTTTAGACCAAAAATTCAATGTGCCAAAAGGTAGACAAGAAGATGCTATCGAAAAAAGCCAACTAAATGCAGAAAGAATCTATGCAAATGGTGGCAATGCTCTAATTGTATTCAAATCGCGGGAAATTGCAGTTAAATTTACCCAGATATTGAGTAGAAAAGTATTAGAAGAAGCACCAGGAATTCATTTACTAGTTGCTCATAAAGATTTTGATTGGAATGATGAAATTGACAATAACTTATATGCAGTCGTTGAGGATTTAAAGAAATCTGATATCGAGCGCCAAAAATATGAGCGAATGTCTTCTGCTCCACTATTAGGTTTGGGAGTCAGTGCTAGCTGTAATTCAACCTTACTCCCCGCAGTAGGTAAAAGTGAAAAATATGTTGACTATGGTGATGAGGAAGATGCGGATAGCTATTTAGTTTCTACCGAAACTAAGAAAAAGTTAGAAGTAGTCAGCCAAGCGAATACAAAACTACAAGAAATATTTGCAAACGAAGTAGATCGAAATATTTACAAGTTTCCCTATCGTACTGACCATTTAGGTCGCTCTAAAGGTGAATCAAGTTATGCAGCAGTGATTCATGTTGATGGTAATGGCATGGGAGAGAGATTTAAAAATCATGGTAAGGGAAAAACTAATCGGGATTACATTAATGCAATCCGAGATTTTTCTAAAAGTGTTGATATTGCTGGTATAAATGCTCTCAAAGCAGTTGCACGTGTTCTAGTTAAATCCATTCAACAAGGAAAAGTAGTCGGTAATCTTGGAGAATTTAACCTAAATGCTCAAGGTTATTTACCTTTTCGTCCTTTAGTTTACGCCGGAGATGATATTACATTTATTAGTGAGGCTCGAATTGGCATCGAATTAGCAGCTTTATTTCTCCAAGCATTTGAAAACCAAACAGTCAGTGATGGTAAAGCTTTAACAGCTTGTGCTGGTGTTTGTGTTGTCAAAACTCATTATCCCTTTGCACGAGCTTACGCCATTAGCGAAGAATTATGTAAATCAGCAAAGAAATTTGTCAAAGAGAGTAAATTTGAAGATGAATCTTTTTCTGCTTTGGATTGGCATTTAGCAGCAAGTGGTTTAATTGGTTCAATCTCGGAGATTCGCGATCGCGAGTATAAAATCTATAACGATCGCGGGATTTACGATTTGACAATGCGCCCGGTACGCTTGCGAAGCGATCGCAGCGATTGGCGTACTTGGAATGGTTTTACCCAAGTTGTTAGAGAATTTAAAATAGGGGAAAATTGGAAAGGGAAGCATAATAAAGTGATGGCTTTACGGGAGGTTTTGCGTCAAGCTTCTGACAAAGCTGTTGAAGAATTTTTATGGAACTATAGCAAATCATCGCAATTACAACTGCCATTCTTTCCAAAATCTAGCAGTCAAAATGAGCAGTTATCAAAAAATGGTTGGCTTAACAGACGTTGTGGATATTTTGATGCAATTGAAGCGATGGAATTTTATTTGGATCTGGAAGGTTAAATGATTAAATATTCTCTCAAAATTCAACTTTTAAGCGATACAACATTTGGTAGAGGTGATGGTGTTGCTGGACTAATAGACCAAGAAGTCGAACATGATTCCTCTGGGTTTCCATACTTACGCGGACGAAGTTTAAAGGGTTTGTTGAGTGAGGAATGCGATAATTTATTATTAACTTTACACCCAAATATTCGGACTCACTGGGAAAATATTGCTTGCACTTTATTTGGTTCATCTGGTAGCACTTTAGAAACCATGGGAGCGATGTATGTTAGTGATGCATATTTACCAGAGGATTTACGAGAAGTCGTAACTTGGCAAATACAAAAGAAGGAATTAACAGAAAAAGATGTTCTTAATTCTTTGACTGCTATTCGCCGTCAAACAGCTATTGATAATCAAACTTACGTTGCAGATAAAGGAAGTTTGCGTTCTTTTCGAGTCATTCTTCGCAAACTTGAATTTAAGGCAGATTTATTATTTGAGACTAAACCCAATGATGAAATATTATCACTTTTATGTGTAAGTACATTAGCATTGAGACGAGTAGGAAGCGGACGCAATCGAGGTAGGGGAAATGTTAGATGTACCCTTGATGGTATTTCCAAAGAAGATATGAATCGCTACATCAATATTTTTGGCCAAATTCCGGAGGTAGTTTAAGTGAAAGTAATTACTGTTTCGTTGTATACTCAACAACCTTTACTTGCAACTTCATTTCAAGGCGATCCAAATAGTGATATTTCCTATTCTTACATCCCTGGTAGCATGATTCGTGGTGGGGTTATTGGACGTTATCTGAAGCAACATGGTTTGCAGGAGCTTGATTTAGATAATGATGAAGTTAAACGTTTATTTTTTGATGCTAACAGTACCAAGTATCTCAATGCTTATTTACTAAGTAATGAATGTAACCGCACTTTACCTATTGTGCGTTCTTGGTTCAAAGAGAAGGATGCAGAGTTAAATGATGAATTGCCAGAAATCAGAATTTTCGATTTTGGAATCGAGCAAAGCGATGAATTGGATAACCCTAAATTTATTGGTGAAGGTTTTTGCATCAAAAAAAGTGATTCGATAACGCTATATAAAGAAAAGCGAAGAATTAATATTCACAATCAGCGAGATCGCAAACAAGGACGCTCGACTCAAATTAAACGCAATCCTCAAACGAATCAACTTCAAGGAGAGGGTGAAATCTTTCGTTACGAAGCAATCGATCGCCAGCAAACTTTTCAAGCTGTAATTATATGTAGTAACGATACTGATGCTAATTTCCTGATGGAATTACTGCAAAAATCAGAGGATATTTGGCTTGGTGGTTCTCGAACTGCCGGATACGGACATATTAAAATCAGTAATGTTAAACTTTCTACAAATTGGGATGAAGTTCATATTTCTCCTGACACTAGAATTGAAAGCGATTGTTTTACAGTTACACTGCTGAGTGACTTAATTTTGCGTGATGAATGGGGTCAATATGCTATTATTCCACCCTCTGCATGCAACAAAAATCCTGCACCACTCACACAAGAAATAGAGAAAATCTTGGGTATGGGTACAAAATTGCAATACATAAGAAGTTATGCAAGCAGCACCTTAGTTGGAGGATTTAACCGTAAATGGGGCTTACCTCTACCTCAAGTTGCAGCATTTGCAGCAGGTAGTGTGTTTGTATTTGAACAACTTGATATTACTCCAGATGCGATTAGAGACATTGAAGCAAGAGGTATTGGAGAAAGACGAAATGAAGGTTTTGGCAGAGTTGCGATTAACTGGTTAGATAAATCTAGGTATAGAGTTCATTTACCAAGTAAAAATTCTAAAGACAAACCGGAACTACAAGAAGATTTTTCACACACGTTAGCAGCACAGATGGCAGAAAGATTACTAGACCAAAAAATTGAAAGAGCGCTACAAAATTTTATTGCACGAAAGAAGATTGAAGGAGATATTAGTAACAGCCAGCTTTCCCGCATACAAATAATTGCAAGACAAGCTCTGTCTACTGGCGATTGCAATTTAGTACTATCACTATTGAATAATCTTCCTTCTTATGCACAAGGTCAGTTGGAAAGAGCAAAAATTTACCCTAGTGAGAAAAATTCTTCTCTTAAGCACCAACTTGATGAATGGTTAAAAAATGCAGAATCTTGGACTTGGGTAAGCAATAAGCAAGACCTAACAGTTAATGTTGCAAATATAGAGAGAAGTATTACTGATGAATTTGCCAAACAAAGTAAACTAGCTGAAAAATACACCCTACGTTTAATTATGGCTCTTGCAAAAAAAGCCATGAAGGAGATTAAATAATGAGTTGCGCTCGCATCCACATTAGAAATCAACGCCAGATTATCGAAAGAATAATAATAAAAGGGGTTTTGATATTAGATACTCCTACTTGTTTTGGAAGTGGGGATAATGATAGCGACATAGATATAGAAATTTTACGAGATAGTATTGAAGATAAAGCTTTATTAATGGGTTCTTCAATTGCGGGAGCTTTAAGAAACTATCTGGGAGAACATAACAATGCCTCCGATACTAAAAATGATTTGATTTTGTTTGGTGGAGAGCGTAGTGATGACGATGGAGAGCAAAGCCCTCTGCTTGTGAATGATGCTCTCAGTAACGACGCGATCGGCTTAGAATTACGTGATGGAGTAAAAATTAATAGCATCACGAAAACCGCAGACGATGGGGCAAAATACGATCTAGAATTTTTGGAATCAGGAACCCAATTTAACCTCTATTTTGAATTATTAATAGATGAAAAAAGTGAGAGAGAGCAGTTAATTAGAGAATTAATAATTAGCCTACAAGGATTAGAAACAGGTAAAATTCGTTTGGGAATCAAGAAAACTCGCGGTTTTGGTCGCTGTCATGTGGAAAAATGGCAAGTATTTCAGTTTGATTTGCGAGATTACAAACAGCGTATAAAATGGCTAAAATTTCCCCATTGGGAAACAGGGTTATTAGAAGGTTCTCCAACTCACGGCAATATTGCGGATGCTTTGGGTGTCACTACAGCAGAGGAAGATAAAAGACAACATCTAACTATCCAAGCTACATTTACCCTTGCAAGTCCTTTACTAATTCGTTCCGGACAAGCATCTACCGATAAAGCACCTGATGTTGTCCATCTGAAATCTCGACGGAATGGGGAAGCAAAAGCAATATTATCAGGTACGAGTTTAACTGGTGCGTTGCGACATCGTGCGGAAAGGATAGTTAATACTATTCAAAAACATACAAATATCATTAACGAGATATTTGGCTTCGTGGATGAGAAGACAAAAAAAGCAAGAGCAAGTCGTTTAGTTGTCGATGAAGTTGAAATTAATGACGCCACCGACTTAGTACAGAATCGAATTGCGATCGATAGATTTACTGGTGGTGCTTTAGATGGTGCTTTATTCAACGAGCAACCAGTTTTTGGCAATGATAAAACAAAACTCACAATTACACTGCAACTACGTCACCCAAAAGAACCAGAAATAGGATTATTACTTTTATTACTCAAAGATTTGTGGACTGGCGATCTAACTGTTGGAGGAACCAGTAGTATTGGACGGGGAAGGTTGAAAGGTGAAAATGCAACTATTCAATATGGCGATAAAAATTGGGCAATTGTACAAAATTCTAGTAATAAAGATTTGACTATCGATAACCCGGAAGAGTTAAATCAATTTGTTGCAGCTTTACATCTGGAGGTGACACCTTGAATAAACCTAAATGCGAAACTATAAAAGTACCAGTAGATTTTAATTTGCAAAACTGGTTGGAAGAACAAGGGAATAAATATAAATTGAAATATTTATTAGCCCATGCGGAAGATGGGGTTATTTGGGGAAAATTCCAAGATAAAAATTTAATAACAGCAGATAGCGTTTTTTCTGAATTTGCTAAATTGCGCTGTTCAACGTTACAACAGTGTCGGATTTTTGGCGAAAACTCTGAAGTGATGCTTTGGCAAACAGATGAGGGTTTTCAAGCGCGTGTTATTGAAGATGAAAAGAATACAGAGCTTATTCCTGAAAATCAGATTCTTTGGGGTACACAAGCAGAAAAAATTAGCAATGGTTTTACCTTAGTATCGGATGGTTCTCAAGGTTTGTGTCATGCTGTTCCGTTAATTAATATCTCTTTTGATAGCAATCAAAAATTATATCGTCCATTGCGTTTGTGTGTTCGTCACTATATTGATTATGACGTAGAAACAGGCGTAGCTCGTATTTATTTAAGCAGATTAGTTAATCTTACAACTGAGAAGGAATTGAAAAATGTTGCCTAGACATTTAACAAATGTACCAGATTCTAGAAAAGCTAGAGCACCTTATAATTTTGTTGAGTTACCCAATGATATAGTTGAGATTCAAGCAGATTCTTTACCTTCGCATAATGTTTACTATGCCCAATCCGAAAAACGTTATACAGGTAGAATCGATTGTACGCTTACAACTGAATCTCCTTTATATATTCGCTGTGGTTTAACTAAAGAAGAATTTGAATGTGGTGCAGAATCAAAAGATTTGCCAGATTTTTTCTACACGGAGATAGCATCTAAAGCCAGAAAGCCAGTGATTCCCGCTAGCAGCTTGCGTGGAATGCTCAGAAATTTAATCGAGATTATTAGTTTTAGTAAAATGGAACTGGTATCGGATAAAAAAAGGTTTTTCTTTCGTGCTGTTGCAGCAAAAAGAGACGATCCATTAGGGAGTGAGTATAAAAAGCTTCTCAAAAATGTTAAAGCTGGTTATTTAGTGAAGGAAGGGGATAACTGGTATATTCAACCTGCAAAAATGATTGAAAAGTCTTCTATTATCTGGGTTAAAGAGCGAGATTTAGTAGGGATTCAAACTTTGATTAGGATGAATCAAAAAAACTATATTCCACAGTATATAGATGTTAGCTTTGGCGATACACTTTTTAAAAGTCCAAGAAGGTTTACCGGACAAGTAAGCGCAAATCAAAAGCGTTATCGCGAACGAGGGGTTTTAGTCACCAGTGGTAATATGCTGGAATCTTCTGACGATCCAACAAATCTCCATCGTCGCAATCATTGTATTGTTCCAGAAATCAACCATAATATAGATCGCATCTCGATTAGTAGTGTTGCTGTTCAACACTATCGAAGTGCTTTAACCGAATTTCAAAAGCTAGAACCTTTTGATAAAGATTTTGGAGTTTTAAAAGAAGGAAAACCTATTTTTTATTGCGAACCTCAAAGCGGACAAACAGAAGTGACTTTATTTGGTCATTGTCCAAACTTTCGCATTCCTTATTCACCCTTACAAGATGGAAAAGCAGCTTCAGCAGTTGATTT
This sequence comes from Tolypothrix campylonemoides VB511288_2, assembly GCF_045999855.1. NCBI lineage: Bacteria > Bacillati > Cyanobacteriota > Cyanophyceae > Nostocales > Tolypothrichaceae > Tolypothrix > Tolypothrix campylonemoides. The sequence continues at coordinate 758,308 of NZ_JBFPMW010000001.1, forward strand.
TATTCCTAAAAACATTGGTAAATCTAATAGAATTGATTTAGCTGAGGCAATATTTGGATATGTGAGAAGTAAAGATAACGAGAATCAAAGTAATATTGAGCAAAGTACTGTTAATAACTTCCATTCTGCTTTAAAGGGAAGAATTTTTATCGGACATGCTATTTGTGAAAAAACAATTAATGATGATATTTGGCTAACAGGAAGTCCTGATAAAACAATTACACCCAAGATTCTTTCCAATCCCAAACCAACAACGTTTCAACATTACCTAGTCCAAACTAGTCCTGAAAAAATACAACTTAGGCATTATGCAAGCAAACCACCGAAAGATAACCAAGTAGGAGAAACCGTCATTCGTGGTCATAAATTATATTGGCATAAGGGGAAGAATCCTGATATCGAACATCCTGAAGGTGATAACGCTAAGGGAACTCAAATAACTAAAATCAAACCCATAAGAGCAGGTGTAAAATTCACTTTTGATATCCACTTTGAAAACCTCGCTGATATCGAGCTAGGTGCGATACTGTGGATATTACAAAAAGCAGCAGTACCTCAATATTGTTTATCTCTAGGTATGGGTAAGCCATTAGGAATGGGTGCTGTGAAAATAGAACACCAGCTTTTACTGAATAACCGTCAAAAGCGTTACTCGAAATTATTTGATAGTAGTAATAATCAATGGTTATCGGGAGAAGAAGACCAAAGCAATACAGATTCAATATCGACATATTGCATTAATGCTTTTGAACAATTTATCGTTAATAATATCCATCTTGATGACCATCCAGAAGGATACAATGCAGTCAAACTAGATGATATACCCCGCATTCAGATGCTTTTGTTGATGTTGCGGTGTGATAAGCCTCCATTACCTAATGACACTCGTTATATGACGATTGATGCGAAGGAGTATATAAACCGTCCAGTGCTTCCAACACCATTCCAGGTAATGGGTGAATCAAAAGAAGATAAGCGGAGATTTAGAAATACTTCTAACGCAAATTTACCAAAACCTAAAACAAATATTCCAACTAAAGCATCTCCCAAATTTACGATAGGTCAAATTTTGGATGCAACGGTTTCTAATATAAAGAGCATGAAAGTAACTTATCAATTACCAGATGGAACAAAAAAAACTACAGAAGAGCATAAAGCAGCAAAATTCTTGGAAGCAGGACAAAATGTCAAAGTCAAAATTACTGCTGTAAAAGATGACGGTAGTATCAAAAATGTAAAATATCATGAGTAACGCAATTCAAACAGATATTCACCAACTCTTTCATACCCTCACCACCCACCATCCCTACAACTTCCAAACCCAGACCATCAATCGCATTCTCAACCGTGAAGATACCCTGCTTCGCGCTCCTACAGGTTCGGGGAAAACCGAAACTGCGATCGCACCCTTTCTATTTGCGAAATCCCTCAAGCTCGATTTTCCCAATAAGTTAATCTATATCGTACCTTTACGTACCCTTGCAAACAGTCTGCGTCAACGGGTAGAGAAGCTGGTTGCAAATTGGGAAAGTGTTTATCCCCTGGAAAGAAAATTAGTGGTGACTTTACAGACGGGGGAAAACCCGGAAGATCCGCGTTTTGAGGGGGATATTATTTTTTGTACTATCGACCAAATGTTAAGCAGTTTTTTAAATATTCCCTATTCAGTTGGTCGTGGTTCGGGTAATGTCAATTGTGGAGCGATTTTTGCGTCTTATTTAGTGTTTGATGAACTGCATTTACTCGACCCTGACAGGTCTTTTACTACTGTTTTAAAGGTGTTGCAGCAAATTAAGGGGATTTCCCCAGTTTTATTGATGACGGCGACGTTAACGGATGAATTAGCGGTAAAAATTAAGGAAATAATCGAAGATTCATAATGGAAATTATTCGAGTTGAAGATGTTGATTTAAAAATCACTGAAGCCAATCGGTGTCGAACTTTTCGTACCGTTTCCCAACCTCTGACAGCGCAGCAGATTTGGAATGATATTCAACAGAAAAAACGTCAGCGAGTAATTGTCATTTGTAATACGGTTTCTCAAGCACAAGGAATTTACCGAGATTTGAAAGCCTTAAATCAAGATTTTGAGATAGAAATTACCCTGTTACATGCGAGGTTTTTACCAGAGCACCGTGCTGCGAAGGAAAGCTATTTGAAAGATGTATTTTCTCAAAATTGGCGAGAGAATAATTTTGCAGAAAATGATCCTTGTCAAGTTTTAATTTCTACTCAAGTCATAGAAGCAGGAATTAATATTACCTGCGAAGTTTTACATACTCAACTGAGTCCGATGAATTCGCTATTGCAACGTGCGGGACGCTGTGCAAGGTTTCCGGGAGAAAATGGGGAAGTTTTTATTTATCGAAAGGTGGAGGTAAACCGAGAGAATCGAGATTTAGCAGAAACAGATTTATTTGAAGTTGAAGAATCTCCAATCATAGAAAAAGATTTTATTAATGTCGATGTGATTGAGAAAGTAGAAACTGAGAAAGAAAGCTTTTTACCTTATCAAAAAGAAATTTGTGAGTTAACTTGGCAGGTTTTAGAAGCTCATATCAATTCCGAGCAAGCCCGCGAGCATGTGGGTTTTCGGATTGAGGAGGAATGGATTAATCGCGTTCATCGAGATGAAGATTTGCTCACTCTCAAACGTCGCGAAAATATCGAAATGGAGTTTGAGAATAATTTTTATGATACCGTTTTTAAAGGAGATGAATCAAAAGCAGTCGAGCTAATTAGAAAAGTCGATAATCGCAGTGTATTTACCTGGACAGAATCGAGTTTCTTCGATGATGACGATAAGGAGATTGACGATATTCAAAAATTACTGCCTTTCTCGGTACCGATTTCTACCTTATGTAAAGCTTGGCAAGATTTTCAAGAGAACATAGGTTTTGGGAATGATTGGATTTTTAAACGGATTGAAACGCCAAAAGATAAATCTCAATCTTACAGCCAACCTGTTTTGAGCCCGATTACTTCCCGTGATTTTTTAATTGGCTGCTATCGAATCTTTGTCAATCCTCGTTATATTAATTACGACGAGTATATTGGTCTAAGAATTGGTATTGATGTCAAAGGCAATAAATTTAAATCGCCGCCCAAACAAGACAAAACAATTATTTCTCAGTATTGCTATCGGATGGATAATTATGTTGGGCATTTGGTTTTGATGTGGAAATTATGGCGAGAAGATTTTTACTCAATTTTGTTGAAAAATGGGGAATCAGTAAAAGTCAAGTATGCTGCTGTCCGTGATGAATTGCTTGTAGCTGGTGGTAAATTTATTCAAACTAAAATCTTACCCAGTCTTTCAATCAACGAAGCCGAAGCTTTGTTTGAAGTTCTGGTCTTTTTGGCGATTTTTACCCACGATCTAGGAAAATTACAATCAAAATGGCAAGAAGTCATGCGGGGATGGCAGAAAATTGCTCATGCCAAGTATGGAGGGAAAAATCCAAGGGAATATTTGCTAGCCCATACCGATTATAATCCTGATGAGCCAGAACAAAAAACCGACTTAAAAGCCTATGAAAAGAAAAATAAGCGTCCCAATCATGCGGTGGAAAGTGCTTTTTTAGCACGGGAAGTTCTCAAACAGTCTTTGGTTCCATTATTGTGTCGGTATACTTCTGACAAGGATAAAATAACATACATTGTTTATACGGTAATGATGGCAGCAGGTCGCCACCATTCGGCTTGGACTGAGGGGTTTCAAAGTAAGGATGTGGCAAAGTTAAAGCAGATTGAATTGTGTGCGGGATATGAGAAGGCGATCGCAGACAGTTGGCGGTGTATGGTACGTTTTTTACCGAATGGCGATCGTTTGCCAGAGCCGAGTTTGAGCACACGTGTTTACAGCCTCAAAGAGTTCGATTTGAATAAATTCGATCGCGATGAAATTGAGTTTTTGCAGCTTTATTCTTTAGTTGTACGTGCTTTGCGATTGTGCGACCAGCGATCGGTTCAATTAAGATGAAGATATCTAACCGCTTCTGGACGTTGGGATGTAGTACGTCTATAATGTTACTAGATTGATGTTTGGCAAACCGAAGCGGAGTCTAAAACCTGGGGGGTTCTGCCAAAATCGCCAGAACCTAGACAAGTTAATAGTTGTAGCATTTTGATATTCGGCACTATTGATATTTTATGTCAATAAGCGAGGCTGAAATGAGGTCATTTTTTCGATCTGCCAAAACTGCTTGTAGAGTCCTTGCTCTGTAAGGGTTTTAGATGGCGGACTTGAAACTTAGCGATTCCCGGAAACGGGATTGAAACGCATAAACCCAATTTTTATTGTGAGGATGCCTACTTCTTGAAACTTAGCGATTCCCGGAAACGGGATTGAAACAATTGCTTCCTGAGTTAATGAAGCAAATTAGCAGAACTTGAAACTTAGCGATTCCCGGAAACGGGATTGAAACCTCTTGATTCCAAGTTTTTTGAAGATGCTCAATATTCTTGAAACTTAGCGATTCCCGGAAACGGGATTGAAACAAAGGATAATTGTAGACCCTATTTTAATATCTTCATCTTGAAACTTAGCGATTCCCGGAAACGGGATTGAAACCGGTTGACTGACCGCGATTTCATAAATGGTCGTTTCTTGAAACTTAGCGATTCCCGGAAACGGGATTGAAACATTTGATTAAAGTTGCCAAAAAAGCAGCCATTTGCTTGAAACTTAGCGATTCCCGGAAACGGGATTGAAACATGTGGTTGTGTGCCTTTCCTCCCTGTACTCCACAACTTGAAACTTAGCGATTCCCGGAAACGGGATTGAAACCTTGGTCTAATGCATTGAGTGTATTGATTGTTGCCTTGAAACTTAGCGATTCCCGGAAACGGGATTGAAACTTGCCAATCTATCGGAACGGGCGCTTGCAACTACAACTTGAAACTTAGCGATTCCCGGAAACGGGATTGAAACTTTCAGATAGATCTGAAAATTGACTTAAATCTGGATTGACTTGAAACTTAGCGATTCCCGGAAACGGGATTGAAACAAGAAGCAACATCGATTCATGACCAGACGTTCCACTTGAAACTTAGCGATTCCCGGAAACGGGATTGAAACCAATTGATTGAAGGTTGTATTGAATGGCAGGAACTGTCACTTTACCCAGGAGATGGCAGTAAAGTGGAAGCAGTGGATGGCAGTATACATGAGGAAATAGACTAATCTCCGGCGATAAAAACCGTCATTTTCCACTGCCCTTGCTTGTTCTCAAATCGAGCGCGATATCCCGCAGGATAATAGGCATAACGACTGGAAACATAGCCCCGTTGACCTGTAGGAGTAATAATTGGCTGCCAGCCTTCAAAGGTTTGCTGTTCCTGCCGTTGCTGTTGAGTCAGGCGAGAGAATCCACTCGGATCGGATTTAACAACCTCATCTGATAAAACTCCAATGACTTGACTATCATTGCGCGGTTGTGCGCGAACATTTATATTTTCACCCACGATGTAAACATCGGTAAAAGGATCGCCTAAGGAAGCTTGAGACACGTGCGGGCATTGATAGGCATCCAATTTAACTCCCGCAGGGGCTTCATAAGGGGTACAGCCAATGCTCATGATTCGCTCCAATCGTTTCCAAGAGAGTGAGTTGGAATCGTCAAATTTGAGCGAACTGAAAGGGATTGGAGATCCAAAGGTAATTTTGATATTTGGATCTGCCATTGCACGAATAAATTTAGCATTGCGCTCGCGAATGGCTTGCTTTAAACGTTCTCGAAATTGGTAGAAGGAACTGTTAGGAGGAACCCGATCGCGCAGTTTGAAGGGACGACGGGGGTAGGGCTTGGCTTTTGCGGGAGATTGTGTTCCAGAAGGCAACTGGGAGAGAGCGCGATAAGCCAAAGGCGATACGGCTGAAGCCGTATCGCCTGGAGGTAAGATAATTGCAATTGTCTGCCAGCTTATTAGTATGAGCACGATTCGCACAATACTTTTCAAGTTTAGATGAGGGAATTTCATATCGTTCTAGCTATAGAAATATATAGATGAATAATGACAATTTAGTATATGGCTCTAGTTCAAAATGATAATTTCTTTGACGTAAAATAATAATAAATGTTCCAGACTTTTATAATTTTTCTTTAGAAAACTTGAGAATAATAGCAAAAGAACAATGATTCAAAAGTAAGAAATAGAGAGTTGACATCAGCTACAGAATACTTGACATTCACTATACGAGCGAGCATCTTCTTCCAAGTTTCCACCACGTCGCCGCTTACCAGCCAACAGATTGGTAATCACAAATCCTCAATCGTCTATTTGCATTAATATTTTAGGACTAAAGCCTACAGCACGTAAATTTCCCATATTCAGACAAGATGAACGGGCAGAGTTTATTAACTTTCATTCCGGCTATATAATGACTTCTGCTGCTTAGAAACGACAATTAGATTTACAGATAATCTTTTCTTGCTTTTGATTGACACCATAAAATGTTATGCTGTGAACCGTACCACCAAGCCCAAAGAAACCGTTTCTAGTCAAGTCGATATGCACTTGCTGCAATTGAGTAACTTCGCCGTTGATTTGTGTAAAAGCTGATATTTGACACTCTTGACTTCCCGATCGGGTAGACCGAATCATAATAGGTTTTACAATTCCTCGTCCTTTGAAGCCGTTTACTTCTATAACTACTTCATCACCTGAAACTGATTAGCGGGCAATACCAAAGGCTGGAACTTCAATTGCTAGCAAACTCTCTAACCGACCATTTTGAAGTTTCCAATAAGGATACACAGGTTTAGCAGTTTTCAGCGAGCAATCTGGATTAGTCTGTATACCATAATGCACCTGATTACTGTTGTCACTCTTGGAGATGAAAAAAATACTATTCAAGTTGATAGCATAAGAAGGGATGGTAGGAATAAGTAACAGTGCGATCGCACCACCTATGAAAGATATATTTACTAGCTTTTTTCTGAGCTTAGACATAAATTATTGATTGCAAATGTTACTAATGTCGAGTTTCACAAAGCCTCAATCTAATATACATTTAACTGAATTAACAAGTATAGAAAATTGAAAAATCTATAGAAAAGATTATCCTCATCGTCAATTATTACAGATTAGTATTAATGAATTGAGTCCTCAAAGCAGGAATAAATTCCTTACTATGAACTAGATTACGATAATTCTAGTAACCTTGATTCTTAAACGCACTATAAGCAATAATGATGGACAAGTAAATATTTGAAGTTTCTTGTTTAGTTAAATGACTCGAAGCCAATGTAAAAGAGGAAATAAAATAATTATCCTTAGTTAACACCTCTCCCGCTTTTTTTAGATAAGCTTGAAACTGTAAATCATTTCTTAAATTCACACCAATGGGATTAAGTCTGGAGTTATCTAAAGCCGATACTCCGCTAACTGTTAACCGATTACAAGCTTGATATTTTTGTTGAAACGAAACATATTTTTGACAAATATTATTAGAAATTTGGGCTAAAACTTGCCGATTTAAAATCTTTTTTTGTGCATTTGCAGGAGGCAAATTAAGAGAAGGCAAATTAGGAGGAGGCAAAGCCACTGTTGAGGAGTTAGATCTTGATGACGCTCTTAAGTTCCCCGGATTCCTTGCTGCTTGTGATGTTTCAAGCATTCGATTACGCGAATTGTGAGTAATGTCAATGCCAAAATCAAGATACGCATATGCACCAATTGCTCCCAAGAGAATAGTCTCTATCACATTATCTCTAAATACCTCTCGTGCATATTTAATACTCTCAATAACGGAAGCATCCCTTTCAAGAATAGGAGAAGCTCCGTTGATAAAAACTGTCAAATCTCTATCTGATTGTAAATTCAAACCTGTCGGACGATATTTAGCTGCCCTAAGAGCTGCAACAACTTTGTGAACAATTTCTGAACAGCGAATACCCATAATCTTAATATGTGTGGGACGATCGCGCAAAAATGCAGGAGCATTCTTATGACAATAATCGGCTGCATTAAGAGCAGCATCGCCTACTGAGGTAATTCGCGATTGCGCTCTTACTTGAGAAGGAAGAAAAGTGGCGGATGTTACTAAAATTGGAGCTAAAACCAAACCAATTCTACTTAATTTCATAGTTCTTTTTTGTTTAAAGATACTCATGTTGTCATGGAAAAATATCAGTTATGGGGAAAGGGTGAGATGGAAAAGCTATTAGCCTCACTCCCTTACCACTCGTTTTACTCCCTTTCCGGTGTAAGATTACCAATGTAATTTCTTCACAAGGTGCTCCGGTTCTCCCGTGCTCCCGAGATCCCAAACGGTAATCTTCGGGTGGGAAAGGAGTAGTTATTTTCCCGATCTAATTGCCGTAGAATTTTCCTCCTGGACCTGTTCCGTAAAAGGGGTCAATTGGTGCAACAGGTGCAGGAGCAGGCTGGTACCCTGACGGGTTGTTATAGCGATCTTCTACAATCCATGTGTCTTGGTTAGCATTGGAACTTGGTGCTGTGCCTGAATTCTCATATATCATTCCGCCTCCAAATATTGTTAAGAGCAATTTTGCTGCTGCTTCTTGTCTGGCTCGTTTCTGAGCAAGATATGCTCTTTGTTGGTCTGGAGTAAGACTTTCAAAGTATTTTCGTTCTTGTTCGCGTCTTGCTGCGGCGGCAGCCTGTCTGGCTCTTGCAGCTTGTTGTGCGCGATAACGACGTTGTTGGAACCATTGTTCTCTATCGGCTAGCTGTGCTACTCGTTTTTGCTGGCGGTCTACTGTATTAATGACTTGGGTGAAGGAGTTACCTTCTTGGATTGTTTTTGTTGTACTGGGTAAAGATTGGCCTGCTGAGAGACTGACTAACTGATTAGCAGCTAAACATGGAGAAACGCTGGAGAGTGAAAATAAAGCCAGACTTGACAACCCAACAATGAATTTCATAAGAATATATGCTGATAGTGGTAGTTTTCGTGACTGGGATAATTGAAGGTTGCAAGTATAATTGCAGAATAAACACTGATAGTGCTAGACATTCTGACTTATCTTTGCAATTTCATTTCCTATCCTTCACAATCCATTTACGTTTCAGACTTATCCCATGCTGCAAACACTGAAAAAATTTTTTCGGGGCTGATATACCTGCGGTCTTCTACCCTCGTACTTCTGCCTTCTGAAAAAACTCAGGGATTTGAGCCAATTCATGCTGAATCCGCCTCTTGTACCCCCTTTATAAAATTAAAGTTTCTATTCTTGCTTGTACTTCTTCAATTAAATCCTGTTCCACTTTCTCTACAAACAACACTTTTCTGGCTTTCCAATCTAAAGATTTTACTTGGTCAGTTAAAATGACCCCTTTAGTTTTCATACCATCCATCAGCGCTACCTCAAAACTCAGCCCTTTCTTTTGAGAAGTGATGGGACAAACCAAAACCATAGAAGACATTTTGTTGTATTTAAAGGGAGACAATACTAAAACAGGGCGATAGCCTTGCTGCTCGAGCCCTTGACGTTCTAGGTCAGAATTCAGTGTCTTGGCAATTCCTTCAAAAGACATACCAGCATTTTTCAACGTAAATGCTCGTTTGATTAAATCTGCCGTAATTTCGACTAATCCGAATTCTAATTTAACGATATCACCACGCTCTGGAATATATGGACTGCTCACCAAGCCTCATTCCCCGCAGCGCTTCCTGTATCAATTTCAGGATGAAATTTATCTGGTGTCATGCCTTCTAGAAGTTGGTCAAGTGTATATTTTTTTCTCTTTTGAGGTGTAATCACAATGCTATCACCTGAAATACTGATACTTACAGGAGTACCTTCCTCAACTTGTATTTGGTCGGCTACTGCTTTGGGAATGCGAATGGCTAAGCTATTTCCCCATCTAGATATGACTGTGCTCATAGAATGCCTTAAAATTGTTTTCCTCAAAAAATTACAGATCTAAATGCAAACTTCATATAAATAGATTTTTGCAATTAACTCTCTTATAGTATATACATTGTAGATATATTTCCATGGACTTTAATGCTTAATTCGTGCCTTACAAGGTCTTCCCTGGTGGAACCACCGGATCGAGGTCAACGATCGCAGGTGCTCTTGTGGAGAGCAACGTCATGTGGTGAATCGAGAAAAAGCAGACAAGTCTTCTACCGTTCCTTGGAAAACTCTGCTTCCAATTGGCTTTATCCTAAGGAAAGTTACACCTACAGGAATTTGGCTAGTGTCCGAACAAGTTTTTCAAGATCCTCCCTATGTAGAATTATTACAGTGGTTGGCACGAGGTTCGCTCAAACAAAATCTGTCGCGTGCAATTCGCTTGTGGGTGTGGTTGCGATCGCTATACGGAAACAGCCAAAAGCGCTTGGTTTTAAATGACTCTTTCACTTATGCAGAATGGCGGGATGCATTCTTCAGTTGCACGCACCCTAAAGGAGATATTATCCCTAAACCCCATGACTCTCTTTGCCCTTGTTTCAAAACAACAACCGAGTGGTTGTTTGGCGAACAAACCAGCATGAGTGCTCGCCAGTGGAAGGAATTGATGCTTGCTCACACGGGTATGGATTTGTCTTATCTGGAACAGCAGCTACAACAGCGCTTATTTGGTGTCACCCGTCGTTCTCTCCAGGGCGATCTGCAAACTCTCGCCGAACTTGGTTGGCTGCAATACAAAGCCCAAAAATACCATCGCGTGCGGGAATTTCCACCACGTCCTGTAGGTTCTCAAGATGAATTCACATCCAGCCAACTGAGTGCTTATGAATTAAACTTTCTACAGGAAGATTTGGTAGCGATCGCAGAAACCCACGCCCAAAAAATCAACGGCGTGCAACGCCTTTTCCTGCAACTTGATTATGTGATTCCCCGCAGTACCATTGACATAGTAGAGGATTGGCAATACAAGTTAAGACAGCTTTGGGCACAAACTCCGGTACCACCCGTTAAACTCAGTTACAAAAGTGCTAGGGTAGGGAACACTGTAGATTGCATCGTTTACCCAGTCTGCATCTACTACGTCCAGAGAGCAGTCTATTTATGTGCTTGCGGTCAAAGCCCCGAAAGAAAAACGGATTGGTACAATTTTCGCCTCGATCGCATTCATAAAATGACCGCCTTAAAATGGACAAACTCAGCCATTCCCTCAAATTGACAGCAGTGCTATCAACAAGCATCTTTACCCAACCCAGATTACATTGCCTTAGAAATGTCCAAAGCATGGGGTTTCGATTTCTATTTACCCTCCCAAATGATGCTGTTGAGATTTGACCGCAATTTTCACGACCGCTATATTCACAATACCTTCCGACACGAAACTTTTGAGGCAATTAGCTACAAGCAAGCCCAGAATCTGATACAGCAAAAGACAAAGCAACCAGAACAACAGACATTGCTCAAAATTCTAGAAAATCGTTCCGATAAAGATGCGTACTATCGCCTCTACTACCGACACGGCGATAACAATGTCAGTATGCGAATCCGAGCATGGCGACCAAAAGCTGAAGTCATCATGCCTTGGGAATTGCGAAAAAATATAGCTGATGATGTTGCTACAGAATTTAACCTTTACCACAATCTATAAAACCATGAAATTAACAGAACGATTTGAATCAGCATTAATCTTTGCAACTCGTCTCCATGTCAATCAAACCCGTAAAGTGGGTGGTACTCCTTATATTGCTCATTTACTCAGTGTAACGGCATTGGTACTCGAGGCAGGAGGAAGCGAAGATGAAGCGATCGCAGCTTTGCTACACGATAGTATAGAAGACCAAGGTGGAAAACCCATGCGCGAGCAAATTCTCCAGAGTTTTGGCGCAACAGTTGTAGAAATTATTGATGGCTGTACGGAGTGGGATACACCACCCAAACCCCCATGGCAAGAGAGAAAAAATCGGTATCTAGAAAAACTCCGCCATGCTTCGCCTTCTGTCAAACTAGTCTCAATCGCTGATAAACTACACAATGCGAGATCCTTACTGGCAGATTGGCAAAAATTTGGAGATGCAATCTGGACTGAATTCAATGGCGGTAAAGAAAAAACTTTGTGGTTCTACCAATCCTTGGTACAGGTGTATAGAGAAACAGGTTCTAACTCGATGATAGAAGAACTCGAACGAGTGGTTCAACAACTCTCCACGCAAAGCTCCATCTAATTTTTCAAGATTGTTTGTTGATTTAAAAATTAAGGCAAATTATGAATTTTAATGACACTCTCAATAAATTATTTAATAAGTGGCAGCATTTACTTGTGTCTTTTCAAGTTAATTCCGATGTCGCTCATGTGACATTTACTCAAATAACCGCAGCTTACTCTAGCCCCAATCGCTACTATCATACTTTAGAACACGTAGAATATGTTCTCAATATATTAGAAAATCTTCCAGTCACAACTCAAGATTTGGCAAGCATTCAACTTGCTGCTTGGTTTCATGACTCGGTTTATGATGCTCAAGCAAATGATAATGAAGAAAGAAGTGCGGAATATGCAAGTGATTTGCTTACTTCTTTGGGTGTTTCCTCAAAGATTATTGCTACCGTAAGCCGTCTCATTTTGAGTACTAAATCCCATCAAGCTGCACCAAATGATTTTGATTGTCAGATTCTTCTAGATGCAGATTTAGCAATATTAGGCAGTTCTCCTATCGAATACAGTCATTATGCTGCGGCAATTCAGCAAGAATATGCGTGGTTGCCAGAAGCAGAATATTTTGCAGGAAGAAAGCGGGTTTTGCAGGGATTTTTGCAACGCGATCGCATTTACTATACCGAATCAATGTTTCAAGCTTTTGAATTATCCGCTCGTCATAACATTGTTAAAGAAATACAACAAATGAATAAGGCTTAGAGGATGTTTTAAAAGTAGTGGCTGAGGTATCCAAAACTTTAGATCCCCCCTAGCCCCCCTTAAAAAGGGGGGAAAATACTCTTAAAGTCGTAGATCTTGATACAATGATAGACTTTACAAACATCCTCTTATACAACTTCCACAGTATTTGGAGAATTTCACGCGTTGCAGATTTCCCAACTACCTAGTGATTGAGGAATTAGACATCCGTTTTATAAATTGTATAGAAATGAGATTTAAAACTTTAAATATGATTTACTGAAATTGGGGGTCAGGGAAAACAACGAATGTTGATGCCTACTTCTCGTGTACTCAGTTCGCGGCAACTATTTAATCATTGGGGGAGAATTTAGGTGCTAAACATTTGTTGTCACTCTTTAAAAAAGTTAGCGATCGCAATAGGTCTTATATCTATTTCTAGTACAAATTGTGCTTTTGCTCAAATTATCCCCGATTCCACATTACCCAATAATTCTCGCGTCACGATAGTTGATAATACTAGCCTTATTGAAGGTGGAACAACTGCAGGCAGTAACTTATTCCACAGCTTTGAAGCCTTTTCTGTCCCGACTGGTAGTATAGTCCAGTTTAATAATGCGTCAGAGATCCAGAATATTATCAGTCGCGTGACGGGTCAGTCAGTCTCAAATATTGATGGATTAATCCGCGCTCGCGGTCATGCAAATCTGTTTCTCCTGAATCCCAACGGCATTATTTTTGGTCGCAATGCCGAGCTCAATATTGGTGGTTCCTTTCTTGCAACCACAGCTTATGGCTTAATGTTTGCCGATGGTAGTTTCTTTAGTACCAACTCCGCCGGGTCGTCTCCTTTACTAACGATTAGCGTTCCTATCGGTTTACAACTTGCTAGCAATCAAGCAAGTATCACAAATAATGCTAGCAACTTAACAGTTAATACAGGGCAAAATTTGACTTTAATAGCTAGCAATGTAACCCACAATGGAAAAATATCTGCGCCTGGAGGACAGGTGACGGTGGCAGCTGCATCAAATATCCAGGCTGGGTTGGGACAAGCCGGAGAAATTCTGAGCTTGAAAGACCAACAGATAGGTAGTGACTCTCAAGAGAGTACTGCGATCGTCGTCGGTAAAATTGATGCTTCTAATACTGAGGTCGGACAAATTGGAGGCAAAGTCCAAGTTGTAGGTACGAAAGTTGCACTATTTGACAACTCTCACATAGATGTATCTGGAGATGCAGGTGGGGGTCAGGTGCTAGTGGGAGGTGACTATCTGGGTTTGGGGAGCCTTCCCCAAGCGAGTGCTACATATATCAGCCCTCAAGCCTCTATTAAGGCAGATGCTTTAATGAGAGGAAATGGGGGTCAAGTGACTGTTTGGGGCAAAGACTCAACCCGTGTCTATGGCAGTCTGAGTGCAAGAGGAGGAAAGTATGGCGGTAATGGCGGTTTAATAGAAACATCAGGTTATCATTTTCTTGATGTTGCTGGCATTCGTGTTGATGCGAGTGCTCTTAACGGCGCAGGCGGTACTTGGTTGCTAGATCCGCATGATGTCACTCTCAACTACTCTGGTACAACTACTGGTGGTTCTTTCAGTGATGGTAACCCTCAAATTTTTACGCCCAATGGTGATGGTGCAGTTATATTTATCCCGGATATTCAAGCACAACTTAATGCCGGAACAAATGTGACCATCGCGACTGGTACTACAGGGACTCAATCAGGCAATATTAAAGCAGAGGGCTTTGGCATCACCAAGACAACTTCAGGTACGGCAACTTTAACTTTGCAAGCTGCTAACGATATTTCCTTGAAAGCTTTCCGTATTGCAGCCGATAATGGTCGTCTTAACTTAGTCCTGCAAGCAGATAGTGATGCTTCTGGTTTTGGAAATATTAGCCTGAGTCAAGGTTTCATGGAGACTGGAGGTGGTGCTTTTACAGCAACAGCAGCAGGTTCTATCTCAATGGAAAGTTTTGCGATCGCTAGCAACAATAGGAGTGCGATCGCATCTGAACCCATTTCGATTTTTGCTTCTTCCATTTCAACTCAGAACGCTGGTATTATCAGCAATACTTTTGGCGATGGCGATGCAGCATTGCTCTCCATTAATTCTAATTCATTCATTTTAACAGGGGGAGGAATTAACAGTAACTCCTTTGGTAATGGGAATGCTAAAGATATTGATATTAACGTTAATTCTCTTTTCCTAAAGGCAGGAGCGATCTCCAGTAAGACCTTTGGAAAAGGTAATGCAGGTGGAGTCAAAATCAATGCCAATTCGATTGATTTAGAACAAGCAAACCTCAGCAGTAGAAGCTACGGAGATGGCAATGCAGGAGCATTAACAATGAATTCTAAATCAATTTCATTGTTAGATAAAGTGGGAATTTTCTCAACGGCTCAGGGGGACATCGATAGCAAAGGAAATGCTGGGATAATAACCATCACCACCGATCGGCTTTTCATGAGAAATAGTGGCTTGAATAGCGGGACAATAGGAGAGGGGAACGGCGGACAAATTTTCATTAAAACAGGCTCATTGCGGATGGAAAATAGTGGAATGGGCAACGATACGGGAATTGATAGAGATAATGACGGTAAAGTTATAAATAACAGGGGTGATGCCGGACGCCTTCAAATTTTTGCAGATGATTTTACCTTAGAAAACAGTTCTATTACCAGCGATACTGGGGGTCAGGGAAAAGCAGGGGAAATTATCTTAAAGGTTACCAATTCTCTGGCACTCAAGAATAACAGTAACATCACAACAAATACATTAGCGAACAGTACGGGTAATGCTGGAAGTATTGATGTTACAACTAAGTCATTGTTGTTGGAAAATGACTTACCCTATTTCAAAGATGATATCGTAACGGGTTTCGGCAGCTTAACGCGTGCTAAAGGTAATGCCGGACAAATCACGATCGATGCTGATTCTGTAGCAATCAGAAACAATTCGGGAATGGGCATTGATACAGAAGGAGAAGGACAAGCAGGTCAGCTCAACTTAACTGCTAACTCATTAGAAATGATAAATGCAGGCATCGGCAGTGATACCAAAGGAATAGGTAATGCTGGGGAAATAAACATTAATATTGTCGGTAACGCTTTTCTAAATGGGGCTGGTATTAACACGGAAACTTCTGGCTCCGGGCAAGCAGGACGCATCAATCTCAAAGCAGGCTCTTTAATTTTGAACAATGGTAGCAATATTAATAGCAGGACAACAGGGGAAGGAAATGCAGGAGTCATTAATATTGAAACAGGTTCATTTGTTATGGATAACAGTTCCATCGTGAGCGATACTGGTGCGCTCCGCGAAGAACCTTTACAGCCTATCAAAAACACGGGAAATGCCGGACGTATTAACATTACTGCAGATACTATTTCTTTGAACAATAGTGCCCGAATTAGTAGCGAAGCTGCAGGCACTGGGAATGCAGGAGAAATTAATATTGATGTGAATACGGCTTTGCTGAAAAATAGTACTATTGCGACTGCTACATCGGGTAGTGGCAAAGGTGGAGAAATTTTCTTCAGCGCAAATTCACTCGTGTTGGACAACAGCAGACTTAGCAGTGAAACTACAGGGAGTGGTGTAGGTGGTAGTTTGACTCTACTTCTTCAAGAAGCGCTAACGGCTCGCGATCGCTCGAGTATCTCTGTCTCTTCAACTTCCACAAGTCTTAACAATGCAGAATTAGGTGGAGCAGGTAGCATAAATGTGCAAGCTAATTCTATTTCTTTAGATAACCAAAGTTCTATTAAAAGTGAAGCCGGATCGGTAGATGGTGGTAACATCAACCTAACATTGCAAAAATTATTACTTCTACGTCGTAACAGTCAAATCTCAGCAAGTGCGGGGACTGCGCTCAAGGGTGGCAATGGTGGTAACATCAATATCAATGTTCGTAATGGCTTTATAGTTGCTCTCCCATTTGAAAATAGCGATATCACTGCCAACGCTTATCAAGGGCTCGGAGGAGTTGTCGATATTAAAGCAGCCAGCATATTTGGACTGTCACCCTTGAGTCGAGATCTGCTCTCAAAGCTTTTGGCAACAACGAATCCTGCTCTACTCGATCCTGGAAGATTGCGAACAAGTGACATTACTGCTATTTCCCAGACGAATCCTTCCTTAAATGGTGTTGTAGCTGTCAACACGCCGGATACAGATCCTTATGGGGAGCTAGTACCATTACCTGTCAATTTAGTTGATGCTTCACAACTCATTAGCACGGGGTGCAATCCTGAAGGAACCCATACAACGAGCTCGTTTATTTCTACAGGGCGTGGAGGAATATCCACTAGCCCCACAGACCCTCTTCTCAGTGATGCGCTACTTGCAGATTGGATTTCTCCTTCTAAAAATATTTCTCAATCAGAAGCAGAGGGAGAAAATATTTCCCTATCTTCCCCATCTCCTTCTACTCCAATTGTGGAAGCTCAGAATTGGGTGGTTGATAAAAGGGGCGTTATTGAATTAGTTGCCATTGCACCCAGTATTAACCTTCATCGTTCTCCATTTCACTCTACACTTTGTGTTGATAAAAGATAATTTCTAAGTTCAGAGTGAATAAGATTGCTTAAGTGGAATTTCAATCCAGAACTCGGTACCTTTGCCCGGTTCTGAAACACATTTTAAGGCTCCACCGTGTTTTTGTACAACAATCAGGTAACTCATTGATAGTTCCATACCTATGCTCTGTTCCAACAATTGAGTCGTACAAGCCGGATCGAAAATTGAGCTTTTGATGTCTTGTGTCATTCCTGAATCATTGTAAGCAATGCGAACGATCGCGTGAGAGCTATCTGATGACATTCCAGTAGAAATTTGGATGCGATAGGGTGAAGTAGAATTTGAATTTTCTTGCTCTCCCCATTTTTCTATTGCTGCTAATCTCCCAGAGGAGACTTCCAGTTCCCCTGTAGGTAACCTCTTGTCGTGTCTCGTTTCCTTTATCTGGTTTGTTAAAGCATCAATAGCATAGCTTATGAGATTGATAAATACCTGGTTTATTTGTGCGGCGTAGCATTCTACCATTGGCAAATTGCCGTAGTTTTTAATAACTTCAATACCAGGAGTTTTTATCTTTAATTGCAGACGGTGTTGCAAAATTGACAAAACCCGCTCAATAGCTTTATTGATGTCAACAGGTTTGATGGGAACGCGTTCCAGAGAAGAAAAATTTTGTAACGACTGGACTGTCGAGCGGACGCGATCGACCTGTACTTTTATCGATGACATGATTCTAGGTAAATTTTCTGCGATTGAGTCCAAATTCAGTACTTCTGCTTGATGAGTAATTTCACTATCTGGATAGGGATTGTACAATTGATAGAGATGCAAAAGTTCTAAGAGATTTTGGGTGTATTCACTGGCTTGAGACAGTTGAGTGGATATAAAGTTAACGGAATTGTTGATTTCTTGTGTTGCACCTAGCGATAATAACCCAAAACTGGATATTTTTTGACTTTGAATGAGTTTTGCTTGTGTTTGTTGTATCTCATGAAGAAGTTGCACCATCTTTTCAGCTTGCGATCTTGCTGTAGATTCTGCCGCACGGCTCCTTTCGTATAACTGTGCTTGTTGAATAGCAACGGCGGCGGCGTCTGCTAGCTGTTGGAGCAAATCAATTTCTGCATCTTCCCAATTTCGGGGCGCATAACACTGATGGGCAATCAATAACCCCCATAATTGCGTACCAATGTTAATCGGTACAATTACGTTGGCTTTTATCTGAAGACTGTGTAAAAACTCTCGATGGCAGGTATCCAAACTCGCTACTGCGGTGTTGTTGATTGCCCGTACCCTTCCCCGAAAATAAAGACGTGCGTATTCATCGGGAAAGCATTCTTGTGGCATTTTGTGGCCTAAAACTGAGGACCAGTTTTTATCTACATCTTCGACAATGACCTCACCCCCTCCCTCGCTTAAGAGCTTGTAAACTAACACGCGATCCGTTTTGAGCAGTCTTCTCACTTCCTCAACGATGGTTTGTAAAGTGATGTTGTAGTCGAGATTGCTACGCATTTGCTCCGTCACTTGCTTGATTAGCAAAGTCTGCTCTAATGACTTTTGCAACTCGGCTGTGCGCTCTTGTACCTGGTGTTCTTGCTTGGCATTCAGGGTTTGCACTTGCTGGTACATTTGCTGCTGCTGAATGGCTATGGAAAATTGAGTGGCTAGAGCTTGTCCGAGTGCAATGTCTTCGGGTTTCCACTCAGGGGGTTGTTCTTTTTTGCGTTCCAACCAAGTCTCAAAAGAAATCTGGGGTAGCTGATTCCGGGCTTCGCCCCCGCGCCATCCTCCCCACAAGATTTTTGTTTCCAATTCAGAGCGAAAAATACTTAAAATACCGATATAGCGTCCGTCGTAATTTAAAGGAATTGCCAAAACTCCTCTAATGTGAGTGCTTTGGAAAGCAGGAGCTAAAACACGCCAATAGGGTTCTTGATGGAGGTCTCCAACTTGAATGATGTTATCTTTTTGACATTGAGCGATCCAATCTTGAAACGATCTATGTTCCTCAAGAATAGTGTTTTCTAGTGCTTCAATTCTTAGGGGCTGTTCGCCTGTGGCGTATACTTCAGAACTTTTCTCTAAGTACAATCTTCCTCCTACCCCACCAAAGGCATCTGTGGTTGCTTCTAAGGCTGCTTGTAATTGATTTGTATCTGTGGAGGGTGGATGTAGTAGGGAGATAATTTTGTTAACTATTGCTTCTCGCTGTTGCTGCTCGCGAATTACGTTCTGTAAGTGGTTTTGAGCGATCGCCATTGATACAACATCGACAACTCTCTGTACTACCTGAACTTCTTGATGCAAAACCGTTCGCGGTTTGCTATGATGCGATACCAACAATCCCCACAGTTGAGGTTTTGCGGATGGCTCTGTGAGGGAGTAATGTAAAATCGGCACTACTAACGATGACTGTACACCCATTGCCTTCAAATATTCAATATGGCAGGGGTCTACCTCTCGATAGTAGATATTCTCACTTCCTAAAGATTTGCCAGTTTCTGGGCTTGCTAGTTGTGATAAACCAATAATTCCAGAAGCCACATCTACAATAGAACGCTGTCGCGCCCACAAAAACATATTTCGCACCCCTTGTGGGATATCCTCTGTAGGAAAGTGCAACCCCAATAGAGATGGCAATCGCTGCTCGTGTATGGATTCGGCAATGACTTCTCCGCTTTCATCGCTATCAAACCGATACACCATCACTCGCTCCATAGCCAGAAATGAACGCACTTCATCAGCCGCCACAGCTAAGATATCTTCGAGTTCTCGTGCTTGTCTGATCCGGGTTGTTATTCTGTGCAGCAAATTTTCTGCGTCAAATGTTTGCTCCCAACAATTTAGCTTCTCTGTTAATTCCATTGCTGATACTTTTTCTTTTGAGAGGAGAAAATTGGAGATGCAAAAATCACTAATCACTTAAGTTGTGGGTGTAGCTAATCGTACTACTACAACTAGCAATTTATGTCCTTAACCTATAGTTAGATTTTTTTTAACCTGATTCTTTGGTTATTTTACCTAATTTAAAAATTTTAATTAAAAAAATATCAAGACCATTTGTAAAAAAATTATAAAGCTGTTTCAAGATTCTGTTTGTTTTATTGCTTATTAAGATGATTTCAATAACCAAACCTTTAACATGATTCTTGTTTGCATGTTGAGT
This sequence comes from Tolypothrix campylonemoides VB511288_2, assembly GCF_045999855.1. NCBI lineage: Bacteria > Bacillati > Cyanobacteriota > Cyanophyceae > Nostocales > Tolypothrichaceae > Tolypothrix > Tolypothrix campylonemoides. The sequence continues at coordinate 778,780 of NZ_JBFPMW010000001.1, forward strand.
TCGCTCGCTAGGGGTTGCTGTAAAAGTCATACAAAAGTAACTACTCATTCAAGATGTTATTGCGATCGCAAAGCGCAAGCTGTACTCAGCTTATTGCCGAACAAATAAAAAAGGAGTAGGGTATTGCTCCCACTCCAGGTTAGTCCAAAAATTGTCTTGCGAAACTCGGTTTGGAAATGAATAACATTTTTCTTGAACTTTATTTTATTCTACCAGTACCTTCCCTATCGCAGACTCAATGTATGGTTAATGCAGGCACTACTATAGACCTGAAACCCTTACTAAATAAGAAAAGCGATGCCTGTGTAGCCCCTAGAAGAAAAACTTGTCAGGTGCGAGCGAGCATTGTTTTTCATGCGGTCATCAAAAAAAGCTTTTTTAGAAAATTTTAACGTGTTAGGTACAGTAGTATTGTTAAGATTCTTGTTCATCCCGACATCCCAATTTGAAAAAATATCGAGCGATGTTCGCAATCGCGACTGTACAAACAAAGTCCACCTATATGGACCTAATTTCAAGTCATGGGTCGTTGCATTCAAAGATATCACTTGTTGATGGGACAAGGGAGACTGGGGGACAAGGAAGACAGGGGAGAAAGTACAATGTATGAACGCAAGGTAGTATGACGTCACGGCTTCGCGTATGTCCTGTAAAGACGCGGCGCAAAGGAGTCGCGTGTGTATGGCTTATTTTTCAGATCCATACCACTCCATTTCTATTTCTGCTGAATAATTGTAATTGTCACAATAATGTGTCACTTTAGTAACTCTAAAATTCTGATTTCTCCAAACCAGAAATTCACCCACTACAGGAATTCTGGATAATCGAATTGTTTTAACTTGTACGGATTCCAAAACTGAGTCAGATTCTAATAAGTTTTGAGGAATGCCATAGGGAAGGACACGAATTTTATTCACGATCCACATACCGCCCCAAAAGTAGACAAAATCTTGAATTGTTGTGTACTTTTCAAGCGGGATAGAGAAAACTTTCAAAATCATACTAAGATTAAGCATTACAAGATTCTCCCCTAAGGTCAGCTAATATTCCTCTCTCCTGATAGATGATATTTGCTTTTTTTTTCAATTGTTTGGCAATTAGCATACAGGAGCACCTGTTTGAACGATCGCGCTTGGGTCGCCTTACTTGGCGTTCTGTCAGTTTTGGGGTCATAAACAATCTGCTTGCAGTCGGCAATGTAAGTATGATTATTTAGGGTTCCCAAATTTCATGCCCCAATACCATAGGTGAAAATCAGAAAAATATGTCCATCCCAATCAACAGTGGACTTAAAAGGCAGAATATTTAAGTATTTATACGCAGTTTAAGATACGTTATAACGGCATTGGTTGTCGCTTTAAAAACCAGGTTCTGTTGCAAGCAAGATGCCTGCGTCTTCTGCGTTCAAGGGCTTTGAAAACAAGTACCCTTGTGCAAAAGCACACTGCAACAGCTTAAGTTGTGTCCACTGCTCCATTGTTTCTACTCCTTCAGCAACCACACTTAACCCTAAATGAGAACCTAGAGTCACAATTGCGCGAACGATCGCCAATCGTTCGCGATCGCTATCAATTTGATTGATAAAGGAGCGGTCAATCTTCAAAACATCAATGGGAAAACGGTGTAAATACGCAAGGGATGAGTAACCCGTCCCAAAATCATCAATGCACAATTCTATTCCAAAAGCTTTCAATTGTTTAAGCACCGCAGCTGCGGTTTCAGGGCTTGCCATAATTGTACTTTCGGTGATTTCCAGCTTTAAGCTGCTAGGAGCAAGGTTAGTGTCTTCTAAAATTTGGCCGATTTGTTTAACAACATTGGGTTGGGAAAATTGTTTGGCAGAAAGGTTAACATTCATACTTAAGGACTCAAGAGCAGGAAATTGTTTCTGCCATTGCCTCAACTGGTGACAAGCTTCACGAAGGACCCATTGACCAATTGAGACAATCAGCCCCGTTTCTTCTGCTATGGGAATAAACTTGTCTGGCGAAATCATTCCCTGTTGGGGATGTTGCCAGCGAACCAGGGCTTCAAATCCTGTAATAGCTCCTGTGGAAACTGAGACAATTGGTTGGTAGTAAACGCGTAACTCTTGCCTTTCTATTGCCCAGCGCAATTGCGTCTCCAATTGCAAAAGTGCGACGGCTTGTTCGTACATTACGGTATCAAATACTACATGACCGCTTTTCCCTTGCTCTTTGGCATGGTACAGAGCGGTGTCAGCATCTCGCAGCACATTCGCAGGTTCGTCATACCGATTTGTACCTACAGCAATGCCAATGCTGGCACTTGTAAACACTTCAGATCCATTTAAGTTGAAGGGGGACTTTAGCACCTGATGAATGCGTTCCGCAACAAGAGTGGTATCTTCAATAGTTTGAATATGAGAAAGCAGGATAGTAAACTCATCTCCCCCCAAACGAGCAACAGTATCGTTCTGTCTCAAACAGCTTTGCAAACGTTGGGCGATGGCAATGAGAAGTTGGTCGCCTACTGCATGCCCCAAACTATCATTCACAACCTTAAAACGGTCGAGATCTAAAAACAGAACAGCAAATAAATTTTCTGGGTGATTTTTGACTTGTGCGATCGCTTGTCCGAGCCTTTCCATAAATAACACTCTGTTAGGCAATCCCGTGAGAGCGTCATAAAAAGCTTGGTAGACTAGCTTTTCCTCCATGTGCTTGCGTTCTGTAATATTAGTAACCATTCCCAAGGCACCAGCATAATTTTTCTGTTCGTCAAACAAAGGAGCACAAGAAACAATCGCCCATAAAGGAGAACCATCTTTACATTGGAATTTAAAATCGTGCATTTCGTGAATGCCTTGGTGACAGCGTTCTAAGTTAGCGTTCGTTATTGCCACTCCTTCTTCATCCATAAAGGAGAACAATGTTTTGCCAAGCATTTCTTCCGTTGTGTAGCCCAACATATTAGCCATTTGTTGGTTCACAAAAGTGGTTTGGTTGTCTTGATTGAGTAACCAAATTCCTTCAGCTGCTGTTTCTACAATTGAACGGTATTGTTCTTCCCGTTGTCGTAACGCAAGAAGAGCCTCCTGTTGTTGAGTCATATCAGTTTGAACGCCAATAAAGTGAGTTAAAAATCCAAGAGAATCAAATACGGGAGCTATATAAAGTTCGTTCCAAAACAGAGTGCCATCTTTGCGATAATTGCGTAAAGTTACGTGACAATCTCTTTGTTCTAGAATGGCATTACGCAGTTCGTTAAGGGCTGGCTGATCGCGTTCGCTTCCTTGTAAAAAACGGCAGTTCTTTCCGAGAATTTCACTAGCAGGGTAACCCGTTATTTCCTCAAACGCTGGATTGACATAAATGATGGGATTATCTGCTTGAAGGGCATCAGTTAAAACAATTCCGTTGCTGCTAGCGGCGATCGCGCGTTCCATCAAATGCAAGCGATCTTCAGATTGTTTGCGCTCAATTGCAAGTGCCAAGACATTGGCGACAGTCTGAAGGAAATAGCTATCATCGTTAGTGAATACCCTTTCTTGAGTCGCATACGCTCCTAGAATGCCAAAAGCTTTTCCTTGAGTTGCGATCGTAACGCTAATACCGCTGACAACTCGATGATTGTGCAGTAGTGGAGAACCATCAAATCGGGTTTCTACGCGCAAATCATTTACAATTACTGGTTTTGAAGTTAGCAGAGTATGACCCAATAGAGAACTTGGTTGAGTCCCCGACATGGCCGATCCTACTAACCCTTGATGCCAACCCACTCCTGCTTGTAGCAGTAAAATATGACCTCCAGGCAAAAGTTCTAAAATTCCGCCCAGTTTTACGTCTAGAACTTGAGCAACCAAACGAACAGTTTCGTCCATCAACACTGATAAATCGGTGTTAGCCAACGCCCTCTGTCCTAATTCCGCTACCGCTCTTTGTTGTCTTTCACGAATTTTGAGTTCTGTCTCTACCTGTCGCCATTTTGTTGTGTCTGAGAATTCCATAGCATTTGTCAATAAAGCATCCCTCTGCTGTATTTTCAATTGCTCGGTTTCATCCGTAAAAGTTAACAATGCGACTCGCTTACCTTCGTAGTTAACAGATTTAGCTGAAATGCCAGCTTCAAAAGAAGTTCCATTCGCTTTTTTGAGTTGTGCTGTCTGTAATGTTAAAGTTTTGCCTCTGTATAGTTGTTTAACCAAATCAAACCATAAAGCAGGTTGAGTACAAAAGCTAGTAGTAATTTTATCGAGTGTTTTGCCTGACTCCACTCCAAAAAAAGGTTCTATAAGCTGATTTTTCAATAGAATCTGACCGCTTTTTAAGCAGACGACCATAATAGGAAAAGGGCTAAGTTCTACCAAAGAATTAAGTAGTTCTTGCAAGCCTGTCTTTGACTGCTGACAAATTTTTAATTCCATTTGTAGCCCGTGATGGGTTTTCTGACACCCAGAACTACATTCTGTAGCTAGCTGTTGTGCCAACAGTTTGTTTGCCCTGTTTAGCCTATGCTGATTTGTGTATGCGTAGCGACGAGTCGAAACCATTGCCAGAGTTATATAAATCAAAGGTAACCGAAAGCAATACATTCAACCTTAATTGGCAAGCTTCGACAACCTACTTCACAGCACTCTCACACGAGTAGAAAAAGAATACGTAATTTTGCTGCTTTTTTGTATAATTGATTTTTATTTCCAATTTTAATTAAGCAATATCACTGAAAGGCGAAAACTCTAGCAATTTATGAAAAACGGCTAGAAACAAAATAAGTGTTTTGAATAGACTTTTCTATCTGGATTAGCGCTTTCATGTCGATTGCCAAAGCTATTTCTTAAGGTCTTCTTAACTCTACTCCAGTTACCAAGCAATGTTACGTTTTTTACAAAAAATTCACATCAAATTCTTGTTTCTTAACTTTGTACTCGGTAGTTACTAAAGATGTAAGGGTTTGTACTCCTGAATAGTCAGTGGAGATTTTAAAGGTAATAGAACAATAAATTCAGTTCCTGTGCCAAAACTAGAAAAACATTCCAATCTCCCACCATGTTTTTCAGTGATAATGTGATAACTGATTGCCATACCCATCCCCGTACCTTTACCGACAGGTTTAGTTGTGAAAAAAGGATCGAAGACTTGGTTTTTGACGATTTGAGACATTCCTATGCCATTGTCAGCAATGGCAATTTCTACCCACTGCGAATCTCTAATTGAGGTACGGACAGTAATGTAACTGGGATTTTTCTCTCTCTCCTCATATGTGCGTTTGGCATTAACCTCATCTAACGCATCTATCGCATTTACGAGAATATTCATGAAAACTTGATTCAGTTGTGCGGGATAACATTCTACCTGCGGTAAATTACCATAATTGCGAATGACTTGAATTCCCAGACGTTCTGATTTGTCTTTCAGGCGGTGTTGCAGAATCAACAGCGTACTTTCAATTCCCTCATGAATATCCACTGCTTTCCAATCAGCCTCATCCACCCGCGAAAAGTTTCGTAGCGACAACACGATATTGCGAATCCTATCAGTTCCAGTTTTCATGGAAGTAAGAATTTTTTGTAAATCCTCCATTAGAAACTCTAAATCGATTTCTTCAGCCAGAGCTTGAATCTCTGGATCGTTGCTGAGAGGGTGTTGCTGGTAAAGATGCAATATCCTCAATAAATCTTGAGTGTATTCGTGGAGATAAGTAATATTACCGTGGATAAAGCTGACTGGATTGTTAATTTCATGAGCGACACCCGCAACTAGTTGACCGAGACTAGCCATTTTTTCATTTTGCATGACTTGTGCTTGGGTACGTTGCAACTCACTTAAAGTAGTTTTGAGTTCAGCAGCACGGTCTTCTAATTGGACATTGCTTTTTTCTAACGCACTAAAAGATTGCCGGAGTTGACCTACCATGTCATTAAAGGAATGAGCGAGACTGTTCAGTTCTTGGATACTGCTGATTTCTACTGTTTGGTCTAAATTACCAGATGCCATTGCCTGACTTGCTTTATTAAGTCGTACAATAGGGCGTGTAATCCAATGAGAAGTCAGAAGACCCATAAGTGTTGCCACTACCAATGCAGCCATACAAAGCAAAATGCTAGTCTGGGTATTGGCGTTGACTTGCGTCATAAAAGCTTGTTCTGGGATGCTAACCACCACCAGCCAATCTAGCCCGTGTCGATCGCGCCAAGGAGTAACGTGTACAAAATATTGTTCTCCAAGCCAATGAAATGCCAGTTTTTTAGATTCCGTAATAGACTCAAACGCATTGAAGGTTTGCTGAATTTGTTGAGCAACTTCTTTAACCATTGGATCTGGGCTGTCGATCGCCTTCAATCTTAGAATTTTGTCTTTGAACTTGGTAAAGGGCTGCTGTACGCTAGAGTTGGCAATCATCATTCCGTTGCGCTCTACAATAAAAACCTGTCCGGAGTGACCGATATCCAAACGCCGTAAAAAATCGCTTAACTTTAATAAATGAATATCAGCCGCAGCCATCCCCAACAGTTGATTCTCCCTGTTATAGATCGGGCGACTCATTGAGGCAACAATGAAAGGATAATTGGGATAGTTCGCTGTGATAAATGGTGACCAAATGGGTCTACCTGCTTTTATGGGTTCCGTGTACCAGGGTTCTTTGAAGTTATTCCAATCCAATACATTAACCACCTTAGTACGATTTCCCCGGTTATCTGTAGCATAGATATACCAATTTTTTGGAGGTTTGGGACCCCAATCATCAATTACGAGGTTTTTGCCATCATAACGACCGGCACCAACTCCCTCTCCTGTCTTTAGCCCAATACCGATGTAACTCAAGTCATAAGCTTGGATCTGTTTCCAGAAATACTTTCCCGCAGTTTTGCGATCGCGTACATTGAGCAATCCCAATTCGATTGCATCAGAGTTTATCTGTAGGACTTTAGTCGGGACGGATAAATAAGAATTTAAATGTTGATCTACGATACTGCTGGTTCTTTCCATCAACCGGTCTGCGAGGTCATTGACCGCTTTTTGTCCATTCTTAAAAGACAAATACCCAACTAAACCTACTGCTCCAAATATTTGCAAGACAAATGGAACAATCAGAACAAACTGTAATGAGAATGCTTTTACGGTGCTGGAGTGACTCCTCTGCATTAGGCGGGTTGACCAAAGTAAGATAGGGGGAACTTTTGCGTACACCCATAGTATTCCCACAGAAGATTTACAAATGAACAATAATCCCAAGCTAAATTTCCGCAACTGGCTTCAAAATCAAATCTATTAACGCGTCAATAAATCGTTCGCTCTCCATGGGAATAATATTCTTACCGTGCATGGTCTCTTGAATCATGACAAATTGGCTCAATGAACCCACAAGAAGCATTGCTGTTGCTTCCGTATCGGCTATCTTCAGTTCTGGATAGGTTGCTAGATATTGACTGACTGTATCGATCGCAGGCTTTATCAAACTACCAACACAAAACTGAGCCAATTCGGGAAAACGCCCGGACTCTCCTATCAAGACTCGATAAAACGCACGGTACTCTTCGTCATCACGCATCTCATTCAATGCTTTTAATGCCAATCGACGCAGGGCTACTTTAGGATTTCCTTTTAACGGTGTTGTTCCAAAAACCGAATGAAATCGTTCTTGCGCTAGTTTTTCTATCAGTGCTTTAAATAAGCCTTGTTTATCTTGAAAGTGACTGTAAACCGTTGCCTTGGAAACACCCGCGCACGACGCTACTCTATCCATACTGGTTCCGGCATAGCCGTGGGAGAGAAACTCCTGCATCGCACCTTGCAAAATCTGTTCGACCTTATCTGCTGAATTATCCCGTTCAACTTCAGTTATTCTTGCTTTTACCATTTTTTACAGTCCTGGTGTGAGAATAGGAATTAGGGTCTCGAAAGTCGGGACGCAATGCATTGCACCCGCGCCCGTACAGAGAGTAAGAGGATAATTTTCACTACCTCATTACGAGCAATTGTCCGTAAATTTTTGGGTTCACATATTACTAAATTTGGATTTTTGCAACACATCTTAGGATAGAAATTATAAAAAAGCAACACTCGCTACTTATTATATCTATGTATTTTTTGTCACTAATAAAAAATAGAAAAATGCTACCTAAGATATATGGTTTCTACACCTGCTCTTGGATACGCTTCTTCTATGCTATATCTCGCAAAAGTTGGTTCTTTTGAGTTGTGTTGGAAAGCACAACCACCATAGGAGATTAGACTTTGGTGAGTATAAATAAAAACTGGTAGAAGCAAAACTCAATTTATTAGTTTAGTTAAGATATATTATAAGACTAAACGGTTTAGTTTTTACCTGATGGAAACATAACTATGCTGGAACACTCGTCCAAGTTTGAGGGTTCATCTCCTTTAAAGCCTTTTTTGCGTCCGCCTGCTCTTCTGGTGCTCTTAGCAACTTTTATAGCAGGAGGCTTAAGTCTTTATACAGTACAAAAATTTCAGAGCAATGCTGCGGCGAGCCAACAGCAACCGACGATTGTTCCAGAGATTAAAACAGTAACAGCATTGGGACGATTGGAGCCTAAAGGAGAGGTGGTAAAACTGTCTGCACCGGTATCAGCTGAAGGAAGTCGGGTAGAACAACTCCTAGTTCGAGAAGGAACTATGGTACAACAAGGGCAGTTAATCGCTATTTTAGATAATCGCGATCGCCTTGCGGCAGCATTATCAGAAGCACAAGAACAGGTGCGAGTGGCACAAGCAAATCTAGCCCAGGTAAAAGCAGGTGCCAAACAGGGCGAAATAAATGCACAAAAAGCGACTGTCGCCCGCATACAAGTAGAAAGAGAGACAGAAATAGAAGCACAAAAAGCGACTGTTGCTCGCTTACAGGCAGAGAAAGATACAGCAATTGAGGCACAAAAAGCTACCGTCGCCCGCCTCGAAGCAGAAAAAGAAACAGAAATAGAAGCACAAAAAGCCACAATTGCTCAGTTTCAAGCACAAGTGGACAATAGCCAAGCAGAATACCAACGCTATAAAAAATTGTACGAGCAGGGAGCGATCGCTATATCTTTACTAGATAACAAGCGCTTAACTCTAGCAACTGCACAGCAACAACAGGCACAAGCAAAAGCCAACCTCAAACGCATAGAAGCATCGCGAAACCAACAACTTACAGAAGCTAGAGCTAACCTCAAACGTATAGAAGCTACTGGAGAACAACAACTCGCAGAAGCCAGAGCAAACCTCAAGCGTATTGAAACATCGCGAGACCAGCAAATTAAAGAAAGCAGCTCGACGTTAGATAGAATTGCCGAAGTGCGTGCTGTGGATGTGGCAACAGCTCAAGCTGAAGTCAATCGAGCCATAGCAGCCGTGAAAAAAGCCGAAGCAAATCTCAGACAAGCTTTTGTGCGATCGCCTCAAGAAGGTCAAGTCTTAAAGATTTACAGCCGTCCTGGAGAAGTCGTATCTGATGAAGGCATTGCAGACATGGGGCAAACCAGCCAGATGTATGCAGTAGCAGAAGTTTATCAGAGCGATATCAAGAAAGTGCGAACGGGTCAGAGAGTACGCTTAACAAGCGAGTCTATGCCTGATGAATTACAAGGAGTCGTGGAGCGAGTTGGTTGGCAAGTCCAGAGGCAAAACGTCGTTAACAGCGATCCTACAAGCAACATCGATGCAAGAGTCGTGGAAGTCCACGTTCGGCTCGATGTTTCATCGAGCCGGAAAGCAGCACAATTCTCTAATTTGCAAATTACAGCAACGATCGCTCTGTAATTCATGAGTTGTTAGTCCTTAGTAGTTGCTAGAGGCGCAATGCCTTGCGGCTGTAAAGTAGTTAGTAAGTGGGTGATCGTATTATGATTGGGTTCATTGTTCAAGAAATAGGGCGACGAACGCCTTTGGGATGGCTGCAACTCACCCATCAAAAAGGGCGTTTTTTGGTAGCACTTTCAGGTATTGCCTTTGCTGATGTTCTGATGTTTATGCAGTTGGGTTTTCAGACTGCACTATTTGATAGTAACACTCGATTGCATCGCAGCATGAATGCTGACATTTTTTTAGTTAGCCCTCAAGCACGAAACTTGGCATACCTGTCTACATTTCCCCGAAGGAGATTGTTACAAGCAAGAGATATACCGGGGGTCAAGTCAGCGGATGGAATGTATCTTGGTTTTATTGATTGGAAAAATCCCCAAACACGCAAGGAAACTGGTGTATTGATTATGGGGTTCAATCCGGATCGACCAGCCTTTGATTTACCGGAAGTCAACAGTCAAATAAACGCTATCAAGCTTCCAGATACCGTACTGTTTGACAGTGGTTCTAGAGGAGAGTATGAAAAAGTTTATGCCCAAGTCAGTCAAAACAAACCTGCTACCACTGAAATAGAACGACGAACAATTACGATTCGCGGTTTATTTAAAGTTGGAGCTTCCTTTATTGCAGATGGCAGTCTGATAACTAGCGATCAAAACTTTTTACGCATCTTTAGCAAGCAAGATGCAGGAAGCGTAAATTTAGGTCTAGTTCAGTTGCAACCGGACTATAAGGAACCAGAAAAAGTTAAGCAAGTAGCAAATGCGTTAAAAGTTCATCTTAAAGGCAGTCATGATATTCAAGTTTTCACAAAAGAAGAATTTGTTGAATTTGAAAAAGGTTATTGGCAACAAAATACACCTATTGGTTTTATCTTCAGTTTAGGTGTAGCGATGGGTTTTATAGTGGGAGTGATTATTGTCTATCAAGTTCTTTCCACTGACGTCAATGCCCATATGAAAGAATATGCCACTTTCAAAGCAATGGGATATCGCAATGCCTACTTACTAGGAGTCGTGTTTGAAGAAGCCATAATAATGGCAGTATTGGGTTTTTTACCAGGTATAACAGTATCTTTTGGTCTCTACACCCTGACAAGAAATGCAACTAACTTGCCACTATATATGACATTGGCACGCGCACTGCAAGTACAAATTTTAACTATCGTTATGTGTATGATTTCTGGTGCGATCGCCACTCGTAAAGTTCAATCTGCCGATCCTGCGGATATGTTTTAAGTGCTAATAGCCATTAGCCATTAGCCATTAGCCATTAGCCATTAGCCATTATGAAACCTGTTATCATTGTCCAAAATCTAGAACACTACTTTGGGAAAGGTCAACTCCGCAAACAAGTCCTCTTTGACATCAACTTAGAAATCTACGCTGGTGAAATTATCATTATGACGGGTCCCTCTGGTTCGGGGAAAACGACTCTTTTGACCTTAGTTGGTGGATTGCGATCCGCGCAATATGGAAGTTTGAAAGTGTTAGGAAGAGAACTTTGCGGTGCAAGTGCAGAACAATTGACACTAGCTCGACGCAGTAATGGTTATATTTTTCAAGCTCACAATTTACACAATAGCTTAACAGCAATACAAAATGTAAGGATGGGTTTGGAACTGCATAAGGGTCTTTCTCCAAATGAGATGTTAAAACATTCAGCTGAAATGCTGGAGTTGGTAGGGTTGGGAAATCGCCTCAATTACTACCCGGATGACTTGTCAGGAGGACAAAAACAACGGGTTGCGATCGCCCGAGCTCTTGTGAGTCGTCCTAAAATTGTTCTAGCAGATGAACCAACCGCCGCTCTTGACAGTAAGTCAGGTCGAGATGTGGTTAACTTAATGCATGAACTTGCAAAAGAGCAAGGTTGTACTATCCTTTTGGTAACTCACGATAACCGTATTTTGGATATTGCCGATCGCATTGTTCGTATGGAAGATGGTAAGTTAGCAAGTGCTGCTGTTGCGGGGTAAGAATTGGCAGATAGGGTTGCTGAAATTCTGGAATGGTAGTAGTAAATTATCATCCAAACAGTATCGAGCTATCTTGTTGACAAATGACTGATGACATAAATAAGAGGGTGCTATTCCATATTAGGAATCACCCCCATATTATTATGCATCGCTGACTTGGGTTTGCGTAATATTTAGTACTAATATCGCATATTTTACCAACCCTGTAAGTTGAGTGAGTATTAGCTACAAATTAATGATTAATCAATCATAGCTAGTTTCTCTAGAAAGCTCCAACTCGACCTATAAGGATGATAAATGTCCGGGTAATCAAAAGTAAATCGTACAACGGATACCACTTCTTTTGATATTGCAAGTCTAGATCCACAACTTGCTCAAAATCTTTGATGTGAGAGCGACCGTTGACTTGCCATTCACCAGTTAACCCAGGTTTTACATTTAACCGTTGCCAGTGGCGTTGATTGTATTGGGCTACCTCATCTGCTGTAGGGGGACGAGTACCTACCAAACTCATTTCGCCTACAAGAACATTCCAAAACTGTGGTAACTCATCCAAGCTCGTACTTCTTAAAAACCGTCCTACTTTTGTCACTCTAAAATCATTTTTATTTTTAAAAATGAGACCGTTGGCTTCATTTTTTACTATTGATTTCAATTGTTCGGCATTTGAAACCATGGAGCGGAATTTCCACAGGCGGAAGGAGCGTCCGTGAAGCCCGTAACGTTCTTGAGAAAAGAAGATTGGTCCGGGGCTATCTAGTTTAATTGCTATTGCCACGGGTAGGAATACAATTGCAAGAATCAGTAGTCCTACTAAACTTCCTAGGATATCTAAGAGACGTTTAAATTTGGAGTTGACAGAAGCATGAGGTTTTAGTTGCAAATCCCAAGTATTAGCAGCTGCACCTTCAATAACAGTTGTGTAAGATATCTGGTACATTGTCAAGCCAGTTGAGCGAAAAACGTAGAATCACGCAATATTACTTTGACTATAAAAGAAGCTTCACAAAAGGGAATCAAGCTCAACAGTACTTTCACTGAATCTTCATCCATCTGCACGGGATCGTGTTTTTTTATAAATTTCGCATAAAGGAAAATAAATTGAACTTTTGTAAGATGAATTGTAAAGAGAAATATGACATCTTGCTGTACTGTGTGTTAGAATTTGCTACTATCTTAAGTACACAAGCGAGCGGCGATCGCTAATTGGTCACCGATCGCCCGCGATCGGTGATGGAGTTTCTACTTGTCACCTCTCTTAAGATTGGATTGCAAAATCCAAATGTTGGATTTATAACATAGCAGTTTTCGATTAGATGAATCGCACCCTTTGTAAGGGCGTAATGCATTGCGCTCCTAAGGTTGTAGTGTCTTTATCTGAAAATGCTTTTAAGTTATAAATTCTCGGTCTAGATGTCCAAACAAAAATCAGTTTTTTAGAATTTTTGGATTAAGGTTCTAGAAAGTGTGTAATGAACAAAATTTCAATTTGTTTTCTAAATCTCCGAGAAAATACTTTCATTACAAATCGTGAAACCTCTCTAAATTAAGGGTTTTCACCAGTGTGTTGGGAACACCAGCAGAATACTATTCAATCAGCAATGTTTATTTTGCATGGCTGACTATATATCTATTTCAAATTTTTTACGAGAAATTACCGACAACTCTCAAAATAAAGGTGCAAATATTATGGTACTGGCAGGGTCTCAAATCAAAGTAAGCAGATTGGAGTCCATCGTGGAACAAATTGGAGAAGCTGTACTTTCTACTACAGAGACTATAGAACGTCTCGCGGAAAGAGTGGATACTCTTAGCGTCCAAGTTGAAGCACAAGGACGACAACTCCAGCAGCAAGGGTATCAAATTTTTGCGCTGTGTGATGCCGTGCAAACTCTTGCGGACACTCAAGATGACTCATTACAAAAACTCACACAACTTACGCGAACCTTAGATCGTCTGATGACTTTAATTGAAGGACCATCGGAATGAAGGATCGAGTATGAACGGTCGAAGAACGTTACCTTACCCTGTTGTAGCTTCGATCCTTCATCCTTTAGCCTTTCTTCGTTAAATCTTTAACTGAGTCACGGCAATTTTACCTGAAAAACATATATCCACGTCACTACCAGGAGTGCGATCGCGTTTGGCATACTCTCCATAATAGTAAAAATTCTCACCTTCAATACGGTAGTTGATAGGCAACGGTTTTGTACAGGGTTGACAAAACACAACTTCTGGCTCGGGTTCTCCTGGCATAAGGTGGGGTAGGTTGACGTTCCAGAAGGTCTTTGATTCTAAAGGACGGTTGAGTAAATCAGCCAAAACACGAGATGTCCATCTTGCCAGAACATCCCAATCCACGACTACATTACGTTTGCGATAGTGAGACACCGCAATTCCGGGAATACCGTTCATTGTAGCTTCTCGCACGGCAGCAACAGTACCGGAAATGTAGGCATCAACTCCGAGATTTCCTCCAGCATTGATGCCAGATAGTACCCATTTGATATTTGGGCAAATATGTGACAGTGCGATTCTGACACAATCTGCAGGAGTGCCTGCAATGGCGTACTCATTGTCTGAGCGTCGGTTAACATGAATTGCTTGAGTGGTAGTGACTTGGTGTCCGCAGCCAGAGAGGTGATCTCTTGGGGCGACAATCAGAACTTCTTGACTATTGACGGCTTTTAGAAGTGCGCGAATCCCAGGAGCATCGATCCCGTCGTCATTTGTAAGAATAAAGGTCATAGTTGGCTGTATTTTACTGAAATAACTATCTTATTCTCTACGTTCTGCCATCTGCCCTTTCTCTGCTGTCCTTTCACGGAATTCCCTATCTGTTTCTATGTAGGGTCTCTATGTACGGGTTGTTAATGATAATATAACTACTAGTATAAGTTAGCGAAAATAAGGAAACCATTAGTAACAGGCAAAAAGTTTATATTCAGATCTTTTGCGCCTTCTGCCATCTGCGTCCGTATTTCTACCTTCATATACTAGTTTTATTTTTTAAATCTATCCCCAGGCATCATATTGCATACTATAAAGAGAATCAATTTTAAACTCTCTTAACAAAATTTACTTGGCAAGGGTGGTTGATACTGCTGGTATATTATTTATCAGCGATTTGTGACACGTAATATTGAGTCCGCATATATTAGGGTATAATTATATACGATTTCTTGTTCGAGACAAGTAAGAACTGGTGTGGTTGGCTACAAGCAGGAGTCAGACTTGGGGAGCATCTCAAATAACCGTGTAAAAGCATTACACAAGCAGGTTTTTTGATCGATTGCTATTTATAAAAGAAAACAATGTTACTAAAAAGCCTTCATTCTGTTAAAAGTTCCTCAGTTAACACCTTGCTCGACCTTTGGGCGCAGCGTTATGCACCTAACCTCTCCTCTCTGTTGTTGTTACAAGACTCTTCAAATTACGAATCTCTCATAATAGCTAATTCACTAGAGGGGCGTGCTCTAACTGTAACAAAGTTGACAGACAATATATTGGATATTAACAGTCAAATGGCTTGGATACAAACTAAGACCTTGCACAATTATATCCCTAATGTTTTAGATTTGAATGAAGCCAGACGAATAACGCAATTTGCCACACGGGTGTACAAAAAACTACTGCAAGTTTATCAACAGCGATCGCTCAGCCTTGCTCCAAACACAGCAAAATCATCAAATGCCAATTGGGCTTTTGAGATGCGATCGCTTTTATCGCTCGACCAGACAACATTGGCCCAGATATCATACGATCTAGAGCCAATATTACTAGTGTTTCAAGAGCAACTTTTGGCGTCTAAAGATTGGCGTGCCTTGGGGTTTATGACCACGCAGTTAAAATTTACAAATAAGTTAATACTAAGTTACTTAACACCTATAGAGATACTTCTGTTGAGTTCATACTTGAAGGTTGTTGAGGAACAAGTTGCTATGCCCTGGCAGCGAGTTTGTACAGCGGCGGCGACGCATGAACCGCGATCGCAAGCATTAACTGTCGTAGAGCAAATGATATCGGTTGCAGAGGAAATCGCACGCAGCGTTCATTATCGACTTGTTGAAATTTTTCCCAACTACCACAGTCGTAGTGGTTGGCTAGCAGATGCTGATGTAGCACATTCAAGCATTCGAGATCTTAATATGTTTCAATCCTACCTTTGGTTGTGTGTTTTAGAACAAAACTTAATTCCAGTAGAGCAAGAACTTATTAACTTATGCATCATGGTTTTAGGATGTATAGAAGTGAAATGGGAGATAGCAGAAGTATCGACTCAATTATTAATAGAAGAATTGCTCAAGCGTTTAAGCCCGGAACATAAATCGGTTTTACTACCTTACACTCGAGGACTGCTGCAAACATTTTTGGATGCCCGCGATCGCTCGCATAATTAATGGTATTGCAGGGGGCGTAATGCCAAATAAGATCCCCTCTAAGTTTGAGGGGATCTTATTTGTCTTGTTAAGATGCGCGGAAATCGGTATTACTTACTAATGGTGGTGCGATCGATCAAAGGAGAACCATTTCCGCCTTGAACTTGTCCCGTTCCGGCTGTAGGTGAGAGTTGAGTTCCATGGAGCCGTGGATCTGTTTGAGGTGGATTGGGTTCTGGTCCGAGAGGTTTGGGATTTTCAATATACTGGAATTCACCCTTGCCATCTGGAGAAGGACCTTTTGCCCAGCGACCTTCAGCACTTTCAGTACCTTCAGAGTGGTTCCAGAACTGATATGCAAACTCGCGCTTCTCCAAATCCAGTGGGAAGGAACTGGGAACAGGAGTTGTTTCCAATCCTGATTCTTCTAGTTCCTTAACAGCTGCAATCCATTGGTTCTGGTGCATGGTATCGCGAGCAATCATGAAACTCAAGGTATCTCTAACACCAGGGTCATTAGTCATTTCGTACATTCGCACGGCTTGCAAACGTCCTTGAGATTCAGCATGAAGATTGGAACGGAAATCTGCTAGCAGGTTACCACTGGCAACGATAAAGCGACCATTCCAAGGAAAACCAACACTGTCAGCAGGCATTGCGCCCAAACCTGAGACAATAGCGTGCTGGGGATTCATTGCTGCCCCTATAATATCCGTAATAGTATCGCGTGCTTTAGTACCACCCATAACTGAACCCACAACTGGGTCTTGTGCTCCCTCTTCTTGCAATTGAATAGGTGCTTTATCCAGCAAGTGAGCAATCATCGTAGCTAGCATTTCAACGTGACCGATTTCTTCGGTACCGATATCCAAAAGCATATCGCGGTATTTAGCAGGTCCGCGACAGTTCCAACCTTGGAACAGGTACTGCATCATTACGGTCATCTCACCAAAAGTACCGCCAATAAGTTCCTGAATTTTTTTTGCGTAAAGAGCGTCTGGTCTTTCTGGTGCTTTAAAGTACTGTAGTTTCTTGGTATGATAAAACATGATTCATTCCTCAATGAATACTTGGATTGGCACAAATTCAGGCTTCCCCAAAATCTGATATTTGTGCCAGCCACTCATGCTTACTAGGAAACCTAATCTGAAGGCTCTCTACATCATTCCACAGTTATACAAAACAATAGATGAAAAATAAGTAACTTGACCGAGGTTATTGTATTGCCAGACATATCCTGACAGCATTGACAGCCATTGGTCACTGTCAAACCCAACGTCTCAATTGGGTTGAGCCTGAAAAATAGTCAAAACCATCCTCATACCAATGTTCATCACGACGGTTGATATTAAAGCAACCTTCATGGATTGAGCCATTACCTCCATTGTTGTCGAAGCGATTGGACTCAAAAGCAGGTAGGCTGCGCTGGCGAGAAATGAAATCTGTATACACTTCTACCACTCCAGTATGGTACTTGACATTCCGGTCATATTCATTCCAATTATCCCCACGAAAACGTAACAGAAAAGAACTATTGGCAGTAGCTGCATAGTTGTTATCACCAGCAAAACCTCCGCTTTCGTCTGACACGACGACTGCTAACGATTCATAAGCCACATCTCCAAAAGGCTTGGGTTTTTGCTGACCAAAAGTATTGCCATCAATATCATAACTACTAGCTTCATTGGCAGGATCTAAAGCTGTAAGATGAGCAACTTTGCCCAAAAGAAAGCCAATTTCGGCAGCAACATATGCTCCGAGGCTAAAACCTACAACACTCAACTGCCGAGCTGTTATTTCCAAGTTATTAAGAGTTCTAGCAGCCCATTGAGCAACTGGGGCAACAGAGCCTGATGTATATTTAGGTTGCAGACCCTTGTCTTCGTCATGATTTGCTGGCTCTCGCCAATCTAGAGCTAAGACTTGTTTGGAAGGATTTTGTTTAGCCAGTTCTTGCTGTAAATTGCGAAAAATCTCATCGTCAGACGAGTTTTTCCAACCATGAATCACCAGGATTGTCTCTTTTGCGTACTCAATCCCTTGGTAGGTTCGTCCGTTAGCATCAAAACGGTAGAGATGAACGCCATCTTTATAGTATCTTGGTTTAGCTTCACTTCCATCTTCTGTTAATCCCCAATTAGCAATATCTCCTGCTATTTCACCAGGCAATTCCCTTTGAGTTTGCTCTTCAGCAATCTCTTGACTCACAAATTCTTGGGAAGTGACTGATGCAGTGCTATGAGTCAGAGCAGAGCAATAAGATGAAAAGGAATTTTGACTTAATACTAAAAGTGCTTCTTTGTTAGATAAAATTCCATTGTTAGTCTGCAAACTATTGGAAAGTGATAAGCTCTCAGTTGATAAGTCCCTGGTAACGTTCATAATTAACGCATTTTCCAAATTCTAAAACATATCCGCAGGATCGGTAGAGCGAAGTTTGCGAGTTGCGATCGCACCGGAAAGACTAGACATGATAATAGTTAGTATTAGCACCTGTAATCCACGCACGGCTGTCATATACATGGGCAAATTTGTCGCGGTGCGAGTGAGATGGTAAAGCCCTAAAGACACAACTGTTCCCGGAATAAAGCCCAGTATTGCCAAAATTAGAGCTTCTTCAAAGATGACACAGAGTAAATAGCGATCGCAATAGCCCATGGCTTTTAGAGTTGCATATTCTTTCACGTGACTGTTAACATCTGCAGATAAAACTTGATAGACAAGAATTACACCTACTACAAACCCCATAGAGACACCCAGACTAAAAATAAATCCTATCGGGGAATTTTTTCTCCAGAAATTGTTTTCAAACTCCACAAATTCTGCATGTGTTAGCACTCTGACATCATTTCTCAGGTAAGCTTGCAACATAGCTGCTACCTTTTTTGGCTCGTATCCTTGTTTGACCTCAATCAAACCCAAACTAATGCTGCTGGATTGTCTTCTGGGGAATAGACGTAAAAAGTTTCGATCGCTGGTAATTAAGTTACTTTCTGCTCCAAAAGAAGCCCCTACTTTATATAAACCAGTAATAGTAACGGTTCGCCCTTCTATTTCAGTTGTTAGGGTTTTACCTCGCGCTACTTGAGTAATGACCTTTTGATAATCACCTCTAGAACCGCGATCGAACAAAACCGTATCGGGAAATTTAACAGCTTGTAATTGTTGGTTAACATCAGGTAAGTCAAAAGCTGGCTTATCTGGATTAAATCCAATTGCTAACACCCCCATTTCTCGATGGGTTTGCGGGTTTTTCCAAATCATGTTGTAGAAATATATTGCTTCTGCTGACTTTACCCCCGGTATATCCATTGCTTGATACAATCGCCGACGAGAAAAGACAGACAAACTTTGTAAATTCCGAGCTTGTGGACTTATTAAAACAATATCTGCTCGTAAACTGCGATGCAATCTGGTATTGCTGTCATACAGTGCAGTATGAAAACCTAACTGCATGAACATGAGAACGTCAGCAAAGGTTATACCAGATAATGCCACAAGCAGACGGCTTTTTTCATGACTGAGTTGCAGCCATCCTAAAGGTGTTCGCCGGCACAATTGTTGGATTAGTTTTATCACAGTTTAATAACCGCCCTCACTTGCATATTAGTTAAGTTGGCAGCTTTCAGGCTGGAAGAAGGATCGAGTCGGATATAAACTTCTACCACTCGGTTGTCAATATTACTGAGAGGATCTGTGTTAATAACATTCTGTCGCCGTACTTGCAAACTTTTACGTTCCACCGTTCCTTGCAATTCAATAGGTAAAAAATCACCTACAACCTGGACTGACTGTCCTGGATGCACCTTATTAATATCGCTTTCGTAAACCTCAGCTATGGCATACATTTGGCTGGTTTGTCCGATATCAACAATGCCATTATTGGATATTAATTCTCCCGGACGGACGTGGATTTGAAAAACCTGACCATCTTGGGGTGATTTTACATAAGCCTGTTGCAAATTGACTTTTGCTCGATCTAGCGCTGCTATAGCACGATTGACTTCTGCTTTAGCGACTTCCACATCCTCTTTTGGCACGTTAACGATTCGATCTAGTTTTGCTTTTGCTTCTTCAATTTGTTGCAGACCGGTCAATTGAATACGTTTCAATTGCGCTTGTGCTTCTTGCAAATTTTTTTGTGTTGTTTCTAACGCTAAGCGCTTGCTATCCCATTGGGAAGCAGAAATTGCACCTTGTTTGTAGAGTGTTTGATATCGTTGGTTTTCGGCTACTGCATTGCGTACCTCAGCTTGCAATCTATCTGTGGTAGCAACTTGAGTGTTAATATCACCTTGGCGTTGTGCTTCTAAGCGAGCAACAGTGGCTTCTTGTTCGGCAATTTCTCCTCGTTGAGCACCTGCTTGTATGCGTTTTAGGTTTGCTTGTTCTACTTTTAGTTGTTCTTGGGCTTCTTTTAAAGCGCTTGCTAAGCGATCGCGACTATCTAGAATTGCAATGACCTGTCCTGCTTTGACTGTGTCACCCTCCTGTACTAGCAGTTGCTCTACTCGATTTCCTTCGGTAGATGTGGTAGCAGAGAGTTTAATGACTTTTCCTTTTGGCTCGATCCATCCTAAAGCTGTTACTGTTGTTAGCTTAGGGAGTTGTGTTGTTGATGTCTGTGGCTCTTGCTTTGTAGAATTTTGAAGGTGTTTTACTATATAAATACTTATTCCACCAGCTAATAAAAATGTAATGATACTTATAAAAACAAATAAATGTAGAACAGACTTAGAAGACAATCTGTACTTTAGCTTGGAGTTTTGCACCATAGATTACCTGTGAGAAATTGTTTGAAGAAACAGACTTTTAATGGGAGCATCCCAATGAGTGAAAAAACACGCTTGTGATTGGAAATCACGGCTACACAAACTAAGTGATTAGAAATCACGGCTACACAAACTAAGCCTGCCTCCGCAGGCTGTAATTCATAGATTCCAGAAATTCAATAGAACTTTTAGACACAAGAGACTGATTTTCTTTTGTGAAAACAGAATATTCGCTTTTTTAATATAAATTTGTAATCTATGCTAGAAATTTGAGTTTAGCGATCGCTGTGTGTGTAGCATTTTTAATTATTTAGCTTATTATTCTTTCATTTTTTATTTGTAATTATAATAACTGTTTTCAAGATTTCTTAGCGATAGTTTTAGAACGATAACTATCCGCTAATAATGCCCTAAAAGAAAATGAATTATAAGACACAAAAATTTATATCTACGTGTAAATTAAAAATTTTTAATAATCCAGAAGTGTTTATTGAAGGATGGTATTGGGTGATGCCATCTAACAATTTACGAATAGGTGAAGTCAAACCTGTAACAATCTTAGGCAAAGAGTTAACGATTTATCGTGGTGAAAATAAAAAAGTCACTATCGCAGATGCTTACTGTCCGCACATGGGTGCTCATTTGTCAGAAGGCAAAATTGAGGGGAATACGTTACGCTGTTTTTTTCATCACTGGAAGTTTGACGCTGAAGGGAACTGTGTTAGTATTCCGTGTTTGGATAAGCCACTTCCTGTGAAGTTAAAAATCTGGCCCACTGCTGAGAAGTACGGATTGATTTGGATCTGGACTGGAAAAACACCACAACAATCTATCCCTTTTACGCCAGAGTTAGAACAAAAAAAGTATGATATTGCTTTTGGACCTCGGATAATCGTGAACTGCCATCCTAATGTTGTGATGATTAATGCTATCGATCTTCAACATTTCAATACAGTTCATAAATTAGCAACAGAAATTATTTTTAAAAATCAAGAACTAAATCAAAATGCAATTCTCTTCAACAACACTAAATATGATGGCAGGGCTTCTTTTTATCTTAAGCTGATTCGTCCCTTCTATAAGGGTACTATTAAATACAGTATTTGTTATTGGTATGGTAGTACTGGAATAGCAACGATTAGTACTAGTTTTTTTCGTTTACACTTAATGTTTGCACTGCGCCTTCTTCAAGAAGGAAAAACGGAAGTTCAGCCTCTTTTGTTAATGAACAGACGCAAGGGAATAATTAGTTTGATATTTAGCAGAGCCATATTATGGCTAACTCATATTTTTGGAATTCATTTTATCAAAGGTGATACTAAAATTTTTCAAACGATTCAGTTTAATTTTAAAACACCTCTTAAAATAGACCGACCAATTATACAATTAATCGATCATGTTGAAAGACAAAAACCCTTACAATGGGGAACTTGGGAAGATATTTAGTTTGCAAAAAAATTCGCGTATAATGAAATTGTTATGTTGACTCATTTGAGCTTTACAGAGTTCTCTTAAGTTTTTATGTAAATTTTTGTATCAATGTTTAACATTTCTGACTACAAGCAGTATGTGTATGCAAGGTTTGTGATTTGCTTGAGCAAGTAGTTTCTTAGGTAGAAACTACAACTCAACTTACCGAGCTGTAGTCCTCTTTGTGTAATTCTATATTGAAGGCGCTAAAGCAAAGTTGAAGAGTCTTCCGATCTACACCACTCAAAAACCACAATCGACTGGATGTTTTATTGGAAACCTTCATGCGAGCGCTTAACTCATCTAGAGTAAAGCGTTCTCCATTATTCTGTGCGATCTCTACAGCCGAAATTGCTGCTTGCAACCGTTGTAAACCTGTAGAGGTCAGCAAAACACCCCGTCTTTTTGACTTTGGATTCTATCATATTGCTACGTATGGTATTTATCCTTATTTATCTTAACTGTCTTAACTGTCTTAACTGTCATAATTAGAATGTTTTAACTATCTTCTTAACTGTCTTAACTGTTATTGCATTATTTTGATAAAAGTAAGATGATTTTTTGTTGTACATTTGTTTGGAGAAAACCAATAAATAAATTGTTAATATCTACTTCAGACTAAACACAAGCATAAGGCTTCTCGCAAGTAAGTATACTCTGTTAACTGTGCATGATTCAGTATATTTTCTTCTAGAAAACATACAATTTTTCTATAGGATTTGCCAACACAATATTCATATAAATTCTGAATAAAAAAATGCATAAAGTTTTAACCCAAAAATATATTGAACCACGTAATTTAAGTTCTTTTCAAAGGATTTTACTTACAACTGATGGAACATTGACAGAAATTTTAGAAGCTTATCTATTAGAAAAAATTCAATTAGTCAAATTATCAGAAGAATTAATTGAAATTGCAAAACCTATTCCTGCTTTAGACATAGATGTAAATACTCAAGTAATTAGCAGAAAAGTTTTATTACGTGGTAAGATTAGTTTAAATAACTTTATTTATGCTGAATCTATAATTGTACCTGAAAGACTAGATAGTACATTTAAATCCAGATTAATTGAATCGCAAGAACCGATAGGTAGACTCTGGTTAGAGCATAAACTTGAAACTTTTAAAGAAATAATTGAGTCAGGTATAGAAACATCTAAAGAATTATTTCATTATTTTAATATTTCAGAAGAAGATAAAATGCTTTCTCGAACTTATCGAGTTTTTTCTAACCGACAACCGATAATGATGATTACGGAAAAGTTTCCAGAAAGCTATTTTATAAAGAAAATGAATAATTTATTTTCTAAATAAATTGAACTTAATCCCGTATACTTTTAAAAAGTAATGGAAGGATAAAAATGTTAAAACAAAGGCTTGTCGAAATTGTCAAAAAGTATCCGGAACGAACTGCGCTTTCCTGTAACCAGTTAAAGATTAGTTATCAAGAACTATATGCTTATATTACATACTTAAGTAACCATCTAAGCAAAATTGGTATTGCCAAAAGTGACTGTATAGCCTTAATTTTACCTAACAGTACGGAGTTTGCGATCGCTTTTTATGCGATCGCAGAATTGAATGCTATAGCTTTGCCCATTAATCCTCTTTTTAAAGAGGATGAACTTAAATACTACATTATTGACAGCAATGTTAATGCAATAATTACCAATAGCGATGGGGCAGAAATTAGTCGTAAAATTATATCAAAAATTGATAAAAAAATAGAGTTAATTGTTTTGGATGATATTGCTTTACTTACCAAAGAAGTAAATAACTCAACAATTGCAGAAAAAAACTCTAATCCCTCTACTTTTACAGGTAATGTACTTTATCAATATTCTTCTGGTTCTACAGGTAAACCTAAGAAAGTTTGTAGAAATCAAAATAATTTATATCACGAAGTTAAAAATTTTACTGAAACTATTAATATAACTCCAGCAGATAATATTTTATGCGTAGTGCCACTTTATCACGCGCATGGTTTAGGAAATTGCCTACTAGCAGCTACTTGTAATGGTGCTACTTTAGTGATTTTAGAACAAGTTTTACATCAGGGAAAAGCCATCGAAGTACCATTTGTTTTTAGACGTTCCAGAGTATTAGAAATTATAGAAAAAGAAAAAATTACTATCTTACCTGCTGTTCCTTATATATTTAATACTCTAGCAGAAACACCAGATGATACTCAATTTGATGTTTCCAGGCTGAGACTGTGCTTTTCTGCCGGTAACTTTTTATCAAAAGAGATTTTTGATAAATTTTTTCAAAGATTTGGCATTCCTGTGAGACAACTGTACGGTTGCACAGAAGCAGGTTCTGTGGCGATCAATCTAGATGAAGATCTAAAAAATACATACGATTCTGTAGGATGTCCTTTAAAAAATATTGAAATTAAAATTATTGATGATACAGGTAAAGAACTTCCAACTGGAAGTATTGGAGAAATAGTTATTAAAAGTCAAGCACTGACACAAGGATATAGTAATAAACCAGAATTAAATCAACAAGTATTTAAAAATGGTTCATTTTTTACGGGTGATTTAGGTAAGAAAGATGAAGCAGGACGCGTTTATATTACTGGTAGAAAGCAAATCTTCATTGATACAGGAGGTCACAAAGTCGATCCACTAGAAATAGAAAATATCTTGATAACTCATCATCAAGTTAAAGAAGCCGTTGTTGTTGGTATCAAAGGTTTGTATGCAGGAGAAATTATTAAGGCGGTTATTGTCCCTCAAAACCGAAATATTTGTGACGAAAATGATATCTTATCTTATTGCAAAGGCAAGTTAGCTGATTTTAAAGTTCCAAAACTTATCGAATTTCGTGAGGAAATTCCCAAAAGCCCATTAGGCAAAGTACTAAGAAAAAATTTAATCGATCACCTATCAGAACTGATAAAATCATGAGAAGTATTGATTTAATAGAACAAAAAACTAAAAACATTGTACTAAGTCTTTTACCAAATATAAATAGTGATGATTTGTCAGATTATAGCAATCTTTTTAGCATAGGTCTAGATTCTGTCAATGCCATGACACTTGTGCTTAAACTACAGAATACTTTTGGGATTCAATTTGTAGCTAGTGATATTAATGCAGAAAATTTTCAAAATGTAGCAAGTATTGTCAAGCTAATTAATGAAAAGCAAGGCTAAGCATTTTTAGAAACTCAATATATCCCTGCAAACCTGAAGCAAAAAGACTACAATGAGTAATTCTACGGAAAGAAATCCACTAGAACCAAGCAAGTCAGTAAAAACAGGAGAAGATATTTGGCAAGCGATCGCAAGCATTCTTGAAGTACAAAATCAAGCTCCAGCTTTAGTACCTGTATCTCGGAATGAAGACTTGCCTTTGTCTTTTTCTCAAGAAAGATTATGGTTCCTTTACCAGTTGCAGTCAGATAGCTCTACTTATAATGTTTCCTTTGCTTTTCGGCTTCAGGGTTTGTTAAACATTACGGCATTAGAAAATAGTCTAAATGAAATCATCCAACGCCATGAAACATTGCGAACTACATTTGTAGTTGCGGAAAACACACGTGTTCAGGCGATCGCTCCCAGCTTCAAATTGACCTTACCTATAGTAGATCTTCAAGAACTTCCTAAGAAAGAAAGAGAAACTCAAGTTTTACAACTGGTCAAAAAAGAAGTTCAACAACCCTTCGATCTAGCACGAGGATCGCTGTTGCGTTCTTCCTTGTTGCATCTGGGTGAGAATGAATATGTGTTACTCCTGAGCGTCCATCACATTGCCTTTGATGGTTGGTCTGAAGGTATTTTGTGGCGTGAACTGACAGCTTGCTACACAGCTTTTTCTATTGGCAAGTCCTCTCCCCTACCTAAACTGCCTATCCAGTACGCAGACTTTGCTGTTTGGCAGAAACAGTGGCTGCAAGGCCAAGTCATGGACGATCGGCTGAACTATTGGAAGCAACAATTAGCAGGATCGCCTCCCCTGCTAGAACTTCCTACCGACCGAATGCGCCCAGTCATGCAGACAAACCGTGGCGGTGTCAAGCACTTTCAGCTAGGCGATTGTCTGACTCAAAAACTCAAAAGCCTAAGCGAAAAGTCAGGCTCAACTTTATTTATGACTCTGCTGACTGGCTTTGTCATCTTACTATCACGCTACAGCAACCAACAAGATATTATCGTCGGTTCCCCAATAGCTAACCGCAACCGTAGTGAAATAGAATCTCTCATCGGCTTTTTTGTCAATATTTTAGTGTTGCGTACTGACGTTTCTGGAAATCCCAGCTTTTGGGAGTTGCTGCAAAGAGTGCGCCAAGTAGCAATGGAAGCGTACTCTCACCAAGATGTACCGTTTGAGAAAGTAGTAGAAGCTTTACAGCCAGAAAGAAACCTCAGCTACTCCCCATTATTTCAGGTGATGTTTATTTTACAAAATACGCCACCTGGAAAATTAGAATTACCTGGTTTATCTCTAACTCGCCTAGAAATAGAAAGCTCAACAGCTAAATATGATTTAACTTTGTCGATAACAGAGAGCGAGCAAGGACTGAGTGCAAGTTTAGAATATAACTCTGACTTATTTGAGCAAGCTACAATTACCCGCATGGCGGGGCATTTTGTGACCTTACTGGAAGGTATTGTTGCTAATCCACAGCAGTCTATTTTGGAATTACCTCTACTAACAACAATTGAACAACAACAGTTATTAGTGGAATGGAACAATACTCAAACAGAGTATCCAAAAGATAAATGTATCCATCATTTGTTTGAAGAGCAGGTTGAGCTTACACCCGATGCTGTAGCTGTAGTATTTGAAAATCAACAACTGACTTACCACCAATTAAATTCTCGTGCTAACCAATTAGCTCATTACTTACGCTCATTAGGTGTAAAACCAGATGTGCTGGTTGGTATTTGTGTAGAGCGCTCGCTAGAAATGGTGGTAGGAATTTTGGGCATTCTCAAGGCAGGCGGGGCTTATGTGCCACTTGACCCTGAATATCCCCAAGAGCGTTTAAGCTTCATGCTGCAAGATGCAGATGTTTCCATCCTGTTGACTCAACAAAAATTGCTTAAAAGGTTACAGAATCATCAAGCGGAGTTTATCTGTTTGGATACTGATTGGGAATCAATTTCTCGATCGGATCGAGATAGTCTAATTACCAATGTAAAAGCAACTAACTTAGCTTATGTAATTTACACCTCAGGTTCTACAGGTCAACCTAAAGGTGTAGCTATGAATCAACTTGCTCTTTGCAATCTGATTCTATGGCAACTGCAAAATAATACAATTTCTGGCGGAGCAAGAACACTGCAATTTGCTCCTATCAGCTTTGATGTCTCCTTCCAAGAAATATTCACTACCTGGTTTTCGGGAGGCACATTGCTTTTGATTAGGGAAGAATTGCGACTAGATGCTTTGGCTTTGTTAGATTTTCTGCAAGAAAAAGCTGTTGAGAGGCTGTTTGTTCCCTTTGTTGCGTTGCAGCAATTAGCTGAAGTCGCTGTTGATAGTGAATCAGTTACTAATAATCTAAGGGAAATTATTACTGCTGGGGAACAGTTGCAGATTACCCCCGCGATTTCTCAATGGTTAAGCAAATTAAATGATTGTACGTTGCACAATCATTATGGGCCATCGGAAAGCCATGTTGTAACCAATTTAACTTTGGCTAATCCAGTAGAGACTTGGCCGTTACTTCCTCCGATTGGCCGTCCTATTGCGAACACGCAGATTTACATCCTGGACAGGTTCTTACAGCCTGTACCCGTCGGTATACCAGGAGAATTGCACATTGGTGGTGTCTCTTTGGCACGAGGCTACCTCAACCGTCCTAAGTTGACACAAGAGAAATTTATTCCCAATCCCTTTAGTCAAAGCAAGGAAGCAGGGAAGCAGGGGAGCAGGGGAGCACATGATAACTTGCACTCGTCTTTCCCCTCTGCCTCTTCCGACCGCCTCTACAAAAGTGGGGATTTAGCACGTTATCTACCGGATGGCAACATTGAATACTTAGGACGTATTGACAATCAGGTAAAAATTCGCGGGTTCCGGATCGAATTGGGTGAAATTGAATCAGCACTGAGTCAACATGGCGATGTACAAGTATCTAGCGTCATTGTGCGTGAAGATATCCCAGGACAAAAGCAGTTAGTCGCCTACGTAGTGCCGCAAAAAGAGGTGATACCGACAAACAGAGAATTGCGGCAATTCCTGAAAGCTAAACTGCCAGATTACATGGTTCCTAGTGCTTTCGTTATTCTAGAAGCCCTACCCCTGACTCCCAACGGTAAGGTAAACCGCCGTGCCTTAAAAGCACCAGATTTACTTAGTGAGATAGCAGATAAATTTGTTGCACCCCGCAACTCCATTGAGGAAAAATTAGCACTGATTTGGTCTCAAGTACTGAGGTTAGAGAAAGTAGGCATTCACGATAATTTCTTTGAACTAGGAGGACATTCTCTAATAGCTACGCAGGTAATTTCCCGCTTGCCAGAAGCCTTTGGGATTTCGTTACCGTTGCGTTCTTTATTTGAGTCACCGGCGATCGCGCAGTTAAGTGAAGTCATCTTACGCGAACTGGAAACTGGTTCGAGCTTGACGCTTCCAGCAATTTTACCCGTTTCCACAAGAAAAAACATACCGCTATCTTGGGCGCAAGAACGTCTGTGGTTTCTCCATCATTTAGAAGGCGAAAGTGGTGCCTATACAATGCCTTTCGCCATGCGTTTGGTGGGGAATCTCAATATCAAAGCTTTGGAACAAGCGGTTGGAGAGATGGTACGGCGGCATGAAGTTCTGCGGACTCGTTTTGAAATCAAGCATGACAAGCCAATACAGGTAATAGCCCCCGATCTAGCCATAATATTACCAGTGGTGGATCTGCAAAATGTGGCAGATCCCTGGCAACAAGTAGAACAACTAGCGCTCGAAGAAGCTTACAAACCCTTCGATCTTGCGAAAGATCCCGTGTTGCGGGTCAAGATGTGGCAAGTTGCGACTGATGAGTATGTACTGCTAGTAGTCATTCATCATATTGCTGCTGATGGTTGGTCAATAGGCGTGCTGAACCGCGAACTCTCTGCCCATTATCGAGCCATTACCACGGATAGTGCGGTTGAATTACCAGAGTTATCCGTACAATATGCCGACTTTACCTTATGGCAGCGCCAATGGCTGACAACTCAGGTACTTGAACCTCAATTAAGTTATTGGAAACAACAGTTAGCCGCAGCGCCACCTTTGTTGGAATTACCTACGGATCGTCCCCGCCCAGCTATCCAAACTTTTCGAGGAGGAACAGAGCGATTTCAACTAAATGCTTTGCTAACTTCTCGGCTCAGACAACTGAGCCACAAGTCTGGAACAACTCTGTTTATGACACTATTGGCGGGATTTGTCGTGTTAATGTCTCGCTATAGCGGTCAAACAGATCTTGTCATTGGTTCTCCGATCGCAAATCGCAACCGCAAAGAAATTGAAGGGTTAATTGGCTTTTTTGTCAATACCTTAGCACTCAGATTCGATCTGTCTGCAGAACTGACTTTAAAAGCCTTGCTGGAGCAGGTACGACAAGTGACTCAAAACGCTTACGATCGTCAAGACTTGCCCTTCGAGATGTTAGTTGAAGAGTTGCAACTGGAGCGCAATTTAGATCGCAACCCACTGGTACAAGTGATGTTTGCCCTTCAGAATGCGCCCACAAACCCCTGGGATTTGCCCGGTTTAACAGTTGAGAAAATGCATTGGGGGCTTGAGGCGGTACGGTTTGACCTAGAAGTTCACCTCTGGGAAGTTGCTGAAGGTCTTGAGGGCTTTTGCTATTACAGCAGCGATTTATTTGATTCGGTAACGATCGCTCGGATGATGACACATTTCCAGAATTTGCTGGAAGCGATTGTTACTAATCTAGAACAACTAGTCAGTCAATTACCTCTACTGACAGCACAAGAGAAGCATCAATTGTTAGTAGAGTGGAACGCTACCCAAACGGATTATCCAAGAGAACAATGTATTCATGATTTGTTTGCAGTCCAAGCGGAACGGAACAGTAATGCAGTTGCGGTGGTTTTTGGACAACAAAAGCTTACTTATCAGGAGTTGAATGCACAGGCAAATAAACTAGCACATTACCTGCAAAAACTGGGGGTGAAACCAGGCGTGCTGGTGGGTATTTGTGTGGAACGTTCTGTATCTATGGTTGTTGGGTTATTGGCAATTCTTAAGGTAGGTGGGGCATATGTGCCTTTGGATACAGAATATCCTAAAGAGCGTTTGGCTTTTATCATAGAAGACACACAGATATCGGTACTGTTGACAACACAGAAATTAACTGATGCAATTCCCAAACACCAAGCGCGTGTTGTTTGCTTTGATACTGATGCAGGTGCGATCGCTCTTGAAAGCCAGCAAAACCCCACAGCAGCAGTAACATCGAGCAATCTCGCTTATGTCATTTACACTTCCGGTTCTACAGGGAAACCCAAAGGAGTAGCTGTCGATCACCGAGCTGTGAACCGCTTGGTAATTAACACAAACTATATCAACATAGAACCAACAGATGTTATTGCCCAAGCCTCAAATTATGCCTTTGATGCTGCAACCTTTGAAATCTGGGGTGCATTATTGAATGGGGCGCGGTTGGTAGGAGTCAGCAAAGAGTTAGCACTATCGCCAAGAGAATTCGCCGCTTTTCTGCGATCGCAAGGTGTCAGCGTGTTATTCTTAACAACTGCCTTGTTCAATCAAATCGCTCAGGAAGTCCCCTTTGCTTTCAATTCACTACGACATCTCCTATTTGGCGGCGAAGCCGTCGATCCTAAATGGGTGCAAGAAGTACTCAAGAATGGTGCGCCGCAGCGACTGCTCCATGTTTATGGACCGACAGAGAACACAACATTTAGTTCTTGGTACTTAGTAAAAGATATCCCCGAAGACGCTACAACCATTCCCGTCGGGCAAGCAATTGCCAACACACAAATCTATTTATTAGATCCCCAACTACAGCCTGTGGGCGTTGGTGTACCAGGAGAAATTTATATCGGCGGCGATGGTCTAGCAAAAGAATATCTCAATCGACCGGAGTTAACACAACAGAAATTTATTCCCAATCCCTTTAGTCGAAGCAAGGGAGCAAAAGATAAATTGCACCCGTCTTTCCCCTCTTCCGACCGCCTCTACAAAACCGGGGATAAAGCACGTTACTTAAGTGATGGGAATATTGAATTTCTCGGTCGAATTGATTATCAGGTGAAAATTCGCGGTTTCCGTATCGAATTAGGAGAAATTGAAACCGTTTTGAGTCAACACCCGTTGCTGCAAGAGAGTGTTGTAGTAGTAAGAGAAGACACCCCCGGCGATAAACGTCTGGTAGCTTACTTAGTTCCTGCGCTTCATCGTCCAACATTACCTCAGGAAGTTTCTCAATGGCAAAGTGAGTATGTTAGTGATTGGCAAATGCTTTACGAACAACTCTACAGCCAAAATCAAACATCCACAGATAACCTGACGTTTAATATTGCAGGTTGGAACAGCAGTTATACCAGACAGCCCATCCCAGACCGAGAAATGCAGGAGTGGGTTGAGAATACAGTCAACCGCATTCAAGCTAACTTTCCCCAGCGCGTATTAGAAATTGGTTGTGGAACGGGATTATTGTTATCTCGTCTTGCCAAGCACTGTCAACAGTATTGGGGAACAGATTATTCCATCGCCGCCATACAGCACGTTGAGCAAGTATGCAGCACAGTTGATGGTCTAGATCGCGTGCAGTTATTGCACCAACTTGCAGATAACTTTGACGGCATCCCACAAGGAGAATTTGACACTGTTATATTGAACTCAATCGTCCAATATTTCCCCAGCATTGAGTATCTGTTGCAAGTTCTAGAAGGAGCGATCGCCACAATTGCTCAACAGGGTACAATCTTCGTGGGCGATGTCCGCAGCTTGCCATTGCTAGAACCATACCATGCAGCCGTACAGTTGTCCCAAGCTGCTGGGGATAAAACTATTGAGCAATGGCAGCAACAGGTACATCAGAGTATGGCCACCGAGGAAGAATTGGTTATCGATCCGGGTTTCTTTATTGCCCTCCAGACACGTTTTCCGCAGATTGGTTCGGTAGAGATTCAGCCCAAACGCGGTTACGCTCAAAATGAGTTAACCCAATTCCGCTATGATGTTACCCTCCATATTGGTACTCACGTTCAAAATAGAGTCATTCCTTGGTTAAACTGGCAGCTAGACGGGCTCTCCTTTACGCAAATTCAAAATCGACTGCAAAAAGAGCAACCAAAACAGCTAGGAATCAGGCGTGTGCCGAATCAACGCGTGCAGCAAGCATTACAGATTTGGCAATGGTTGGAAAATCCCCCAGCTGTTGAAACAGTCAACCAACTGCGGCAAGTACTCGCACAACAGCCAACAGTTGGGATCGACCCAGAACAGTTCTACCAGTTGGGTCAGCAACTTGGCTATGATGTCCACCTAAGTTGGTGGGAGAGCAGTCAGGATGGTTGCTATGATGTGGTATTGTGCCGCAATAGTTCAACGCAGACATCTGACAGACAAAAGGGGATTGCTTTTTGGGATAGTTCAGCCGTCATTACCAAACCTTGGACTGACTGCACCAATAATCCTTTATACGGCAAGTTAGTTCAGAAACTAGTGCCACAGGTGCGTGAGTATATTCAACAGAAGCTACCCGATTATATGGTGCCTCAAGCTTTTGTTGTTCTCAATGACCTGCCCTTAACCCCCAATGGCAAAGTAGATCGTCGCGCTCTACCAACACCTGATGCCGCAACTAGAAATCTTTCTACTGGCTTTGTTTTACCTCGTACCTCCATTGAAGCTCAGGTCGCTCAAATTTGGAGTGAAGTTTTAGGCGTTGAACGTATTGGTGTTAATGATAACTTCTTTGAACTGGGAGGACATTCCTTACTCGCTACCCAAGTTTTGTCAGAGATTAACTCAGTTTTTGGACTCGATCTATCCATACAAATGATGTTTGAGTCTCCCACAGTAGCGGGGATAGCAGCTTACATAGAAGTAGTGGATTTGGTAACACAAAATTTATCAGTTAAAGAAGCCAGTAGCGAAGTAGTGGAGTTTTGAGCATGACTAACAGCATTGTTGAATTTGTTCGTCACCTGACAAACTTAAGTATAGAACTAGAGGTAGATGGCAATCGCTTGCGCTGTCATGCACCTGAAGGGGCGTTAACTCCTACACTACGTCAAGAAATAGCTGCACGTAAAACAGAAATTATCCTGTTTTTACAGCAAGCAAAGCAGGTCAAAACATCTCATCAATTACCCATTCAAAGAGTATCGCGGGATGGTAAGCTACCCCTGTCTTTTGCTCAACAGCGACTCTGGTTTTTGCACCATTTGTCACCAGACAGTCGTTCTTATAATTTGCTCGATGCTCAAAGACTAAATGGGTCGCTGAATATAGTTGCACTAGAGCAGAGCTTGAGCGAACTCATTCGCCGCCATGAAATCTTAAGAACAACTTTTCCTATAGCAGACGGGCAACCCGTACAGGTGATTGGTCCCTCTGCCTTAACTTTGCCCGTCCATGATTTACGGGAATTGTCAGCCCAGGAGCAAACTTACCAAATCGGGCAAATAGCACAATCTTTTGCGTCCCACCCCTTCGATCTAGCTGTTGGGCCATTAATACAATTCGCTCTACTCCAACTCAACGAGCAGGAGTCTGTACTGCTGTTGAAGATGCACCACATCATCTACGATGGCTGGTCTTTGAACATCTTCAAAAATGATTTATCCCAACTGTATGCAGCTTTTACTCAAGGATTGACCAACCCACTACCAGAATTACCCATTCAGTATGCTGACTTTGCAGTTTGGCAACGTCAGTGGTTGACAGGCGAAGTTCTGGAACGCCAGATGAATTACTGGCAGCAAAAGTTAGCTGATGCCCCTGTTACAGTAGAATTACCTACTGATAAACCACGTCCTCCAGTTCAGACCTTCCGAGGTGGCATTGAGCGGTTTAAACTGGATCGCCTTCTTACAGAACGTCTCAAGCAGTTGAGCCAAGAGTCAGATGTAACCTTATTTATGACTCTACTGGCAGCTTTTTTGGTCTTACTCTCTCGTTACAGCGGTCAGTTAGATATTATTGTTGGCTCTCCCATAGCTAACCGCAACAACAAGAGCGTCGAGCAGCTCATAGGTTTTTTTGCTAATACTATAGCATTAAGGGGCGATCTATCTGGCAACCCCAGCTTTGCTGACTTCTTAGCGCAAGTGCGGCAAACCACATTATCAGCTTATGCCAATCAGGACTTGCCCTTTGAAATGTTGGTGGAAAAGCTGCAACCAGAACGAGATTTAAGCCGCAATCCCCTAGTACAAGTGATGTTTTCCCTACAGAATGCCTCACAGTCTTTTTGGGATTTGCCCGGTTTAACCTTCCAGAAAATGTCCTTGCCACTTGATGAAATGGTCAGGTTCGATCTTGAAGTCAACTACTGGGAAGTTTCAGGAGGTTTAGAAGGCGTATGGTCTTACAGTGCAGACTTATTTGATGCGGCAACCATTGCCCGCATAGCTCAAAACTTTCAAACTTTATTACAAGCTATTGTTGCCAATCCCAAAGCGCGAGTTGCAGAATTACCACTTTTGACCATCGCAGAACGTCATCAATTATTGGTGGAGTGGAACAGCGCTCAAGTAAACTATTCCCAGGATAAGTGTATCCATCAGTTATTTGAGGAGCAGGTTCAACGTACACCTGATGCAGTAGCAGTTGTGTTTGGTAATCAACAACTCACTTATCAGCAGTTGAATACTCGCGCTAATCAATTAGCGCATTACTTGCGGTCTTTGGGTGTGAAAGCCGATGTGCTGGTCGGGTTGTGTGTAGAGCGATCGCCCTTAACGATTGTGGGCATACTGGGGATTCTCAAGGCAGGTGGTGCTTATGTACCACTTGATTCAGAGTACCCGACTGAGCGTTTGAGCTTTATGTTAGAAGACGCTCAACTTTCAGTGCTATTAACCCAACAGCAATTAGTAGAGTCTGTTCCCAAACACCAGGCGCGTGTAGTTTGTTTGGATACCGACTGGGAAAAGATAGCGCAAAACAGCAACTCGAATCCTGCAAACACTGTAACACCAGATAACCTAACATACGTCATCTACACTTCCGGTTCCACAGGTAAGCCCAAAGGTGTTTTAGTGAATCACTCTAATGTCACTCGTCTGTTTGCCGCTACAGAAGCTTGGTATAAATTTAATTGCGATGACGTGTGGACAATGTTCCACTCCTACGCCTTTGACTTCTCCGTATGGGAAATTTGGGGTGCATTACTGTATGGTGGACGACTCGTAGTCGTGCCTTACTTGGTGACGCGATCGCCTGAATCTTTCTACCAGTTATTGTCTCAAGAAAAAGTTACAGTTCTCAATCAAACACCTTCCGCCTTCCGCCAGTTAATTCAAGCCGAACAATCAATGACAACGACTCGCGAGTTGAACTTGCGCCTGGTTATTTTTGGTGGAGAAGCCCTAGAACTGTTGAGTTTGCAACCTTGGTTTGAGCGACACGGCGACACAAGACCCCAATTGGTAAATATGTACGGGATTACAGAAACGACCGTACACGTTACCTATCGCCCATTGAGCAAAGCCGATTTGCACAGTACAGCCAGTGTCATCGGTCGTCCGATCCCCGACTTACAAGTGTATGTCCTCGATGAACATCTTCAACCAGTACCAATTGGTGTCGGAGGCGAAATGTATGTTGGTGGGGAAGGAGTGACGTGTGGCTATCTCAATCGTCCCGAACTGACACAGCAAAGGTTTATCTCTCATCCGTTTAGCAAAAACCCGCAAGCAAGACTATACAAAACAGGAGATAAGGCGCGATATTTGCCGAATGGAGAGCTAGAGTATTTAGGACGCATCGACAATCAAGTGAAGGTGCGGGGCTTCCGCATTGAGTTGGGAGAAATTGAGGCATTACTGGCAACTCATCGAGATGTGTGGGAAAACGTAGTGGTAGTGCGAGAGGATGAACCGGGCGATAAACGTTTGGTTGCTTATGCAGTCGTGAGTGATGAATCGCTTACGACTAACCAATTGCGTCAGTTTCTCAAGGCAAAACTTCCAGAGTACATGGTGCCAAGTGCTTTCGTCATCTTGGAGTCTTTACCGCTAACTCCCAACGGCAAAGTAGATCGTCGCGCCCTTCCCAAACCAGAGTTAGACAGTACGCGACTGGAAAAATATGTCGCCCCACGCACACCTGTTGAGGAAATACTGGCACAAATTTGGGCGCAAGTTCTCAAAGTAGAACAAGTGAGCATTCACAATAACTTCTTTGAATTAGGCGGACATTCTCTATTAGCAACGCAACTGGTTTCACGCATCCGCAACATTTTTACAGTAGAACTACCATTGCGAGAGTTATTTGCTGCCGCTACAGTTGCTGAATTAGCTCAATCGATCGCGCAATTACAGCAACAGAATTTAGAACTTCATACACCACCTATTGTACCTAGGTCAGAAAATACTGAATTACCACTGTCGTTTGCTCAACAGCGTCTTTGGTTTTTAGACCAGTTACAACCAAATAGTTCTTTTTATAATATACCTATAGCGTTGCGTATTCTGGGAACGCTCAATCAAGTTGCTTTAGAACAAAGCTTACAAGAAATCATTGCTCGTCACGAAGCTTTACGCACCAACTTCATCGTCATTGATGGAAAACCAACTCAAATTATTCAACAACAGACGAATTGGACTGTTAATTTTGTCCAGTTGCAACATTTAACAAACAGTGAAAAAGAAATTGCCGCACAGCAATTAGCGCAACAACAAGCGATTCAAGCGTTTGACTTGGAACACGGAGCGTTAGTTAGGGCAACATTGGTAGTGCTGTCCGAGACAGAACATGTTTTATTGCTGTGTATGCACCACATTGTCTCTGATGGCTGGTCAATGAGCGTGTTGATCGAAGAACTAGCATCGCTCTACAATGCTTATTCAACAGGTCAGCCGTCACCCTTAGCACCGCTATCTGTACAGTATGCAGATTTCGCCTTATGGCAGAGACATTGGTTGCAAGGGAATGTATTGCAAAGTCAACTCTCGTACTGGCAGCAACAACTAGCAAATGCACCAACTTTATTGCCCCTACCCACAGATAGACCCAGACCTGCTGTGCAGACTTTCTCTGGGGCATATCAAGAATTTCCACTATCAGTTGAGTTAACTAATAGATTGGTAAAACTAAGTCAGGAGCAGGGAGCCACCTTGTTCATGACGTTGTTGGCAGCATTTGATACACTACTTTATCGTTACACGGGACAAGAAGATATATTGGTGGGGTCTCCCATCGCTAACCGCGATCGCTCTGAAATCGAAGGGTTAATTGGTTTTTTTGTCAATACCTTGGTCCTGCGTACTGACTTGGCAGGCGATCCGAGCTTTAGCGAATTATTGGATCGTGTTAGAAACATGGCAATGCAGGCATATACTCATCAGGACTTACCTTTTGAAATGCTACTCGAAGCATTGCAGCCAGGACGGGATCTGGGCCATACACCACTGTTCCAGGTGATGTTTTCACTCCAGAATAATTCTCTATCTGAATTGGAGTTAGCTGGATTAACTGTTAATCACCTAAAAGTAAAAGGTATAACTGCCAAGTTCGATTTAACTTTATTAATGCAGAAGACCTCCAATGGACTAGTAGGTGTGTGGGAGTACAACACTGATTTGTTTAATGCTAATACCATTGAGCGCATGACGGGTCATTTTTTGACATTACTTGAGGGTATTATCGCTAACCCACAACAGAAAATTTCCCAACTACCCCTACTGACACCATCTGAGCAACAGCAATTACTTGTCGAGTGGAACGATACAAGTGTTAATTATCCCCTAGATAAGTGCATTCATCAGTTGTTTGAGGAACAGGTTGACCGTATCCCTGATGCTGTAGCAGTTGTATTTGAAAAGCAACAACTTACCTATCACCAGTTAAATTGCCGTGCTAACCAGTTGGCACATTACCTCAAGTCTTTGGGAGTAGGAGCAGATGTACTGGTGGGTATTTGTGTGGAACGCTCAATAGAAATGGTCGTGGGACTATTAGGCATTCTCAAGGCGGG
Source organism: Tolypothrix campylonemoides VB511288_2 (assembly GCF_045999855.1). NCBI lineage: Bacteria > Bacillati > Cyanobacteriota > Cyanophyceae > Nostocales > Tolypothrichaceae > Tolypothrix > Tolypothrix campylonemoides. The sequence continues at coordinate 817,275 of NZ_JBFPMW010000001.1, forward strand.
TGGAGCATATTTACCACTTGACCCCGAGTACCCAACCGAGCGTTTGCACTTTATGCTCGAAGATGCTCAAGCTCCAGTATTGTTGACCCAGCAGCGACTTGTTGATAGACTAGCTCAGCAGAAAACACAGATTGTCTGTTTGGATACTAAGGCTGAGATAATTTCTCAGTTCAGTCAGGACAATCCAATCCCTGAGACACAAGCAACTCATTTAGCTTATACAATTTATACCTCTGGTTCTACAGGTCAACCTAAGGGAGTGCTGATTGCTCATCAAGGGTTGTTAAATTTGGTGTTCTGGCACCAACGCGCCTTTGAAATCACTTCCTCAGACAAAGCTACTCAGCTAGCAGGAACAGCATTCGACGCTGCGGTTTGGGAATTATGGCCTTACCTCACCGCAGGAGCAACCATCTACTTAGTCAAATCTCAACTGCTTAGTTCCCTAGAAAATCTACGAGACTGGCTGATTTCCAACAAGATTACTATCAGTTTCCTGCCAACACCACTAGCTCAGGAATTCTTGTCTTTGGCATGGCCAACTGAAGGTTTGGCTTTACGAACTATCCTAACTGGTGGAGATAAGCTTCATCAATATCCATCAGAGTTAATTCCCTTCCAAGTCGTGAATAATTATGGTCCAACCGAGAATACTGTTGTTACAACTTCTGGGCTGGTAGTTGCCAAAGAACAAGAGCAGATATCACCAAGCATTGGGAAAGCGATCGCTAATACAAAAGTCTACATTCTAGATCGTAATTTACAACCAGTACCCGTGGGTGTGCCGGGAGAGTTGCATATTGGTGGCGTGGGGCTAGCAAGAGGCTACCTCAATCGTGACGAACTGACTCAGGAAAGATTTATTAACAACCCTTTTGACAATTCAAAATTATATAAAACAGGGGACTTGGCACGTTATTTACCAGATGGCAATATTGAATACTTAGGACGTATTGACAATCAAGTAAAAATACGCGGATTCCGCATTGAGCTGGGAGAAATTGAAGCCGCACTCAGTCAAAATAGCCATGTGCAAGCATCTTGTGTCATTCCCCGTGAAGATACCAGATCTGATAAATACCTAGTCGCCTACATAGTGCCACATCAAGACTCTACACCCACAATTAGCGAACTACGGCAGTACCTAAAAACAAAACTCCCAGAGTACATGGTGCCAAGTGCTTTCGTCATCTTGGAGTCCTTACCGCTAACTCCCAACGGCAAAGTAGACCGTCGCGCTTTGCCCAAACCAGAGTTAGACAGCACGCGACTAGAAAAGTATGTCGCCCCACGCACACCTGTGGAGGAAATACTGGTACAAATTTGGGCACAGGTGTTAAAAGTAGAGGCAGTGGGGATTTATGATAACTTCTTTGAACTTGGCGGACATTCGCTACTAGCAACGCAACTAGTTTCACGCATCCGCAACATTTTCAAAGTGGAACTACCATTACGAGAGTTGTTTGCAAAAGCAACAGTTGCCGAATTAGCACAATCGATCGGGCAATTACAACAACAAAACAAAGAACTGATTTCCCCACCGATTTTAAGACGGGCAAAAGATGCAGAATTACCACTATCATTTGCTCAAACACGGATGTGGTTTTTAGACCAGTTCGAGCCGAACACTGCCTTATACAATATCCCCATAGCTTTACGTATTGTTGGGACTCTCAATCAATCTGCCTTGGAACAAAGCTTACAAGAAATAATTGCTCGCCACGAAGCCTTACGCACCAACTTCATTGCAGTTGATGGACAGCTAACTCAAATTATTCAAACGCAAAGGAATTGGACAGTATCAGTTGTTGATTTACAGCATTTATCTACAGCCGAACAAGAAATAGCTGCACAACAATTAGCGCAACAACACGCTACTCAAACGTTTGAATTGGCAACACAAGCATTAGTTCGAGCAACATTAATAGTCCTATCCGAGACAGAACACGCCTTATTAGTGTGTATGCACCACATTGTCTCGGATGGCTGGTCAATGGGTGTATTTGTTCAAGAACTCGCATCGCTGTACACTGCTTATTCTCAAGGTCAGCTTTCACCCTTAACGCCACTACCAATTCAGTATGCAGACTTTGCGCTCTGGCAGCGACAGTGGTTGCAAGGTAATGTATTGCAAAGCCAATTGGATTATTGGCAAAAACAATTGGCAGATGCACCAACTTTATTAACACTGCCCGCAGACAGACCTAGACCTGCTGTGCAAACCTTTGCTGGCACATATCAAAAGTTTGCACTCTCTGTTGAGTTAACTCAAAAACTGAAAAAACTCAGCCAAGAGCAAGGAGTAACCTTGTTCATGACACTGTTGGCAGCATTTGATACTTTACTTTATCGCTATACAGGACAAGAAGATATTTTAGTTGGCTCACCGATTGCCAACCGAGATCGCTCTGAATTAGAAGGGTTAATTGGCTTTTTTGTCAATACACTAGTATTACGTACTCATGTCTCAGGCAATCCTAGCTTTAGCGAGTTACTAGCTCGTGTGCGGGAAATGGCTCTAGACGCCTATGCTCATCAGGATTTACCTTTTGAAATGCTAGTAGAGGCTTTGCAGCCAGAACGAGATCTCAGCCATGCGCCTCTGTTTCAGGTAATGTTTGTACTTAATAATAATTCTCAATATCAATTAGATTTGGCTGGGTTAACTGTCAGTCCATTGGCGGTAGAGAGTGGAACGGCCAAATTTGATTTAACTTTAGGAATGGAGAACACGCCTACCGGACTGGTCGGTGCGTGGGAATACAACACTGATTTATTTGATGCTTCCACCATTAAGCGATTGACCGATCGTTTTGTCACATTGCTCGAAGGTATTGTTGCTAACCCCCAAGAGCGAATTTCCCAATTACCTTTACTGACAACGACCGAGCAACAACAGTTATTAGTGGAGTGGAATAATACTCAGGCAGATTACCCTGAGAATAAGTGCATCCATCAGTTATTTGAGGAGCAGGTTGAACGTACTCCGGATGCAGTAGCAGTTGTGTTTGAAGGCGAACAATTGACCTACGAGCAGTTGAACACTCGTGCTAATCAATTGGCGCATGACTTGCGGTCTTTGGGTGTAAAACCAAATGTGCTTGTAGGTGTTTGTGTCGATCGCTCCATAGAAATGGTTGTAGGGTTACTGAGTATTCTCAAGGCGGGTGGGGCTTATGTGCCACTCGATCCTGAGTATCCTACTGAGCGTCTGCGCTTCATGTTAGAAGATGCTCAAGTTTCAGTGTTGCTTACGCAACAGCATCTAAGTAAGAAACTACTCGAGCATCAAGCTCGCATTGTCTATTTGGATACTGGAGCTTGCGAGTTTGCCCAGACCAGCGAAATTCCTAACGTCAGCGAAGTAACGTCATCAAACCTAGCTTATGTACTTTATACCTCCGGTTCTACAGGTAGACCAAAAGCAGTTGCTATCGAGCATCGCAGTCCTGTGGCTTTGGTGAGTTGGGCAAAAGAGATTTTTACAAAAGAAGAACTTGCTGGTGTCTTAGCTTCTACCTCTATTTGTTTTGACCTGTCGGTTTTTGAGTTGTTTGTGACTCTTAGCGTAGGTGGAAAAGTCATCTTAGCTCAAAATGCTTTGCACTTATCCACTCTAACTGCTGCCAACCAAGTCACTCTGATTAATACCGTTCCTTCTGCGATCGCACAGTTAATTCAAGATGATAATCTACCACAGCAAGTACGCACAGTTAATTTAGCTGGTGAACCTCTGCAAAATCAACTTGTGCAGCAAATTTATCAGCGCAGTCAAGTCAAGCGTGTATTCAATCTCTATGGTCCCTCAGAAGACACCACTTACTCAACATATAGCTTGGTAGAACAAGGCGCAACCACTTCACCAACCATCGGTCGCCCAATTTCTAACACGCAAATCTATATTCTTGACCAATATCTACAGCCAGTTCCCATAGGTATTCCAGGAGAGTTACACATTGGTGGTGCGGGATTGGCACGCGGCTACCTCAATCGGCCAGAATTAACACAAGAAAAATTCATTCCTAACCTCTTTAATACTGACCGCCTCTACAAAACTGGAGATTTAGCACGTTATTTACCAGATGGTAACATTGAATACCTAGGACGTATCGATAATCAAGTAAAAATTCGTGGCTTCCGCATCGAGTTGGGAGAAGTTGAAGCAGTATTGAGCCAACATAGCGATGTGCAAGCATCTTGTATCATCGCCCGTGAAGACACTCCTGGCGATAAACGCCTAGTTGCTTATGTAGTACCGAAGCAAGGCTTTGCACCCTCTATAAGCCAGTTGCGCTCCTTTCTCTCTGAGCAACTGCCGCAGTATATGGTGCCACATACTTTCGTCATCCTAGAGTTTTTACCCTTAACTCCCAACGGCAAGATAGACCGTCGCGCTTTGCCTGAACCAAACTCACACGGGTTAGTAGAACAAAGTTTTGTAGCCCCACGCAATCATATTGAAGAAATACTAACGCAGATTTGGGCAGAAGTTCTGAGAGTCAAACAAGTAGGTATTCATGATAACTTCTTTGAACTCGGTGGAGATTCCATCCTCAGTATTCAAATTCTTGCCAAAGCAAAGCAAGCAGGGTTGCAACTGACCCTCAAGCAACTGTTTGGAAATCAAACGATCGCGCAGTTGGCAGCAGTAGCAGGTACAGTGAAAGCGATCGAGGTAGAACAAGGATTAATCACAGGTACATTACCTCTTACACCAATTCAACACTGGTTCTTTGAGCAAAATCTCTCCCAACCGCACCACTTTAATCAAGCATTTCTGCTCTCAGTACCATCTGACCTCAAGCCAGAGCTATTAAAGCAAGCCTTGCAACAATTGCTCGTACATCATGATGCTCTACGCTTGTGTTTTACACAGTCTGAGTTTACTTGGCAACAAATTCACTCTACTCCGAATGATAACGTTGCTTTCTCTCAGATAGACTTATCGGCACTTCCAGAGAGCGAACAACAAGCAGCAATTGAAGCTAACGCCGCTTCCCTTCAAGCAAGTTTAAATCTATCAGAAAATTTAGTGCAGGTTGCCTTTTTCGCTCTGGGTATTGACAAAAGGGCGCGATTATTCATAGCAATTCACCACTTGGTGATTGATGGTGTTTCTTGGCGGATTTTATTAGAAGATTTGCAAACAGCTTACCAGCAACTTGCTCAAGGTCAAGCAATTGTGCTTCCTGCGAAGACAACATCTTTCAAGGATTGGTCTTACAAATTAACAGAATATGCACAGTCAGAAACTCTCAAATCTGAGGTTGTTTATTGGCTAAACGAATCTCGTTCCTCAGTTCCTTCTATTCCAATTGACTGTATGCGAGGAATAAACACTGTTGCATCTACCAGCACGGTATTAGTGTCGTTAAATGAGATTGAAACTCTTGCTTTACTGCAAGATGTGCCAAAAGCTTACAACACTCAAATTAACGATGTCCTCCTAACTGCTTTGGTACTGGTTTTAAGAAGATGGACAAATTCTAACCGTGCGCTGTTCAACCTAGAAGGTCATGGGCGGGAAGATATTATTGATGGTGTGGATTTGTCACGTACTGTCGGTTGGTTTACAACCATCTTCCCCGTGCTTGTGGAACTAGAAGCAACAGAAAATCCGGTGGATGCTTTAAAATCTGTCAAAGAACAACTGCGTGCTATTCCTAACAAAGGCATTGGCTACGGGTTATTGCGTTATCTGAGCCAAGATTCAGAAATCGTTACTAAACTACAGGCGTTCCCACCAGCCCAAATTAGCTTCAATTATTTGGGTCAATTCGATAGAGTTCTGAACACATCTACTTGGATGCAGTTAGCTAATGAATCTGCTGGAGTTGAGCATAGTTTAAACAATAACCGCGCTCATTTAATAGACATCAGCAGTATCATTTCCGAAGAACGACTCCAAATAAATTGGATTTACAGCAAAAATGTCCATCAACACGCGACAATTGAGAATTTAGCACGAGAATTTGTCAAAACATTACAAGAACTCATTGCCTATTGTTTAGATCCCCAAAATGGCGGTTACACACCTTCTGATTTCCCACTCATTAAGCTTAACCAACGAAAACTAGACCAACTGTTAGTAAGCCCAGCATTGAAACAAGGACTGGAACAAACTCACTGGCAAAACATTGAGGATATTTATCCGCTCTCTCCCATGCAACAGGGTATGTTGTTTGAGAGTTTGTATGCTCCAGACTCAGGAGTCTATTTCGAGCAGGTCATTTGCACTCTGACAGGGAATTTGGATGTCAAAGCATTTGAAAAAGCTTGGCAGCAGTTGGTAGCGAGGCATTCAATTTTGCGGACTGGTTTTGTTTGGGAGCAATTGTCCCAGCCACTGCAAGTTGTGTATCGGCAAGTCAAAGTTACTGTAGAGGTTTATAACTGGCAAGAGCTATCTGCACGAGAACAGCAACAGCAATTAGAGCTTTTCTTAAAGTCACAGCGACAACAAGGTTTTCAACTGTCTGTTGCACCACTTATGCGCTTGTATCTGATTCAGTTGAGTACTGATAGCTATCAATTCGTTTGGAGTCATCATCATCTATTGCTTGATGGTTGGTCGTTACCTTTGGTTTTCAAAGACTTGCTGTATTTTTATCAAGCAATTTCTCAGGGTGAAAGTTTACACTATCAATCAACTCCAAACTACCGCAACTATATTGCTTGGCTACAGAAACAAGATTTAACTCTAGCTGAAAAATTCTGGAGGCAAAAACTTCAAGGTTTTACCGCCCCCACTCCTTTAGCGGTGGATAAACTATTGCCAAACCGGGAAAATGGCAACATTGGCTACAGCGAACAGCAAATTCATTTAACAGTACCAGCAACAGCCGCAGTTGGGTCTTTTGCACGACAGCATCAATTGACAATTAGTAATTTAATACAGGCAGTTTGGGCAATACTACTGTGTCGTTACAGCCAAGAAACAGATGTCGTGTTTGGCGCGACTGTGTCTGGGCGTCCGCCATCGCTTATGGGTATTGAGTCGATGGTAGGGCTATTTATCAACACGTTACCAGTGCGAGTTCAAGTTTCAGCAAATACTCAATTACTAGATTTGCTAAAGGATTTACAGGCGCAACAAGTTGAGTCTGAGCAATACTCATACAGTTCGCTAGCAGATATTCAAGGTCTTAGCGAAGTTCCCAGAGAAATGTCTTTGTTCGAGAGTCTTGTTGTTTTCGAGAACTATCCTGTTGATGCAACAATGCGATCGCACAATTACGGTTTCGACCTAGAGAATATTCACGGCATTGAACAAACTAATTATCCCCTAACTTTAGTTGCGATCGCCCGCGAACAATTGTTGGTAAAAATTAGCTACGATACCAGTCGCTTTGATGATGCAACGATTGCTCGAATGTTGGGTCATTTTCAAACATTGCTTGAAGGTATTATTGCTAACCCAGAGCAGCACTTAGCACAATTGCCCTTGCTGACACCATCCGAGCAACAGCAGTTAATTTTCGAGTGGAACGATACCAGCCTTGCTTATTCTGTAGATAAGTGCATTCATCAGTTATTTGAGGAGCAGGTAAGGCGTACACCAAATGCTGTAGCGGTTGTATATGAAAATCAACAACTTACATATTGGGAATTAAACTGTCGTGCTAACCAGTTAGCTCACTACTTACGCTCCTTGGGCGTGGGAGCCGATGCACTTGTTGGTTTGTGTGTGGAACGCTCAATAGAAATGGTCGTGGGACTACTAGGCATTCTCAAAGCGGGTGGGGCTTATGTACCTTTAGACCCAACATATCCCCAAGAACGCTTGGCTTATATGCTAAATGATTCACAAGTGCGGGTATTGTTGAGTCAAGAGAAATTACTCGCTGAGCTACCAGAACATGGGGCGTGTGTAGTCTGCTTGGATACAGATTGGGAAAGTATATCTACTAGAAGTAAAGATAATCCCACTAGTGATTCGATCGCTAATAACTTAGCTTATGTTATATACACATCAGGCTCTACAGGTAAGCCCAAAGGCGTATTAGTGAATCACTCTAATGTCACTCGTCTGTTTGCCGCTACAGAAGCTTGGTATAAATTTAATTGCGATGACGTGTGGACAATGTTCCACTCCTACGCCTTTGACTTCTCCGTATGGGAAATTTGGGGTGCATTGCTCTATGGTGGACGACTGGTAGTCGTGCCTTATTTGGTGACGCGATCGCCTGAATCTTTCTACCAGTTATTGTGTCAAGAAAAAGTTACAGTTCTCAATCAAACACCTTCCGCTTTCCGCCAGTTAATCCAAGCCGAACAATCAATGATAACGACTCGCGAGTTAAACTTGCGCCTGGTTATTTTTGGTGGAGAAGCTTTAGAACTGTTGAGTTTGCAACCTTGGTTTGAGCGACACGGCGACACAAGACCCCAATTGGTAAATATGTACGGGATTACAGAAACAACCGTACACGTTACCTATCGCCCATTGAGCAAAGCCGATTTGCAGGGTACAGCCAGTGTTATCGGTCGTCCGATCCCCGACTTACAAGTATATGTCCTAGATGAAAATCTTCAACCAGTACCAATTGGTGTTGGGGGCGAAATGTACGTTGGTGGGGAAGGGGTAGCGCGTGGCTATCTCAATCGTCCCGAACTCACACAACAAAGGTTTATTTCTCATCCGTTTAGCAAAAACCCGCAAGCAAGACTATACAAAACAGGAGATAAGGCGCGATATTTGCCGAATGGAGAGCTAGAGTATTTAGGACGCATCGACAATCAAGTGAAGGTGCGGGGCTTCCGCATTGAGTTGGGAGAAATTGAGGCATTACTGGCAACTCATCGAGATGTATGGGAAAACGTAGTAGTAGTGCGAGAGGACGAACCGGGCGATAAACGTTTGGTTGCTTATGTAGTATCACAGCAGGAACAATCTCTTACAACCCCAGAATTGCGTCGCTTCCTTAGCAACCAACTGCCAAGCTACATGGTGCCAAGTGCTTTTGTACAGTTAGCATCTCTACCACTGACAGCAAATGGTAAAATAGATCGTCGCGCTTTAAGAGCACCTGATAATGCCAGACCAGAACTAGAAGATGTGTTTGTCGCGCCCAGCACGAGAGAAGAAAAAATATTAGCTGCTATTTGGGCTAAAGTTCTCGGTGTCGGGCAAGTCGGTATTCATGATAACTACTTTGCTTTAGGTGGAGATTCTATTCGTAGCATTCAAGTGCTGTCTGAAGCTAAAGAACAAGGTTTGGGTATCTCTCTTGCACAGCTATTCCAACATCAAACAATTCATGCGCTAGTTCAAGAACTCAAAACCCAAGCGCAGAACCTTACACAATTATCATCAACTCAACCATTTAGCTTAATTGCGATCGCTGATAAAGAACACTTACCTGATGGTGTAGAAGATGCCTATCCCCTTGCGATGCTGCAAATGGGAATGCTCTACCACAGTGAGTACAACAAAGATAGCGCATTATATCACGAAATTAGCAGCTTTTATCTCAAAACTCGTCTTGATGTTCGACTTTTGCAGGTCGCTGTCCGAGATTTAGTCAGTCATCATGCTTTACTGCGGACTTCATTCGACCTAAGTAACTTCAGTATTCCGTTGCAATTAGTTCACCAGCAAGTTGAGCTTCCCTTGCAGGTAGAGGATTGGTGTCACTTGAATCATTCCCAGCAAGAAGAAGCCCTAACTGCTTGGTTTGAAGCCGAAAAGAAACGGCATTTTGATTGGACTCAACCTCCTCTATTACGCTTTGTTGTTCATCGTCGTACACGGGAGACATTTAATCTCACGTTGAGTTGCCACCACGCTATTTTAGACGGGTGGAGTGTTTCCTCAATGATGACTGAGTTGTTTAGTCGTTATTTATCACTTTTAGGCGAACAAGCCGATCGTGTATCGCCACCATTAAGTATTGCATACCGAGATTTTGTCGCTTTAGAGCAACAAGCGATCGTTTCATCGTCAACTCAGCAATACTGGAATGAGAAGCTACAAAACAGCACTTTCACTAAAATACTTCGCTGGTCTTCTGTACCAACAAATACTAATGTTATAGAAGTTGGCGTACAAGACGTAACTTTATCTCCACAAATTTCTGAAAGCTTAAAACAACTGGCTCAATCCGCAGAAGTTCCACTTAAGAGTGTGCTGTTGGCTGCTCATCTGCGAGTGTTAAGTCTTCTGGGCGGTCAGTCAGACGTACTAACAGGTTTAGTCGCAAACGGGCGACCCGAACAAAGTGATGGCGAGCGAGTCCTGGGACTATTCCTCAATACTTTGCCATTCCGCCTGGAATTGACTGGAGGGAGATGGATAGAGTTAGTACAGCAAGTGTTTGCCGCCGAACGAGAAATGTTACCGCACCGCCGCTATCCACTAGCAGAAATCCAAAGGAATTTGGGTGATGAGCCTTTATTTGAGACGGCGTTTAACTTTGTGCATTTTCATGTCTACCAACAGGTGTTGGAACTGGATAATTTGCAACTACTGGGTGTGAAATTTTTTGAACAAACCAATTTCACGTTTGCTGCTCAATTTAGTGTGAATCCAAAGTCATCTGAGGTAGAACTACGACTTCAGTACGATGCGTTAAAGTTATGCCCCGAACAAATCAATAGAATTGGCGAATACTATCTCAACGCTTTAGTAGCAATGGCAAACCAGCCACAAGGGCGCTACGAGTTGCAATCTCTTATTTCCGAACACGAGCAACACCAGTTATTAGTTGAATGGAACCACACTCAAGCAGATGACTCTCAAGATAAGTGTATCCATGAGTTATTTGCAGCGCAGGTTGAGCGTACCCCGGATGCAGTAGCAGTGGTCTGTAACGATCGCCAATTGACCTACCAGCAGTTGAACACTCGTGCCAATCAATTAGCACATTACTTGCGCTCATTGGGTGTGGGGGCAAATGTACTGGTTGGGTTGTGTATAGAACGTTCGTTAGAGATGTTGGTGGGACTGCTTGGCATTCTTAAAGCAGGTGGAGCTTGTGTACCCCTTGACCCAGACTATCCCCAAGACCGCTTGAGTTTTATATTAGAAGATACTCAAGTTGCGGTGCTAGTAACCCAGCAGCACCTTGTAGAAAGACTGCCTGAGTATCAAACGCAACTTGTTCGTTTGGATACCAATAAGCATCTCATCTCCAAGCAGAGCCAGGAAAATCCCATTAGTGTTGTACAAGCAGCTAACTTGGCTTATGTAATTTATACCTCTGGTTCTACAGGCAGACCTAAAGGAGTTATGGTTTCACATGGTGCGATCGCCAACCACTGCTGTATTATGCAAGAGGTTTTTGCACTTAGGCCAAGCGATCGCGTGCTCCAGTTTGCCTCAATCAACTTCGATCCCTCATGGGAGCAGATATTTCCTACACTGATGGTTGGCGCGACCTTGTTGGTTCGAGGTGCGGATGTATGGACTCCAACAAAGTTACATCAAATAATTTCCGATTTTGGACTTACTGTCGTTAATCTTCCAACGGCTTATTGGCAACAATTAGCTCAAGAGTGGGCGACAACACAAGTGCGAGATGGGAGCAGTCAACTGAGACTTGTAATTGTTGGTGGAGAAGCGATGTTGCCTAAATACGTTGCTGTTTGGCAACAGATCCCAATGTCTGATGTTCGTTTGGTCAATGCTTATGGTCCCACAGAAGCAACTATCACAGCAACCCTGTTTGAAATTCCCCCTCACTTCGGTGAAGACACCAATCTCACCACAGTTCCTGTTGGTCGTCCTTTAATTAACAAAACTGTATACATTCTCGATCCTCACCTACAACCAGTACCTGTGGGTGTGCCAGGAGAGTTGTATATTGGTGGTAACTGTTTGGCACAAGGCTACCTTAACCTTCCAGAATTGACCAAAGAGAAATTCATTCCCAACCCGTTTAGCACCGATCAAAATTCCCGCTTGTACAAAACAGGGGATTTAGCACGCTATTTACCAAATGGCAACATTGAATACCTGGGACGCATTGATAATCAAGTCAAAATTCGGGGCTTTCGGATCGAGTTAGGTGAGATCGAAGCAGTACTAAGCCAACATGACGGTGTGCAACTATGCTGTGTCATCATCCGTGAAGATACCCCAGGCGATAAAAGCTTAGTCGCTTACATTGTGCCACAACAAGAGGTGACACTGACAAACAGAGAACTGCGACAATACCTGAAAACAAAGGTGCCAGAGTACATGATACCTAATGCTTTTGTTTTCCTAAAAGAACTGCCATTAACTACTCACAGCAAAATAGACCGCCGTGCTTTACCTGTACCTTCTAGCACCAGTAATTCTGATAGATTCGTTGCACCTCGCAACCACTTAGAACTGCAACTCACTCAACTCTGGTTAAAGATTCTTAAAATTGACAAGGTAGGAGTACAAGATAACTTTTTTGACCTCGGTGGTCATTCGCTTGTAGCTCTCCACTTAATGGCGCAAATTAAACAGCAGCTTGGTAAAGATATTCCCTTAGCAACCTTCTTGCAGAATCCCACTATCGAACAGTTGGCGACAATTGTCCAAAAAGATTTGAATGACTCTAGTGAATCTTGTTTGGTAGCAATTCAACCAAATGGTTCTCAGCCACCTTTGTTTTGCCTTCCAGGAGCTGGTGGAACTCCTTTCTACTTGTATAATTTAGCTCGTTGTCTGGGACAAGACCAACCATTTTACAGTTTCCAAGCCAATAGCTTTGCAGTTCTCACTAAAGTTGAGGATATAGCCACCCATTACGTTCAAGCACTACAAGATATTCAACCACAAGGACCATATTTTTTAGCAGGTCATTCTTTTGGAGGGAAAATAGCCTTTGAAATGGCTCAACAGTTACTTCACAAGGGACATGAAGTTGCTCTAGTTGCCATTCTTGACAGTACAGCACCGTTTTACCAAGAAAAGCCAATAGGTTTTGATTGGGATGATGCTAGATGGCTGGCTGAGTTTGCCAGATCGATAGAACGTTTCTTAGCGAAGAACTTGGAGATTTCTGACGATACTTTTCAATCTTTGGTTTGGGAGGAGCAACTAAAATACGTTCTACAGCGTTTAAAAATGGTTGATATTCTGCCTCCCGATGCTGATATTATACAGCTTAACAATCTAGTGCAAGTTCTGAAAACTAACTCTCTCATGAATTATGTACCACAACAGGTTTATCCAACACAAATTGCTTTGTTACGCTCCAGCGAAACTTCTGTTGAAGAACCTATAGGTGAATTACCTTCCGATCTCTTGCAAGATTCGGCATGGGGCTGGAATAAGTTTTCTGTTGCACCAGTGGATGTCCAGTTTGTCCCTGGCAACCATACCACGATGATGACTCAACCTTACGTTCGGGTTTTAGCCGAACGGTTAAAAGCTTTTATTGAGCAAGCCAAAATCTAATTGCCAATATGCTTACTAAGAGATTGTTTGAAAAGTGCTTGGCTGTGATTTTAGGTACTCAGCGATCCCCCCTAGCCCCCCTTAAAAAGGGGGGAAAATACTCTTAAAGTCCCCCTTGAAAAGGGGGATTTAGGGGGATCTACGATGATTTTGGCTTTGTTCCAGAGATGTGTACACTACCGTAGCCGATAAATTGGGGGGGGGAAATACTCTTAAATTCTCCATGAATTAGGGAATTTAGTGGAAGCTTGAATGTTTTGCTTCTGATGAAAGGACTTTTAAAACATCCTCTAATTACTGGAGGTTCGGTAAAATTTTGAATTTTGCTCTCAGGACTTAATTGTTTATCGCAAAAAATCTGATTTTGTTTCTAAGATATGGCAACTCAAGTTATTCAAAGTCAAGCATCAACAAATGCTTTATCAGCTTTTATTCAATTTTGGAACGATGTAAAAGCGATCGCGGGAAATTACTGGTATCCAACAAAGCCAGGTGAAAGAGCATTTACAGATGTAATTAAAGCATGGGGAATGCTTATTCTCCTAATCTTATTAATCATCACTCTCGTAGGTGTAACTGTTTTTAATAGTTTTGTTAGTCGTTATTTAATCGATATCATCACTAAAGAAAAGGATTTTACTAAATTTTTTAATACATTATGGATTTACGGCATAGCCCTTGTCTTAGTAACGCTCTTGGTAGGATTTACTAAATTTGTTAGAAAACAAATTGCTCTAGATTGGTATCAATGGCTAAATAATTACGTCTTATCAAAATATTTCAGCAACCGAGCTTATTATAAAATTAACTTTACATCCGATATAGATAATCCCGATCAACGTCTAGCTCAAGAAATCGAACCTATTGCTAACAATGCTCTCAACTTTTCAGCAACTCTCCTAGAGAAAGTACTGGAAATGACAGCTTTTTTAATAATTCTTTGGTCAATTTCTCAACAAGTTGCAATTATTTTAATTGCTTATACGGTAATAGGAAATTTGATTGCAGTTTACATAACTCAAGAATTTAATAAAATTAATCAAGAAGAACTCGAATTAAAAGCTGACTACAGTTATGCACTAACTCATGTTCGTACTCATGCTGAATCAATAGCTTTCTTTCAAGGAGAACACCAAGAATCAAATATCATTCAACGCCGATTTAGTAATTTGATGAAAGTTGTCAAACGTAAGGTGACATGGGAAAGAAATAAAGACATTTTTAATAGAGGATATCAAGCAGTAATTCAAATATTTCCAATTATCATATTTGGTCCTTTAGATATTAGAGGTGAAATGGGGTTTGGCGAAATTAGCCAAGCTTCTTTAGCTTGTAGCTTATTTGCTAATGCTTTGGCAGAATTGATTAATGAATTTGGGACTTCTGGGCGGTTTTCTAGTTACGTTCAACGTTTATCTGATTTTTCTGACGCTTTAGAAGAAGTCACTAAACAACCAGAAAATGCCAGTACAATTAAGACAATAGAAGAAAACCATCTTGCTTTTGAGCATGTCACTCTACAAACACCTAACTATGAACAGGTCATTGTCGAAGATCTGTCACTTGCTGTTCAGCCAGGGGAAGGTTTATTAATTGTTGGACCGAGTGGTCGCGGTAAAAGCTCTTTATTGAGAGCGATTGCAGGTTTGTGGAATGCAGGAACCGGTCGTTTGGTGCGACCTCCTTTAGAAGAAGTATTGTTTTTACCCCAACGTCCTTACATCATCTTAGGAACTTTGCGCGAACAGTTGCTTTATCCCAAGACAAATCGTCACATGACCGACGCACAGCTTAAAGAAGTTTTGCAACAAGTTAACCTGCAAAATTTGCTCAGTCGAATTGAAAGCTTTGATACAGAAGTTCCTTGGGAAAATATATTGTCCTTAGGAGAACAACAACGCCTTGCTTTCGCACGACTATTAGTTACTCATCCCAGGTTCACAATATTAGATGAGGCAACAAGTGCCTTGGATTTGAAAAATGAAGGAAGTTTATATCAACAATTACAAACAACGAAAACAACATTTATTAGTGTAGGGCATAGAGAAAGTCTGTTTGATTATCATCAATGGGTTTTAGAACTTTCACAAGATTCCAGGTGGCAACTTGTGACTGTGCAGGAATATCGAAATCAAAAAACAATAAATATTCAAAGCACGCCCAATAATGAGTCGCAAAGTCAATCACAAATATTGACGGAAGCAATCACAAGTGAAGGGCTTTCTCATAAGGAAATAAGTGAATTAACTAACTATTCCATTAGCACTATCAGAAGTAAGGCAAGCAAAGGAAATTCTATCACTACTAGGGACGGCTTGACGTACTGCTATAACAAGAACCCAAGTGTGTTGAAATGGGTGAGAGTTTAGGTGAATTATCGCCTATGAAAAAATAATTTTCTATTTTAGGGAGGTAAACCTAAGTTGTGTGTAGATCGTAGTTTCTAACAAGAGACGCAGAGAGTGAGATATCGTCGAACTTATGTTAAATCATTCATCTTGTGGAACGGGAGAGGACGCCCGCCCTACAAGAAATTTTGAGTTCTTTTTTAACAAAAGGCAGCCCCGATCGCGGGCAGAGGGCAGCTATGTAATGCCCTTGTACTTCTCGTGACCGCAAGGGAGCAAGGGTAACGGTCCCTGCACCATAATCTATTGATTTGGTGAGTCCAGCCACACGTGCGGGTTTCCCGCCGGGTGGGCTGGCGAACCCGGAGGGTGGCAAACAATTGGTGAGTCCAGAGAAAGTAGGCGGGTCTCCCGCGACCACCGGGACTGGCGAACCCGTATAGCCCTGCGGGCATAGCTTCGCAACGCGTATAGCCCTTACGGGCATAGCAGAAGGCATCGCGGAGCGTGCGCTTTGCGCTTAGCGTGTGCCTTGCACATTGCGTCTCCGCTCCTGAGATAGGGCGAACAAGGGAGAGTAGTGGGTTGAAGCCTTTACCATATTGCACGCCATCTGCCAGCTGCCATCTGCCTTCTTCACAAGTTCCTTAATTCTCTTCCCTTCCATGGACTTGAGCCGGTGGGCTAGTTGCTTCAACAGCTGTAAATGACTCTAGGATTTTGTAAGTGTGAGACGCTCCTTTTGGTACGACCCATGAAGTCCCAGGCTCTAGCAAAACCATTTGTCCTTCAATATGCAACTCAGCACGACCGCTAATGACATAACCAACAGTTTCGTATTCCCGTGAAGTTGGTTCTTTAGGTTCATTGGGTTGTTCATTTTCCCAAAGGCGCATTGAAACAGTCTTACCGGAAGCAAGATACTTTTGACCCTGTTCGCCTTTAGGGGAATGAGCTGAATCTATTTTCTTAACAGTTGTATCTGGCATATGTGTTTCCTCAAGATCGTTAGTGGTTAATGGTTAGTTGTTGGTGGTTATGAGAATAACAACTAACAACTAAACTATTGTTCAAACTTTTACCTTTTCGCCTGTACGAGCTGCTTGGTAAATTAAGTTCATGAGTTTGACATCTTGCAAGCCTTCTTCACCAGGAGTCTTGGGCTGCTTGTTTGTCATAATGGACTCAGAAAGGTGATCTATTTCTAGAGCAAACTGGTTTTTCTCTTCAATGTTTTGCTCTTCCCTTCGATTATTTCGGCTAATATACAGACGGTGTTGATAGTAGTCTGTAGCTGGGTCTAATTCTAAAACTGCGTCAGACCCAAAAACTTGAATGCGTTTCGTATTGGAGTAACCATAACTGGAAGTACAGTTAGCAAGCACACCACTGGGAAAACGTAACGTGAAGTTAACATTTTCTTCAACCTGACGGAAGCGGGTGTCTCCTGGAGTGCTGTAGGTAAAGGCAGTAATTTCTGTGGGTTCTTCACCTGTAATGTATCTTGCCGCTTGCAAGCTGTAAATACCAATATCGTAAAGAGAACCTCCACCTGCTAGTTTTTTGTCCATGCGCCAAACGTCTGCAGGGTCTTTGGGGTCAAGAATACGTCCGTGGTCAGAAGTTACAACTTTTAATTTTCCCAGTTTGCCACTTTGAGCAAGTTGAATCGCGGCTAGGTTGTAGGGTTCATACTGAGCGCGATAAGCAATCATTAACTTACGGTTTGCTTTTTTGGCTGCGTCAATCATTGCTTGGCATTCTGCGACAGTGTTTGCCATTGGCTTTTCACACATAACGTGCTTACCAGCCTGTGCGCCACGAATAGTATATTCGGCGTGCATCCCGTTAGGTAAGATAATATAGACTACATCTACCTCTGGGTTATTGCGAAGATTATCGTAGCTTTGATAGTCGTAAATATTTTTTGAGTTGATACCGTACTGTCGTGCATACTTTTCTGCTTTGGCGCGATCGCCACTCACCAAGGCGACCAGTTTTGACCTTTTGCACTCAGCAAATGAAGGCATGATTTGTTCGGTAGCAAACTTACCCAACCCTACAACTGCCCATCCCAGCTTTTTCTCAGGAGGCAAAGAAGGTTCTTTAGATGGTGCAGGTCCAGCTTGGGCTAGAGTCCGAGCGGGTTTAATAATATACCCCATAGCTCCAGTGACACCAAGGGCCATAAAGCCAAAACCTGCTTTATTTAAAAGATTGCGGCGAGAAAGTTCTTTTCTGAAGGAATCAAACATAATTTATTGCTAATTGCTAATTGCTAATTGCTAATTGCGATTGACAATTAGCCCTCCCTTGTATCTCAGAAGCGGAGACACTATGTGCAAGGCACACGCTCCGCGTTGCCTTCTGCTATGCCCGTAAGGGCTATACGCCAGTCCCGGTGGTCGCGGGAAACCCGCTTATGGCACTGGTCTCATCGCCTACAGCGCTGGACTCACCATTAGCTATTAGCCATTAGCTATTAGCCATTAGCCATTAGCCATTACGGTTTAAGTACAATCTTGATACAGTTGTCTTTTTTGTGCTTGAAAATTTCGTATCCATGGGGTGCCTGTTCTAAAGGCAAACGATGGGTAATGATAAAGGTGGGATCGATGTCACCATTTTGAATGTGCTCAAGTAAAGGACGCAAGTACTTGTGTACGTGTGTTTGTCCCGATTTGAAGGTCAAGCCTTTGTTCATGGCTGCACCCATGGGGATTTTGTCTAAGAAGCCACCATAAGCACCGGGAATGGAGACATGACCGCCTTTACCGCAACTTAGAATAACCTGTCTTAATGCGCTTGGTCTGTCTGTTTCCAGGCGTACCACTTGTTTAACTCGATCGTGGAACGCTATAAAATCTGTTCCATGGGCTTCGAGTCCTACAGCATCAATAACTGCATCGGGACCGCGCCCGCCTGTCATTTCTTTGAGAACATCACCGACGTTCACTTCTTCGTAATTCAAGACTTCTGCTTTGGCTTGTTGTTGTGCCATTTGCAAGCGTTCGGGAATGCGATCGATGGCAATAACTCGCTCAGCACCTAGCATATAAGCACTTTTGATAGCAAATTGTCCAACGGGTCCGCAACCCCAAACGGCGACAATATCACCGGGTTTGATGTTGCAGTTCTCTGCTGCCATGTAACCTGTTGGAAAAATATCAGTTAAAAATAAGACTTGCTCGTCCGTTAATCCATCAGGAATTTTGAATAATCCAACATCTGCAAATGGCACTCTCGCGTACTCTGCTTGACCGCCTGCATAACCACCAAATAAATGGGAGTAGCCAAATAGACCCGATGGTGAATAACCCATAACTTTTTCTATCATCCAGCCATTGGGGTTGGAGTTATCGCACAACGACCATAAATCTCGTTGGCAGAAAAAGCAGTTACCACAGGATATAGTAAAAGGAACAACAACGCGATCGCCTACCTTTACTCTCTTGACTTCACTGCCAATTTCAACAACTTCTCCCATAAATTCGTGACCGAGGATGTCACCCTTTTCCATAGTCGGGATAAAGCCGTCGTACAGGTGTAGGTCAGATCCGCAGATTGCTGTTGAGGTAATTTTGATAATGGCGTCACGCGGATTCAAAATTTTTGGATCGGGTACTGTATCAACTTGTACTTTGTTAGCACCTTGCCAGCAAACTGCTTTCATGTCAATAGTCCTTTGTGATTAGGAAATGAGGAGGTAGGAAAGGGAAACTTGAGGTTACCCCCTGAGGATAAGCTACGGCGGTGTACAGATCTCTAAAAAAGAGATGAAACATCGTGAAAAGGGAGAATTGGAATTCAGTTCCCCCCTTTTTTAAGGGGGGTTAGGGGGGATCGAAACCGCTTTTAATGCACTCTATAAGACTTGTGTACACCACCGCAGCTGAGGATAAGGGGGAACTAGGAAACCCCAGTCCCCTTTCCCTAATCTCGATTTATCGAGCCCGAGGAGGTACTTGATAATAACCTTCTGGTGTTTGAGTCACAGGTCTAACTGTCTTTTCAGTTCTCTGTTGAGTTGAATTTAAAAACTCTTTTGTGCTGCGAGGAAGAGACTCATCTAAATTGAGCTTTTCACGAACATTATCAGCAGCATCTTTCAAAGGATTTCCAGAATTCTGGGAGTAGCGATCGCTATTGCTATAGTTACGGCTATAGTTATCTGCGTTGGGTGTTGATTTGTAATAAGTCCCTTCTGGGGTTGTCACGTTGTCACCCAGATTGCGGGTAGCATCGTTAACATTGCGAGATACCGTGCTGCGGACGTTATCAGCAGTTTGTTTCAGATTTTGTCTGGCATTTTCAATCAGATCGTTGCCATTTCTGTTGTTATTTGTATTACCCGCATTGTTGTTATCAATAGTTCTGAGCCTGTCAGTACCGTTAACATTGCGTGCTTCTCCGGGTACTGCTTTATAGTAAATACCCTCTGGACTGGTTACGGTTTGATCGGCTTGTGCTTGCAGTGTACCGTAACCAAAAGCTTGCATGACAAAAAAGGTCAATGCTACTAAAAAAACTGTCAAAATTTGATGTAAGCGTTTCATCAATTTCCTCCTATACAATCAGAACTTGGTTGGTAGTTAGCGGTCAGTTGTTAGTTGTTATGAGAACGATTAACGACTAACCATTAACCACTAACAAACTTTATGGTTTCAGCAGAACTTTGACACAGTTATCTTTCTTATGCTTAAACAGTTCAAAGCCCTGCTTGGCTTCCTCTAGGGGTAAGCGATGACTGAAAACAAGGGATGGATCGACTTCGTTATTAAGAACTCGGTCCACCAACATGGGCATATATTTCTGACCGAACATTTGCCCCATTTTCCAAGTTAGGGCTTTGTTCATTGCTGCACCCATGGGAATTTTGTCTACAAATCCCGCATAAACACCCATAATTGACAAAATTCCACCTTTTCGACAAGCCAAAATCATTTCACGCAACACGTGGGGGCGATCGGTCTCTAACCTGATTGCTTGTTTGGCTTCATCGTAAAATCCTTCTAAACCCATACCGTGTGCTTCAAGCCCAACAGCATCAATACAAGCATCAGCACCGCGTCCGCCAGTCATTTCTTTGAGAGCATCGCCTGCACTGATTTCTTCATAGTTAATAGTTTCTGCATTGGCAAATTCTTGAGCCATGTGGAGCCGTTCGGGAACTCGATCGATAGCAATCACTCTTTCTGCACCCAACATATAGGCGCTTTTCATAGCGAATAAACCTACAGGACCAGCACCCCAAACGGCTACGGTGTCTCCCGGAGAAATATTGCACATTTCTGCTCCCATATAACCTGTGGGAAAAGCATCAGAAATAGGCAGTATTTTCTCATCAGGAATCCCTTCCGGAACTTTTACAGCACCGTAGTCAGCAAACGGGACTCTTATGTATTCGGCGAAAGCTCCTGCATAACCACCGAAAGCGTGAGAATAGCCAAAAATTCCAGCCGTACCAAAACCAAATAACTTATCATTGATCCAACCGTTGGGGTTGGAATTATCACACAGCGACCACTTCTGTTGTTGACAGTAGTGACACTGACCGCACCCGATGATTGAAGAGACTACAACGCGATCGCCCTTTTTCAACTTCTTAACTTCACGACCGACATCAACGACTTCTCCCATAAACTCGTGACCGATGATGTCACCTGCTTTCATCGTTGGGATGTATCCGTCATATATATGCAGATCGGAACCGCATATAGTTGCTGATGTAATTTTGAGAATCGCATCACGGGGGTTAAGAATTGTTGGATCTGGTACATTCTCTACCCGGACATCATTAGCACCGTACCAACAGACTGCTTTCATAGGAATTATGAATTATGAATTGGGAATTGATAAATTATGAATGATAAATTCTGAATTATTTTTTCTTTTCAGCATTCATCATTCATCATTCATAATTTTTCTAGCCTTTTCCTCGAGGTTGTCCCTCTGTGGTAGCAATTTCGCCTGCTTCCATCAACATTTTGAAACGACGCAAATCATCGCCAATTTGTTGTTCTGGTTCTTCACCAAAGAGTTTAGCAAAAGTTGCTGTTAGCGCTCCACCCGGTGGAAAATATTCAATCACAACCTTGACTTCAGTCCCCCGGTTACCAGGTGCTTGTGTAAAGCGGACAAAACCAGAGTTATCGATATCTGCTCCTTCTACCGAAGCCCAAGAAATAAATGAATTTTCCCGGTCTTCTAAAATTTCTGCATCCCATTCCACGCTTCCACCTAAAGGTGCAGTGGCTATCCAATGAGAACGTTTTGCATCGTACACCTTTACGGATTTGAGATGCTTCATAAATCTGGGCAGATTTTCAAAGTCATGCCAGAAACGATAAAGTTCATCTACTGGCTTATCAATAGTCACAGTCTTTTCAACTTTAATCGCTTGTTGAGTCATGCCTATTGCTTGTTGTGCTTGTTGAAGCGTACTTTGCTTTGTAGCACCCTGATAAATCAGACCGCCACCTGCTACAGCCATCAATACCCCTCTCAAGGAACGCTGACTTAAACCCATTAATACCATTGCACCACCGCCAAGCAACGAAGCCCAGCGTTCGGTTTCACTAGCTTCTGCTTTACTTTGATTTTGCTTATTTTCTGATATAGACGCCATGTTATTACTCTCCTTAACAAAATGTATAGACGTGTTATGACCCGTCTGTACAAACGAACCATCCAGGCGCAAAGCTCCCCTCCTAAACCATTTACGCTATCTTTGCGCCTATGGTTCGTTCCACAAAAACCTACATCGACACGGCTGCTCCTGTAGTCGGCTTCGCTGGCTTAACTCCTGCACCCATCCGCGCCCGATACAAGTCTACTAGCCGTTGCTCGTATGTCCGTAAGTCATTGTGGATTTGTGTAAAAATGGCAGTTGAAACAGGATCGGTCGTTGCTGCCATTAAAGCTCCAATATCACCTATACCAGTTTGTACGTCACCTAAAGCGCTACGCAATTGGTATATATCATCGCTTCCCGTAAGGGCAGTTTTTACTTTTGCATATTGGTTAGCGATGTTTGCAGTCAAGGAAGGCTTTTCACCCAAGCGATCCAGACGTGCTTCTAAGATGCTAATATTACGCTGTTTGCTACCTGCCATTTCTTGAAAGACAGACTTCACTTGTGGATCTGATTCTTTCTGGGTGTAATTTTCCAGCGCTTCTAAAGAGTAACGCTCACCAGCAAGAGCTGTATTCAAAGCTTTGACAATATCACCTTTAGTAGAACCGCCCCAAGCATCAGCAAGTTTCCACCATTCAGCTGTTGTGTCCCTTTCATTTGGCAATGCGGCATCTTTACCACCATATCCCAAACGGCTTAAAACAGCTGTGGTAAAAATAGCTAAGTCCCCAGGTTGGCGTGAAGTAATTAAGTTACCATCTACGACTAACGGGTCATCTACGTATTTAGCACCCGCATTAATCATGTCTCTGCTAATTGCCAAAAAGCCAGTAGCTTGCTTACCTCGAAGCAAATCCCCTTCAATCAAAACTTGAGGACCGTGACAAACAGCTGCTACGATTTTTCCTTGCTGCACAGCTTCTTGCACAAACCTAACAGTGTTAGGATTGCGACGCATTTTATCAGGAGCCATACCTCCAGGGATCACCACAGCATCAAATTCAGATGCGATCGCCTCTGCTGTGGTACCATCAGGCTGCTTGGAAAGCTTACCTTGCTTGCCTTTGTAACTTTCATTCATACGAGCACCAAGGACAACAACCTCCATTCCAGCTTGTTTCAGAGCGTTGTATGGAACTTGGAACTCCGAATCCTCTACATAGTTTTCAATGAGAATAGCTACTCTTTTTTTTCCAGAATGATTGTTATGTTGTACCATGAGATTTCCTTAGTAAATTTATAAAAGAGCCAATAGCCGATCGTTAATTGCAAATTGCAAATTGTAATTTTTCCTTAGCCCTTCCTTGTATCTCCTCACGCAGACGCTCTCGCTACAGGCGGGACTCACCATTAGCCATTAGCCATTAGCCATTAGCCGCACTCATTGGTGAAGAGGGAAACAGTTCTGCATAGTCATTTGAGAAATTAGCCTGAAAATCCTCAAACTCGCCAGGTGTGACAGCGTTTTGCAATACTGTGAATACAGCACGAGTGTGTGTTACCGCAGCAACTGGATCTACACCTTCTTTCTGACTCACTCGGGAAATAAACTCCTGCATTGAAAAAGTTTGACCGTTTTCACCTTCACGTCCGTGCAAGTACTCCCCTAGTTCCTTTGGTAACTGAGATGCTAAATCTTTTGCCTCGTCTCCAACTATACGCTCTTTGATAGTTTCTAGTGTTGCACGAGTTGCACGTTCTGCGTCCTCACGAGAACTTAGTTGAGCAACACTCTGAACGTGTTTGATAAATTCACCATATTTCATTGTTTACCTCCAATACTGACTGCAATTACTGATACAAGCAGGCTCTAATTCTATACCAAGTAACTTAAACTGTATTTTTAAAATCTTTTAATGAATATAAGAGTCATTTTAGAAAATGGTTAGGAATCATGAGTTGGGGATGAGTATTGTAAGCATACCCCAAGTCATAAATCCTAACTCCCTTATCACTCGACCATGAATTCATTGCTTTCATTATTACGCTGAAATTGCTGGGTTTTCTTCGTTCTTTTGGGATATATGCTTTTTATCTCTAAAGTGATACATTTATTTTTTGCAATTTTCTCTCTATACTGCTTAGATTCTTTCTTGCTTGCCTGAAGATTAATATTTGAATGAATTACAAAGGCGAGCGAGTGCGTTACAAAGAGCAGTTGTCGTCAGGGTTCTCCCCACTGTTCGCGTACAGCCCTTGCGGACAAATGCAAAACGTGTGTATTGTACATAGCGTCTCAGTTCTTGAGATAGCGCAAAGGACACGAAGAATCTTTGGATTTTGTGTAAATAAATATACTTTTTTTTCTTTATTCAAAGGAAGGAGTTATGAGTTAAAACTTGGAATCAATTGAAAGAAGTTATTGAATCCCAACTTTTTACCCATAACTTTTGTGAAGTGACCATATCATATATAAAAACTATGTTTATCTCCTCAGATTTGCTTCATACCAAAGGATGATATTTTGAAGTTTTTATTACCTCTAAAGTAGTAAATCTTTTGGCTGACAATTCCAGATAGAGAACGCGTTATCGTGAAAATGCACCAAAAAATAGGAAAGTTATGGTAGAAGAAAATTCAAATCAAAACTTTGACACAGATGATTTGCCACAAGTCGTCACTGAATCCTACGGAACTGGTGTCAAAGACTTACCGGGGTATAATATTGGCATTGGCGATCGCAACGACGGGTATGATGATATAGGTAACGTAGAAGCGAGCCCAGAAATAACAGGGGGAGATATAGATGCTCGTTGGGATTTGGAAGCAACAGTAGGGGATGAGGCTGTTGGTGGTACAGTTCCCACACCCGACCAAGATATTGTAGATGACCTTGGCGCTGCTGTAGGCATGGAAATGGACGATAGAGCCTATCTCCGGACAGTAGATATTTTCGAGCAACGCGATGACAGTCGTTGGGAGCTAGATCCCATGTCTTCAGAAGATTATCGGCAAAGGGGAGTAGAGGGAGAAGAAGGACAGATGAGAACACCAGATAGTGTTCGAGATGACGATTTACAAAGTTCTCGTTCCCTTTCCGACCCTGCAACTTTCCATCAGGAAATACCAACTCTTAATAATGAAGTCTAAAAATATAGAATTCATTATTAAATTGGTCATTAGGGAATTGCAAAAAATAAATTATTAGAAAGGCTACGGTTTGCAAATTCAATGCTTTCCCCTAAAAGAATGTCCGAAAAGTTTTTGGGGAGGTATCAAAGTTTGACACAGCCCCTTAAATCCACGCCATGTGCTACAAGTTGGGAAAGCATACGCGGCAATAATCGCTCATGGGGGAACTTCCCAAGACTGCGTTGCCTTACTACTACAGTAGCGCCCTTTAAAAAGGGGGACTTTGAGTATCCTAGCCCTGGCTTTTTAAGCTACGGTGGTGTACAGATCTCTATAAAAGAGATGAAACATCGTGAAAAGGGAGAATTGGTATTAAGTGCCCCCCTTTTTTAAGGGGGGTTAGGGGGGATCGAAACCGCTTTTAATGCATTTTAGAAGACTTGTGTACACCACCGTAGCCTTTTTCAGGAGGGCTAGGGGTCTCACAGGGCTTCATCTGTATAACCGCGATTTCTCATTGCCAAAACAAGTATTAAATAGGGCCTATCAGGCATCCTCTTAGAGAATCTAAATAAAATCTGATATTTTAAAAAACATCCTCTTAGGAATTAAAAATTACGGATTTTAGATGAGAGTTTATGTTTGCTTATTATCTAATCCTTAAGCATTAATTGCTGTCTGAACGCAATTTTGAGCGTGGAATTCTTGAGAAACATCTCCAGCATAGGCTATAGCTTTACCAATGTAGTGCTTGATGGAATTAACGACATCCTCAATCGGATCGTCAATAAGTCCGTTGACAACCACTGATGCACCTTCTTTAGCAAATTTATGAGCAATAGCTTCTCCAATACCAGTGCCAGCACCCGTAATAATTGCTACTTTACCCTCTAAGCCTCTATCCATGATAAAACCTCCTTAATTAATTTAATTGATTGTTAGTGGTTAGTAGTTACGAAAACCACTAACCTTTAACAACCAATTGTTCTTCTCTTTGATTTACATACATCTGTCTTCAGTGGGGTTAAACATCAAATTTAACTTTGATAGCGTGAAGCATGAAAGTTTTTTGCAATCGGAGAAGATTATGACCTTTACTCAAACTAACGATCCTAATGTTCGCGAACACGTTCAAGCTTTTCGGAGTTTACCTGTAGATGAACAATTAGCTTTGTTCTGGTTTGTTTATAAAGAAATGGGCAAATCTATAACTCCAGCCGCTCCAGGAGCAAGTACAGTTTCTGATAGTGTTGCTGAAGGGTTATTCAATCAAATTAAAGCGCTACCTCACGACGAACAGCTACAGTTTCAGCGCGATTTGATTAATAATGCAGATAATCAATACAGCCGGATGTATGGCTCTATGAGCGATACTACAAAGTTACTATTTTGGTATCGCTTAGCTCAAGGCATGGAAAATGCAACTATTGTGCCCATGCCTTCTGATTACAAGCTTTCTTCACAATCACAAGACTTGCTGAATAGACTGAAGCAAGTTGAATTTGAGCAGCAAATGAACATTTTCCGCGATTACGTCTCCCCCATGGGAGCTGAACCAAAAGCAGGTGCTGAAGTTTAGTGTCTAGCTGAATAAAACAGAGATAAGCACAGAGTAGAAATTGAATCTTCTATTCTGTGCTTATCTCTATTGAAAATCACTTAAGTAGTTGCACCCAAATTATAGCCGTCACGCCTTTAACTTGATTTTTTCTATTTTTTTAATTTTATCAACTTATTTGCATCTCTCTTTAGGTAGGTATCAAAATTGAATTTTTCAGATCATTATCTATCTTTTAACAGTGATTTTGTAACAAATTGAATCTTTAACCTTAAAGGAGCTAAGGCAAAGAAAAGTAAACACTTTTAGTCAATTTGACACAGTATTCTCAGCAGAAAGCTCTGTACAAGTGAAATTTTGTCAAAATTGCATCTTCACACCCATTGAAAAACTGGGTTTCTGGCAACTCGGAAAATAAGGATTGGGGATGAAGGAATAGAGACTAGAGACTAAGAACTAGAAACTAAGAAATTAATTCCCAATTCCCAAGTGCCAATCCCCACACCCGTTCCACATTTCCATACCACTTAGGAACCCATTAGGAGATTCTTGATATGACATCTACAAACATCAGACCAGTACAAGAAGCTGCATCTGCGTTCAAAAGTTTGATTGTTGACGATCAACTTGCAGTATTAGCGTCTTTTTACAAACAAATTGCTGATGCAGTTCCTGCTGATGCAGCAAGTGCTTTACCAACACAAGATGCTAATAGCTTAATATCCCGAATTCAGCAACTGTCACCAGAAAATCAGCTATCAGCTTTACGCGAATTCTTATCTACAGAAAGAGGAGATAAGGATGCTAGCGTACTCGACCCCCATCCCAGCAAAGCATTGGCTGAACTTGTAACTGGCAATGACACAAAAATTCCCGCTCATACTTATGACTCATTAGGTGCTGAAGGTAAGATTGCTTTCTGGTATTTGCTAGCAGGAAAACTAGGAAATGGTTTTGTTGGTATTCCTAATGGTACTCAACTCACTCAAGATGCTACAGAAGTATTAACTGCACTTCAGTCTCTTAAAACGGATGAAATAGTTTCTTTCCTGAAGCTGGTTGTGTAATGACTGCAATTTTGCACTGTTAACGGCTGTTATAGGGTGGGGACTGCTTACCCTATAACAGTCTTTTGAGTTTAAGGTATAAGGAGGCTTTATGGTAACACAAAGTACTTCAACCAGAAGTAATGCCATTAAAAGGAAACACCTTGTTTACAGTCTAATTACTGGTTTGTTCATTGGAGCGATCGCAGGTGCGCCTTTCGGCTGGATTGCCTATCGATATTACTATCAACAGCGTCTGGCTCAGTTTTTACTTTGTCGGGAACAAAATAGAAACCAGCCAGCCGCCTATGTAGATTCTATTTGCGGGCGCTCTTTTTAAGGATTCTAACTTTATTCAAATACCATCATTCACCTTTCTTGTTGTTATAGCAGATTATTGGAAAAACTATATCAGGTCTTATGTTATCACCCCCAGAAACTACCGAACGCCAAACCAGTCAACCATCTGCACCGAAATCCAAACAAATCCCACTTTTTAGGCAGATACGGGGAGCGATTGTATTATTTGCCCTCTTTATTTTTATTGGGTTCTTCGCATACCAAATTGACCTTGTACTTCCGGGAACACCCAGTATCAACAATACATACACGCCTCTGAGCCACCCTACAGAGCAGGAAATAGGTTCTTATGATGTACTGGGTAAAGTTGTTAGTAAAGCTGAAGCAGACAGTTTACTAAAAACAGAAGAAGGGAAACAGCAACTTGCAGCAGATAATGGTGCTGTTGCGATTACAGAAGATTTAATTGCTCTTGGACGAAAATCTTTTTATAAAGAAACTTTTGGAAACGAAATTTTCTTTACTGATGTCACTGGTATTCTAAATGGTCCCTTAAATCTCGTCAATTTGACAAAAGCCATATTATCTCTTAAAGGTCAACCTACAACGAATCTTCAAGTGACCCTGGACAGAGATATGAAAGTCGGCGATCGCAATTTCAAAAAGGGCGATATTCTCAATACCGGGCTTGATATACCTGCCAACTCTCTCATTCCTCTAGGAATGATTACTCATATTAATAAGGGTAAAATTCGAGTTGGTATTACTTGTGCGGCATGTCATGCCACTGTAGATAAAAAGACCGGACGTATCCTTGAAGGCGCACCCAATAACGACTTAGATACAGGCTTAATGCTGGCATTAGCCAGTAATTCAGCATCATGGTTCCGGCAAACAGGTGTGAATCCTTTGACGATTTCTCGTGGCGAACACACATACATTAAATCTGACGGTAAAGAAGGGCGTTTACCAGATGCTAAAGCTTTAGAATACGCGGTTGACAAGCAATTACTAACTTGGGCTCCAGGGAACTTTGATTCAACGCCTGACAATCACAACAATCCCTCCCAAAATCCATCTTCCTACACCTTCGGTGCGTATCCCTACGGCTGGAGTGGTAATGCTGCCATTGGTTGGTTCCACGGGTTGACAACACTCAACAGCAACGTTCATGGAACAAACTCAGATCAGACCTCAATTGCTGATGCAAGTCAGCAACTTCTGGGCATTGATAAAGAAACTTTCTTGGGTGTTATGCTGCAAAATGCTGCCAATCCAATGTTTAAGTTGCCACAAGGTGCTAAACCATCAGAATTTTTCCAGAAAAATGACCCCACTCCCGGTACACCTAATATTAATGAAGTGATTAAAATGCCGGGTTACCCCAAGGGCTCGCCTTTCATCCTTGATGGATTGATGGCAAATTCACCTGGATTTCCGGTAGCAGCACAACTCAACGGCATGTCAGCCTATCAAAACTCCTTAGTACCACCTCCTGTAGAAACCAGAGATATCAATGCCGTACAGCATGGAGCGGCGATCTTCACACGGGCTGGATGCGTTGAATGCCATAGCGGACGGTATTTTACAAACAATCACGTAATTGCAGAGCAAGAAATCAAAACACAGCCTTCACGGGCTATGGCGCAAGCACCTGTTGCTCGCAATTTCATAGCCCCACAAACCTATCCCAGCAACGTGCAGGTTCCCCTCCCAGAGAATCCACCCGTACTGAACGTTCCTACAGACATTACCTCAGAGAAAGACTTTAAACTTGCCTTTGCGATCGGCAATTCTGGCGGTTATAAAGTTCCCAGCTTAATTGGATTGAACGTTACCGCGCCCTATTTACACGATGGTGGTGTTGCTGCAGGACCGGAAGCCCTCAAGGTAGATAAAAATGGTTACGACATTGTCAATCAAAACCAGTTAGGTATACCGGGGACATTATTGAGTAACATACTACCAGAACCGAGAGCAAGTTTGCGAGTCCTGATAGATCGCAACTTACGCAGGCAAACCGTTTTAGCCAACCGTGCCAATTCCGACTTGCAAGAATCTAATGCAGATGGTAGCGGTCACAACTACTGGGTAGACAAACAAGCTGGTTTTTCTACTCAAGATCAAACCGATCTTATAGAGTTTCTTCTGTCATTAGATGACGCTCCTGACGTTGTGCCAACGCAAAAAGCTAACTAAGTGGTAACCGAACACTAATAAGTGGTTACGCTTCAGTGTCATTTGGAACAAGTGAAGAGTCAGAAAAACACTCCTGTGATTGGAAATCACGGCTACACAAACTAAGCCTGCCTCCGCAGGCTATACATTATAGTCCACGTAGGTGGTGAGTCCAGCGCTGCAGGTGGGAAACCCACCTGCAGCTGTTGCAAGCGTGCGAACTTGCATTACTCATCGCCATATAAAAGCCACTTTGAACGCGATTGCGTGGCAAACAAATGTCAACCAAGTCACCCACCATAGCAGATTGGTGTTCCGAGCGCAGATGGCGTTCTCGCTCAATATGCAGGGTTAAATTATCCTTGATTACTGCCAGAGTGCCATCCGCCTCTTGTCTGAGCACTCTCCAGCCTGGGTCAAAGTAACCCGATCCCCGATTACTATTATGCAATTGCTCGTAGAATTTCAGATCGACTCCCTGGAATTGGTTGTTCTCCAAGTTTTGCTCGGGTCTTAACTGACTTGAATCAGCTTCTGCTACTAAAGCTTTTCGGAGGGAGCCATTATAGTAAATCCCATATAAAAAACTCCGTAATTGCAAACTACGATACTTGGTTTGAAGCTGTAATAGCAGATGCTGAAAGCGAGCAACAACATCGGGTGGAAGCTCTAAGGGTTTGTAGTCGGGATGCCGAATACAGAAGTTAGACTCGAGCTGCACTTTACTAGCAATATCTTGAAGTGAGTTTAACACCCGATTGCCCGATGAATTGAGTGATTAAGTTAGCTGAGAATCTAGCAATTGCATCACGATCTTCCCCTAAAAGCATTTAAGTAAGAGCAGGCTGCAAGCCCGTAATTTCAGATGTGGCAGCCCCAAACACTGTCGGCATAAATTGCTCTGGACTGCAAAGTAAACCTTTTGCCACTTGAAGCATACAAATTCCTGTATTTCCAAAGGTTTTGCGGTGCTGAAGTGTTGCTTGAATGTGCAAAATCAAGGCGAGACCGGAAAACTGCATCACTCTCTTTAAAAACGTAGGACAATACTTTACGATTTCTGGAAAATTAACGAAGTAAGTACTCACAAGAGCAGCGATCGAAGGTTGGAGGTATTCAAGCGGTATAACTGCCATGCGTAAAGAGTCTTCAATATCAATGGATTTACTCACTACTAAGCTTTTTAACCAAAGTAGCAGATAACTGCCGACAGTTATAACCGCCACTCTTAAAATCACGAAACATTTCTTCTATATCGAATCTTCTTTTATAAGCTGCGATACGCCTTTAGGCGTTAAGCTTTGCTTATCGCCACTGACAAAGTCACTAAATTTGTAACGAGAAACCACCCTTCTTTTGGAGCCATTCCTTGAATTTTACGTTTCCATTTACCAGCCACATTGAAATGGCTAAATCCTTTTTGTTTAGTCACCCTAACTCCTTGTAAAAACAAAGAAATTCCTGGACATAAGCCTAAATCATTTAATTCTTTCCAAATATTATGTTGAACTTCAATAAATTCATTCTTTTTCAAACGAAGACAAAAAGATAGACCCTGCTCTCTGAGCCAAGTTGCTAGTTTAATTGAACAAAATTCTCGGTCTCCTAATACGCAAATTTTATAACCTTTAAACAAGGGTAAGACTTGAGATATCAACGTTTTTTGTTCATCAATGTTGCTACTTCCTAACTTGGATAAGAGATCGAAGTATATAGGAAAGGCTCTTTTATCCCAAACGATGCTAATTACAAATAAATTAATGCAACCCCATGCAGTGCGATCGATGACTACATAAATTATTTCGTCCGGTTGAAAATATGCTGACAACCATGTAGTAACAATTGGAAACCAGATCTTTTCAATCGTTAGGAAGGGTAATGACAAAAATCTTTGTAGTTTCTTTCTTCTGCTTTCAAATAGAATGGGAATTGGTAGAGCCGTTGCTATAGCTTCTAAACTCACTTTTTTAATTGACTGTAAAACATTAATTAAAATAGTGAACAACAAGTATTCCGTTGGGCTAAATTGATTTTTTAAATGTGTTTGATAGAATGGAGGTAACATTGTCATTAGATAGGTATTGTTGACAAAAGTAGACCTATCTTTTTTTACCACGAATTGCTACACACTTTACCTCATAAGCTTTTCATGCTACTTTGTCGCCCCGTCAGCTTTTTTTCGGTTAACAGAGTGTTTATCGCTTTAACAAATTAATGTCGTCCTATCAGAAACTCCTAAAGTCAAGTCGGCTCAGAATCGCCAGGACAGCGTAGAGCTAGGTAGCTGACACTAGAGGCGATCGCTATGCTTCAATACGCAATCTCCGAGTTTTCCTTAATAATTATAATCGTTTAGGGAGATAGGAGATGGTATGCGATCGACGCTTGCATAGTGCTCAAAGAAGTCGTCGATCTAGATGTGCAACTCGCACAATGCAGCCCAATCAGTTAATAATGTATCCAGGCTCAAGATATAACGAATAGCTTGAACCATCGTAAGTCAAAGCTTTCCACTCGGGAAATCCTGGAATATCTAAATATAAGGATATGAGCCGATCGCGCTCTGTTGCTTTACATAATTTTGCTGTACCCATGTTACCCAATAGGTTTCTAACTAAAGAAATCAGTTGTTTTGTCTGCTCTTTACAGTCACCTTTGTCAGAAGCAATGACTGTATTCTCACAGAGATCGGGCGGGTTCCATAAATCACCAAGAACGCGCCCTGGTGCTTCTAATTGAAAAATCTTTAATGCTTCCCAAACAGTCATTTGGGGTAGCTGCCAAAACTCTGGAAAAGGCGCTATTGTACTGAGCTTTTCCACATAAGTTTCTTGAGCTATACAAATAACTCCTTTTTCCTTGATGTAGTCAGGAGGTAAGTATTTCTCCTTCATATCTTCTGCTTCTTCAATGATTGTGAATGCGGGCATTATCATAGCGATGGAGTCGCATCGTTTTAGTTCAACCCAACCCCGATCTTGGCATCCCACGAACCCGCACGCTTCACACACAACGAATTGAAGGGGTAACTCTCCCCAATTTACAAACTCAATTGCATTAATCAGTTGAACATTACCATCCCACAGTTGTGTAACGGAAACTACAGACTGACCGGAAGATACAAAGTTCAATCCTGCTTTTCTAGTTGTAGGGTCTGTTAATTGCCACATATCAATAGCGAACTCTAATTTGCAGACTTTTTCTACATATACTCCCATACTCGGCAACGAGTACACGAAGGCAGAAGTTCGCCCGCTACTAGGGCAGAAGGCACAAAAGCTTTGAACGTAAGCTTTTTGTTTATTATTAATGGTTGCTTTATTTATGTTGTACTGTACTAGAAGGTTGAAAGGTATGTAGTATCCACATCTTCTCAAACTTTAACAAACAAGTTTTAAATCCAATTCCGTGCGATCGCTAGTCGTATTCACCGAGCTCTTCCTCAAATAAAGCCCATTTATGACGGTTTGCATTGTTTTGGTAATGACGCAGATTTTTGGGGTAGTGAATGCAATGCCCTACATAGAGCCACTTATCCCAACAGCGATTAATTTCGGATACCTTAATCACTACCCCGTTGTAGATAAGATCTTCTCGCAATACCTTTAGTAATTGCCCTCGTCGGTATCGAGGTTTTGTTTGAAGTGCAGTCATATTTTATTTGTACCTCCTGTGAGCGATGCACAATTCCACACCTGTGTTTGCGTAAGTTGGACAGACCTCACCCTCCTTCCTAAAAGGAGGTTTGGGGTCAGGTTTGTTTTGACTTCATCCAACTCACGTTGTGTGTATTCCCATGAAGAAAAATCCCACCTATGGAGGTGGGGTAAATTCTCAGGCTTCATGGTACAAATGTACCATGAATATTTTGAATTGGCATCATGCTTTGCGCTCGGATATCGCCCGAAGAAATTCGATATTCAGCTCTAGTTTTTCTCCCAGCCATAGAGCGTGCTCTGTATGGTCTTTCACATCATCACCCGTCTCAGGATGAACGAGAATATCCAATCCTTCGCGGTTAAGCATTAACCAAGGAACAACTTTGGCAAATTGCTCTGGTGCAAACGCAACTTGGTACATTCCTTTTGGATGGGGACCGATAGGATTTTCATGCCACCGTCCAAGTCGTACATCAAATCGAGCATCCAGTCCTTCACGTATCCGTGAAGCTGCATCATAACTAGCCGTATCGAAGTAAACATGAGCATGAAAACCAACAATTTTGATAGAATCTTCTGTCATTGCATTATTCTCAAGTCGATTTTTAATCTTTAAAACCCAGTTGTTGAAATAAAGATTGGCGCATCACATCTACAGGTACAGATTCACGCTGTAACCAAATTTTTAATGCAGCAGCGCCTTGTTGGACTAACATCTCCAATCCGTCAATGGTTGTCATACCCAGTTGTTGCGCTTGTTGCAAGAATTTGGTAGGTTTGGGCTTGTATATGAGATCGTATGCGATCGCACTCTCTGGCAAATGTGCCATTTCCCCTATCTCAAGCGGTGATTCTTCTACCTTAGGGTACATTCCAATAGGAGTTGTATTTACCAGTAAGTTGGCTTGTGAAAGAAGCTTTGATAAGGAACTCCATTCACGGATCTGTAAATTCACAGCAATGGGAGAATTGCTCCAACTGTTACGGAATTCATCTAACTTCCCAGCATTGCGACCAACCACATAAATTTCCGCACAACCTAGTTTGGCACAGCCTGCTACCACTGCTCTTGCTGCACCACCATTGCCTAAAACAACTGCTACTGTCTGACGCCAATCTCGGTGATATGTTGTTTCTAAAGGAGCGAGAAACCCTTCCACATCAGTATTGGTTCCTATCCATTTGTTATCTTTGCGAATAACAGTGTTCACTGCTCCCACAGCTTCGGCGATGGGTGAAATTTCTGACAGCAGAGGTAGTATAGCCTCTTTATGTGGAATAGTCGCATTAAAGCCAAGAACTCCAATGGAAGCAAAGCCTTGAAGAGCTACTTTTAAATTCTGCGGTTCTACCGAAAAGGGGATGTAAACATAATCTAATTTCATATGGGCAATTGCTGCATTTTGCATCACTGGGGACAGTGAATGCTCTACGGGATGCCCAATTATTCCCAGTAGCTTGGTTTTCCCTGTAATCATTAGGTTAGTGAGTGGTTGCATAAGTCATTGGTTATTATTTTCCGATAATAAGGACAAAGAAAAAACAAGCTAGAAGATTCTATTAAAATTAATAAAGTTACATTAAATAACATTGTTCTCATTATGCAGGTGACGACAGCCCCCTCTTCAACTCCAAGACCCGGACAATTTTGGCAATGGCGAGGACACAACATCTACTATGTAAAAGCAGGAGAAAAGCATCCCCAACGTCCCGCCATACTCCTGGTACATGGATTTGGTGCGTCTACAGACCATTGGCGTAAAAACATAACAGGGCTGTGTGACGATTTTGAAGTTTTTGCAATAGACCTTTTAGGGTTTGGACGTTCAGCCAAACCTAAACTGGAGTATAGCGGCAATTTGTGGCGCGACCAACTCCATGACTTTATTACTGAAGTCATCGGTCAAAAAGCTGTGTTGGTGGGAAATTCTCTTGGTGGTTACGCAAGTTTGTGTGTAGCAGCCCAATGTCCCGATGCTGCAGCAGGTTTGGTATTGCTCAATAGTGCTGGTCCATTTAGTGAAAATCAACCTTCACCGGAACCAGAAGCTCTGCAAACTCAAATTGAACCTCCTAACGCGAACGAACAATTGCAAAAACTGCTAGGTGACGTTGTTAAGTGGTTCTTTCAACAACCTTTAGCTCAGTTTCTTTTATTCCAGTACATCAAGCAAAAATGGGTGATTCGTCAGACGTTGGAGAAAGTTTATCTTGATAAAACTGCAATTACAGACCAATTAGTCGAAGAAATTTACCGTCCTGCTTGCGATACAGGTGCTTTTGATGTGTTTTCATCTGTATTCAGTACCCCTCAAGGAGAAAAAGTTGATGTGCTGTTAAAACAGTTAACCTGTCCTCTCTTGATGCTGTGGGGAGAAGCAGATCCTTGGGTTCATGCAAGAGAACGTTCTCAAAAGTTTCGACAATATTACCCCGAACTGACAGAACATTTTCTCAATGCGGGTCATTGTCCTCATGATGAAGTTCCCGATCGAGTCAATTCGTTGTTGCGTGATTGGGTTTTATCTGACGTTGGCGATGCGAGAATCGGGATTGGTAATTAAAAACTTGAAAACCTGGTCAAAGGGACCAGGTTTCTAAAACTTGCAACTAATCAAATCGATTGTTTTGGATATTCAACAACTAAGGGTGGACAGTAACGTTCAGCAAACTCGGCATTTCTTTGTTTTTCCGCTTTAG
The DNA here is from genome assembly GCF_045999855.1 of Tolypothrix campylonemoides VB511288_2. Taxonomy (NCBI): domain Bacteria; kingdom Bacillati; phylum Cyanobacteriota; class Cyanophyceae; order Nostocales; family Tolypothrichaceae; genus Tolypothrix; species Tolypothrix campylonemoides. The sequence continues at coordinate 854,148 of NZ_JBFPMW010000001.1, forward strand.
GATTTGGCGTTGCCGCTCGATTTTGGCAGTTGCCACTTAGCATCATCAATATGCCAATCGCTTGCTTGGGCTTATGACCGGAGACACCTTGTCAATTGCCCTTTTGATTTATGTTTCCTTTTGGTGTCTTATCTATTAAGATATCACCCTATTATGACTTCGCAAGTGTTTGTTAAGTGAAGTTCACAAGTTGTTGAATTTCGCAAAATTACCAGTCCCACATAATAGGATTTTTATCCAAAGGATCGGTCACAATACGTCCTATAGCATCTATTTCTTGCAATTCTTGGGGGGAAAGTTCCACAGAAGCAGCTTTTGCGTTGGCTTGAGCTTGCTCTGCGTATCTTGCGCCTGCGATCGCATTCGCTTGCGGTTGAGCGATTAACCAAGCCAAGGCGAGTTGAGCGAGGGTACACTGGTGGCGTTCTGCAATGGGACGCAATTTATCTAAAGCTTGTTGGGCGCGTTCAAAGTTTTCGCCTTGAAACAACTTATTTTTAGCGCGGTTGTCTTGAGGGTCGAATCGATGACCTCGTTCAAATTTTCCTGACAACAGCCCTTGAGCTAAAGGTGAATAAGCAAGGATGGAAATATTGTTTTCTACACAGTAGGGAGCAGCATCCTGCTCTACATATCTCCAAAATAAAGAGTAAGGAGGTTGCAAGCTATCAATACGTCCGTACTGGGAGGCTTCTTCTAGTTGGGCGCGAGAAAAGTTAGAAACGCCAATTGCCCGAATTTTACCTTGCTCTTTCAACTGATTAAGAGCACTCATTGTTTCTTCTATAGGAACGACCTCAGAATTAAATGACCCAGAAGGCCAGTGAATTTGATATAAGTCAATATAATCGGTGTTGAGGTTTTTTAGGGAGCGATCGCAAGCCTCAATGACTTGTTCGTACTTCAGACGGTTGGCAAAAACTTTGGTAGCATACTCAACGCGATCGCGAACATCAGATAAAGCTTCAGCTACAATTCGTTCTGAATGCCCTTCACCATAAACTTCTGCAGTGTCAATAGTCGTAATCCCAGCTTCAAAAGCTGCTCTTAGGGCTTTAATGGAGTCAGCATCTTCAATTCCGACCCACATTTTTTTCCCAGCTTGCCAAGTTCCCATCAAAATGGGTGTTATTTGCACATCTGATGTGCCCAAGCGTCGCTTTTCCATATTTGTATTCTGATAGGTCTACCTTAGTCAATATTAGAGACATTTCCTACGGAAGGATCGCAAAATAACCATAACCTATCGTTGAACGGTGACAGGTGTTCCAACACTCACCAACTGGAATAATTCCTCAATATCTTGGTTGTACATCCGGATACAACCGTGGGAAGCAGCAGTACCCACAGTCTCGGGATTTGGAGTTCCGTGAAAGCCAACCCAGTCCTTACCGTTTGTCCAAAATCCAATCCAATAATTACCAAGCGGATTTTGTGCATCTCCCCCTGGGATAGCTTTACCCGTCTTAGGGTGAATCCAAGTTGGATTCACCAACATATCACGAACTCGAAAACTACCGACAGGAGTTTCCCAACCTCGTCGTCCTACAGCAATTGGATAACTTTTGATTAAATTTTTTCCTTGATAAACTGTTACTTGACGTTTGCGAAGATTTATTTTTAAGCGAACAGGCTGAGTGATTAGATCGTTGATTTGAGTATCAACTGGTTCATTGACCGAGTTTTGTAAAACATTTCGGCTCTTATCCTCACTAGCTAGTACAGTTTGAGAACTCGAATATATATAAACTACACAAAGTAAGAAAAATATCTTGAATAATTGCTTAAACATCTGAGCTAACAAAAAAGTATGAAGGATGAAAAAAATCTCGTTGATTACTCATAAGATTCCCGACTTCTTAAAGAAGCCGGGAATCTAACTCACTTCGGGTAAAATAGGTCATTCATTACCTAAAGAACTTACCAAAGAGCTCTTACACCACCATTAGTATTTTGTCCGCCTGTTGAATTGTCGTTGTTAAGATTTTGCTGCGAACCAGAAGGTGTGTTGTACTGATTTTGCTGCGAACCAGAAGGTGTATTGTACTGATTTTGCTGCGAACCAGAAGGTGTGTTGTACTGATTTTGCTGCGAACCAGAAGGCGTGTTATATTGAGAGTCTTGTCTATCAGTATTGCTACCACCTTGATAGCGTTGGTCTTGGTTCGTGTTGCTGTTGGGATATTCTGATGTCCCACCATTGTTGCTACCACCTAGATAGCGCTGGTCTTGGTTCGTGGTGTTATTGGGATCTCCCGATGTTTGGGTATTGATACCGTCTTGCGAGCCCTGGCTACCAGTATTGGTGTTATTTGTATTTCTGTTATTATTTAGATTTTCACCTTGTCGCATCCGTTCCATGGTATTACCACCCGTTGGTTCGGGTACTGGGCTTTGACTGTTGACACCGTTTTGAGAGCCCTGGCTACCAGTATTGGTGTTATTTGTATTTCTGTTATTATTTAGATTTTCACCTTGTCGCATCCGCTCCATGGTATTACCACCCGTTGGTTCGGGTACCTGGCTTTGACTGTATAAGGTATCTACAGGAGCTTCACTAACTTTGACACCACGAGAGTTAGAATTAGGCATTGCAAATGCTGGCAGACTTAGTAAAAAACTAGCACCAAAAATACCTACTGTACTAGTTAAGACTTTGAATAATTTCTTCTCGCTGTTTCCGTTCATTGGAGTCTCCTTACATTCATTAAAAACTTTCAGCAAATGTTGGTTGCTGGATCTTAAACTCTTCCCATAACTTACACTGAAGTTTTTGGTAAGTTCAGCAAAAAGTCTTGCATGAGATATTAATGTTTACCTCTATAAGTTAACTCTGTGACTGAACTGACTCGTCTATCTAAAGCATGGTCTAAGGTTGTACTATGATATGAGATTAAAGAAGTTTTTTTCTATTGAGTGGGGTAAAAAAATTTATAACTAATTGCAGATGCTACTTTGTAAGGATATGCTTGATTGAAGTATTAAATTTAGATTTCAATGTAGTTCTTTATGCAAGACATAACTATCACTTCTCACGCACTTAAAGAATGGGCTACTGCTATCAATGCCTTGGAAAGCGGTAAAACAATTATGCTTCTACGTAAAGGGGGTATTCAAGAACAAGGCGGGCGCTTCCAAGTAGCCCACGAGCAAATTTTACTCTACCCAACTTACGAGCATCAACAGCCTTTCTTATTAAAACCAGACTATGCCAATTTGGTTACTCCTGTTACACCAGGTTGGCATCCAGAAACACTACGTATTGGCAGTTGGGCAGAAATTACTGATATTTTTCAGGTCAGTGATGAATCAATTGTAAAAGCTTTAGAAGCATTCCATATTTGGAGCGAGTCTTTTATCAGCGATCGCCTCAAATGGAAACAGCATCAGCCTTTATATGTTCTCCTCTTAAGGGTTTACAAACTACCTCAAGAGTGGGAGATTCCATACCGCCAAGAATATGGGGGTTGTAAATCGTGGATCGATTTGGAGGAAGTGATATCGCGACAAGGAGCACAACCCGTTTTACCTGACTCCAAGTATAACGAGATCGTGGAGGAAATTAGAAATATTATCGGTAACAAGTTCTATGCTTCACAAAGTGGTTAAGTAGTTTCTCTTCAGTACCACATACTCAGTCACAAGAGAGTAAAAGTGTCTGGGTAGTTAAAAAATTTTCAGTGATACCATGATATTGATTTTGGGAATACTAACTGAAGTGGGGATGCGAAGCATCTACCTATTGACTTGATTTGGTCTTCCCATGCACTCTAGATTTCTTTGGTTTAGCTTGGTTTTAGCATCTTTACTTCTGGCTGTTTTATCTCCACAGGTAAGACATTCTTCCAATGTCTTACCTTTTGCAAGGAACAGTTACGCGATTGAACTAGATCGACGGGGAAATGAACTTTACAATCAAGGGAAATTTCAAGAATCTCTAGAGGTGTTTGAGCAGGCGTTAGATGTTTGGAAAAAATCTGGCTCTCGTGAGGGTGAAGGAATCGCCCTCACTGCTATTGGATTGATCTACTGTGAATTACAACAGTATGCAAAGGCGATGGAGTACACCAAGCAAGCACTAGCTATTGCAAAGGAAACGAGCGATCGCAAGGGAGAAGGGGTACTTCTTAATAATATTGGTCTTATTTATAACAAGCAAGGGAAATATAACCAAGCTTTCAATTACTACGAGCAAGCGTTATCGATCGCGAAAGAGGGGAGAGACTTAGAAGCGCAAGCACTGGCTCTCAATAACATCGGTTTAAACTATAGCGATCTAGGAAACTACGAACAAGCACTGAAATACTATCAATTGTCTTTATTACTAACACGCTCGTTTGGGCAAAGTTATTGGGAAGAAAAGAATCTTAGGAATATTGGATTGGTCTATTACAAACTCAAACAATACGACCAAGCACTGTATTATTATCAGCAAGCATTATCTCTTTTGAGAAAACTGGATAATCGACCAAATGAAGCTAAAGCTCTTAACTCTATTGGAATTATCTACTATATTTTAGGTGACTATTCTCTAGCTCTAAAATTTTTTGAAGAAGCATTAACCATAAATCGGAAGATTGGCGATTTTGCAGGCGCTAGAGCTACTAGGAGAAATATTGAGAAGGCTCGCCGTGCTTTAAAAGTACCGAGAAATATTTCACCTGTTGAGATTTAGCAAAATTGCGCTATCAATAACCTATCTTAAGGAGCTAGAACAGCATTTTGGGAATTTTGTACTGTACGTTCGCTCCTGAATAAATGTTGCATAGAATGCCTTGTCGATTTACTAAATGGCCCAAAAATGATAATGAACAAATCAAAATTTTGCACGATAAAACCACGCTTTTGTTGTTGTCGTTTACTTTGTATAACGAAGAAATAAACCCCTATTTAATGATCCTTTTAGGAAATGTCTTCATTTAAATAGTCAAGTTGAGGTTGAGGCTGAAACAACGGCAAATCAAGGTTTTTGACGATTAGCTGCACAAAACTTTACAACGTGTCTTTTTTTGCACGTATCTCGGTGGCTACCCAATAAGACAAATGAGATTTATAAGGCTGTTTTGGCTGTCAAAACCCTACCAATTTTTGTAACCTGAAACCCTGATGGTTACGTGACAAAATGTTGTGCTGTAAAAAACCGTTTGAACAACCAAAATCTTCTGGTGTTTTCACTGAAAACAGTCTCTCGACTGCGATCGCGGTCAGAATTAGGTATGTAAACTCCTATTTTCAGTATTCCGGTAATTTGCTGAAGACAGTGTTTTCTAGTAGAGGTTAGATTGTTCCAAAGCAATATTTGGCATCTAAGTATGACCGATCGTTTATTGGTTGGAGTTGTAGGACACAGTAATGCAGGCAAGAGTTCAACTTGGGAAGATTTATTTGGAGCAACTGTAAAAACTAGCCATTATGGAAACGAGCGTCGATTATATCTCTCCAAAAATCAGAAAGATTGGGTAAACGTCTTCCCGATCAATGGTTCACCTGGAGAACGTGGCAAGGATGTGAAAGAAATTCTTAACCCCAAAAGTCTTATTAATTTTGAGAATCCACGTATCGTTCTTTGCTCAATGGAGTACCCAAATGATGCTGTAGGAGCAACAATTCAATATTTTATAGAACACAAATATGAGCTATTTATTCATTGGCTAAACCCAGGCTATAAAGACCCTGAAGAATATGATGATTTGTCTGGATTTATCCCCTATATTCTTAAACAGCATAATTCTCTTTTAGGCATCAGAGATGGCAAGACAGATCGGACATCCCGCGTTAATGAAATCCGAAACTTTATCCGTGGGTGGGCTAGTGCCAGGGGTCTAATTAATACAGACAAACCAATTTGTGTTTAATATAAGTCAAAAAACACTTTAGTATATTTAAAAACAGATAATTGTTGGCGGTTAGTTGTTGGCTGTCAACTACAAACCATCTAGATATTTCTATGCTTCCGTCAGTATTCAAAACTTGCATTCCCAGAGATGAAATTTTAGCAGGGGAACAGTTTCGTCCTAGCGATGAGTACGAAACAAAGAATTCATTCCCCATAAATATACGTGACCAATGGGATATAGATTATTCTAATTTTCATAATGCAATTGATGTTACAGAAAATGCTTTAAAAAAATTAATTAAGTTTATTAAAGAAAAATATTTGGAAATAGATATTGAAGATTCTAATAAAATAGCAATTCAATCGTATAATTCAGTTCACTAATGTTAATTTAATTTTTAATAAAAATATAGACTTGAAGCATATCATGGCAACTTTGAACTATAATCTTGCAAAAATTAGGATACAAAATGGGTAAAAGCACATCATTATACGCACTGGCTACTCACATCTACTGAATAAGGAGTGCTAATTATGGGTCAGACGCCTCGCCTCGTAGGTACAAGAGGCTCCGCCTAACCTGATGGGTAGAGGTGGAGCCTCCCTCAAAGCATTCCCAGGCGGAGCCTGGGAACGAGGAACTAAAGAGGCTTAAATGAGGGAAGGATGTCACCCGAATGCTCTGTTGTTTTAGGAGAGAGCTTGAGTGTGAGGTCTGTCAAACTCACATTCAAATTAGCGTCTAGTCAAGGTAGTCAGCATGAACCCAACCGCGTCGCCCAGCAAGCTTTACCCAATCTCCAGAAGAATAGCTCACTCTGACATACTCTCCATGACGTATGCTACCGATTCTTGTATAGTCAGAACCAGGACCGGAACGAATAACCACTCCAACAGGTGCATTAACTCGTGCAGTATAAACGCGATCGCGACGACCGCCAGTACCAGCAATGTAATCAGAACTAATCCAACCAGGACCGCCAACAAGCTTTGACCAGTTCCCTGAAGAATAGCTGACTCTGACGTAATGTCCGTTAGGGATTCTGCCGATTCTTTCATAATTCAAACCCGGACCGGAACGAATAATGACTGCAGTCGGTGCAGTGACTTGCACTGTGCGAACGGGAGCACGCCGACCACCATAAGCTTGAGAGTAGTATGTAGATTGGTCATTATAATCATCATAACCAGCTCGAGCAGGAGCCATACCAGTTGCAAATGCCGAGCTTAATGTTGTTACAAACAATAGACCAGCGACTGCTGCACTTTTCTTAAGAGAAGATACGCCAAATTTAGAATTTTGGTTACGAGTTTCCATGTTATTTAATCTCCGTTATTGTGAGTTTGGAAATAGTAATTTGTTTGTGTAGAATAGCCGTATTTTCATCAACTATCCTGTTGTTTTAATGTCGGTTTCTACTATCGTCTACTAATGGAGGATACAAAGTAAGTCGGTGAAATTCCGGAAAAGTTTCTTGATTTTCTTCTACTGATAGATTGTATCCATTTTCACGAACTTTTAGCAGATTTAACGCCTTTTTAAAAAGGTAATACCAAGTTGTGTTCATACATCGTACTTTCTCCCTTGTCTCCCTTGTCCCATCAACAAGTGATATCTTTGATGCAACTCCGTATAAGTTAAGGAATCATTTGTAGCCCCGGTTGATATTTGGTATTATTCTCGCAAGCGCATAAACGCCACGCTTTGCCCTTAGGCAATCGCTGTAGCACTAATGCATCATAAAGATTGTCTGCTTTGGGACGGTGAAATACAGTTCTTGGTTCCAGTTATATTTCTGCAATCATCAAGCCCAATCGCTTTGCATAACGCTGATATTAAGCTACTGCTTATAAATTTAAGCCAGACACTACTTGTGCTTAATAACATAACAATCCTCAATCATTCGAGAAAAATTTTAAGTACTGTAGGGTGGGCATTGCCAAGCACGAAAGCTTTCTGTACGGCATAGCCCTACCTACTTGTATTTCATAAATCAAATAGGATTGACATATCAGCTAGCTCATACTTATAAGTTTTTTCTAAAATGGATCTTAAGTTTGTGTTCAAACAGCAAGGCGGATAATATGACCCAAGCAAGTTTGGACTCTAAAGAGCTAAGGTTTAACAAGCAATATTTTATGGCTGTCAATCAAGTACCATCTAGCACGTCTCCTGCCTCATTTACTGAAATTGCCGCTCGATGCTACGATACCTTTATTCAAATGCTGATTCAACATCGCCTTCCTGATGTGACACAAGAAATTCAAAATCGCTTGTCACTTTTGCCAAATATGACACTTTCAGATAAATTTCAGCAGGTGAATCAACTTAAAGCTTGGTTGGATAGCTTTCGTCCACTCCCGACAACAGTGGTTGCAGAACTTAAGAAACTCTATGATGTGCGCTTTACCTATAACTCAAACGCGATTGAAGGCAACACTTTGACACAAAGTGAAACTGCTTTAGTATTAGAAACCGGAATCACAATTGGTGGGAAAACGCTACGCGAACATTTAGAAGTCATCGGTCATAAAGATGCGATCGATTATATTGAGCAACTTGCCCAAAACTCAACCCCTATTGGAGAATGGGAAATCAAACAAATTCATAATTTAATTCTACAGGCAATTTCTCCTGAAGAAGCAGGACGCTACCGTCAACTTGATGTTAAAGCGGTTGGAACTGAGTATCTCTATCCTCCACACTATTTACTCAACGAGTTAATAACTGAGTTTGTCACTTGGTTGAATTCGTCAGAAACTGCGGTTCAGCACCCAATTGAGTTTGCAGCAGAAGCTCATTTGCGATTTGTTTCAATTCATCCGTTTCGCGATGGGAACGGACGCACGGGAAGATTGTTAATGAATTTGCTGTTATTAAGATCTGGCTATCCAATCGTGGTAATTTCCAATCAGGTGCGTAAAGCGTATATTGATGCGATTGTGGAGGGTCAACAACAGAACAACCTTTCCCCATTATTGGAGTTGTTTGTGGATGCTGCTCAACAATCGTTGATTGAAATGCCGCACATTTTATCGACTGCTCGGGAAAGCCGGGGTCGCGGCTTTCCATTGTACGAAGAGATGTTAGCATTTTTAAGAGAACGCTATTAGATTTATCTAAAAAACTCGTGTATTATCTTAGTTTGTTTATTGACTATCGACCTTTTCTAATTAAGACAATAGATGAATTTCTCAAAAAAACATCTTCTAATGTTTTTATCTGCGATACGCAAGGAGACAACCACTTAACTTCAGTCGAAGATATACCATCTCATCAAGGCTATTCTTACTCTCAGCCTTGGTATATTCATGGCGATCGCATAATTCAAGAAAAGTCCCATTTATCCTTTCATGGTTCTATCCCTGCATATAACAGTCCCAAGTATAAAACTTCTTTTAACGAAATAGATGAATTCCTAAATTTTCTCTCAACTAATTATTTCTGGTCTATTTTTCCCTTTGCCGGATCAAAAAGATTTTTATGTTTTGGCTTTATATCAAGAGAACAAAATTTTCGCAATGTCTTTCTTAATGTAGCATCCACCAATTTATGTCTTAGAAGTTATGATGTAACTAGTAAAATGAGTTCATTGGCAAAAGCTATATTGCTAAGCGGTTACCATGAACCTGCAGGTCGTCTTTGGAATGTATGTGATTGTGATATTACTCCACCTTGGCTAGTGACTGACTTATTCGATGATGATTCATTCTTAATGTTAGAGCGAGAGCCAACGAAATATAAATTTATTCAGCAATTGACCGTGACTGCTGCTAGCAAACGACCTTTAGGTATTTATGAGCCACTTAATGAATATTCTTTTGAATCAATGTGTCTGTTATCTTTTTATGAACCAGATACATTGGTTTTTGTTCCTCAAGGTACAGATTTAGAAAAATTGCAAAGGTTGTTGGTAGAAACTGAAGGTTGTAACAGCTATTCGGACTTAATATATCTTCAGGAGATTCTTTCAACGACTCAATGGTTTTATGGTCTAGCTCGGGATAGAGTAGATTACGGAGATTCACTATTTGTTTCTCAAAATAATGGTTTGCTGCAAAAATTCGATCGGCTTAATCGAGATGATGGCTATCGTTTACTTGCTTGCTTTTAATAGTTTGTAGTTGCGATGCATGGTTTGCCGTTCAACAAGCTATAGGCTAGACAGCACAAAGACAAATGGAATGCAGAAATTTTACTTGCTCCCACAAAACACTTGGATACTTTTGAATTGGGAAGTTCCCCCGCTCAACTGGCAATTTTTGCATAAAGATATCTCTTCAGTAATTTACCCAAAACAGAGACACCTTGCTCAATCTCTTCTGGAGAAGGAGTGAAAGTCAACCGCATAGCAGGATATCCTTTCCTATCTGGGAAAAAGACTGAATGACACGGAACTAAAACGTTTTGAGATAAAGCTTCAATGCGTATTGTTTGAATGGGAGTGTGTTCTGGCAATTGTACCCAGAGAAATAACCCACCTTTCGGTACCGTCCACTTAGCTTCTTGGGGAAAGTAACGCTCTAGTGCTGCTAGCATAACATCGCGAGTGTGAAGGTTTTCCGTCCGCAATCGATTGAGGTGACGGCGCAGATGTCCTGAAGCCAAGTATTCGCTTACAATTGCTTGAGAAATAGTAGAGGTGTGAAGGTCATGAAGTAATTTTCGCTCAAGTATCTTATGAAAATGTTTACCTGTCACAACCATGTAACCGACTCTTAAACCGGGCATTAAAGTTTTAGAAAATGTCCCTAAGTATATAACTAAATCTTGTTTGTCAAAAGCTTTGATTGGCGCAGGAGCGGGTTCAAAAGTTAATCCTTCGTAAGCGTTATCTTCTAAAATCGGACATTCATATTTCTCTGCTAATGCTAGCAATGCTTGTCGGTGTGCTTGTGTTGTTGTAATTCCAGTAGGATTGTGTAAGGCACTAATTGTGTATATGAGTTTTGGACGATGGCTCTTGAGATACTTCTCCAGTAAATCTAAATTCATGCCTTGAGCAGTCATGGGAATACCAATAATTTTAGCTCCCAAGTTTTCCAAACTCGCAAGCGCACCAAAATAAGTGGGCGTTTCTACGATCGCCCAATCTCCCGGCTGTAAATAATACTGCAATGCCAAGGACAGCCCTTGCTCGGAACCACTGGTAACAATTAAATTTTCTGCTGTCACCTCCATCCCTTGCTGTATCAGCATTTGAGCAATTTGTCTGCGAAGAGTTAGCTGTCCTTGAGGTAAGTCATATTTAAATAAGCCATCGGGAGCCTGTCTGAGTGCTCGTCTTGCAATTAAATCAATATCTTTTGGTGGATGAGGAAAACCACAACCAAAATTAACCATTCCTGGCTGGGTTTGTGCTTCTACCGTAGCCGTATACATATCAAAAAAACTGCTTCTACCCTGCTCTGGAATGATGACATTTTGCACGGGAGCAAATGTTGATTTTAATTTAGCAGAGAAACGATTGATACTATTCACAAAGTATCCCGCTCCCTGACGGGCGGAAATAATTCCATCTGCTTCTAAAACGTTGTAAGCCTCAACAATTGTGAGTTTATTAACTTGCAAACTTTCCGCTAGCGAGCGGATGGAAGGAAGACGATCGCCTGGTTGCAGTACACCAGAGTCGATCAGACGACTGATGCGATCGCGTATTTGCAAGTAAATAGGTTTAGCTGATTCCCGTTCCAACCAAATCTTCATAATGGTGCATTGTTGAAAGACTACAACATTACTATTACTTGTAATATAAGTGATTTTTTCTTTCTCGTTCTAGTACAGTTTCATCAATTTTTACCAGAACAGTTCTGCATCTTGACAACTGTTCTAGTACAAATCGTTAAAAGTGTACCTTCTCTGTTAAAAATTTCTGAGAGAAAGTAGAAGTAACAGCTTTTATACCAATTTTCCAAATCTTTGAGCCAAATGCGATTCCCCCACCTAAGGTACGCGGGGGAATCGCGTGTAGCGATCGTTGGGTGAAATGGTATGACTTTTCCCAGGATGTAAATATGAAAAGCATGAATTTCAATACAAAAATCTTGCCAGCCATTCAGAAAACTTGGCAACAATTTGTAACGTTTTTGATGAGAGCTTCTGAATTGCAAGTCTGGCAGGAATTAGATCGGAAAGGACAAGTTTTTTCCTGGCATGCTTACGATCCAATAACAGGACGTTCGGCTTGTTTTGGTTCTGAAGAAGAAATGCGGCTCTGGATTGAGCAGTGCTATTACAAGTCTTAGCGCTTTGTGGACTTGGGGAACAACTACAATCTCTCAAACGTGCCCTGCCAACACAGTAAGTCTCCTGTCTCAGCATCGTAGATGAGAGTTTGTACCACATTGATGGGAAGCTTGTTTTGTATGCCAAAGTTTTTATAATATAAAACTTTGACATACCATATCATTTCCCTTGGTAACACACTATGAAAAATTAAATTTTTATCTACGGCCACTTGAAAGGGAACTAGATCGGCTGAGAGCAAACGGGCGCTTTCTGGTAATTTTGAGATGATGTGTTCCCTAGAAATGAACCGCTCTATTGATAAAGATCTTTCTCCATTCGCTTGCATAATAGGTCAATTTAAAACTGGCTTTCCTACTTTTTTGATGTTTTAAAATACAACATTTTATATTAATTTTTGTAATAAAATGCCTTATAATGAATATAGCTTTTTGTCTAAATCAAATCCTCTCTCTTAGGTAAGATTTTTTATAAGTAATTAGAGGGAAATTTAGTAGGTTGGTTTGAAAACCGAACGCAACTGGAATGCTTGTTGATATCAACCTCTTTAAAATCATACTTTTGTATCTTGACAGGGTTGCTCTTTGCTTGTAATGCTTTCTCAAGGTTCTACCTTGAAAAAGACACGGGCATACGACAAAAGAAAAAATACTTTTTTACGCTGGATGGTGAAATTTGTTCATTAGAACTGCCTCCAACTTTTAACTGCTTCCATTTGGGTGGGACAGGAGTTCAATATGATAATAAAAATTATAACAAAAATTCTGTAAAGACGGGCTTGTAAGTGTTAACGGTGACTGAGTCACTCGTGCTCCCTTATTTGATGTGCAAGTAGGTAGCTTAAACGCTTTTTTAGGCGAGAAGAAGCTTTCTTAAGTTGAGTGCGAGTTGACCTTGAATGCGATCGCACTGAACTCCATGGCAAGACAAATAAACCTGTATCTCCCAAACACTGGGTTTCTTAGGCTAAGTTAGCATTATATTAATAAGTGGTTCAAACTAAAAAACATAAAATGTTCAGTTATGATTCGCCTCACTCAGTACTCTCATGGTGGTGGCTGTGGCTGCAAAATTGCTCCTGCCCAATTGCAGGAAATTTTACGCCAAGTTCCCTTAAATCAAGGGTTAGAGCAACTGCTAGTAGGGACTCAAACGAGTGATGATGCAGCAGTTTATCAACTAAACGATGACCAAGCCCTAGTGCTGACAACAGATTTTTTCATGCCTATTGTTGATGAACCAGTAGATTTTGGACGAATTGCAGCGACAAACGCTTTGTCTGATGTCTACGCCATGGGTGGAAGACCAATTTTAGCCTTAGCAGTGTTAGGTATGCCAATCAACACCCTACCGATGGAAGCAATTCGAGGCATTATGCTAGGTGGGGCTGCAGTTTGTCAGGAAGCGGGGATTCCTCTTGCAGGCGGGCATTCTATTGATTCCCCGGAACCCATTTTTGGCTTGGTTGCAGCCGGATTAGTGCATCCAACGTCTGTGCGACGGAACGCCACTGCAAAACCAAAAGACAAGCTGATTCTGACGAAGCCTTTAGGGATTGGAGTTATGACGACAGCCCTGAAGAAAGGTCAATTGACACCAGACGCTTACGAATCAGTTCTTAAGGTCATGACACAGTTAAATAAAGTAGGAGCTGCTTTAGCTACTCATCCTGATGTTCATGCCATGACTGATGTCACGGGATTCGGGCTGCTCGGTCATTTACTGGAGATTTGCCGAGGGAGTGAAATTAGAGCTAAAATCTCATTTTCTCAGATTCCCATTTTACCAGAAGCTAAAGCTTTAGCATCGCAAGGCATTTTTCCGGGTGCTGCAAAACGCAACTGGGACAGTTATCGATCTGAAATTAAGCAAGCAGGGTTAACGGATTCCTTTGCTCAATGGGAAACTTTACTGCTAGCAGATCCTCAAACCAGTGGCGGTTTGTTGCTTGCTGTAGCACCAGAAAGCGCTCCCGCCATTTTAGAACAACTCTTAGCAGAGGGATATAGCTTTTCTTCTGTCATTGGTGAATGTACGGTGGGGGAGGTAGGAATTGAAGTCAGCGATCGCTGACCGCTCCACTCGTTCCCAGGTAGAAACTGGGAATGCACATCGAGGGGCTCCACCTCGCGTGTCACTCCAAAATCAGAGGCAGAGCCCCCTATCCCCTATCTTCAAACAAACGATCGCCCTTGTGCAACCGATAAGCCATTTGATAAGTTTGAGCTTGCGATCGCATGGTAGGTGAGTGTGCAGCTAAATACCTACTTGCAGCTATGAGTACGTGAATGCCTGCATCCGTGTGTCCTAATAAAGAATACTGCCGGAAGGCTGCTTCTATTTCCTGAATCACATGGAAATCTCGATTTTCTCGCAACATTAATTTACCAAGAACTGCCATCAATTGTTCTGGTTTGCCACCACCATACAAGTAATAACCAACCACCCGACCGACTTCGTTGACTTGCTGTTGTCGATCCAACAACTCTGGTAGTTGCTGGAGTAATGCCTGTGGATTTTCTCCTGAGTCCTTGGCTTCTGGAAGTCGGGCTGGTGGAACATTCAAAAAACGGTTGAGATAAACGCTCATTGCTGCATCAAACACGCCTCGCAGTAACTCCATTGAAGATACGCGACGCAAACCTTGATGAACGGCATTAGCAAAGGTAAAGGGATGGTGGGCTGTATCCCAGTCCCCAAAATCGTTATTGGTATTAAAGCGAGCAACACGAAGGGCTGCAGCATAAGTGACAACCCCTGCTAGTTGCTCTTCAGTACAACCTTCTCGCAAAGCTGTTAACAGTATATTAGCTATTGCTTGAGGATTTTCACCCAAAAGAATAGGAATCAACTGTTCTCGATTAGACCAACTTCCCTGTCGGGCTTGTCCTTCCTTTAAAGCAGCAGGCAACTCGTCAAATGCAGATTCCAAAATGGCTACCAGATCCACTGGATAACGCCAGGAATTTGACTCTTCCATGCGTGAGGCATTTGCTAAGCCGGGAATCAAACTCGCTAAAACTTGCTCTGCTTGTTGCCAATCGACAGCATCTAGCGCTTCTAATGCTTTATTAATAAAGTCAAAGGTGTGACCCACATCAATATAACGATGGTCTGTTGCTGCTGCAAACAACATATCTGCAATTTGCTTTTTCTCTGCACCCATACGGATGGCAGAGATAAGACACCGTTCTGCTGCTTCACTATCCCGCCTTTCAATAAATTGGCGGAACCAGTTTTTTAGGGTAGTCAAGTCAACACTAGAATTAGGCAATGGGTGAACCACAAAGTGAGGCGGCGCACTTCCACTGTCACGGGCTACGGCTGAGAGTCCTTGGTAAAGAGCGAGGGATCGATCTTCTGGATCTAAATAAGGTAACAAGTTCATCATGCAGGTGTGCATGGTTAAGCCCGTACTCCAACCTTCTTTGTTGTAACGAGTGCCAAATTCCAATCCTACTCGGAATGGTTCGGTAGAATCTACTCCCATATCTAGCAAAGCTATGACGGATTTGGCAATGACAAGGGAAATACCTTGTTCCAATCCATCTTGAAGCCGTTGGCGTTGATGAACTGCGCGATCGACTTGGGAAGCTAAATTTACCCACACTTCACCATCCCGAATTTCTACAGGAAAGGCACGGACATCATCAGCCCAAGAATCAAATGTTCCACCACTAGCCAGGTCGAAGCGAGCATAGTGCCAGGGACAAGTCACAATTCCATCTTTGCAAGTACTCCCATGGAGGGGAAAACCCATATGGGGACATCGGTTGTCGATCGCATAAATCTTGTTATCTAAGTAGAAAAGTGCGATGGCGTGCTTATCTGTATGAATTAGCAGGCTACCTGCTGCTTGAACATCTGCAACAGAAGCAGCACGAACGTAACGCTCTTGACTGGTTGTAGTATCAAAACTTTTTGTCATAGTTATTTTATGATAACAACAACTCATTTTCTGAGTTTACAGATATTTACTTTTTAGCCGCAGCAACCAAAGACACTCCAACGATGACAAACATGATACCCGCAATCCGTAATGGATTAGCTGGATACCTAGTCAAGCCAATTGCACCATAATGATCTAGAACAAGCGCTGCTATCATCTGTCCGGCAATTGTTAGCCCCAACGTCAGTGCTGCTCCAATTTTAGGTGTGGCAAAAATCGTTGACCAAACATAGAGAGTTCCCAAACAACCACCTACCCACATCCACCAAGAACTTTGGGATAGTAAAGCCAAACTAGGACTTGGATAGCGAGCCAAGAAACAAATAGCAAGCGATGCAAGAGTACCAGCAAGATATGAAATAAAGGTGACTTGCATGGGCTGACCGACATAACGTCGCAAAAGAGTGTTAAGAGCAACCTGAATAGGTAACACCGCGCCACCAATAAGTGCTGCTACTAGGTAAAAGCTTCTTTCATTCATAACACTGGTATAACTTTACAATAAAGGATCTGGGAAATTGCACGCGCTACTTTCAATAGACCGTTTGCGAAACAGAATTAACCCACTAGTGGTCTACCACATAAGTTTTAATGGCCACTCACCTCGTTCCTTGGCTGAGCCTAGGAATGCTGTCTTTGGAGGCTCCGCCTCCTGTGGAGAGCGAGGCTGAGGCTCGCCGACTGGTTCCTAGCTTCTACCTGGGAACGAGAGTGGGTAGTGCGTTCACTTACCCAGCAAAGTTGATGTGGCGGACCACTAGTACAGCATCAAGGAAATAAAGCAACCATTAGACAAAAAGCTTTTATTGTAAGCTTTTGTGCCTTCTGCCCCATAACACAAGGTATTTCTGCTTTTTTGTACTGGAAGTTTTTTTCTAAAACTTTTTTTATAAAATTCAGTTTAAACAACCGTATAAACTTTGTAAACTCAAATATTGCACTAAGAAAATTTGATATATTCTAACATACACTCCTATTCCTAAAGCTCTTATTGTACGTATAAAAGTCTGGAACAACGCTGTAGTTTTATTACGCTGCTTTTGATTCAGCACAGAATTACACGAATTAGGGGCAAAATCTGAATCAAGAGTTTTCTTTTCCTCTTATTGACGGGAAATCTGACTAATTTTGCAAAAATAAATAATGAATTGAGGCGATGTCGTGTAAAATACAAAAAAAAGCCCGCTGTGTGGGCGGGGATATCTTAAGAAAATCACACTTGAAAAGTAGCAAAAGAAAATAAGGATTTTCTGAGGTTTGAGTAATATATTGACTCGCTTGCTGCGGTAGTATGTACTACGCTGTTCATACGTTGCTATTATGAGTAGAATTTTCAGATATACAAAGAGTCTTTAAACAGCACGTCCCTTTTTCTCAAGATACTGCTGGTGCTCTGGAGTGGCTAGGTAATATTCACTAGCAGGAACAATCTCCGTCACAATATCTTTATCGAATTTCCCTAACTGCTGTTGCTTTACCTTAGAGGATCGTGCAATTTCTTCTTGTTGGGGATTGTGAAAAAAGATAACAGATCTATACTGTTCGCCTCGATCTGGTCCCTGACGATTGAGCGTTGTCGGGTCGTGGATATTCCAAAATACCTCTAGCAACTCGTCGTAACTTACCTGTTGTGGGTTATACTCCACCTGTACGACCTCAGCATGACCTGTTATTCTTGACAACACATCAAGATAAGAAGGGTTGGGAAAATGACCACCCATGTAGCCAACTGAGGTTGAGACAACACCTTTGACTTTACGAAATGCTGCTTCTACACCCCAAAAACAACCAGCACCAAACGTCGCCAAATCCATTGTATTCTAAATTGGTATTGAGTTCTGTAAATATTTTAACGGTTATTAACCATGCCTAAATACCAGGCGCACTACCCCCAATACTGCTCGGTTAAAGAAATTATCGCGGGAGACAAGCAGGGGATGTAGGGGGTGCAAGGGGGTGCAGGGGAGGAAAAAACGGCAAAACCCGACAAGTATTAGCACTACCCCCACAGTCAGCACATAACAGAACTGAGCTTCAACTTCGTTTATTATCGCTTCACTGATAGAACATAAAAGCCATGACTACAGGAAAGAGAACGCCTGTTGAAAATGTGTTGTTATTGTTGGTAACTCTCGTAACTGTGGCAGCAATATTTACCCAATTGCAGAAACAGACCAAATGTTATATTGGCGATCCAAATTGCGATCCCAAGGCTTATGAGTGGTATAGACCTTTGAACAAGGGAGTCAGATCCCCCTAAATCCTCCCTTTTTAAGGATGACTTTCAGAGTATCTGGAAAATTAGGACGCTAAACGAGTTGTTTGAAAACACGCCTTAGGGGGGATCGAGTCTTCTCTGAACCATATTGCACTATAAGCGAGTTTTTTCGCAGTCAGCAGGGGCTTATCTGTTTTGCTATTTTCTGTAATTCTACTCTGTTCTTAGATATAAACGCGTGCCATATTATATATATAATATACTGGACTAATTAACAATGAAAGTTTTTATTAGAAACATAGCAACGGTTGTACTTGCTTAGTGACGATTTTTTATATGTATAATTTGTTTGCAATTGGCCTTAACAGCAGTTGTTTGCCAAACAGTTACAGCAAGCTATCATTCCAATAGCTTGCTTGCAGGATGTATTTTATGTAGAAATGCAGAAATACGACTTAATAACAGCTACTTGATTTTGCCAAGAAGCAGAGCCTATTTATTTTACCGCGAAGGGTATTTTTAGGCGGTCGTGTATAAACTCTTCAAATGGTGCATCTCTAGCAAGAAACTGGTTTTTAAAATTACTATACCGATCTCTTGCTACATATAGTATAAAAAACATTTGTTTTTGCAAAAAATACGATGAGGAAATTATGAATATTTTAGATGCTTGCAAGCTCAGTCGAGAAATTAGTCAAGATGTTGAGAAATTGTTTAATAATAGTCGGCACCAAATCAAGCAGTATTTGGGTGAAGTTATTATATATGACTTGAACTATGTTACTTGGAGAGTAAAAATTTGTTCTCCAGAAACACGCGGATATTACCTAAAAACTTCACGTTTGCACATTCAAGATATTAAAGTATCTATCCCAGGTAATAAAACATATTTAAAAGTGACGCCTGATGAATGGGAAGTTTTTTATCAGTTAGCCCATGGTGTTGAAAATGTTCGCGATCGCGCCCAGGATATTTTAAACAAATTGGTTGGATAATATCTGAACCGTATGGGCTTATAAACTGTCTCACTCAATTCCCGTAGGATTGGGATAGGTCTCAACTCAATCGCCTCCACCCACAGTTCTTGAATAAGAGAACAATGGGTTTTATCTTTTAGTAAGAATGCGGCTACCTTATGCTCCTGTGATAGATTACTGATTGATTCCTTTGTAATTTATTTTCAATCGTCTTACCTCAGCGATCGCCATCGCCCTATTTGGCTTACACGATGATTATCTTAGAGACAGTCGCAAGAAACAGAAATCGAGATCGCCTAAAGCAAGTATTAATTTTTCATTTTTCAAGATTTGTTCGGAATAGGCAATCGCACTTGTGTAGAACAAACTGGGTGTGAAAAAAGCTTATAGGGCAAACCGTACAATAATAGTAAAAAAATATACTAAAAATATCCGGGAAACAATAAAGCTATCATTGAAATTAATATTAGTCAACATTCAATGATATTTATCTTACAGGCATCTGTTTATGGAGCCAGGATTAAAGTTACTCATCCAACTTGTACTAGAGTTTGCACCTGTTATTGCAAATTTTATAGAAAAAAGAAGTGAAGCCAGTTCCTCTATAACAAAATTTATTCCTACAGAGGAAATCAAGCAAGTTCTTGAGACTGTCAGTAGCGCCAGTCAAAGCATGAGTTATGTGAAAGAAGCAGACCAAGAAAAAATTCAACAACAGCAGTTAGCAGTTTATTATCATAAAGCACAATTACAGATAGCAACGTATCAGCGTGAAACAGCTCTTAAGCTACCTGAAGTTAATAAAATTTTTGACAGCTGGCCTTTGCGCTTATCACCTTCACAGATTTTAGAATCTCATCCTAAGAATGGACGCACCCCGCTAAAAATTTTCCTTGCTCCTCCCAAGATCGAGTTTGATAAGTACGATCGCCGTGAAGAAGATATTTCCACTATAGAGTTAAAATTAGCAGAAGGATTGCGAGATTTTCTTAACAACTATTACTCACTTCACGATCCTGTCAGACCAACAGAGTTTTTAGCAGGAGCTTGGGATAGCAAACGTTTTCACAGCGAATCTAGTATTAAAGCTCTGTATGGAATGTTGAAAACAGAGCCTGTTTTGATTTTAGAGTCTGAGGCGAGTGGCGATTACCTCAATTTCCGCATTGGTTATTGGGGGATTGGACAAGAAAACTATTATTATAAAACCATTGCTCAATTACCATTAAAAGAAATTGTTTATCAATCAGCTAAAAACCGTGCTTTGGAGTGGAGAAACATTAGAGATGAACTGATAACGTTGGGCGAAGATTTAGAGGAAATTCGCATTCTCGGTCAAGATAATGCTGCTAACTTAGAAATTTTGGAAAAGGAGGAAAGATGGAAAGCTAAAGGAATTGATGTCAGTAAATTATCGTTAAAATATCACGTCAATCATCAAGATCTTGAAAAACTTTGCCAGATTTTAGTAACTTGCCATATTCTAGCAGCCAGTTGGGTAACCGATTCTTACCACTTAATTTATCATGATGTGCCCCCTAGATTACCAGAATTGCTGCCCAGTTTGTTAGAAGATAATCTTGATGTGACAACACTACAAGCGATCGCAACAGGTTACAAGCAACTTTACCAAGCACTACAGATAGAACGCGATTACTGGATTCCTGAATTAGCTTTGCAACTCGCTCACAGTTTGTCTCATTTAAGCGATCGCAGTTGGGCACAGCAACAACTTGACTATTCTATCAACGCTTGGTTGAGATTGCGTCAAGTTACCCATCAACCAGGAAACCACCTTTTAGAAGAAATGCGATCCGCCGTGAGAGTAGAAGATGAAGAATATCTAGAAAAGTTAAAACAATGTTTTGCTATGGTTGGCGACAATCAAAGCATGATTTATGTGAAAGGGCTTTTGAATATAATAGCTAACCTCAAAGCACAAAGAAAACAAGAATCTGCTTATTATCTGAGCTATACTTTAACCGGGCATTCTGACAAAATTACATCAGTTGCCATTAGTTCTGATGGGTTGACTGCAGTCAGCGGTTCGGCAGATAAAACTATTAAGGTATGGAATCTTTCAACTGGAAAAGTGATTCGCACGTTAACAGGAAATATTGGAGAAGTCTCATCTGTTGCGGTTAGTGCTGATGGAAATTTTCTGGCTGTTGGGAGTTGCGAACATCCTAAAAGTAACGTTAAAGTTTGGTATCTTCCAACAGGTAAACTAGTACACACGCTCCTAGGTCATCAAAAACCAGTTAACTGTATAACTATTAGCCCTGACGGACAAATTTTGGCTACAGGTAGTAATAAAATTAAAATCTGGAACCTGCAAACAGGCGATCGCATTTGTACCCTTTGGCATTCATCTGTAGTTTATGATGCTGTTATCAGTTCCGATGGCACAACTTTAGCCAGCGGTAGCAGCGACCATAAAATTAGGTTGTGGAATCCACGCACAGGCGATCCATTACATACCTTTAGCGGACATTCAGGTGCTGTGAATTCAGTCGCTATGAGTTCAGATGGTTTACTTCTAGTTAGTGGTAGTGCTGATGCAACTGTTAAAGTTTGGCATCTAGACGGCGGTCAAGTCCTCCATACTTTAACTGGACATTCAGATGAAGTAAAATCGGTAGCCATCAGTCCAGATGGGCTAAGTATCTTCAGCGCCAGTGCAGACACAACAATTAATATGTGGTGTTTGCAGACGGGAGAATTGCTACAAACTTTCTCTGGACATTCAGCAGTCGTGAATTCTATTGCTATAAGTCCAAATGGTAAATTTATCGTCAGTGGTAGCTCCGACAAGACAATCAAAATTTGGCAGTTAAATAGTCAGCCATAAGCAGTGCTTACTTCTCCTCTCGTTCCCAGGCGGAGCCTGGGAACAAGGGTGAGTACGGCTGCAAGATCTGCGATTTATTGAAGAAGTCGAGAATCTGATAGTATATTGAGTGGAGAATCATTGTGTAACGCAAAAGTAGCGATATATACAAATATTTGTTGCGATATACTGATAGACCAAATGATTTGTGTAGCAAAGCAAGATTAATGGCAGAAAGTATTGAAAATAAAGGTATGAAGGAATTTTTATTAGAAGTTGGTACAGAGGAGCTACCTGCGGGATTTTTGAGTAATGCTCTGACCCAATGGCGATCGCACATTCCAAAAACACTCTCAACCAACAGTCTGTCCTACGATGCTGTAGAAGTTTACGGAACGCCCCGCCGATTGGCTGTTCTTATCAAAGGTTTACCATCTCAGCAACCAGATAGAGAGGAAGAAATTAAAGGTCCGCCAGCCCAAGCAGCATTTAAAGATGGCAAACCAACACCTGCAGCCCAAGGTTTTGCCAAAAAACAAGGTGTGGAACTAGATGCGTTGGAAGTCCGCGCTACAGATAAGGGAGACTTTGTTTTTGTACAGAAAGTGACTCCCGGTCGCCCAATTACAGAAATTTTAACAGAACTTGTACCGGAATGGATTTGGAGTTTAGAGGGTAAGCGGTTGATGCGCTGGGGTGATGGAGAGCAAAAGTTCTCTCGACCTATTCGCTGGTTAATTGCTTTGTTAGATGAGACGGTTTTACCGATTAAGTTAGAGAATGGTTCTGAGTCAATAACAAGCGATCGCATTTCACAAGGTCATCGCATTTTGCATCCGCAACCCGTAACAGTGACAAAAGCAACTGACTACGTTAACGTATTGCGTTCTGCTTGTGTTGTTGTAGATACCGAAGAACGGAAAAATACCATTACACAGCAAGTCAAAGAGTCAGCACAAAAGTTAGATGGTTACGCAGAAATCTACCCTGATTTGTTAGAGGAAGTCACAAATCTTGTGGAATTTCCCTCATCTGTTGTTGGCAAATTTGAATCTGAATTTTTGAACCTACCTACTGAGGTGATTACCACTGTTATGGTAAGTCACCAACGCTATTTTCCCGTGTTCAAGTCGAGCGATGCGAAGGAACTGTTGCCATATTTTGTAACGGTTTCCAATGGCAATCCTGAAAAGTCAGAAATTATTGCTGTCGGAAATGAAAGAGTTATCCGGGCTCGCTTGTATGACGGTCGATTTTTCTACGACTCGGATTTACAAAAGCCCTTGGAAAGCTTTTTGCCTCAATTGGAAAAAGTAACATTTCAAGAAGATTTAGGTTCTTTACGTGCAAAAGTAGACCGGATTTGTAAAATTGCCCAACAAATTACAGAACAACTACAATTGGGTGAAACCGAAGGAGAAAAAATTCTAAAAGCTGCGTTACTTTGCAAAGCAGACCTAGTGAGTCAAATGGTATATGAATTCCCTGAGTTACAGGGAATTATGGGACAAAAGTATGCTGCGGCTAGTGGAGAATCAGAGGAAGTATCAGCAGCTATTTTTGAACATTATTTACCCAGAGGAGCAAATGATATTCTACCCCAAACTTTAACAGGTCAAATTGTGGGGTTGGCAGACAGACTGGATACTCTAGTTAGTATCTTTGGATTGGGTATGATTCCTACAGGTTCTTCCGATCCCTTTGCCCTACGACGAGCGGCAAATGCTGTTATTAACATTACCTGGGCTGCTAACTTACCAATTAATTTACAACAGTTACTAGAACAAATTGCTGTGGATTTTGTCAAAGCACATAACAAAGACAAACAGCAGTTAGTGACGGTTTTAGAGGAGTTCTTCTTGCAACGGCTCAAGACTTTACTACAAGAAGAAAAGCAAATTGATTATGACTTGGTAAATGCTGTTTTGGGGGAAAATGACCCAGAATACGCGGAAAGGTCATTAAAGGATTTATTGGATGTTCGCGATCGCGCCTTATTCCTCCAACAAATTCGCAATGATGGTACGTTAGATAACATTTATGAAACAGTCAACCGCTCGGCTCGTTTAGCAACACAGGGAGATTTGGATACACAACAGCTCGATCCAACAGATGTAATTCGCACTTCCCTTTTCCAAAAACCTTCAGAAGAAGCATTCTACAATAGCATTGTAGGTTTAGTACCTCAAACACAAGCCGCTAAGGAGTCACGAAATTACAGACAGTTAGTCACAGCCCTAGAGAAGATTGCGACCACAGTTAGCACCTTTTTTGACGGTCCCGACAGCGTATTGGTTATGGACCCCGATCCCCAAATCAAACAAAATCGGTTAAATTTGCTGGGGTTACTCCGCAATCATGCTCGTGTATTAGCAGACTTTGGTTCCGTTGTCAAAAACTTGTAGCACAATTTGATAAAAAAATTGTGTAAAGATTGCCGATTAACGCTAGTATATGAGAGCTTGACCAGGGATACCTGCCACAGTCTATGCCAAGAGCTCATGTAATTGGATTAGGAAAGTCCGGTGTTGCTGCGGCGAGATTGTTGAAACGGGAGGGTTGGGAGGTAGAGCTAAGCGATCGCAATACTTCCCCCAACCTTCTCCAACAACAACAAGAACTTGCCGCAGAACAAATCGCTGTGAAACTGGGCTATTCTCTAGAACTCGCTCCATCAGATTTACCCCAATTAATCGTTGTTAGTCCCGGCGTGCCTTGGGATATATCACCATTACTTAAAGCACGAGAAATGGGGATAGAAACCATTGGCGAAATGGAACTTGCTTGGAGAGAGTTGCGATCGATTCCCTGGGTTGCAGTTACGGGTACGAATGGAAAAACGACGACAACATCCTTAATTGCTGCCATTTTTCAAAAAGCAGGCTTAAATGCTCCCGCATGCGGTAACATTGGCTACGCAGCTTGTGAAGTTGCCTTGTCCCTTGAGAGGAATGGAGGACGGGGAGAGGGGGAAAGTGGGGGAGAAACCTCAATCCAAAATCAAATTGATTGGGTGATAGCGGAACTCAGCAGTTATCAAATAGAATCATCACCTTCAGTCGCACCTAGAATTGGTATTTGGACAACTTTTACGCCCGATCACCTCAGTCGTCATAAAACTTTAGAAAACTACTACAACATAAAAGCTCATTTGCTGCAACAATCGCAGTTGCAAGTGTTTAATGGTGACGACCCCTACCTAAGACAAGTGGGAGAAAAAGAGTGGTCGAGTGCTTACTGGACAAGTATCAAGGGGAAAGAGAGTTTATTAAACTCCAAAGGTTACTACATTGAAGATGGTTGGGTTGTAGAGACAAAAGGTGGTGCATCTTCAGAAGATGAACGCATTGTAGAAGCATCGACGTTGCGAATGGTAGGAGAACACAACCTGCAAAATTTGTTAATGTCCGTTGCTGCAGCAAGGCTAGCAGGAATTCACAAAGATGCTATTGCTCGATCTGTCCGTGAATTTCCTGGTGTTCCCCATCGTCTCGAACATATCTGTACTTGGGAAGGCATCAATTTTATTAACGACAGCAAAGCCACGAACTATGATGCGGCTGAAGTGGGTTTAGCTTCCGTGAAAAGCCCACTTATTTTAATTGCAGGTGGAGAAGCTAAAGCTGGTGATGACACGGGATTTTTGGCAAAGATAAAAGCTAAAGCAGCCTTTGTATTGCTGATAGGGAACGCCGCTCCTGCATTTGCCCAACGTTTGCAACAACAAGGGTATGAAAGCTACGAAGTTGTAGAAACAATGGATAGGGCTGTTTCGAGATCGGCAGAATTGGCAAAACAGTATCAAGCACCAGTCGTACTGTTATCTCCTGCTTGTGCGAGTTTCGACCAATACGCCAATTTTGAACAACGGGGCGATCATTTCAGGCGATTGTGTTTGGAAATTTCTCACAAGTAATTAACCCAAATGCGATACGGCTGTACTCCGCGATCGCTGAATAAGAGTTTTCTTAAACAGCATTCTGTAAACTTTTGTAAAATGCTCGGAAATGTTGCGTAATTACTCTGTAATTTGCCGATAACTCATTAAATGCTGCAACAACAATCAAATTTAAACCCTGTGTTGTCAAACACTTTTGTCAAACAGGGTTTTTACTTGTTAACTAATATTGAGTATATGGAGAAAGTATGAATTTTTTGTAAAGGAAGAGTATCGCTAAGATAGCAGTCCATTGACGATCGTAGTAAAATCACGGATTTTCGATATACTGCCGTACAGGGATTGTAAAATCTTAGCAAAGTTCAGCAATCAACTTGATAATCCTTACTGTAAGGTGGTAAAAATTTACCAGGGTGTATCAATCTAAAAACAAAAAAAGTAAACTTAGAAAAAATAAGGTAACTTTGTGTTTACCGTTTGATACATATTTTTTAATAAATATATTTTTGGGGCAGGGAAAATTGCAGTATGAAAACTGAATTAAAGGATATATATATACCGTTAGAAAATGGGAAGGGTGAAGATTTTAACCAAGAAATACAGACTTTATTGTTGCAGTCTTCAGAAAATTACAGTGTTTTAATGAGCGCGTTTAACAAGTACAGATTAGCGGTTAAACAAAACTTAGATCCCAGTCTTAGTGGTGAAGAAAGTATTTTGCTTTTAGCAAGTTTAATTGAGAAAATAGCTGATTCTTTGCCCGGTTACTTGAATGATGAACCTAAAGTGAGAGTCAATTTATTTCAGAAGACAAGAGAAAAAATATTTCAGTTGAAGTATTTCTTCGGGAAGCCACCAGTTCAGTAAAATTGTTAAGTCTTTTTTAAGAAGGCAGAAACTAGATAAGGAAAGGGCATAAAGTAAAGGGCAGAAGGCAAGGGCTATCCATAGTTTTTGTATAAAAGCAATTCCTCTCTACACAGGCTTATAGGGTAATATAACAGCAGTTGATTCCCATAAATAAATGTATGGCGATCGACAAAAGCATAGCAGCCTCGCAAAATCTCTTGATTATAAGTGTGGGGATGTCTTTTAACATTGGTGCCTTCTGCTTTTCGACATTAAACTCTCCAAGAAGAAAAAATGTTCGTGCAAATTCTATAAAGATTCGTTAAAATTTTCGTAAAACAGCCCGTCTGCTCGTGAGAAATACTTAGAGCAACGCATCGGCTCTGGGCATGGTTGTTTTTAAACCCATTGGTGTGTGTATGATATTGATTCGCGATCTGGTTAGACAAGTTATGATGACTGGTTTTCTTAGTGTTGCGACAGAAGAACAACTACGGCAACTTCTAAGAACAAAATATGATACAGAAGATTTAAACGCTTTTATGAGTTTACAAGAAGCCGCAATGGCTGGTTTGATTCGACAAGAGTCACGTGAAAGTATTATGGCAACCAACGGGGATGAAAACCCACTAGAGGAAGCTGTTCTGGCTTAATCTCTGCAGAGGCTGAGGGGTCAGAGATAGGTAGCAAAGGCATCAACCACAAACTGCTAGTAGATATTGCTTGACCGTCATCAGTTGTCAATAGATTTGCAGGCGAGGAACCCGTAGGAGTTGATTGTGGCACAATTTGGTCAAACAGCAAACCCAAACCGTCAGGTGCTAAACTCATTTCTACATTCCGTTGTTCGGCAGGAAGTACCATCAGAGGTTTCTGTTGCCCGCTTTTTAGATCTAGCGCGACTAAGTAGGGTTGCTCTTGATACAATCCTCCTGGTAGTATTTGTGTCAGCAGACAATATAGAGTCGGTGAAGCAGTATCAAACTGGCAGCTAAGAATCGATCCCGGCGTGCGTAGCAGTTGTCTCTGAATTCCTTGGTTAGTCACCAAGAACAAATCTTTTGTGTAGTCCGTATTAAACTTAACCATTGCTGCTTGAGAACCATCTTTAGAAAAAGCTTGCACCAGACCAAACTGTGGTAAAAAATCTAGGGGTTTGCTAGCATCCGATTGTAATGGTAATATTGCTGCACCCTGTCCTTGTGCAACCGCCACAGCTTTACTATCTGGTGTAATCACAAAGTCTCCTACGGGTTGACTTTGCAAGCGTTTCAGAACTGGTCCGTCAGAATCGTTGCCATCATTGTTTTGATTTGCAGGCAGAAACCACAACCCAAAGTCACTGGGGTCATCTTTTTTACCTCGTTGCACAACAATAGTTTGACCGTCTGGAGATAAGTCAAATTTCAGATTTTGATATTCTTTGTTATCTAAAATCAGCTCGATTTTACTAGCTGGTTCTGCTTTTTTATCGGAAATTGCAGAAATCCCCGTGGTTGTAGTGTATAGTTGAGATGAAGTTAAATCCTGAGTATTAGTAGAACGAGCTGAAAATAAAATTTTCTCTCCATTTGGAAATGGCTTATAGTCCATCACAACTAAATCTTTAGGTGTCAGAACTTTTTTTTGCTCTTGAGTTAAGTTGTAAAGAACTAATTGCCCTTTATCTTCTTTGTCAGCCCCTACATAAAGAATCACTCGATCTCTCGTGCGGAAAGTTCCTGTAAAAGGTTTTATTAACCTGTTTTTTCCCTCTTTTTCCGAGAATTTATCTCTTGCACCTTGTAACTTGACATTATAATTGGTTCCGTAAGGCGCTGGTGTGAGCAAAGTATAAACCATTCGCCGCCCCGCCCAACTGACTTTACCTGCTAGAGGTGGATCGATTCTCAAATTTTCCTCTACAGTTTTTGTGTCCATAGGACGACTAAAAGTGAGGGCAAAAGAAGAATCATCTGCGCCAATTTTTTGATTTTCCCAACTAAAATTCCTGACACCTGGTTTAACCGCATCACCTTGTAAGATCAACAGCCCTGTCAGCAGGCTAAGGATAAGCAAAAATGATATTGCAACACGATCTATAGGATGGAAAAAAGCTTTGGTACTCATTTGTCGATGGTTAGTTGTTAGTTGTTAGTTGTTAGTTGTTAGTTGTTAATTATTATCGATCTCTAACCACTAACGACTAACCTTAATAACTATAAGGATTTTTGGGTTGAGCGATTTTTCTTAAAGAGGAAGCTGCGATGGTAAGTTGACGCTTATCTTTTATAGTTTCCGTTACCATTTGCCCTTCAATTTCCAACCAGGTATCGGGTGGATATTTATCGCGAGGTTCTTTTAATTTTACAGGTAATCCTATGGGATAAGCATCTGCAGCACAGCAAGTCAGCACGAATCGTGCTACGAACAAGTATTCTTTTCCAAGTTCCGGTGGGTGAATAACAAACCCCTGTACTTTAGCCCTTTGTCCGGTGTAAGTATCGGGCTCTGGATAAACAGTAAGCGTGCGTACCCAATCTACTAAAGTTCTTTCCTCCGGACGAACAGAAGCACGAAAAGCCTGAGGTTGGACGCGTGATGTTCCGACAAAATCCGTCACACCTCGTTGAAGAGCTGTTTGACTGGCAAAGACACGGGGTGTTATAACTAATCCCAGAATCGCTACAACAGACAGTAAAACACTACCGAATCCAGGCGGAAAAATAGTAAAGTGTTGCATATCGGGAAGAACCTCACCTCGTCGCCGTTGTAAAAGTTGCCCCGCTTTTAAAAAACTGAGAACGAGCAGTCCTACGGCACCCGTTACTGCCAACCAAAAGTAATCAGGGTGAATTAATAAGACGAGTTTGTTAGTCAACCAATATTTTAGAATTAAAACTCCCCAGGCTGTCAGCGCTAAAACGTCTAACCAGGGTAGTAGTGCATTTTTGATTTTTGCTTTTCGATTTTGGGAAGCCATTGGTCAAGTGGTCAGGTGGTCACTATTTTTAAAAGACGTGTAAGTTAACAAAAAGGGTGAATAAAAATGTAAGTTGTGCTGCAAGAGCAAATAAGTATAGAACAGCCTTCGGTTTAAAGACCGATAACATTAAACCAACACCTTTGATATCAATCATTGGTCCAAATACCAGAAAAGCCACTAACGAACCACTGGTAAAGGTCGAGGCAAAAGACAAGGCAAAAAATGAATCAACAGTTGAACAAATCGATACGACTCCCGCTAGGATAAGCATGGCAGCAATTGAACTAATCGGACCGGAACCCAAGCTGATAATCAGATCGCGGGGCGCTAGTACTTGAACCGCAGCTGCAATAGCGCTTCCCATAATCAAAACTGCCCCTAGCTCGCGCAGTTCCTGTACGCAATTGTCTACCAATAACCGCAACTTATCCATCAGGGGTTTACTCGGACCAGAAGCTGCCATAGCTGCTTGCAAAGTAGTTGCATCCATCCGTATGGTTTGTCCTGCTTGCCCTCCTAACATATAAGTTCCTGATTGTAATAGAGTGGGAACTCCCAATCCTTGCTGCAATGCGTTGTTCTGTTTGTCTTTTGTGCTGCGTTTGGATTTGGAGGATTTAGGTGGATTAAATTTTAGATAACGAGCTATTGAAGGTTGCACTATCGCAGTTAGGTCTTTTTGAACACTAAAAACTGTCCCAACGATAACTGCAATTAATAAGGAGAAGAAAACTCTTAACACCACTATTTCCGGTTGGTCTCGAAATGCAGTCCAAGTTGCCCAGATCACGACAGGGTTAATAGTTGGTGCTGCTAGCAAAAAACCAATTGCCACTGGTGTAGGGACTCCCTGCATCAGCAATCGCCGCGCCACCGGTACATTGCCACACTCACAAACAGGGAACAGAAATCCCACTAAGCTTCCCAATAAAGCACCCAGTACTGGGTTTTTAGGCATTTTCTCCGCCAATTTACGTTCATCTACAAAAAACAGCAACAAACTGGAGAACAAAACTCCCAGTAACAAAAAAGGAATCGCCTCGACTAGCAGACTAAGAAATAGAGTGAAACCATTGTTCAATTGATTCATGGGTGTCGCTTATCAAAGCGGTGTTGAGTTCTAGGGGTGTGAAAAGTCATTTTAGCGTTCGGAAGAGCAAATAGGTGGTTGTTGACAAAAAACAAGATAGTTAAATGCTAACTATACTGTTATCACTCGTGTAAGAACCTCAATTGTCTAAGCCTTTAGTGCTACATATTTTATCATAGGAATTTATACTTAACTTTATCGAATAAAGACAAGGATACTTCCAGATGATTGTTAAGTTCAATAAATGGTTCCAATTCTCGATTGCTACCTCCTGAAGTAGTATAGCTTTGATTATTTATTCTCATAACTTAAGGAATTTCCTTGATGTTATATTATCTTTCAAAAACTTTTATAGAGAGTTTACAGTTTCTCAACATAAAGAAAACGTGGTTCGCCACTATCAACAGGAAACCATGACTGGTTTTGGCAACTTATTTCAAAATATATACGTATAATTACTTACTACAAAAAATAGAAAACATCAAGACCAAAATGGAAGAAGTTTATAGAGTTTTTTCTTCCAACAACCAGCAATTAACCAAGTACGGACGCAAGCTACCGCGCCCAGTTAACTAATTTAAATGAACTCGTGGTCTTAATTTAAAAAAAAATGTAAGATAAATTAATGAGAAGCATTGAAACAATTGCCAACATTAGTCCTGATGGCAAACTTACGGTACAGTTACCGTATCATGTACCTTCAGGAGATTATAGAGTTGTAGTCGAGATCGATGAAGCTCCCATTATTGATGAATTCCCCTTGGAGTCACAATCACTGGCGGCGGCTACAACAACAGATGATGCATGGGAATTTTTTAATACCCTTATAGGAATGGTTGAAGCTCCTGATGACTAATCCCTAAGGTGCAGTCATATAGCGACTGGTACGAAGAAATTAATCGCCCATCACCAAAGGCTTTTTGTTAAGTATTGGTATACACAGTTCAAGATAGCTACTTAAGTACAAACGTTTAATTTTAAAAAATATAAAGTCATAAATTTAATAATAATTTATCCAAATTCGACTGTTTTTAACTTCTTTTTAAGAAGACTGTATTAGAGTATATACCAGCAGCTATTTTAATAGAAAATGGTGAGTTAATAGGTGTAATTTCACGATAGCAATTTTTTGAGTGTATCAGTCGCACCTTTGGACTTGATATATTTGGAAATAAAGTACTGGGTTTCAGATTTTGCTACCTATGGGTTAATGGTTGGAGATGAGTCAGTGAATTGAAAATAGGATTCAATACTTTTTTATAGAAATATTACAGAGCGCATATTGAAAATTGACAAAAATCAAATATTATGTGTTAATGAATACTTCAGCTTCCCAAGCCACTCTACTTTATTGTGGGTGAGAAGAAATGAATATGCTAGTTTATTGTCGAGCTTTTCAGATCAGGGTTTCTAGTGTCACAAGAATCCAGTTTGCAAATATTACCACCATTTTTATCTGGTAGCAGTAATAGTGACTTAGGTTTAGAGTCAACCCTCAGAGAACTACCAGCATACAACTTTTGTGTGGAGACAAATTTCACTGGTGCTGAAGTTGCTGTCTATTTCGATAAATTTCCTCTTCTACCGGGAGTCATTTTAGTAGAGAAAGGAAAGTATATGGGAATGGTTTCACGGCGGCGACTGCTAGAATTTTTGATTCGCCCATACGGACAGGAGTTATTTTTTCAGCAACCACTGAGTGTTCTTTACAGTTATGCTCGCACAGAGGTTTTGTTACTTACAGAAAATACCCCCATATTAGCAGCAATACAACTGGCGTTAAGACGCTCTGCCGAACTCTTAGGAGAACCTGTAGTTGTACATACAGCACCCGATATCTATAGGTTGTTGGATGTACAAGAATTAAATGTTGCCTCTTGGCAAATTCGGGGAATAGAAACTCAAGTGCGGTATGAGCGCAGTCAAGCCCTGATGGTTAAAAATGATAAAATGGCGAATCTAGGTCGTTTAGTAGATGGGGTGGCGCACGAAATTCTTGACCCTTTAAATTTTATTTGGGGTAATTTAGCTCATGTTGATAATTACAGCCAAGACTTAATGAAGTTGGTTGCAGCTTATGAACAAGAAAATTTTCCTCTATCTGAAGAAACCAATCAGATTAAACAAGAAATTGAATTAGATTTTTTACAACAAGATTTATCAAGAGCGATCGCTAGTATTCGTGCTGGAGCAGAAAGATTAAAAAAGTTGGTAACTGGATTGCAAAATTTCTGTCATATTGATGAAGTCTACCCAAAACCAGCAGATATACACGCCAATATAGACAGCATTATATTATTAATTAATAGCAGAATAACAGGAGAAATCGAAATAGTTAAAAATTACGGTCATCTCCCACCAGTCTCTTGCTTTATTGGTCAATTAAATCAAGTCTTCATGAATATTTTGAGCCAAGCCGTAGATACACTGCTTAATGAAGCAGTGAGACAGCAAATGCATCTAGAGACTGTAGCCACAGATCAAAAACCAAGAATTGAGATTACGACGCAAGTCATTTCGCGAAAAGTTAATATACCAAATGTACCAGACTCTCGGTGGATCTCAATTTGTATTGCTGATAACGGACCGGGAATATCTCAAGAATTGCAAAAGCAAATTATTGATTCTTTTTCCATAGAAAAACGTGCTGATAAAGAAACCAATTTATCAGTTAGTTATCGAATTATAAAAGCCAGACATGGTGGTGAGTTAAACTTGTATTCCGAACTTGGCAAAGGCACAGAGTTTCAAATTCTCTTACCTCTCGTCTAAAATGTATATAACAAAACCCCAACCACTAACCATACAATTTCTTAACGTACACTCGATCGCACCGGGCTGTTTCTACACCTGATGCTTTTTCATACCCATTTTTTTCATAAAGCTGAACAGCCTCTACTAAAACACTAGCAGTTTCAATCCAAATTTCTTGAAAGCCTCGAGTCACAATTGCAGCCTCTAACTGTCGTAACAAATATTTCCCCAGACCAAAACCCCGAGCTTTAGGTAAAACATACATCTTACGAATTTCTACGGCTTTTTCCCCTCGCTCAATAGGGTAATACGCTGCAGTTCCTACAAGTTGGTTTTGATGTTCAACAACCCAAAACTCTCCCCCAACTGCTAAATAACATTCTTCTACCTGCAACACATCTCGATCTGCTCCATTTGGTTCCCAGTTTAAACCGTATTCTGCTAGTACGGCTTTGATAATATTTGCCGCAGAGGTGCGATCGCTCTGTTCCCAGTTACGAATTAAAAAATCTTGATAGTAACTTTTCATTCCCCTTGCTAAGAATCTCTTTAACTATGAATTCGCGGTTCTCGGTGTAAAGTTGCCAATAACTCACTTTCCACCAATGCTAGTTCATCTAGTCTTTGCCTAACAAGTTCGCGATCGAAATAAGTATCCGCAAGAACCCAGTAAGTACCATAGTGACGAGCTTCAGATGCCATGAGGCTGCGGTAAAATTTTGCTAAGTCCGGTTCAGAGCAGTGAAGAGCTAGCAATCCCAGACGTTCGTGGCTGCGAGCTTCAATTAAACCACTAATTAACAGAGAGTCTAAAAACCTCTCTGGTTCTTTTGACCGAATTTGCGATTTTAAACCCGCACCATAGGGGGGTGGCTGCAATGGACGCAGAGGAATACCCCGTTTTTCCAGCCATTGATTGACGAGTTCAAAATGCTCTAGTTCTTCACGGGCAATTTTGGTTAGTTCTCGCACCATTTTAGCATTGGAAGGATAGCGAAATATCATGTTCAAGGCGACTCCCGCTGCTTTTCGTTCGCATTGGGAGTGATCCAGGAGAATGATGTCTAGATTTGCAACAGCTTGTTCTACCCATGCAGAACTAGTTGGTTGCTTGAGAGCGTTAATTGTAGATAGTTCAGATGAAAGCACGATAAAAGGTCAAAAACTCTACATATACAATATATAGTTACAAGTTTTTTTAAGAACTGCACCAATCACACCAGGACGCAGAGGAAAGAAAAGAGACCTTGCATAAATAAATCACCAGGGCGGCGGAAATGACTCGATGTGTCTGTTCAACCTGAAGCCGTTACACTCAATCAATTCAATGACACTAACAAAGCAGAGGATTTCCGCCGCTCCAGTGGTTCTTTAGCGGATATAGCCGCCGTTTATACAAAAGTAAAGGGTTTAGTTAACATAGAACATTTCCCAACTGCCTTGTTGTATGAACGGTCACCTTTTGAGTTGAGTACCTAAATATGAAGTATTAAAAACAAAAATCAAGAATTATCAGATGCCAAATATCAAGCTGTGATGTTAGTCTGTCCTCACTGCTCTCTCTCAGGATAGATACGTAAGTATTTATTTTGACTACCTAAGTGTATATTTAGAGAGTTGACAAATAAGAAATAGCAGAAACGACATTTAAGCGTATCATCACACAATGGTGCAAAAACTATGAATACAGAACGCTATCATCTTGCTCAAGTAAATACTGCTACCTTACGTGCGCCACTAGATTCTCCAGAAATGGCAGAGTTCGTCGCACAAATTGAAAGTATTAATGCGATCGCAGATACCGATCCCGGTTTCGTATGGCGTTTGCGAAGTGAAGGTGCAAACGATGCTACCAGTATTCGTGCTTTTGACGACGAGCGAATTTTAATTACTCTCACAGTTTGGAAATCTTTAGAAGCCCTTTCAAACTACGTATATCGCGGTGCTCATGCAAACATAATGCGCGATCGCCGTCGTTGGTTTGAAAAAACCGAGCAGCCAATCCTAGCGTTATGGTGGGTTCCTGCAGGACATACTCCCACAATTGCTGAAGCTAAGGAACGGCTGGAGCATTTGCGACTTTATGGTTCAACGTCTACAGCCTTCTCCTTTGGCAAGCCATTTCCCCATCCTGAAATCGAAACGATGACCTTATGCAGTACCGCATCCACAAGCTAATTGCCACTGGTTACTCTTCAGGGCTACCTAGCTCATCCAAGTAAATGCGTCAAATTTGGAACAAACTGACTGTTATTTGCTTTTGAGTTGTTCTACTAATGCCTTACCTCTAGCTAAATCTGTAGCGTTTAATTCGACAACTTGCCAAGGAGAATTGGCATTACGCAAGCGATCGCGAATAAATTTATCTCGCAATCTGTTTCCTCCTTTATGAAAGGCAGTTCCATCAATATATATTGCTAGTCTCCGTTCTGGTATGGCAAAATCAGCAACGGAAATTGGCGTATTTGTTGGTACTGGTATTTGTTTTTGGGGATGGAACCCATGTTTTTCAAATAGCTGTAGAAACTTGAGTTCTAAAGGAGAACCTACACCTGCATCGTAAGCTTCTAACCAGGGAAGCGGATCGTCAAGATCGCCTGTTTCTAAAGAACGTGGTGTTGGTGGCGTTTGTGCGAGTTGTTCTAGGGCGGGGATAACTTGCGGCCAATTGAGTAATTCGTGATAGCGTTGATTTTGATATGATTTGAGACAACGGTAACAGGCAGTTACACAGTTTGGATGGTCTAAATGCGCGATCGCTGTTTTTGCCACTTGATGAAATTCGCTAGCAATCCGATGCAAATACCCGCTTCCACCTAAACTAGGGTCAATAAACGTCAGCGAAATTGTGTTATATTTTTTTCCTTCATAACTCACCTGCCAAATTCCCTCAAACTCAAAATCAATCTCGGAACCATCCAACATATACAATTGCTGCATACCAGCTTTCAGACTGTATCCAAGAGATAATCCCCAAGATTGTAAATCCTCTTCCTCCGTAGAAATAGGGATAGGAACTATTAATCGCAATACCTCTGCTTTACTTGCTGTTACAATTGCCAGAGGTTGCGGTGCGCCTTTTTTAGGACAATTTTCTGCATGACCGTAAGGGTCATCTTGACCGGATTTGTGAGTTTTGCGTCGTCCTTGAGTTGTCGATCGCGCTACATCTGGGTTTTGCAATATTCGCCCGCACTCGCTACACAACGGATACCCTTTTGCTTCATTATGTAGTAAGGGAGTATTCTGTTCCCTATCTTTATCTTTAGGCGGAACCCCCTCATTAACCCAACGTACCTCCTCATCCCGACTCCAACGCAATCCCCAACCAGTACTTAATGTCCACCGTCCTACAACTTGTCCGTCCCACTGAGGGTAAGTTTTGACAAGATTGCGGGTAACGTAACGTTCTTCTTCATCGAGAATTGGACTTTCATCCCTTCGCGCCAAAAAACCAGCAAATTCTCCACCAACGTAATCTTTTCCTGGTGCATTATTCCCACAACGAGGACAAGCAGGTTCGGATGCATCGTACCGTAACTGACAAGTATTGCATATCCGGTAAGACCAAGTTGCGCTTTCAGTTCTGGAGTTCCATGGAGAGGCGTTATCTAAACCAATAACTTTCCAGCGTTTGGTACGAGCAAAGACTTGAGCATCGGGTTGAAATTGACCAATTCCAAAACGTCTTGCTACACTTACGGGGTCTTCTTCGCGATCGTCACCTAAAAGTCGCAATGATGCTGGTTGGGTGGGAAATTCGTAACCAGGAAGAATACCAAATTCAGCAAATCTACGTAAAGGATAACCGACGGAAAGGTCATCAGCTTCATTATTCTTATTTTGTTTGTCTGTTTGAATACCTAGTATTCGAGCAATGAGTTGAGCCGCACGAGTTCCAGCACGTTCGCCTTGGAGTTGGAGGGAGTATGTATCAAGAGCGCTTCTTAATTCCTTAACTTGCAGGGCGGTACGATTGATAACATCCCGGATTTGTTCGGGTAATCCCTTTAAGTGTTGGCGCAGGGCTGTTTCATCTAATCCTGCTTCGTATAATACATTACCTTGCCAAGCTTGTAAAGCGACAGCCACCGCTCGATCTATCTGCGCTTCTACTCCTGTCACCAGTTCTTCTACGGCTTCTTGATGGATTTCCCCTAAAGGAGAGATATAATTTACCATCTTACTGGCTAAACCAGGTTTGGCACTCCCAAATGCGATCGCATTTAAATGACGGAATATTGCATCTCGATTCCCCAATGCGAGTGCGGGGGTTGGTACTTCTCCGGCTATCATCTCTCCCGGTTTATCGTAAAAATACTGGTCATGAGGTGTATTTCGAGCATAACCAACGACTAAACCAATACGGGTACGCCTTCCCGCACGTCCTCCCCTTTGTGCGTAGTTATCTGGACGTGGTGGTATATTGCGTAAAATGACTGCATCCAATCCACCGACATCAATACCCATTTCCAAAGTCGGCGAACAGGCTAATAAATTAACTTTTGATTCCCCCGCCTTAGCTTTAAAGTTGTCTTCTAATTCAACTCGTACATCGTTAGGAATTTGGGCGGTATGTTCTCCTGCGACTAGGGGTATATATTCTGGTGAGAGGATTTTTTTCACATATCTGTTTTCTGCGCTCTCTGAATCAGTCCACCGGATTAAATTCCCGTGACAATACGGACAAGGATAATTCTTTTGCCATCCCAAGACAGGGGTGGAGCAAACTTCACAACGGTAACGCTGTTTTTCTGTAGCAGCTTCTAACTGCAAGACTTCAGAATTGACTTGTAATAAGCTAATGCGATCGCTCTGGAATTTCTTGTTTAACTTTCTTGACAATTTGGGAAATGGAAAGGGGAGAACGAATCAGCCATCGGTTTAAATCCCATAATATGTAAGGGATTGAGGGAGAAACTGCTTGTGGTGGTGTTTGAAGTTCTGCAAGTTCTTCGCCAATGACTCGGATGCTGGATTTGTTGACACCGGAGATTTTACTAAAAAATTCTTGAACGGCTTCATCTCTGAGACGAATTCTTTCTTGTGGGGAGTGTTCTCCTTCCGCTACACTTTTAATCGTGGCAGAAGTTGCAACCGGGAGAAATTCGGGATAGCGTTTTCTTTGTAATTCTGGGGGAACTTGAGAACACCAATCCTGTTTTGCGTCCTTTAAGTGAGTTTGCAAGCGTCTGACTAACAAGGCGATGTTACTTCCCAACGTTCCGCGATAGGTGTGGACTTCATCCAGAACAAGGAAACGACAGCGATGGTTGGCAAAGATATCTTCTCTATCTGCTGGACGTACTAAGAGATACTCCAGCATCATATAGTTAGTGAGTAATATATGGGGTGGATTTTGGCGTAAAGCTTGACGTTCTTTTAACTTAGTGCCGCGATCGTATTTTGCCACACTAATTGCCCCTTCCCAACCAGATTCTTTGAGGTAATTTTGGATACGTAGGAACTGGTCGTTAGCGAGGGCGTTCATTGGATAGACGAGAATAGCTGTCAGTCCGGATTGTCTTCGGAATTGGGCTGCATCTGCGATCGCATTTTGAATGACTGGTAAAAGAAAGGTTTCCGTTTTTCCACTCCCCGTACCCGTTGTCACAACGAGGGGAGAGGCGTTTTGTCCTAATAAATGGTCAATTGCTTGACTTTGATGGAGGTATGCAAACTCGCTACCGGAACGTTGTTGCATGACTCTGGCGAGTTTCGCGTCTATGGATAAATTCTGCCATTTTTCCCCACTTTTAAAAGGACGATGGGCTTGATAAAATGGTTCTTGAGCTAAAAATAAAGGTTGGTCAATAGCTTTTTCTAAAGCAGCTTTTAATTGTGGGTCTTTGGCTCTAAATTCTGTTAATAAATAATCGCGATACTCCGCAATGACTTTATCGAGAACTTTAATAGGATTTAAAGGAGAAGGTGCGGTAGAGAGAGGAATAGAAGGGGAAGTAAAGTATATTGAAATGGGAGTGACATCTTGAACGGCTTTTTTTGGTGTTTGAGTTCCATAGGAGATTTTGTTAGTCTGAGCAACCAGAGGCTGTGAAGAACCGCGATTGTTGACGAACTCAAAAAACGCTATTCCTAAAGTCTCGCTCATACTTTCAGCAATAAGCACCTTCCCCAATTCCTCAAACTCCCAACTTGGAGGAATCTTAGAAAAAAGTAGAGAGAGTTGTTCTCCAGAAATAGTCTCCACATCCGAACAATCTAGCTGCGCCATTTTCAAACCGAGAAAAGTGCTAGCAGCTGCGATCGCATCATCCCCTTGTTGTAAAATATCCTTCAAATAAATCGTATTCATAAAACTTCTCAAAAAACATAAACTTCGTCAGCCTGCATCTGCGTTCATCTGCGGTTAATTAAACTTGAATCTTTTGCCAACGAGAAGAGGAAAGAGAATCTAGAAATTGAGAAGGAGACACTTTAGAACCGCACACCATCAAAGCCCGCATAGCGCGAGTGCAACCCACATAAAACAAGCGACGTTGCTCGTTCAGCGTAGCAGGTATTTCCTCTTGAGGAATTGTCTCATCAATCCGAGGTAAAATTCCTGCTTGCAAACCAACAACAGCTACAAAAGGAAATTCCAAACCTTTCGCTGAGTGGAGAGTTAACACCTTAATATAACGAGCGTTGAGATCGATTTCCTTACCAGAAACAAACTGAGCTTTCCAACCTCGTTGGCTGAGACGACGGGCGATATCTTGTCCGAGTTGGGAGTTGGGACAAAGTACCCCTCCACCATGAATAGGAAGGCGAAACTGTTTGGCGGCGGTGGTAAAAAATTCCCCTATGGCTTGTACTTGTTTGTCGATGTTCTCTATCAACAGCAAGGTGGGTGAATTTCCTTGATAGGGAGAAGATAATTGTTGCAGACATTCTTCATCTCCCGCATTTGTTCCTTCTAAAATGGTGGCACAAGCTGAGGAGATTTGTTGGGTGTTGCGGTAATTGCGACGTAGCATTAAAGTCCTCCCACTGACTTTTAAATCTACATGAATCTGTTTCCAACTAAAGCCACGTTGATAGAGAGATTGGGAAGCATCAGCAGTTAAGTAAACTCCCTTGAAGGAAGGAATCAAGGCGAGTAAGAAGCGCAAGGCGGTTGGAGATAAATCTTGTGCTTCATCAATAAGGATTGCTTGATAAGGTTTTTGAGGTAATTGTGAAACGTATTCCAGTGCTTGACGGCGCATTTGTTCCCAGGTAATTAAGCGATTTTGCTCCATGAGTTGCAGCCAAGTTTGGTATACTGCCCAAATAGCTTCCCGTGTTTGATTGCGGAGGGGAACAACTCGTCCTTGGCGGTTTGCGGCTAGGTATTCCTCTAAACTGGAGATACCCCAGGTTTCAATGACATCCAAGATTTCTTGCAGTAAGTAGGGAGTTCCCAAACGTTGCAGACTTTGTAAGCGTACTTGGCGGTCAAAAATGTTTTTGGAAGGAATTTCTGTTGTTTGCAGCGCTGTTTCTAAATAGTGGAGTGCTTGTTCTGGTTTCGCAAAATGAGGTTCGCCATAGCGTTGTTTGTAGTAAGAACGCGTTAGGGAATCAACAGTGACAACATCAACACCGCAATCTTTAGGGGATTTACCCAGTAATTGAGTTAAGAGTTGTTCGGAGTAAGAAACTAGGGCGTTGGTGTAGGTTGTAAAGAGGATAGATTGATAACCCAATGTATGAAGTTTTTGCACCTGGTATAGGGCTAGTGTTGATTTTCCCGTACCGGGACCGCCTTTGACTAAGGTAGGACCTTCAGTTATACCATCCCGCAACTTTTCTTGTTCGGGATCGAGTTTTAATAAAAAAGCTGCTAGTTCGCCTTCGACATAACGTTCCAAATCTTCCGGGTTTTGCAGTAAGTATTCTGGCTGGGTATCAATGTCTTCAAGGGAACGAGGGAAGAGATTATCTAAAATGCGATCGATAAATTGGTGAGGAATTGGTAAGTTGAGTAAGTCATCTTCCGTGCGAACTTTTTGCAAATCTTGCCAATATTCTTCGGGAATGCGCCACTTTGTAAGGAGGGTGGGAGTGAGGTTTTGGGGAAGGAGATTTTTGGGTGGTGGGGATACGGGTTTGATTTGTTGTCCTGTTGTGTCTTCTTCTAAGATGGGGTCGCAATGGGTGATTTCGACGACTTCGGTATCTGATGGAGAAAATTCTAGTTCGTAGGTTCTTTCGTTGCGCTTGCGGAGGCTGAGGAGTTTGACGCTGTTTTGACCGATACTGTAGATTAATCGATAATCACCAATACGAACGCGGTAAACATTTTTATAGTTCTTTAGCTTTTTAGCATCACCTTGGGCGGAAATCGGGTCTTTTTCCAGGATTTTAACGGTTTTGGGCAAACGCTGGCTGATTTTTTTCGGTATATTCAGGGCTTCGTTGAGAAAGGTGTGGGCGAAGGATACCGTCCAAGTAGATGTAGCTAAAGTTGACATGAGGTATGGAATATGCCGAATTGGTTTTGATTATGGTAATCGCTAA
This sequence comes from Tolypothrix campylonemoides VB511288_2, assembly GCF_045999855.1. Classification (NCBI taxonomy): domain Bacteria; kingdom Bacillati; phylum Cyanobacteriota; class Cyanophyceae; order Nostocales; family Tolypothrichaceae; genus Tolypothrix; species Tolypothrix campylonemoides. The sequence goes on from NZ_JBFPMW010000001.1 coordinate 896,266, forward strand.
CGAGAGGTATAGCATATGACCGTATAATTTGCCAATACGCAACTTATAATGTCAAGAAAAATTATTAAGAAGTTTCTTTATAGGGTAAATTTAGGAAGAATATTTATTTTTTGACTAAAAAAGTTTATTTTTAACAATTAAGATAAAAAATGCTAAGAAACACGCTTTAATGCTTAAGGCGATCGCAAATAACAATGATTCGACAGCCTCACGACCAATTTGCAAAACAATATTTAGAAGAGTTACTGTCACCTTTCGGTAAGGTGGAAGTCAGCCGAGAAATCACTGATGAGGTTCGTCAGGCAGATATTTTGTTTTCCCCCTTACCTTCACCCCAGGCGAATCTGGAATCTCTAGGACTGCTTGGGAAAATAACAGCCAGTACTTGTTTGTTAGAACCTTTTCGCAATCAACCTAGCAGAACAGAAGTACGTAATTGCTTACTCAAGCTACTTGCTTACTTCGGGGAATTGCAACGTAAAGCAAAGCGAGAAAAAACTTCTTTGCCAGAGAATAATTTACCGCGTTTGTGGATTTTAGCGACTTCGGCTTCGGATACGTTGTTGGAGAGTTTTGGCGCTAAACTAGAGCTACAAAAATGGCCTCAAGGAGTGTATTTTTTCCCTGAGTCTTTCCGAACAGCGATAGTGGCAATTAACGAGTTGCCAGTTACGAATGAAACACTCATGTGTAGAGTTTTAGGGAGGGGATCTGTTCAGCAAAATGCAGCAAGGGAGGTGGCTGCACTTTCACCAAACAATCCGTTGCGTCAAAACCTGATAGAACTACTTTTTAGCTGGCGCATTAGTGTAGCCAGAAATCCAGAAGACATGACTGAAGAAGATCGGGAGATCGTTATGAACTTTAAAGAGGTTTACGAGCGAGAAAGGACTAATATATTACAACAGGGACTACAACAAGGACTACAACAAGGACAACGCCAAGTTGTGGAAAATTTGCTCAGAGTCCGTTTTGGTTCTTTAGATGAGGAACTATCGGCCATAGTTGAACCCATGCTACAGTTACCGTTAGAGGAATATACTCGTCTTTGTATAGAATTATCTCGCGAGGAACTGTTAGCTAGGTTTTCGGGCATCCGTTAAGTCAACTTTTATTAACTTCAAATGAATGCACCAAAGCGGGTTTTTTAAACAAACCCGCACATTTTTTCATTCCCCATTCTCGAAGTACCTCACTCCCAACCCATCTCCCATCATGCTAAATCCGCTTTTATAACCCTTTTTTGCCCTAACGATTAGAAATCGCGACTGTACAAACGTTCCTCCGGGTATCTCCTTACCGAGACGCTATGTGCAAGGCACACACTAAGCGCAAAGCGCACGCTCCGCGATGCCGCAGGCTATGCCCGCCAGGGCTATACGCGATGCGGCAGGCTATACGCCAGTTGGCAGGGAGCAGGAAACCCTCCTGCAGCGCTGGACTCACCGCCTACGCGGACTAAGCAGTCAGGGGGGTATAGCACTGAGGTCTAGTATTACTTCTTCTTTCTCCGCTTTGGTTTCCCCTCTGGAGGTGGAGTCAGTTGGAAGCTACCATCATCTGTAGAAACCACATTCTCATTACTTTGATTGGGAATGGGCAAATCTATGACGGGTTTTGGTAAGTTTTCATTGAGGGGAATATCCCAGTAAGGATCGTATTTCTTTGTAAAAGTTTCAAGTCCAATAGTTTGGAGTTCGTCAAAGCAAGCGAGACAAAGTTGTGGTGCTTTGGGATAACTTTTGTGACTGAAAGTTGAGAGGATGTGGGCGTATTGTTCTCGGTTGAGTCCGTAAGCATCAGCGACAACTGCATCTATAGCAGCACGAACTAACCAGCGATCGTCTTCTGAGGGGAGAACTGGGAAGGTGAAAGGGGATTGGCTTTCTCTCCAAATTTCGCTTAGTTGTTCCCGCCACAGGGGTTCGTATCCGGTGTGATTGCAGGTTAGGCGTAGGGCGGAGTGGGAAAGGAAAGCATGGGAAAAAGAAGGAACCGGGATCATGTTAAGTAGAAATTTTGTAACATGAGAAGCAGCACTTAAACGTATTACCCAGTCAACAGAGTAAGAATTTAGAAATGAGATCGTTGCACAAGCTATTGCTATACTACGTTCAGCAGCTAATTTTTCATGTGTTACGGTGTGACCTGAAGTAGTACCATATGACAAGAGCGCTGCTATTAATGTTCTCTCATTCGTGCTTGAAGAAACTTCTCGAATTCCAATTCTATAAAATTTCACTAATTTTAAAATTTCCTGTTTATCTTGTAGTTTTAAAAGAGAAACTAAATATCTAGAGCGTTCTTCCCATCTATCAGTATACTGATGAAAAGTTTTCCCCTCATGAAGCACAAGATAACCCATTTCCAACAGTTGCTTTGCCACCTCTGGATTGCGTGGGTCTTTACCATCTGGTAAAATTTCAGAAGTAGGTGTAAAGCGCCAAGCATCATCAGTCATATTAAGTTCGCGACCTAGTTTAACACCTAAGCGATCGCACACCTTACCAAAAGGTTCGCCATTGGCAAAGCAAGTCTTAGCAACCTCTAAATCTTTCTCAGAACGCAACTCTAGCAAACTCAAATATTCGCCACCTGTTTTTTGGACAAAATCTAGAGTGTAATCAAGTGCTTGACGTTCGCTATTTTCTTGAAATAACCATTCATCTGACGAAGATTCTGTGCAAAGACATCATCGACTCGATCTTGCTTTCCACCGGGATACGTCAACAAATGCTCAAAAAACGGACCCGTCAAAGAATCTCCCAACACCAAACGGTGGTCTAAAAAAGTCAAAGGTAAACCCTCAGCGTGAGACTCCAACCATAAAGATAACTTCGCTAACTCCACCGCCAAAGGATTCTTATCCACCCCATACAAACAATGTACCGCAACCAAACGCCGACATAATGCGATCGCTTCTGCTTGAGAAAATCCCGTTTCTTCACCTTCTGGTGCAGCCGAAGGTAAATACTTCATTAATTTATCATCTGGATCGGGTAGATCGATCGCTCGTTGACGGAATATTTTTGCTCTTTGAAAAGCCAACTTTCGCGTTTCTTCATCCTCAGAACTTTCTGCTTGTTGTTCGGCTTTCAAAGCCAATTCATCACATAACCGACAAGCCTCATATAATTTCTCACCCAAAAAACGACAAGCTTCCACTAAAAAGTGACCGCTTCCCATAGCTGGATCTAAAACCTTTAATTTCAATATCTCCCCCGGTTTTGGATCTTCTTTTGGACTGAGTTCGTTGATTTGGGGTTCCAATGTTTCCTTCACCAAGAACCTAACAAAAGAACGAGGAGTGTAATAGGAACCACTTGCTTTTCTTCCCAAACCAACCCGTAAATAAAACCGTCCCGGCGGAATTTCTTCTATCCATTCCACCTTAGTTTTCTTACCCCGCTTTGTCGTCTCCTCCTCTTCTATTTCCTCCTCATCCTCTTCCCCTATCTCCTCTTCTCCTTGTTCTACTCTCCCCTTGTCTTCAAAAGCGGGACGATATTTCTCCCCCTGGGCTATAGGAACAACCACCTCTAATTTTTGTCGCCGCAAACGACACATAGGTTCAGTTGTAATTCCCGGTTCTAATTCCAACAAAGCTTCGTAAACTCGCCCCAAATCTTCCATATCCAAAGGACCATAATGAACTCTTTCCCGCCCTTTCCCCTTTTGCGGCGTAGTCCATAACAATTGATCCAACAAATGAGCAACAGCCCTCTCTCCCCAAGTTAAATAAGACAATACAGGCGTTGCATTCTCCCCAAACAACGCACCACCGAGGGGTTTTACCGACATTTCCGTACACTCAATACCAGAGACGAACATTTTAAATAACGCACGCATTCCCGACTCTAAGAAACTCCCCGTCTCCCAACCATCATCCAAAATCTTGCGCCCATAATCTGCTAAAGCCAAACTCGGTGAAAAAGTATTGCGCCACAAACTTGCAGAAGCAAAGCTAAACGCCTGTGCGGGGTTATCGTTTGTCTCCGACTTCAGGATAAACAACAAACGATAAACAATAATTAACCCTTCCTTCCAAAGTGCTTTTGCAAATTCTGCACTCTGTTGAGACTTGGTACGTAAGATTTCAGCATTCCGGGGATGGTCTAAAATTTCCTGTATAAACCTTTCAACTGCACGTCGCGCTTGTAGCCGTAACTCCTTCGTGACTCGCGCCTGTTGTAACCTCGCCTTCTCTACCAAGTCAGGTAAAGCTTTGACTCCATCGGGACAAGCTAGGGCTAGAAAAAACAAGAAAGAATCGGGAAGATTGCGATCGCGTTTCCAATATGGGTCAATAGCAATATTAACTTGAGAATCCGGACGTGCAGGGTCAGAAATTAACAACCGCAATTCTACCCCGTTTGTTAACAAACCCAACCGTTCCCCACTCGTCAGTAATACCCGTTGAGCAATGCGTAAATGGCTGTAACGATAAGCACTTCCGCGTCGAGCAGGTGCATCCAAATCCGTCTCAAAATCTACACACCACACCCGCAATTTTGCTTTACCATCCGCACTTACCAACAACTCTCCGCCCGATTCCAACCCCTCGCGAGTTGCAACATCTCCTGCTGATTCAATACGGTCATATCATAGTAACTTTAATAACGGTAATATAATATGATTTCTGACACGTACCGCACCCCCTCGCGTTGCCAATTCCCTCAATTTACGTCGGTAGACAGTCCAAGCCTCTTGTAATTCCTTCCCCTCATTTCCCGTAATTTTATGGATAAGCTTTGCTTTTGTAAGTTTTTTTTCTAACTCAAAGCGAACAAAAGGTTTGGGTAAAGCAGGACCTGTAAAAGTGCAGTGTTGGAGAAGTGCGAGAGGCATATGTGAGAATTGAGATTTATGTGGCTGTGCAAAAACGACTTACACGGTATTGATTTTAGCCTTACTCCTCACGTACCTGCTAGAATTGTGTCAGAATTTGGTTAACAAAAGTTTTCCCGTCGATAGGTGGAGTTTGTTTGCTTGTTGCGATCGCAACATCTATTTTTTCTCTGGCAGAATTTATCCAGTCAGCATCAGCCTGCTCATATTCATCAAGCAGTCTGAAAACAATCTCTAACAATTCTTCAGCATTACGATATTTACCTGTTTGCAACTTGGCTTGGATAAATTTTTCTTGCTTTGGTGTAAGTATAATATTCATATTTATTTCATCAAATCATCTCGCAAAGAACGTCTATTATCTCTAACGTTTCTTAAGCTTGTGTGCGAGCAATTTGTCCAACTTGTTCAAGAGTTAACCCAAGTAACTCTGCTATCTCATGCTGTGTCATCCCACGCTGTAACATTCGGAGTACAAGCTCCAATTGTAATGCTTCTCGACCTTCTTGGCGACCTTCTTGACGACCTTCTTCTTTAGCTTCTTGATAAACTCTGGTTTTCTCTAAATCAATTCCTAACATGGCTTCCACTTCAACTTGGCTCGAATCAATGAATTTATTAACGGCGAACGAGCACCCAATTTGTTAAGTATCAATCCTTCCTCATTTTGATTTTCTCAAATTATCTGCTCGCGAAGAACGTCTATTATCTCTAACATTTGTTAAGCTTGCACGCGAGCAATTTGTCAAAGGCGAATGAGCACCTAATTTGTTAAATATCAATCCTTCATCATATTTATGTCATCAAATCATCTTCTTGCGAAGAAAGCTTTTTGTCTCTGTCGTTTCTTAAGCTTGTGTGCGAGCAATTTGTCTGACTTGTTCAAGAGTTAATCCAAGTAACTCTGCTATCTCTTGCTGTGTCATTCCACGCTGTGACATTCGGAGTACAAGCTCCAATTGTAATGCTTCTCGACCTTCTTGGCGACCTTCTTGACGACCTTCTTGACGACCTTCTTGACGACCTTCTAGACGACCTTCTTGACGACCTTCTTCTTTCGCTTCTTGATAAACTCTGGTTTGCTCTAAATCAATTCCTAACATGGCTTCCACCTCAACTCGGCTCAAATTAATAAACTTGTAAACAGCGATGGTTGTAATTACATCTATTATGTCATCCTTTGGGAGGGGGCTTGTTTCTTCAGCTTTGACCCGCTCAATTAACTGCTTTGCTTGTGCTACCATTTGTGCTTCCGACGCGATGGTTAGTTGCAGCAAGCTAATTGCAACTGGTTGTTCTTCAGGGTTACCCAACTCATCTAAATAGATGCGTCGCACTTGCGAACTGTTGATGAGCGAGCGATGGAGATTTGTCTTTTGTGGTTCTAAACTCCTTGAGGGAAAAATCACTACTCCATACCAATCATCATACACCCATGGATTGCGATGCAGATACAGTAACGATTCTGAAAAAAAGCGATGGTACAGCAACTCGGGTAGAGTCGAGGGAGAGTATTACCTCTCGCCCCTCTCTTTTAAATCTGGACGTGCGTATTTTTACGCATCCAGCTTCCGATATTCTTAGGGTTAAGGTTTTTGTCGTCGTAAGACCGGGTTGTCCTTCACCGAGGATTATTTTCTAGGTATTCTTCGGTGACTTCCAGACCTACTTGCGTGATTAACGTAGTCTCCTTCCCCTTTTGCTTCATGTGGAGATAATCGTGACAGCTTTCGTGTACTGCTGTCAGGTTTGAGTCCTTCCAGTTTCCATGATTGCCGTCAAAATGATGTAGATTTACCTTTTCTTCTGAGGTCAGTTTGTGACCGCAGTATCCACACGTATGGCTTTGCTTCCTTAATAATCTTGAGGTCATACCGTCATATAGCTTACTGTTGCGTTCACTCCAGTAAACTAAGTCTCCATCAAAAGGTGATTTATTTCTTTTGACTTTAATGTGGCGGTTTTCGGAGTAAGGAACCGATGGGAAAGCTTTATCCAGCAGTTTCTTGCTAGATAGGCAATCTTGTTTGGTTTCTTTGTTGAATACCTTGTAGGTTCTGTATTGTACGTAGTAAAGGCTAAATTTAGAGCCGTCCATTTTACAGAACTTGTGGTATTGTCTCCATCCTCGGACTATCGGGGCTAATTTCTTAGCTTTTTCGTTAGCACCATAATTCGAGTTATTGACAATTTTCTTGACTTTCTTACGGAATGCTTTGAAGTTTTCCTCTGAGGGAGAGCTTCTAAACTTGCCGTTTTGCTGTACTTTGAAGTGCCAGCCTAAAAAGTCAAATCCTGAAGTCGAGGCGGTTAGCTTTGTCTTTTTCTCACTTACCTTTAGTCCTCTTTTTGCTAGGAATTGGCTAATACTGTCAAGTATTTGTTTTTCATCGTCTTCTGGTCGTAGGAAGAATACCGCGTCATCGGCATATCGAACACAGGCGTTCACAATGTCCTTTTCGAGGGTAGTTGCTGTTATTTTGCGTCCTCTGTTGACGTGGTATTTATGTATTTCTTCGATTCCATTCAGGGCGATGTTAGCTAGTAGTGGACTCACCACCCCACCTTGACAGGTACCTTGTTCAGGGAATTCGGGGTTGATTCCGGCTTTGAGGCATCGGAATATCCCTAATTTTAGCCCTAGGGGGGCGATAAGGTTCGACATGATGGATGAGTGATTAATCCGGTCGAAGCACTTTTCTACATCTAGCTCAAGGATTCTCTTGTTGATGCCGTTGGACTTTGATTTGAGATGATCGAACACCTGCTTCTGGGCATCATGGGCGGAGCGCCCTGTTCTAAATCCGTAGCTATTTGCGTGGAAGGTGGCTTCGTGTGCTGGTTCTAGGGCGAATTTTGCTAGGCATTGCCAAGCTCTATCCGCGATAGTGGGGATTTTTAGGTATCTGATAGAGCCGTCTTTCTTGGGTATTGGTATCTGCCTAAGCTTTTTGTGATACCAATTTAGCTGCCTTAATAGCAGTTCGAGGCTGAATCTTTCCTCATGAGTTAAGGCGGTTTTACCATCAATACCCGGTGTCTTTTTACCAGCGTTTAGCTGTGTTACTTGACGAATTGCCAGAAACCTAGCCGCACGAGATTTTAGGATCAGCTTTTGTAATTGACGGGCTTTGCGCTTGTCGCCAACTCGAACCGCTTTAAACACTCTTCTTTGTAAGCGGAAAAGGTTTGCCCGGAATTTCTTCCACGCTAACGTCTTCCAAGATTCACTAGTATTGCTACTGTGCCTAATCATGCTCTACTCCAAATTGCGTCTTCTAAATACCTCAAAGCAGTTACGCTCTGTCCTACCCGATGCAGAGGGATTCCGTATCTCGTCTTACCTACCAGGGTTTTCGACCTTTCCCCAGACCTTTGCACCGCATTTTCCACGTTCCCTGTAATTTCTTGACTGCGCTGTTGCAACCACTCAGTTTGTCGGGCTTTTTCTATCTCTAACTCGCGCTTGCGTTCTTTGATAAATGCTTCCGCCACAGATAACCAATTCGTTTGGGCGACATCTTGCGCTTGCTGAGTTGCAGTTTCCCAACATGACTCAAAGTAATTTTTCCACACATTTTTTGTACTTATCGCCTGTTTCGGATCTGCTAAACTAAGCCAATCTTGGGCTTGGTCGTAAAACTCTGTTTCCCCATCCGACCCAACTTTTACCGCCAACACTTTCTCGAATTCCGATCCCGCATTGCTAGCAACTCTACCTAAAAAAGTAAATAGCAAGGTTGGTTTCTCTACATCAGCTTTCACCACACTAACACGGCTATCTTGAGTGTTGCGATCGCCACCGCCAAAGGATAAATTCCTTACTCTATCCACAGCACGCCTTACCAAAGGATGGGCGCGACCTAAAAAACCCACAGGGCGATTTTGTTCGTCGCGAGTCACATCCATATTAGTCGTCAACCGCAAACAATGACTATTGCGATCGTATCCCGGTAACTCATCAAGCCCATAATTCCAAGCTGAGGGAAGACGCATGATGTAAATTTCTGGGTGTTTGGTTGGTTGAAAATCTCCCCCATCTAGCAAAATCCCATCGCGGACAAAACTAAATAAATCTACAGCAGAACTGCGGTTTCCTTTTTCTCTGGCTTCTGTTGCTTCTGTTAGTAACCGTTGTTCTGCATTCAATCCCGCATCTCCCAACCAGGTGTGAGTTCTTGCTGCTTGTTGAAAACTTTTGAGAGAACTGCCAAAACATCACTGTAACGCTTCTTCTGAAAAGCCCTCCGCAACTCAGGTGCTAAAAATTCCAACAACCCATGTTGCAATGCTATATAATCGGGATGTTCCTGATTATTAGCAACAACTGATTTTGGTTCGACAATGCGATTTTTAAACCGATTGGGAATATGAGATTTCAGACGACGAACAACACAATCGCGATAGCCAACGCCCCTTAAATTTCCTCTCCCATCCACTAAGGATAAATCTAACAATTCACACAAAGAAGCAAAAGAACGGTCATTCCCATCATGAGGAGTTGCAGTCAGTAACAACAAAGAATCGCAACGCCGCGCTAAAACCTCCGCCAACCGTCGTCGTTGAGAATCCTCTTTTTCCCCAATAGCGCCCAAGTCCATACAGTGATGGGCTTCATCCAACACCACCATGTCGTAACTAGCTCTTTCCAAGGATTCCAGAATTTTTTCCTGCTTGAGAAAATCAATGGACGCGATCGCCAAAGGAATATAATCAAAAGGATTTGCACCCAACTCCGTACTGCGACGAATTTCTTCCAACCTTCCTCGGTTTACCTCATCCAAACGCAAACCAAAGCGTTCAGACATTTCTAGCTTCCACTGTTCCAACAATGGACCAGCAGGACAAACAATTAGAATGCGATGCACTACCCGTCGCGCCATCAATTCGGTAATAATCAATCCAGCTTGAATAGTTTTTCCCAACCCAACCCCATCCGCTAAAAGCAACCGTACCCGACTCATGCGAATTGCTCGTAATACAGGAACCAATTGATACGCTTCTACACGTAAGCGACCGGGTTGTACGGCGAGGAGAGCATTACCCGACAAAGATTGCTCCAAGAGAAAAGCTTGATGATCAACTAACCAATTAGGTAAAGGCGCAGCGCGATCGGGACGCAAATCGCGAATAACTGCCTCTACAGATTCAAAAGGATGGAGAATATCAAATTCTGTACCTCGCAGTTCTCCTTGCAAGCAACGCAACCTGTAAAGAGTTTGTTGTCCTAACTGAGTAGCACTCACTACTTCCCAACGCAAAGAGCGTGCTTCTACTTCTGTACCAGCTAACAAGTTTGTCATCCTACCATCCACAATCAACACAAAAACAATGAATACAGAACGCTATCATCTTGCCCAAGTTAACACCGCAAACCCCAGGTGCGCCGCTAGAATCGCAACGCCACGCTAAAATTAGCCAATCACTTCAACGCATACTCAGGGCGGTATTCAACCAATTCAATTTCATTGCCATCTGGATCGTTAACATAAATTCTATGCTTGGTTTCGGCTGCTGTTAGCGTGTAATATTCAATCCCTTCTTTCTCAAGCAAATTTTTCATACCTTCTCCATCTTGAATCACAAAACCAACATGATTGATACCAATATTTTGGTAAGGTAAGTTTACGCGATCTTGATTGGCCTCATGATTAAGAGCCAGATAAAATTGATTGTTACCTAAATGTATCCAGTGCCTACCATTAAATACACCTTCGGCACGCACATACCAATCGGGGAATAGAGTTTGATAGAACTTTTGAGTTGCTTGTAGATCTTTACAAGAAATATTTATGTGCTCAAAACGAAGAAGATTCATAATTTTGCTCCTTTTTCAATCAGTTAGTACACTTAAAGTTAATGAGTCAATGCTGTCATTAGTAATTAGTAAGACTTTCAGACATATTTCAATGTTGTAATTCAACAACTAACTACCCCAAAGCAATATCCAAAAACATCATGATGATAAAGCCCAGCATCACACCAATAGTTCCTTCTTTCTCCAATCCTTTACGATGAGATTCAGGAATGATTTCATCACTAATTACAAACAACATTGCACCTGCTGCAAATGCCATTGCCCAAGGCAAGATAAAATTAGCGATACTCACCACGCCGGCACCAATTACACCACCAATTGGTTCAACTAAACCCGTCAGCAGTGAAATCCATAAAGCATAACCTGCTGAATATTTCTCAGCAACTAAAGATAATGCGACTACCAAGCCTTCCGGAATATTTTGCAACCCAATGCCTAAGGCAACAGGAATACCATCTTTAATATTATTATTACCAAAATTAACTCCCACTGCTAATCCTTCAGGAAAGTTATGAATGGTAATTGCAGCAATAAACAACCAAATTCGTTTCAGGTTATTGGAACGAACATTTTCTTGCCCTTTAAAAAAATGTTCGTGGGGCAATAATTTGTGTGTTAATTGCAGAAACACGCCTCCGAGCAAAATACCCGTCGCCATAATCAAAGCTGCACCTGCTTGGGGATAACCTTGAGCAACCGCAGACTCAGTACCCGGTAGGATTAGTGAAAAGGATGTTGCTGCCAACATTACTCCGCCTCCAAACCCCAGCATGATTCCTTGCACTCTTTGCGTAAAATTTATTGGTAGTAAAATTGGTAAGGCACCAATAACAGTGGCGAGTCCCGCGCCTAAACTCGCGATCGCACCTATAACAAGGGGTTCCATAGCTGGTTGTATTCCTACTTAATCCTTGAGCAAGTGGTTTGCAGTCTTTAACTGCTCTTCTTAAATCATACTCGTAATGACTTCGACTTGCAAGAGATTTGGCAAATCTTTTACACCTGCAAGACAATCTTGCCAAAATGCGCTCCACTCTCCATATACGCCAAAGCTTCCCGTGCTTGTTCAAAGGGGAGCTCTCGGTCAATTATCGGTTGGATATTATGTAAGGAGATAGCTCGATTCATCGCCTCAAACATCTCGCGACTACCTACATAAATGCCTTGCACGCAAATACCTTTGTGCAAAATCGAGACTGTACTGACATCAGCATTTAACCCGGAAAGCACTCCAATCAAACTAATATGTCCTCCATAACGGACAGCACGGAGGGATTTATTGAAAGTTCCCGCACCACCCACTTCAATAATGCGATCAACTCCAAGTTTACCCGTGATTTCCCAAACTCTTTCATCCCAGTCTGGTACAGTCTGATAATTCACGACTTCTGCAGCGCCCAATTGCCGCAACTTTTCTAACTTCCAATCGCTGCTTGAAGTCGCAATAACTTTGACCCCCATTGCTTTAGCAAACTGAAGCGCAAATATTGAAACTCCCCCAGTTCCTTGTATCAAAATCGTATCGCTAGCTTTTAACTTGCCATCCGTGACAAGAGCATTCCAAGCAGTTACCGCAGCACAGGGTAGCGTTGCTGCTTCCTCATAAGACAGAAAATCTGGAACACGAACGACACCATTTTGGTCTAGTACAACATACTCAGCTAAGATACCATCAATCGCACCACCTAATGCTGAACGGGATTTTTCTGCTGAATATTCCCCATCTATCCAAGTTTGCATGAAAATGCTGGCAACCCTGTCGCCAACTTTAACTCTAGTTACCCCCTCACCAACAGCAACCACCTCTCCCGCACCATCAGAAAACGGAACAAGCGGTAGTTTTTGTTTAGAGCCATACGCCCCTTTAACGGTTAACAAATCGCGATAATTGAGTGAAGCAGCGTGTATTTTGAGAAGAATCTGTCCCGCTTGAGGCTGGGGTTCCGGTCTATCAACCAATGTCAATGCATCAAGACCTTCCCGAGATTGAACTTCCCACACTTTCATCGTTAGATGCTCCTAGTTGTGCCAGGACTATTCTACAGGAACAGTAGCAATGGTTACTCAGTTGCAGTTGCTGAGTCAAGCAGCTCGAAAGGCCAAGCTAAAGCTTCCAAAAAACAACCAGTTGTTAAGACAACTTTGGCGATCCAAACTATGGGAAAATTAGTGTATTCGTCAAGTTCCTGAAACTGCTGCTTGAGAGCAGTCCATTGAATCAAGGCTCCCAAAAGGTAAGAAATTAGAGCTACCAATACCCAGATAGACATAAAACTTTCTCTCCGTCATTTTATTAAGAATGAGATTAGCTGTTTTAATTTATATTCATTGTTACCTACTGACTGGGCTAGTGGGATTACGCAAAGGTATAGAAAAGTTGATAGCAAGACAACAGATCGGATGTTTACCTGAAACTCCTTGAACAAACGCAAACTTAGAGGGAAATCGATTTGTAGAGTGTGTAAGTCCTACTAAGGTCAACACACCCTTTTCCCAGTAATAATGGTTTTAGAGACGATAGTCATGTTTTGCGGGATAGCAGAAATTAATATGTCATTATCATCTTCTGAAGAACAACGGTTTTCACCCCTTTTGCGTCAAGTAACCAGCTATGTTCTAGTAGCAATCTTGAGTGTTGGCTTAACTTTGACAACTTTGTGGGCATTTCCTAACCTGCCAATTCCAGGGCGGTCGTCTCTTGTCAGTAATACCATACCAAGTACTACTGAAGTAGAAGCCGCACCAGAAAACGCACCTCCTGTAGAATCTCAAAAAGCAGCCATTCGCAGTTTTGTGAGTACTGCTGTCAATAAAGTCGGACCTGCAGTTGTACGGATTGATACAGAGCGTACTATCACTATGCGTGCTCCCGACCCCTTTTTTGGGGACCCTTTCTTCCGGGAATTTTTTGGTGACGATTTTTCCAGAGCGCCTCAAGAATACCGACAAAGAGGTGAAGGTTCTGGTTTTATCATTGATTCTAATGGTATAATTCTTACCAACGCTCACGTGGTGAGTGGTGCTGATTCTGTCACCGTCACCCTAAAAGACGGGCGCAAACTCAAAGGAGAAGTGCGTGGGGTAGATGAACCCTCAGATTTGGCAGTTGTAAAAATTAAAGGGACAAATCTCCCCGTAGCAACTTTAGGTAACTCTCAAGATTTGCAAGTAGGGGATTGGGCAATAGCGGTCGGTAACCCATTGGGCTTAGATAATACTGTAACATTAGGTATTATTAGCACGCTTAACCGCTCTAGCGCTCAAGTTGGTATCCCCGATAAGCGGTTAGACTTTATACAAACAGATGCCGCTATCAATCCCGGTAACTCTGGCGGTCCCTTAGTTAACGAGCAAGGAGAAGTTATCGGCATCAATACTGCCATTCGTGCTGATGCTCAAGGAATTGGGTTTGCCATTCCCATTGACAAAGCTAAGTTAATTAAAGATGCTTTGACCCGTGGTGAAAAAATCTCCCATCCATACATCGGTGTTCGCATGGTGAGTTTGACACCAGAACAGGCACAACAATTTAATCGCGACCCCAATTCCACTATGACTGTACCGGAAGTCAATGGTGTATTAGTCATGCAAGTCATACCCAACAGCCCTGCTGCATCTGCGGGTTTGCGTCGGGGTGATGTAATAACTCAGATTGGCGAACAAAACGTGACCACCGCCGAACAGTTACAAAGCTTGGTGGAAAAAAGCCGAGTCAACCAACCCTTGCAATTGACTGTCATCCGGGGTGACCAAATGCAGCAGTTCACCGTCCGTCCGGGCGAACTAAGAGACGCAAATAATTCGTAAGTGGTTAGTGGTGGTTAGTGGTTAGTGGTTTTTCTACATCAGCCTCGCGCTCTTTATCATTCACTAACCACTAACTACTGGTGGTATCCAAACAGTAAAAATTGAACCAACACCTACGGTAGATTCTACTTCAATTCGACCTCGATGAAGTTCTACAAGCTGTTTGGTTAATGCTAAGCCCAATCCAGTACCGCCATAACGACGCCGATAGGGTGTGTCAAGTTGGTGGAATTTCTCAAACAGGAGTGATAATTGATCTTCTGGGATACCAATACCTGTATCCTCTACTTGAAAGACAGCATTTTCGTCTTCTACCCAAAGGCGTAATGTAACGTTGCCTCCTTCATGGGTAAATTTTACAGCATTAGTTAGCAGATTCCACAGAATTTGTTGTATTCTTCTGGCATCAGCTGTAAAGCGATCGCATTCTGCATTGATTTGTAAATCGAGTTTAAGATTGACTCTTTTAATAGTTGCTTTTTCTTTTAATCCATTAATTGTAGATTCAGCTGCATCACTTAAGGAAAAGCTTGTTATATTTAATACTGCTTTGCCTGCTTCTATCTGAGAGAGTTCGAGAATATCGTTAATCATCTCTAATAAATGCTCGCCGCTATCATGGATCGTTTGTAAATAATCCCGTTGGCGCTTTGTTAACTCGCCAAAAGACCAACGTAGTAAAGTGGAAGACATCCCAATAACGTAAGTTAAAGGTGTCAGTAATTCGTGACTGATGGTAGCGAGGAATTCGCTTCTTAAACGGCTAGCAGCTTCTGCAGCGACGAGAGCATCGTGTAAAGCAACAGTGCGCTCAATAACACGTTCTTCCAAATTTTGTTTTTCTTTTGTCAGAGAACGCATTAACTCGGATTGATGGATTGCGATCGCTAATTGTTCCGCTACGGATGTCAACAAAATCTTTTCACTTTCTGTCCAAGCACGGGGACTATCGCATTGATGGGCAATAAGCAATCCCCAAAGTTTCTCTTCAAAAATAATTGGTGAGGCTAATTTGGCACGGACTTTAGTATCCCGTAAAAAATTTAACAAACACTCTTCTAGAGCATAAACTTTTTCCACATCATCTACAGATAACGTATACCCTTGTTTGTACTTTTCCCAACATTGCTCCGTTTGAGTTAAACAATTATTTTCCGTATAATGCAAAACTGATGGAATAGCATCATGAGCGCGAATTTCGTAAACAACATAGCCTGCTTTGTCTTGTAAATCTTGTTCTAAGGAATGAGGCGTCAAAAAAGGGGCATAGTTTGGGAGGGATAAAGGAGAGTCTTGTTGGTTAGTTATTGTAAACTCTTGATTCTTAGCAATGGAATGCTTAAATTTATATATCACCAGTCTATCTAATTCCAAAAATTCTCTGACTTGTGCAACAGCTGTAGACATGATGACTGGTAAGTCTAAACTTTTTCGGATTTGAGTGGTTACCTGATTTAATAACTTCTCTTGAGCTATTTGTTTTTGCAGGGCTTTTTCCACGGGTTGACAGACAGAAACATAAGGGTAATTTACAGGGAATTCTGTTTCCGATTGATTGGGCTCTGGCAAAAGCTCTTTCAACAATAAAAACGTAAATTTACTTTGCAATGTAGCATCATTGGTGATGGGAATTTGACAGGAATCTTCCAGGGTTTGATATGTTTGAGAATTTTGGTCAAACAAACCTTTCAAATTAGAAAGAAAAGAGACAATTTCTGATAAATCAAATGTCAAATAACAATTGAGGAAAACATCATTGGGATAAGATAAGGAAGAGGCTGTGGAAGAAAGAGGCTGTGACGCGGAAAGTGAAGCGTTTGCCAAATTTTCCTTATCCCCCACGTCCTGTAAATGAGTTCCAATTAAAAGCGCACTAAACTGTTGGGACACCAATACGGTAAAGCGTTGCGCCTGCCATTCTAGGGGTAAGTTAACCATCACAAGCACCGATTCTGTAAGAACGAGAGATGGCCTTCCCACTGATTGAGCCATTTGCAACAGCAATTCTCCAAGGCGAGCAAATGTACTATTACGTAGGGTTCGAGAGAAGCTCAAATCAGAAGAACTAGACATTGTTGACAATCTGGCGCGAAAGGGGTTATTGGCAGTTGCTTGAAAATTGGCTACTGTAGCCTAGCCAACAGTTTAAAACGATAATTAGGGATTCTGCATCGTAATTAATGCCAAATTATGAGGATGGAACCCTCAGTCAGAAGGGATAATTTTTCTAGAACAGACTCCATCTCTCATAGTTTCCGATTGGGCTTATGGTTTAGAAGTCGTGCCGGAAATTGTGCGACGTAATAATAGTACTACTCTAATTGTAATGCCAGGAGATGACGCTCTAGATCCTGACATCATTTCTCAATGCCCTACCTCTAAATAAGAAGAGCAAAATTTACTAGCAGCGCAAGTCTGCCATGAAACGGATTTTTGGACAAAATTTAGTTTAACTTAATCGAAGGCTAGAGTGCGATAAGCGAAGCATAAGGGCTAAAACTGTATCGTATTACTGAACTTTACAAGCGTATCAGCAAGGTTTATGGCAAGATGTAAGTATATCAACACTGGAAAATTTAACACACTTAGTCCATCAAGCCGAAGCAGCCATAAAAGAAAAATAGGTGGTTTAGAAAGAAATTATGGAGAATCTTGCGTATCTGCATGCAGCTTCTGCCTACGAAGATCTGACGAACAGTGAAATTATCTCTGTCAGCAGTTTGTTTGACAAAGCAACAGTCCCTGAATGGAGCCGTCTCTCTGGTAAGGCATGGAAGTATATGTTACCTCTTGCCCTTATTTTGTCTGTACTAAATGTTTACAGCAGCGCTCTAGCATTGGAACAAGGTGATAAGGGTCCTTCTGTCAGAAATTTACAACGCGAATTAAAAAGAGCAGGTTTTTATCAAGCTCCTATCACGCAAGTGTATGATGTTTCTACAGAGCAGGCTGTCCGTCGCTTCCAAAAAGCTGCTGGTCTAGAAGTGACTGGTGTTGCTGGACCTGTAACTATACAAAAGTTAGATGGTTGGGAAGTCACTCAAGAGAATTCCCAAAATCAAAAACCTAGCGTTGAGAGTACTACAGCGAAAAAACCCAGCAGCCAGAATACCCAAGCCAAAAAACCCAGTGTTGAGAACGATAGCACGAAAAAACCCAGCAGTCAGAATACTCAAGCCAAAAAACCCAGTGTTCAAAACTCTCAAGTAGAACAAACTTCTAGTGAGACAACGGTTGCTAACAAGCGTCGCGATCCGAACCTCTTGCAAAGAGGTGATGAAGGTGAAGATGTGAAAAGCTTGCAAGAAAGATTGCGTGTAGCTGGTTTTTATTACGGTAACTCAACGGGAATTTACGGTCCTATTACTGAAGATGCTGTCAAACGTTTTCAAGAAGCTTACAAGTTAACTGTTGACGGTGTTGTAGGACCAGCTACGCAAAGAAGACTACCGCCAACAGGTGTTGGTTACGGAGAAGACACTACCAAGCAAGGTATAAGTCAAGACAAACTACGCTTGGGCCATAGCGGAGAAGCTGTCAGAGTGCTACAAGAGCAGTTAATCAAGGCTGGCTATTTGCAGGGAGAGCCAAACGGTTACTTTGGACCTTATACCGCAGACGCTGTTAAGAGATTTCAAGCCAATAATTACTTAGCAGCTAGTGGTATTGCAGGTCCTACGACTCGATCTAAATTGCACGATTTGGTTAGCCCTAGTTCCAAGAGTGACTTTGATACTTTGGAAATACAGAGACGATTGCAATCTCGGGGTTTCTACAAAGGCGATCTCAATGGTGTCATGGGAAACGAGACAAAGGAAGCGATTAAACGCGCTCAAGAATTCTACGGTGTTAGCTTGAGTGATGTGAGAAGCGGACGTTTTTAACATCCGCTACGGGTGTTTGCCGATCTTCATGCTTGTGCCTGTCATTTAGAATTCCGGAACGTATTCGATCTCCTGAGTGCTAAAGGGGCATTAATGACCTTTGGCACTTGGGACAGATCGCATGAATTGTCAATTGACAGTCGAGCAAGTGAAAGCCTTCTTTTTGGGCAGTTTTTGCTCCCACTTTTAAAATTGCATCGTTCTTGAACTCTATAGTCGTGTTACACCTCACACAAATAAGGTGATGGTGGTGGTGGGGATACGGCTGGTTCAGTTCGTAATGTTTGTGTCCTTCTCCAAGTTCTAACTCTCGCAGGATACCCATACGCGCCATTAACTTGAGAGTGCGATAAATGGTCGATAGACTAATCCCTTCTCCTTTGATTTCCAATCTTTCATAGAGATCTTCAGCACTGAGATGTTCTCCTTGCGGAAGGTCTTGAAAAATGTGTAGAATTGTTTCACGTTGGGGTGTCAAACGCCAACCGCGTTCATTTAATTCTGCCTTGAGTGAGGTCGCTGAGTAGACAGTCATAACTATTTTTCTCAATAAAACCCATTAATTGAGAATATAGCAAATGTTCGGAGTAATTTGCAATAAAACTTGCTTATTGAGAACATTTATTAAATGGTCTCATATAGGTAATTTAACTCCAATGAGCATTTAACTAATTGCCGATCCCCGTTAGAAAGACATCTAGAAGAGTTATAAAAAGTTTAAATTGGCTTAAATGAGAATGATGTGCTACAACCTATTAAGAAATGTAGAAACAGTCATTTGTCCTTCGTTCATTTAAGGAGGCAGAAGTGCCCGTTAGAGGGCAGAAGAAGCTTCTGCCTTTATGTATTACTATTGTAACCATTGATATTACGAATGACTCAGGACTAATGACCAACCACTAAGTTAAGGATTCGAGGTAGTCGCGGATCATGTTACGTCTCTTGGGTTGACGCAGTTTCTGCAAGGCTTTGGATTCAATTTGGCGAACTCGTTCGCGTGATAGATCGAGCGCACGTCCAATTTCTGCTAGTGAGTAGGGATGACCGTCTGACAAACCAAAGCGCATCAAAATTACATCACGTTCGCGACTGGTGAGATCGGCTAGAAGATGTTGCAAATCTTTTTGTAAAGATTCTCGCATTAACATCTGTTCTGGAGTAACGCCGTCAGTTTCGAGTAATTCTCCCAACTCTGTGTCTTTGTCCTTACCAACTTTGGTTTCTAAAGAGACGGAACGAGGAACTCGCAGTAAAACTTCTCTAACTTGGGTAGGTGTCATTTCTAGCTCTTGCGCCAAATCTTCTAAGGTTGGGGTACGACCTTTCTCTTGAGCAATTTTGCGCTGAGCTTTTTTGATTTTGTTCAGTTTTTCTGTAATGTGGACCGGTAAGCGGATAGTGCGGCTAGAAGTTGCGATCGCCCGAGTAATACCCTGACGAATCCACCAGTAAGCATAGGTGCTGAAGCGGTAACCCTTAGTTGGGTCAAACTTCTCAACTGCCCTTTCCAAGCCAAGAGTTCCTTCTTGGACTAAATCAAGTAATTCCAAACCGCGATTTTGATATTTTTTAGCAACGGATACGACCAAGCGAAGGTTTGCCTTGATCATGTGTTCTTTGGCTTGGAGACCCTGTAACTGAATTTGCTCGAGTTCTTCGACTGTGATTTTGGCAACTTCAGCCCAACGGCGTTTTCCTAGCCCTAGCGTTTGCTTGAGTTCAAACACATCTACACCAGCCTCACGCGCCCACCGTTCCAAAGAAGGACGATGTCCCAGTGCTGATACCAATCGCTCTTGAACTTCAATAATCCGAAGATAAGGAGTAATAATCGCGTCTCCTTCCTTCGCAACTTTGCCAAGGAGTATTCGCATCCGCAAGTAGCGCTGGACTTTTTGAGCTTCCGAAACTTCTTCATCGCGCCCTAACAAGCGAACCCGACCAATTTCTTGAAGATACAAACGGACTAAGTCTGTACTGCGGCGGTTCGGGTTAGTACCAAGACTTGCAGAGTCAGAAACAGCCAATTCCAATTCTTCGAGTTCCTCTATCGGCAATTCACTCTCGTCAACCGTGAGATCGGCGTCAAACTCTGGGCTGGACTGTTTTGACTCGTAGGTGGCATCTGCGTAAGAAAATGTTGCTGGCATAAAGTTC
Organism: Tolypothrix campylonemoides VB511288_2; assembly: GCF_045999855.1. Lineage (NCBI taxonomy): Bacteria > Bacillati > Cyanobacteriota > Cyanophyceae > Nostocales > Tolypothrichaceae > Tolypothrix > Tolypothrix campylonemoides. Next base: position 916,780 of record NZ_JBFPMW010000001.1, read on the forward strand.
GTCTCAATGGCTCCAGGTAACAACAGATTTAGGTCAGCTAATTAACTGTTGCTATTGTTCCCGTGATTTTTGAAGAAATAACACGGTTGAGGGTGACCTTTAGGTTTTTTTTCAAAAAACCTGTACTGGTTTTTTTTGACACAGTGCCTCCGAAGGCTCGGTTACTGAGCTTCTCCCTTCGATCAATAGCTATGAAAATTCAGAACAGGACTAGAGAAAGCAAGTTCCTTGTTTAGGATTTCAACCTTAATATTTTGGTTTTTTTACTTTGGGTGCTAAGTATAGCCATATATCGGTATAAAGTCCTAAGGGTTGTTTTCATAGTCATATCTACATGAGTGCTTAAGTAGTTTCCTGAAGATTTGCTAATTTCCTCTTCACAAAAAATTAGTTATGTGGTTTAGAAGTTAAACTATTCCGGTTTTGCATTCCGCAACATTAACTCTTCCAATGCTTGTCGGGGTGTGAGTTCTTGAGCAAGCAAACGATAAACTTGTTCGGTAATTGGGATAGGGATATTTTGCTGCTTAGCTCGTTCCACCAAAACGTTAGTCGTGTTAATTCCTTCTGCGGTTCCTTCTAAATGGGCAAGAATTTCTGGAAGTGTTTTATTGCCAGCTAATTGATACCCTACTTGATAATTTCTACTTAAATGACTGTTACAAGTTGCTAGCAGATCGCCCAAACCCGACAAACCATAAAAAGTTTCCATTTTTGCACCCCAGTGGGTACCAATACGAACCATTTCTGTGAGTCCTCGGGTGACTAAAGCAGCTTTGGCATTGGTTCCTAATTGCAAACCATCACAAACTCCGGCTGCGATCGCCATCACATTTTTCAGAGTTCCCCCCAATTCCACACCCAAAGGATCGGAATTGGTATAAACCCGGAAACGGTTAGAAGAGAAAATAGATTGCACGGATTCAGCCGCCTCCATATTTTGACTGGCGACAACCGTTGCAGCTGGCAATGCTTGTTCGATTTCTTTAGATAAGTTGGGACCAGAGAGAACAACAACAGGATTGTGAGGGAAAGTTTCTTGCCAAATTTGCGAAGGTGTGCAGGTAGTTTTTGGGTCTAAGCCCTTCGTCGCCGTGACAAAAATAGTGTTTGGTGAAACAAGAGAAGACTGGAGTGAAGAGGTCACATCTCTCACACCCTTCATAGAAACAGCAGAAACAATAATATCGGCATCTTGGACGGTCCGTGCTAAGGTCTCACCACCCTGTCGCGACCACAGGCGTACCTCATGAACGTTTGCTTTGGCCAGAGTAGCAAGGACTGTCCCCCAAGCACCCGCACCCAAAATGGCAACAGACTTTGTCATTTGTTAATGGCTAATTGCTAATGGCTAATTGCTAATGGCTAATTGCTAATGGCTAATTGCTAATGGTGAGACCAGTGCTGGAGGAGGGTTTCCCACGCCCTGGGGACTGGCGAATCCAAAGGGTTGATTGCTGGTTAGGTGGGCATTGCCCACCATATACTCTACCCCCTACTCCCTACTCCCTACTTCCTTTCCCTTGGATACTGCGCCATAAGTTCTCTTACCTGTTCAGCATGGTAAGAACTTCTTGTCAATGGTGAAGAAACTACTTGTAAAAATCCCAGTTCTTCACCAAAAGTTTTCCAAGAATCAAATTGCTCTGGGGTGATAAATTGAGACACTTGTAGGTGTTTTTGAGAAGGTTGGAGATATTGCCCAATTGTTAAAATATCGCAATCCACAGCCCGTAAATCCTGCATCACTTGGCGAATCTCTTCATCTGTTTCACCCAAACCCACCATAATCCCGGATTTGGTGTAAACCCAAGGTGCATAAGTGCGAGAACGTTGTAGCAATTCTACTGTCCGTTCGTAGTTTCCTTGGGGACGCACGCGACGATACAAACGAGGAACTGTTTCTGTGTTGTGATTGAGAACTTCCGGTTGTGCTTGAAGAATTAACTCTAGTGCTTCCCAATGTCCGCACAAGTCTGGGATTAAGACTTCAATGGTCGTGTGGGGAGAAACAGTGCGGATGGCTTCAATACAACGGACAAACTGCGAAGCGCCACCATCAGGGAGATCGTCTCTGTTAACAGAGGTGATGACCACATGATTGAGTTTCATCCGCCGTACTGCTTCCGCCAGTCGAGCTGATTCTGTAGGGTCTAGAGGTTTGGGTTTTTTCTCAAAGTCAATATCGCAATAGGGACAGGCACGGGTGCAAGCTGGTCCCATAATTAAAAATGTGGCTGTACCAGCATTAAAGCACTCCCCAATGTTCGGACAGGACGCTTCCTCACAAACCGTATTGAGGGCTAAATCCCGCAAAATTTCTTTAACGTTACCAACGCGCTCCCATTGAGGCGCTTTTACCCGCAACCAGTCTGGCTTTACAGTCACAGTCGTTTCTACCACTCTAGATATACACAACTTATGGTAGCAAGGTTTATGAGTTGCGATACGGCTGTCCTCCGTTAAGCTTCGCTTATCGCTTCGGCGCAAGCTGTACCGAGCTTATCGCTCTTAGCGCAAACTGTACCCAGCTTATCGCTCATCATAGCGGGTCGTCATGCTATGAACCCTCCCTCCAGACCCCTAACCCCATGCACGTAATTTTTCAATCTGGTTTTGTCATTTCTTCAGTTGCTGTGATATACTTAAAGTGGCATTTTATTGCCGGGATGTAGCGCAGCTTGGTAGCGCACTTCGTTCGGGACGAAGGGGTCGCTGGTTCGAATCCAGTCATCCCGATTTTTAGGTGTCGATTGCCAAATTATTTGTCCGCGTTGACAAATTGGTGTCCGTCTTGCCAAATTAATGTCCGTGTTGACAAATCAGTTAATGATGAGAATCAATCGGCATTAGGAACTATTAAAATCATAGTCCTTATTTATTGCCAGTGCTTTCGTTCGGGATTTCCCGAACGAAGTGCGCCTTTCAACCCACCTTTTTTTAAATATAAATTATTTTGCTTATCAACAACTTCTTCTGGTTGGTGTGTAGTTTTCAACCCGCCTCTAACTGGGCTACGGTGTACACACAAGTCCTAAAATCCTTGCCTGGTCAGATAAAAACCTTAGTAGGTAAGGTTTTGAGTTGAGCCTCTTGATTCTCAATAGTGTTAGCTTATTGGCAGAAATTGAACGAAAATCAAGGATTTCAAAAAATCATTTTCCGTTCTTTTCCGTCCATTTAATTCTCAACTCGACTTGTGTGTACACCGTAGCTCTAACTGGGAGGGATGTTGAAACAAGGTTATTACTACATTTATGTCAGCAAGAGAGAATCTTTCAACCCGCCTCTAGCTGGGAGGGGTGTTGAAACCGCAGAACGTACCCCTGTAAATTGCAGTGATATTTCTTTCAACCCACCTGTCGATTGCCAAATTATTTGACCACTTGACAAATTGGCGTTGCATAAATACGGGATGAATCAGCTAAGTATAGGTATTCATCTATACTTTAAATAGTGTAGTAGCAGTTTGACTGAGTATTGAAGCATATCTACAGATTTGGAGTAGCATAATGTTTTTCAATGTAGACGCACCAGATTAATAACGTAAACGTGTATTTTCTCCAGTTTTGGTCATATATGTTTTACTAATAATTAATATGGTTTCCTGGATCGATAAAACTGTTCGCAAACTAGTACATTTGCTCGTACCCAACTACGGCAAGCTGTTTAAGTGCTTTATATCTGCTGATTGGCCTGATTGGGAGGAAAGGAGATAAAGTTACAAGTGTTTGTGGGGTAGAACCACAAATACTTATAAAGGTTTGATGTAGTATACAGCTATGATACGGAAAATAACGTTAAAGTCATGTAGACTATATTATGGCTACTAAAATTTTAGCCATACGTTTTTAACGGTTTCTAAATTAATGAAACATGAGATTTCCTAATCCACCCATAACTGAAGCTATTTTTGATATAACAGTCAATCTTCGTGATGATTTTCATTATGAAGAGCTTTTGATTTTTCAAGAAGATATAAAAGAATCTTTCCCGAATATTCAAAAGAAAATAGCGCTTCAAGGAGGTTTTGAATTAAATTTAGAAAAGCCGGAAGAAATAAATCCTCGGTTATTTTCAATGTCCAATCAACCGGAAGGATATATTTTTATTTCTAATGACAAAGAAAAAATAATTCAAGCTAAGTTACAGGGATTTACGTTTAGTAAATTGAAACCTTATCAAAGCTGGCAAGATTTTTATGGAGAAGCATATCAACTATGGCAAAAATATGTTGAAATTACGTCCCCTTTAAAAGTAGTGCGTCTTGGTTTACGCTATGTAAATCAAATAAATATACCCCTAACGGGAGAAGGAGGAATAGAATTAAAACAATATATAAAAACATTACCAGAAATGCCAAGTGATTTATCAGTAGTAATTGAAGGCTACTTTATGCAATTGGTTTTAAGTCATACGCAATATCAGCCATCTAGAGCAATTATTAATCAAACAATTGGTCAGATGCTTGAAAATCAAGAAAGTAAGAAAGCTTATCCTTTAATATTTGATATTGATGTTTTTCAAGAAGTTAATCTCGATCCTGATGATGAAGAAATAGGAAAAATCTTTGAAGTGAATCTAAAAGGTTTTAGAGAAGATATATTTTTTAAGAGTATTACAGAAAAAACAAAGGAGCTTTTTCAATGAGTACATTACTTGCTCCCAAGAGTGGTCAGTATTTAAATCCTACATCCAGTAGTGGTAGTAGTCCTGAACACTATAAAATAGTAAAGACAGCAAGAACTGCTACTCTACATAGATTAGAGTCAATAATGTGGAAATACAGTACGTTTATGTATCTGTTTTCCAGTACAGATACTTGTGACTTTGAAGACAGAGTTGAAGAAATTCGAGATGCACTAATTGAAGGTCATGCAGCTTTGTCAAAAGAAGACATTAAAATACTGCATCAAGTGATAGCAAGGCTAGATTTGTTTCGTCTACAAGCGATCGCACGGCTTCTTGCCGCTCTTTTAGAAAGTAAGTTATATTCGCAAGATGCGGCTTCAATGATTAAGATTTTATTAAAACATCCAGAAGCCGAAGTCAGATATTCAGCATTAGAGGCGATAAGTTTTGCTTTGGGTGAAGTGCCAATAGCAGAAGAAATACTTGCAGAAGCCAAAAATTTGCTTAAAAATGAAGAGAGTATATTTGTACGTGAATACTTGGAGTCATTATAAGGTGTGAGTGAAATATTGTATTACAGGGGTGTGAAAAGCCTTGCCATGTGGAAAGCAGGAACACAACAGCAGGCAATTCCATCTCCAGAACATGCTAGTAGATATTTAAGAGATATCAAGGAGGGGAAGGGATTCCCCTCCTTATGGTTAGCATCATGTCCTGAAGATTTAGAGAAAATCGCATTGGGAATGCTACTGCTGAAAGGGCATCTTGATACTGTAAACTTGATAGGATTTAAAGAGTTTTGTTTTAGTAATGTAGGGGTAATGGTAAATCAAGTTGAAGATACTAATTTTCCAATACCAACAGTTGCTTACTTACACTATGAGCTGTGTACATTAGATGATGTTCAATTAAGATCTGCAATTGAATTATTTTTGAAAGGGAATGGTTCTTTTAAAGAATTCGTTAAATCCGCTCCGGATAAGAACAATATGCGTAAAATTGCCGCAAGATACATTAATGAGGTAAATCAGCAGTATCAAGCAAAGGCTAAAGAATGGGCTAAACAATACTTGGAGTATGAAAGTTAATATCACTCTTAGTTTTAAGAAATTACTAGTATTACTAAATTTTTACAATTATATTTATACAGATTTTTGCCACTGCACCATCTCCCCAAATCTCATAAAACATCTCTGACACCACCCGTCAACCCACAACGTCGGAATCTTAAACCTTGCCCATAAATCTGACTCCTCGGTTTAAAAGGGCTCTTCGAGAACTGGCTAAACGTTATCGTTCAATTCGTAGCAATCTCCAACCGTGAATTGAGCAACTGCAAGCAGGTGAAATTCCTGGAGACAGAATTGCTGGAGTGAAATATCAGGTTTTCAAAGTTCGTCTCAAAAATAGCAACATTCAAAAAGGAAAAAGTGGAGGCTATCGAGTCATTTATTATATGAAAACTACTCAAGCAATCATCTTTGCTACTATTTATTCCAAATCCGATGTTTCCGATGTTAGTAATGAAATTATTGAAGAAGCGATCGCGAAGCGCAAGCCGTACCCGGCTTATCGCACAATATGAAAAAGAAATTCAAATATCAGATTTCGGGTAGATGTTACAGAATTGGAGCATCCTGATGGACGAGTGTTGGTTTTTGAAGTGCCAACCCGTCCTGTCGGACAACCATTGGCATTTGATGGAGCCTACCTAATGAGAGTGGGAGAAGATTTAGTGCCGATGACACCAGATGTACTCAAGAGCATTTTTGCGCTCAGATCAACAAGATTGGTTTTCCCAACCTGCCCGATGTAACGCTAGCCCTGACGATGTAATTGCCTTACTAGAGCGCCGGTACAGTAATCACAATTTCGGGTTAGGATGACTAAAGGGGCTGATACAAGAGTTGTGCAGTGTCCAATTAAGTAAAGTTGTGTAAAGTATTTCTCATTTCAGGGGAACAGGTTTAAACTCATGCAACCACCCTTATGGCACCCGCCAGTGGAGTTATCAAAGGCGGAGCAGGCGATCGTTAATCGTATCAAACGTGCTAAGCTGTTCATTTTCTTACGGCAAGTACGTCATCAATTATTTGATGATGAATTCCAAACAGAGTTGGCAAAAATCTATGATGATAGCCCCAGAGGTCAACCACCGATACCGCCAGCACCCCTAGCATTGGCAACCATTCTGCAAGCATACACCGGAGCGAGTGATGACGAGGCCATTGAGTCGATGTTGATGGATAGGCGCTGGCAGTTAGTACTGAATTGTCTGGACTGTGAAGAACCACCATTTAGTAAACCAACGCTGGTGCGGTTTCGCGCTCAACTAATAAAGCGGCGATTAGACCGACGGCTGATTGAACGCACGGTGGAATTAGCAAAACAGACAAGTGGTTTTGGAGCCAAAAATTTACGAGCAGCACTCGATTCATCGCCATTATGGGGAGCAGCAAAAGTAGAGGATACTTATAATCTGTTGGGTCACGCTCTGAAAAAGGCAATCAGCGTGATAGCCCGTCAGCAGGGGCGGGAGCTGACGGTGATAGCGGCTGAATTGGGAGCAGAATTTATCAGTGGTGCAAGTGTGAAAGCTGCACTGGATATAGATTGGGACAATCCAGAAGAACGCTCTAGTGCTTTGTCCAAGTTGCTTGTTGCCCTCCAAGAAGTGGAAAATTGGCTGGAGCAAAATCATCAACTAGGTGTTGCCGATAGTATCGAACAGAATCTGAAAGTGGCACGACAGGTTGAATCTCAGGATGTGGAACTCACCGCAAATGGGACACCACAACTGCGGCGTGGGGTAGCCAAGAATAGACGAATCAGTGTCGAAGACCCGACAATGCGTCACGGGCGTAAAAGTCGCCATCAACGTTTTGATGGTTATAAACGTCATGTCCTTACCGATTTAGATATTGGAATAGTGCGGGCTGTGGGTTTGACTCCAGCTAATGTTCCAGAAGCTTGGGTAAGTGATGCCATTAGTAATGACCTTAAAGCTCAAGACGTGACATTAGTGGAGTTGCAGATTGACCGTGCTTATCTCAGTAGCAAATTAGTACGTCACCGAAGCGAAGAGTTAAATGTTTACTGCAAAGCTTGGCCAGTCCGGAATCGCGATGGACGCTTTCCCAAAACATCATTTGTCTTGGATTGGGAGGAGCAAAAGATCACTTGTCCAAATCAAATCACTTTACCGTTTCAGGTAGGAGCCAAGGTACAATTTCCCAAAACCGCTTGTGCAAGTTGTCCAAGACAAGCAGGCTGTACGACAAATCCACGTGGACGAAGTGTTTCCATCCATCCGGAAGAGCAGTTATTACAGGAATTTCGGCAGCGTCAATTAAGTAAAGTAGGGCGAGCAAGACTGCGTGAGCGCGTGGCGGTGGAGCATTCTTTAGCACATCTGGGACATTGGCAACGGAACCGTGCTCGTTATATTGGATTACGCAAAAACTTGTTTGATCTACGACGCACTGCTGTCGTTCATAATCTTCATGTTTGGGCGCGTTTAGTAGACCAAGCCACTGCCCAAGGACACAGCGTGTGAACTATCCAAGCGCCAAGCCGAACACGTTTCCCCAAAACTTAAGCAAAAAAAGCGTTTTAACTATTTTATCTGCTCTGAATTCAGGTGGTTTTGGCTGTTGATCTGCACGGACTATCATCAAAGTTGTTGACTAACTCTAACGTGAAATTCAACCAAAGAATTTGTGATGCACTTGCTGCATGACTAGGAACAGTTTGGCACGTTTGATATGATTAACGATCGCCCGCTCCGCGTTTGATAACTCCACTGGTAAGTAGCACAAGGGTGGTTGCATGAGTTTCAACCTACTCCCCTTAAATGAGAAATACTTTACATAATTTTACATAATTAGACACTGTACAACTTTTGTGTCAGCCCCTTTGGTCATTCTAACCCGAAATTGTGATTACTGTACCGGCGCTCTAGAGTCTGTTGGTTGGCAACTAAATAATGTCTATAAATTGACAGAAAAAGAAATGATTCAATTGTATCAACACAGTGCTGGAAGCTTGGGATGAGATTTATTGTTAGTCGTTGTGCTGTCTTCGCTATAGATATGCGATGAAGTACTACTACGAATTAATACTATAAATCATCTAAGAATCTTTATACAATAAAAACCGCCTGAATATTTAGTAATTCAGGCGGAACTTTTAATGGGAGTGACTGTGAATACAGCAACCTATAAATTTAGACATCATAAATTAAACATTCAATCGCATTTGGGTTGCGATCGCAATATTCCTCTAAAGCAGTTTTGCGATGTGCTGCTAACCTATGAGATTTCTCTGCTTGCAACTCTTCAACAATATCCCAAGCTACAGCACATTCAGTTGAACTATTTCCTTTCAATTCACAAGCTGTACGGGCTTGCTCAATAGCTTCTAGAATGGCTTGTTCTAAATTTTCGTTGTTTCCATTACCAGTAATGACAGAAGTGGGATTCACTCTTTCCCAGTTGGCATCTACGATTTTAGTCATTAGCTTCTTGATGCTCTCATTCAAAGTTTAACAGTCAGGACAGAGTTTTATCTCTAAAGCTGACTCTTTTAATATATGCACTATTCCACTTCAAATAGTGTATAAAACCGTAACTTTTGTGTGTTATTTTCCGTACTATAACAATCCCAAATGATTTGTATAATCTTCTCTTTCTTTTCTCTACGTTCAGGTGCGCTTCTGCGGTTTATTAAAAAAAGTAATTTTTACAATTAGGATTGCGATGAGATCGGAAACTGCAAAATTCTCGACTTTTTAAAGCCTATAGCTAGTCAATTGGGGTAGCACCTCTTATTTAACGCTCCCTCACGTGACAAATCGATCGCAAGAGGCGGAGCCTCTATAAAGGCATTCCCAGGCGGAGCCTGGGAACGAGGTGAGGGATCTAGATCGGTATTGCGATTAATTTAATAGTGGGCATTGCCAACCCAACTACTAACCAAAATGTTTAATAATTGCATCAGCAAATTCAGAACACTTTAAAGGTTCTACAGGTGGTTCTAACAAACGTGCCAAATCATACGTGACTTGACGATTTGCGATCGCATCCCCCAAACCTTTCTTAATCAAATCTGCTGCTTCTTGCCAACCCAAATACTCCAGCATCATCACACCGGACAAAATCACCGAACCGGGGTTCACCCTATCCAACCCAGCGTGCTTGGGTGCGGTTCCGTGGGTAGCTTCAAAAACAGCACATTCATCGCCAATATTTGCTCCCGGTCCCATACCCAGCCCGCCGACAATGGCTGCAGCTGCATCAGACAAGTAATCTCCATTTAGGTTCATAGTCGCTAAAATGGAGTACTCATCAGGTCGGGTTTGGATTTGTTGGAAAATACTATCAGCAATGCGGTCATTGACCATAACCTTATCTTTCCACTTGCCATTTCCGTGGCTTTCCCAAATTGAATCCAGAACTGTTTTCACTTCTTCAACAATTTGGGCTTGCTTGTCCGAAGTCAAAGCATCAAACCCAGGTTCAATCTTGCGAGCATTGTCTTCCAAAGAAAGATTGGGATTGCTCTCTTTGTTACTCAAAATCCAAGATTCCCGTTCGGTGACGCACTCAGAGCGAAATTCGCTGACTGCCAATTCGTAGCCCCAATCCCTGAAAGCACCTTCGGTGTACTTCATGATGTTGCCTTTATGCACCAGAGTCACCATTTGCTTGTTTTTGGGAAGTAGCAAAGCGTGTTTGATAGCACGCCTTACCAAGCGTTGGGAACCAGTTTTGCTAATCGGTTTAATACCTATTCCAGCATCCAAAGGAATTTGCTTTTTACCGTGTTCTGGAGTTGCAGGGATCAGTTCTTTGTTCAGGATAGAGATTAAGCGATCGCCAATTTCGCTTCCTTGACGCCACTCAATTCCCAAATATATATCCTCTGTATTTTCCCGGTAAATAATGACATCCAGTTTTTCTGGAGTTTTATGAGGAGAAGGAGTCCCAGGATAGTATCGGCAAGGGCGTACACAGGCATAGAGGTCAAAAATTTGACGCAATGCCACATTCAGGGAACGAATGCCGCCACCAATAGGAGTCGTCAGAGGTCCCTTAATCGCGACACCGTATTCCTTAATTGCCGTAAGCGTATCTTGGGGCAAATACTGGTAAGTCCCGTAAACTTCGCAAGCCTCGTCCCCTGCAAAAACCTTAAACCAACTAATCTTGCGCTTGCCCTTGTAAGCTGTTTCCACAGCAGCGTCAAGAACCTTTTGAGCAGCAGGCCAAATATCTATTCCCGTACCATCACCTCGAATAAAAGGGATAATTGGATTGTCAGGAACAACAGGCTCACCGTTTTTGAAGGTGATTTTTGCCCCCGTTGTGGGTGCGGTAATTTTATCGTACATTCAACACTCCTGATTGGCTATGCTGCAACGTCTGTGCTCTTGGGATATTAAACCCGAAAATGAGAAACTTATGATTGGAAGGCGAGAAGATTTTTTTGCGTCTTTATTTGGTAGATTTGTAAGCAACCTCCGATCTAATTCAGAGGCTTCAGCAAGACAAAACGTTTTTCGATGAGGCGCAGAGTCTTCTTTTCCCCTGTTCGTAGAGTGTTTGGCGTGCCTTGCTTGGGATTCACGAAACCGTTGCTATTTTACCGCTTATACACTTTCCACGTCTACTGTTTGAGGAGAGTTCCTTCGAGGTCAACTCCAAGGAATCATCAACTTTTAGAAATACGGAGGCGATCGCTTACAACCATACATAAAAATCTCTCTTCCTCAGATCTCAACCCCTAGCTCCCTTATTTTCATAACAGTACGCTATAAAACAAATTGATAGCTTATAGCTTGTTCACCGATCGCGTTTTACGAGTAACTACTGCATGACAGACCCAATGATTGTATCAGGCACTGCTAGTAACATCGAATCCCTCCGCCAACCCCTAGTCGCTGGGTCTCTTCAAATCCAACAGCAGGTGATTCCACAGCTTGCTAACTTGGGAGAAGGGGGATTAGATGTTCTGATGGAATTTTTATATGAACGCCGTAATAATCCTGCAACTTGGGTAGACGGGAAAGTTTACCAAGTACTTTCTAGCTCTGATTCACCCAAAGCCAAGGAATTTTTGCAAAATAATTTTCCTTCAGGAATAGTTCCCTTAAAATCAGATTCCAATATTGATTATAGTCCCATCCAAAAGCTTCTAGCAGCCCAGGATTTTCAAGCTGCCGATCGCGTGACTCTACAAAAAATGTGTGAACTGGCTGGACCCACAGCAGTACAAAGAAAATGGCTGTATTTTACAGAAGTTGAAAATTTTCCAGCTACAGACCTACAAACATTAAACACCTTATGGGTAGTTCACTCAGAAGGTAAATTTGGCTTTTCCGTTCAAAGAGAAATTTGGTTGGGCTTGGGAAAAAACTGGGATAATCTTTGGGAAAAAATTGGTTGGAAAAAAGGAAATAACTGGACTCGATATCCCAACGAATTTACCTGGAATCTCAGTGCTCCTCGAGGTCATTTACCCCTATCCAATCAACTAAGAGGTGTTAGAGCGATGGCTTCTTTACTATCTCATTCAGTATGGAGTTAATAAATGGCTAATGGCTAATGGCTAATGGTTAATAGACAATTAGCAATTAGCAGTTAGCAGTTAGCAATCAGCAATTAGCAGTTAGCAGTTAGCAATCAGCAATTAGCTATTAGCCATTAGCAATTAGCAAATCATCTAAAATGGCAACCGTTCGTCTAGAAAACATTAAGCGTAGATTTAATAACGTCACGGCTATTGAGGATATTACTCTCGATATACCTGATGGTGAGTTTTGGGTGTTGGTTGGACCATCTGGTTGTGGCAAATCTACTATTTTGCGAACTATCGCTGGTTTGGAAACAGCAACATCTGGCAAACTTTATATCGGGGAAAAGTTGGTTAACAATATTCCCGCAAGACAGCGAGATGTGGCAATGGTATTTCAAAACTACGCCCTCTATCCTCACATGACAGTGGCACAAAACATTGCTTTTGGGCTGCAAATGCGAAAAGTTGACCCGAAAATCATTCAAGAAAGAGTGAAGGTCGTAGCGCGATCGCTTTCTCTAGAACATCTTTTAGAACGCAAACCCAAGCAACTTTCAGGCGGACAGCAGCAGCGTGTTGCTTTGGGAAGAGCTATTGCTCGCGAACCACAAGTTTTTTTACTTGATGAGCCACTATCTAACCTAGATGCTCAATTGCGGGACGATACACGGGCTGAGTTGAAACAACTTCATCAAGAACTGGGAATTACGACTATTTATGTGACTCACGATCAGGTTGAAGCGATGACTTTGGCTGACAAAATAGTGGTTCTCAATCGGGGACGAATTCAACAAATTGGCGCACCAAATACTATCTACTCTCAACCAACGAACCGTATGGTGGCTACTTTCTTGGGTAGTCCTCCAATGAATATCGTACCTGCAAAATTTACAGGTAATGGCTTTGACGTTGTCGGTCAAATATTACCCTGTCCGAGTTCTGTCAAGGAAAAACTGCGTCCTGGGGTGGGACAGGGTTTTGATTTGGGAATTCGTCCGGAACATATTTCTATTGTTGAACCGCAGAGGCGTAGAGAGAAGTTGCGTTCTCAAAGCAGTGGGTTGCGGGAGTTACCCCCGTTGGAGCAAACTTCAGAAGAACACCGAGAAGAAGAGTTTGGTGAGTTAACTGTGGAGGTTAAGGTAGTGGAACCTCTGGGGCGGGAGACTTTGGTGCGAACTGGCTTTCCGGATACGTCGGTGATTTTGAATGTTCAAACTGCTACAAACGTACTTCCTCAAAGGGGCGATCGCCTTTCTTTGGAATTGAATTTGGATAAGCTATTTGTTTTTGATTCCGCAACAGGGGATAAATTATACCCTTATTGAATTTGATGGAAGTTTGTTGTGTGGTGGACTTTCTTGGTAGGAGGACAAATCAAAATCATTGGGATTTAATTCGGGTGGAAATATCTGTATTTGCATTTCATAACTTTGCGATTGATGATAAAGCGCGATCGCTTCTTCCAATTTGTAAAACATAATTGGAACCCATCTGTCATTTTTGTAAAAATAGAGAGCGACTTTATCTGTTGTGTTTTCTGCTATTGGTAGCGGACATTGCCAGGGAGACATCATTGAATAAATTAAATGTTTGAATAGTCGCACGATTCTTCGCTCGAAACTTGACGCTTGAGTTGTCAGCATGGCTTTACACTTTGGGTAGATAACTTAAAAGTTTAAGATTGTTTTAATGTTCTTGTATATTTTTTGAAATCTCTTTTTCAGATCCCATACTCTCAGCATCTGGAGTGATTTATTCAAATTTTAGAATTTAGATAGGAGTTGTAACAGTATTCATTTCTCCTTTCATACATAAATCTTTCTGCTCAGGAAAATATTGCCATCAAATTTAGATCTCACTCTTGCTTTGTAGACCAAAAGTGTTGATGTTGTCTCATTGTTGCGAAGAGCACAAGGTTATACTTCTTCCCATTGATATATAAAGTTTCTCAAAACAAGCCAATAGTTTTATTTCTTTGGGCGTAAATATTTACTCCAAATTTGTGACTTCTGTTACATAACTCAACATAAAAATCAAGACCTGCTGTGGAGTGTGTCTACTTAATCTGAAAGGTATATGCCATCCAAATGATAACGGCTATGTTTATTTAAGCCACTGCATAACCAGTATATTGTCTGGATTCTGTGGATGAAATGCCAGAATAATTATCCATACACGCAAGTACACGCAGGTTGGATTTACCCCCCCTTAATCCCAACCCTTTCAATGCGAACAAAAGAACTACTAAAATTTGCTTTCAGACTTTGCTTTTTTTGATTGACTGTGCAACAATACTTAATTACACTATACTAATCGATTTACCGTATTTTAAAAATAGAATAACCTTATTTTAGGGTAGAGGAGTCATAAAAATGACAGTATTACGCCTGAGTACCGCACTTGCGATGCGTTTTTGGTGGCATACCAAAGCATATGGAACGGTTTTAATAATTGGTTTGCTTACCTTGATAAGCGTGATTTTCTTGCAAGTTTATTGGTCTTGCCGCAGTTTGCTGCAACTTGTAGCACATCAAGAAATTGGAGACCGTGAGTGGAAGACTGTCAGTCGCAAGTAGCAAACTTACAAAAGTTAAGAGCCGTGTCATATTTAGCTCCTAACTTGTTCCATTTTTATCAAGCAGTTGTGGCTTATGCAGGTCGTGTCTTAGGTGTTGCAACTCAACTTCACCAAGGTGAATGCGATCCGCTAGACGATCCCCTGCTCGTTGAAAATCAATTAGACCTGGCATTTATCTGTGGATTACCTCTTATTAGGTATTGCCAGGTTGTACCCGATTGGTTGCAGGTGTTAGTTGCTCCTGTTATGAAAGCAACGCGCTATCAAAATTACCCAATCTACTTTTCCGATGTTATTGTCAATGCGGCTAGTGATTTGACAAAGTTTGAAGATTTAGCTCTTAAAAGTTTTGGCTACAACGATTTAGGTTCTAATAGCGGTTACAATTTGCTGTGCGATCGCTTAATTCAAACCGGGCATTCTAAAAAGTTTTTTAGGAAAGCAATACAATCGGGTTCTCACCAACGTTCCATTGAATGGGTATTAAATGGAAGAGTTGACTGTGCGGCTATTGATAGTGTGGTATTGGAGCAAGAATTGCGACAATTTCCAGAATTATCCCACCAATTGCGCGTGGTAGAGGTACTCGGACCATCTCCCATGCCACCTCTAGTGGTTGCTCAACATCTCGGTAAGTCTTTGATTGAGCAACTTCAATTTGCTTTACTCCAGCCAGATACAGAACTGCAATCTGTTATGGAAGAAGTAGGAGTTCGGCGTTTTGCTGTTGTGGAGTTGGAGGAGTATAAAGTACTTGTAGAAAACTTTTCCTCTCGTAAAAGCGAATTTCTATAAACTTGTTCAAACAAGACTCGTTGAGCATGGCTGCCACCCAGTTTATAGAGTTGTGGTACAACAGGTTTTAGTTGCGCGATCGCAGTTGACCAGTGACCGATTGCGTGGGCAACCAAACCTTTAGCAGCAGGAATAGCAATCTCAAACCAGTTTTGACGTAAGTATGGATTGACAGTTTTGGCATACCTTTCCATACTTTCCAACATTTGGGTTAACCATTCTCGACGCCCTGCTTTTGCCAGTGCATAGATATAATGCAAGTCTTGAAAGGGTAATGCGTGTTCGTAGATGCGAGGGTAAAGATAAAAACTTAACTCTTGCCACCGTTCTCCAACATCCACTCCACGCAACTCCAACCTTAACAGGATTGCGATCGCCCCTACTTGATCTTTGGGAGAGCTTTTCTGAGCGCCACCCCAAACACGAGTGTCATACAGTGAAAAAACTTTTTCTATATCGCCTCTTTCAAGGTAATAAAGCGCTATATGCCACCAATTATGGGTGTAAAGCATGGAGTTGCAGTTTTCCCAAGTATCTGCGTGCTTTTCCATCCAAGCGATCCCCTGACTCACGCGTCCTTGAGTTTCCATTACATGAGCTATAGCGTGATGCGCCCAAGGATCGTGACGATTGATTGTAGTTGCCAGACGACCCAACGCTTCTGCTTCTGCGAGTCGGTGGCACTGTTCCAATCCAAATGCCACCATACCGTACAGGTAATGATTGTCTCGATTGGCGGTGAGAACTTTTTGAGCTATTTTGAGCAGTCTCTCTTTGTCTCCTAAGTAGAAGTAGTGATACTGTCCCTGTTGAACCGAAATCAAATCGCGAGGAAACTCTTGGGTAATTTCTTCGTGTAATGCGATCGCTCTATCAATTGCTCCCGATCCCCAAGCTGCAATGGCTTGTACGTATAACTGTTCTCGTTTCGTTAGTTTTGCTACGTGTTGTTGTGCCACCTGTAAGTGAGCTATTGCTTGCTGAGTTGCTACAGCGTTTTCTTGAGAGAGGTAATGAGCAGCCGCATATGCATGAATTGTGGCACAAGTTGGATCTGCGGCAATTCCCTCTAAAAGACAAGCTTCAGCATCCTTTCCATAACCAAGGGCTTGTTCGATGAAACGATTAATAGCTGCGATCGTTTCTTGAGAATCTGTTGTCACTTCAAGTCCTCGAGCGTCTTTTAGCATTGTGAATCCCTATCACCCCTATGGTTAAACAACTGTCACCTTTATTCCATAACTGTTAATGGGTCTGTTTGCTCCGCACCCCAACTTACGGGAATTGGAGAACTGGCAGCCCCTTTCATAAAATATCACTAAACTTATCGATTTACCGTATTTTAAATCAAGTATGTCACAAACGCTCCTCAAAAGGCAAGAAAAATCTTCAAGCTTTGCAAATACCACAAGCCAACTGATGTATTATGTTACCCTTTATAAAAAGCCGGAGATATTATCCCCGGCTCGATTTAAAATTCGGAAATTGCCCGCTATTGAGCGGATACTATATATCAAGTTTTTATTCACCAATGAAAATTTTAGTAGTAGAGGATGACCAACTTGTTGCCCATGCTCTAGCTGCCGTTCTCAATAATCAGAACTATGTAGTTGAGGTTGCTTCTGATGGACAAGCAGCTTGGGATTTGATTGAGACTTTTGATTATGATTTAATACTTTTAGATGTTATTTTACCAAAAATAGATGGTATCAGCCTTTGCCGTCAGATACGGTCTAAAGGCTTGCGAATGCCGATTTTATTATTAACAGGATGCGATAGCAGTCACGAGAAAGCTATCGGGTTAGACGCAGGAGCAGATGATTATCTTGTCAAACCCTTTGATGAAGAAGAATTAGTTGCTAGGATACGAGCGCTTTTGCGTCGGGGGGGTGTAGCATCACAGCCCGTTTTAGCAAGCGGTCAGTTGCGTCTCGATCCCATAAGCTGTGAAGTTACGTATGGAGAAGAGCATCTTTCATTAACTCCTAAGGAGTATGGACTGTTAGAGCTTTTTATGCGTAATAACCGTCGCGTATTTAGCTGTGGCATGATTTTGGAACATCTTTGGTCCTATGAAGATACTCCGGGTGAAGAAGCTGTTCGCACTCATATTAAAGGTTTGCGACAGAAACTCAAAAGTGCAGGCGCACCGGGGGATTTGATAGAAACAGTTTATGGTATTGGTTATCGTCTCAGGCAGCAGGCGGAAGTCAAACAAGAAGATGAGGAGCACGACCGCAGGGCAGAAGATTCTGTATTATCTTTGCCTAAAGAAAAAACTATACAACAGCAAACTCTTCAGGGGGTTGCTGCTGTATGGAACCGATTTAAAGGACGGGTTGATGAACAAGTCGCCGTTCTCGAGCATGCTGCTGCTAGCATTTCCACTCAAAAAACTTTAAATCAAAAACTTCGGAAAGAGGCTCAAAAAGAAGCTCATACACTTGCTGGTTCCTTGGGGACTTTTGGCTTTTCTTTGGGTTCCCAAATCGCCAGAAAAATTGAGCGTATTCTGAAAGCAAATCAAGCATTGACTGTAGCTGAAAAATCTGAATTTGCCAGTTTAGTTGGGCAATTGCGTCAGGAGATAGAGCAAGATTGTCACGAGACTTGGGCTTTATCGTTACAACCCCAAATGGCTGAACATCCTTTGTTGCTTGCAATTGCAAGTAACAAAGACCAACAAACAACACAGCAGGGGACATTAGCCGAACAAATCGAACAAGAAGCTGGAAGTTGGGAATTGAGAGTCAAAATTGCTACTAGTATAGAGGCAGCAAGAAGTTGTCTCTATCGAGAAAATCCCAACGTTGTGTTGATTGACCTTGATGTTTTTCCAAATCATGAAGATAGCTTTAGTTTATTAGCAGAATTAAGCCAACGCCAACCGCCAGTACCAGCCATAGTTTTCACAGAAAAAAGTGATTTTACCAATCGCTTGCAAGTGGCTCGTAGTGGAGGGCATTTTTTACAAAAGCCCATGGCGATCGCACAAATTTTAGAAGCAGTCAAACAAGTTTTGCTAGATGTATCGCATGTAGAGGCACATATTTTAGCTGTTGATGACGATCCCAAAATAGGTGCAGTGTTGCAAAACTTACTCAGCCCTTGGGGAATTAAAGTGACTTATTTAGAAGACCCCCAAAGCTTTTGGAAAACTTTAGAAGAGGTCAAACCAGATCTACTCATACTAGATGTAGAAATTCCAGAAATTAATGGTATTGAAATTTGTAAAGTTGTCCGTAACGATCCCCACTGGAGTGAGTTACCAATACTATTTCTAACAGTTCACAATGATGCCAATATTGTCAATCAAGTCTTTTCTGTAGGTGCAGATGATTTTGTCAGCAAACCGATTGTTGGACCGGAACTTGTGACACGGATTATCAACCGTTTAGAAAGAAGAAAATTGCGGCAGAAAATTGCCGAAACGCAAGCTAGCAAACCTGTTGCTCTCAGCAATGATACATTTCAAAAAAGCTTGCAAACTCGCGTTAAACAACAAGCAACAGTGGCTCAGTTAGGTCAATCGGCTCTTTCTGGTACAGACCTTTCTAGCTTGATGAAAGAAGCAGTTGATTTAATTGTGGAAAATTTAGAAGTTGAGTACTGCAAAATATTAGAACTCCTTCCAGAAGAAAATGTAATGGTTTTGCGTGCGGGAGTGGGTTGGAATCAAGAACTTATAGAACAGACTATTATCAGCCCTGAAAATTCTATTGCTGGTTACACCCTGCTTGTTCAACAGCCCGTGATTGTTGAAGATTTGCCAACAGAAACTCGCTTTAGCAGTTCTTTTTTATTGCAAGAGCATGGAATTATTAGTGGTTTGAGCGTACCAATAACCAAACGCAATGGTTTTTATGGTGTCATAGGAGCATATGCCCGCACAAAACAAACTTTTACTCAAGATGACATTCATTTTGTACAATCTATAGCTAATGTTTTGTCTGCAGCAATTGAAAGGCAAAATTCAGAAGAAGTTTTACGAAAAGCTAAGGATGAATTGGAATTGAGAGTCGCAGAACGTACTGCTGAACTGATGCGAGCTAACGAACAACTCCAGTCAGAACTTAATGAACGTCACCGGACACAAGAAGAATTGCGAAACTCTCAAACTCGATTTTCAGGGATTGTGTCCATTGCAGATGATGCCATTATTTGTATTGATGGGAATCAACGCATAACTTTATTCAACCAGGGGGCTGAGAAAATTTTTGGTTATTCTGCTGAGGAAGCCTTGGGGCAATCCTTAGATATACTGTTGCCAAGACGGTATACTGATGTACACTCTCAATACGTTTCTGATTTTGGCAGGTCGGTGAAAGTGTCTCGCAGAATGGGCGAACGCCGCGAGATTTACGGTCGTCGCAAAGATGGTTCGGAGTTTCCTGCTGAGGCTTCTATCTCTAAGTTAATGCTTAAAGATGAGACGATATACACGGTCTACTTGCAGGATGTTAGCGATCGCAAGCAAGTAGAAAAGATGAAAAATGAGTTTGTTTCTGTAGTCAGTCATGAACTCCGCACACCCTTAACTTCCATTCATGGCTCTTTAGGAATGTTAGCCAGCAATCTCATTAAGCCAGACTCAGAACAAGGAAAACGCTTGCTACAAATTGCGGTTGACAGTACCGAACGATTGGTAAGGTTAATCAATGACGTTCTGGATATTGAGCGCATTGAATCTGGCAAAGTCAAGATGGAAAAACAAACTTGTAACGTTTCCGAATTGATAAAAGAAGCAGTCAATATCATACAGCCCCTTGCTGACAAAGCCGGAGTGACGCTATCAATTTCCAGCATCAACCAGAATGTATGGGCAGATTTAGATCGGATTGTTCAAACTTTAACTAATTTGCTCAGTAATGCCATTAAATTTTCTACTCCTGGTTCTACGGTTTGGCTAAGTGCGGAAATAACCGATGGAGGAATTTTGTCTCCCTCTTCTCTCGCCTCTCCCTCATCTCCTCAAATTTTATTTACAGTTCGGGATACGGGACGGGGTATTCCATCCGATAAACTTGACAGTATTTTTGAGCGCTTCCAGCAAGTTGATTCCTCAGATTCTCGCAATCATGAAGGAACTGGTTTGGGTTTGGCAATTTGTCGGAGCATAGTACAACAGCATAGCGGGCGTATTTGGGTGGAAAGTACCCTGGGTAAGGGTAGTTCTTTCTATTTCACTCTCCCCGTGTCTTCAAGTTCTCCAGTCTCCATATCACCGTCTCTCCATATACCGTTGGTACTTGTATGCGATGATGAAGTGGAAATTCGCAACCAAATCCAGAAGCTTTTAGAGAACGGGCGTTATCGTGTCATTACCGTCGGTTCTGGAGAAGCGGCGATCGCAGCTGCATCTACAGAACGTCCGGATGTTATTTTACTAGATTTGCTGATGCCGGGGATGAATGGTTGGGAAGTGATAGCAGCGTTAAAGGAACAACCCGAAACTCAGGACATTCCTATCGTAATTTGCAGTGTTTGCACGCCTACTAAAAAACACAAACCCAGCACGGATTTTGTTGATTGGGTGAGCAAACCATTGGAGGAAACATCGCTTTTTGAGTCTCTCAAGCAAGCACTGATGAAAACTTCCAGACGAGTATGTGTTTTGCTTGTCGAGGATGATAGCAATTTGGCAGAAGTGCTCGTGACTTTGTTAGAGCAGCATAATATTGACACCTATCTTGCAAAAACTGGGAAAGAAGCCATTCGTCTGAGCCAAGAAATTAATCCTGATTTGTTAGTTCTCGATTTGGTTCTGCCAGAGGGTGATGGGTTTACAGTTGTAGAGTGGTTGAAACAGCACAGCCGTCTCTATAAGATCCCTTTAATGGTATATTCTGCAAAAGAGCTCGATGATTCCGAGAGACAACGTCTCAATTTGGGTCATACTGAAATTTTGGAAAAAGGGCGGGTGACAGCACTAGAGTTTGAGCAAAGGGTGATGGATTTGCTTCAACGCATGACTTCTGATGAATTATGAAGGAGCGAGGATAAAAACCATGGCAACAAAGCGAATTTTGGTAGTTGACAATGAAGAATACATTCAAGAAGTTACCAAAATTTGTTTGGAAACGGTAGCTGGGTGGGACGTCGTGACAGCTGGTTCTGGGAAGGAAGGGATTAGTAAAGCTGAAGATTTCCAACCCGATGCTATCTTGCTAGATGTGATGATGCCTGATATGGATGGTCCAACAACTTTTGAGAAGTTACAAGAAAATCCGACAACAAAAGCTATTCCCGTGATATTGCTAACGGCAAAAATTCAGGCATCCGATCGCCGTCGCTACGCTCAAATGGGTATAAAAACTGCGATCGCGAAACCTTTTAATCCTTTAGAATTAGCCGGACAAATTGCTGAAGCCCTAGGTTGGTTGCTCTAGATTTTGAGAGAAGAAATACCTTGCTAAGCTCTAGGGTTTCTATCGCTCTTTTATCCCCCATTCCGCACCCCAACTGTCACAAACGGGAATTACTGAACGAAATCTCTAAAAAAAGAATAAAATTATATTAGCTCTGGACGCACAGTGTATAGCAGAACAAATGAAACAGCAATGATACTTAACTTAGCCAAAATCAAATTTACATTTAAGTTGCTAGGATTGTATCAGAATATTGCACAGTATCTGAATTATGGCAAAGCAGGAGGCTCCACTAAGTGGAGAAGCACTGATTAAGGAAGTCTGTCGGAGGATTCGGGTAGCCCGCAGCTATTGGGATGCTCATAACAACGCCGCCTGTAGGGGTGAACGCGATCGCGCTCTCGCCCTGTACAACACTCTAACCAAGGAAGAAAAAGAGCAAATTCCGCAAGTGTTGCGTGTATGGCTGCGCTATCGCAGTGAGAAATATTTTGGCGCACACCGAACACCGCCTAAATCGCCACGAAAATCAAAATAACCCCCACTAAGCAACTTATAGTGGTTGCGATCGCAAAATATAGCGTTTCCTAATCTGCTAAGGTACAGATAGATCTGCGTTCATCTGCGGTTAATTATTTCTTAGATTGCGTCAACAAAACGGGAATTGCTACATAAAGTGCCTTGCGATTTATCTAATTCCCAAACGTAAATACTCAACTTTTATACAAGAATCCATCACCACATTCAGTCCCGCATTCAATGCTTTTTGTGCTGCTACCTCATCAGCAACACCCAATTGCGCCCAAATAGTTTTAGCATTAATGTCTATTGCTTCATTAACGATTTCACTCAAGTACTCAGAACGCCGGAAGACGTTGACGATATCTACTGGCTCTGGAATTGTTTTGAGAGAAGGATAACTGGGCTGAGAGTCAATTTCTTGAACTTGTGGGTTCACGGGATAAACAGTGTAACCCACATTCCGCATAAATTGAGCAATTTGATAGCTAGTACGATATGGTTTATCTGAATGACCCACTACAGCAATGACTTTTGCATGGGTCAACACTTGATGTATGGCACTGTCATTCAATCTTAGGAGTGGCATCGTTATTATTCTTTACACTCAATTCTCAGTTTACCTCTTTATCTTCACAATTTCCTCAAATTTTTTTCTTACATTGAAATTGTAGTTCAAGTAAAGCTACCACATCTTATTCGCAGAAAAATATCTTCTCATTTTTTATCTATTTTTTTGATTTTCCTTCCTAGTGAATGACACAGACAAAAAGCTTTTCAGTGTAGGAGAGAACTATGGTAATCGCTAATAAAGTCCGCGCAATGATTCAATCAATTGCAGCAGGTACTCAACAAGTCACTCGATATATTGTTGATGCAGCTGTGAGAGTATTTGGTCCTAGAAATGACAATTATCCAGAAATAGGAGTTCATCCATTTGAAGGAGAGATAAAAAAGGATAAAGGATGAAGTATGAAAAAAATAGCAGGGCTAAGACGCTTTTAAAGCCCAATTAAAAAGGGGGATTAAGACACTCTTTATAAGAGTATTTCAACCTTCTTCATCCTTCAGTTGGGACGCATTGCTTCTCGACCAAGAATGAACAGCCCTGCTACACCCAAGCAGACAAACCAAACATACTGATACCAATACTTTGCTATTTGCTGAACGGCGTTTAATTCAGGATGGAGCGTGTTCAAGTAAAGCAGCAGCACAACTGTCATCAGCGCTCCAAATCCCACAAAACTCAATCCAACTTTAATACGAGGCGATCGCAGTTCAACATCGCCGATCGTCTCTAAGTCAATTTTTGCCACCTCCCTTAAAGACTCTTCTGCAACAGATGAAACTGTTTCCACATTCCTAGCTATCTTAGACGGTAATAGCGGTACGATCGCCGCTACAGCGGGACGGCGCAACAGAGCCTCTGTGTCCCGCAACACTTCTAATGGCTTGCGGGTTATAGGTGGTTCCGCAAATGGAACTTTCTCGGAAGCAGTTTGGGTCGTAGGTTGAGGTTCAAAATCCATAGCCTTATTAGGATCGAGCGGCGAAATTTGGCGTCAGGTGGAAGACAGCAGTTGCCTTCTGAATCTATTGTACTCACCGCATTAAACAAACAATTTAAATCTAACAAGTTGATTTTCTATTGCTTGCGGTAGAATTTTACTGATTTCTTCCCTGTCTTGAAATTGCAAGATTTGTCCCTTTTGTAAATCAAACGGAAACTGTCCTTGCAATTCAGGACGCTGCATTTGTGCTAGTAAAATTTGCTCCGCTCTTTTACATTGAAGGGCATAACCAATTTCAACACAGACGTTTGGACTGGGTAGCAGTTGAGGGTTGTGCTGCTCATCGAGGCTGACAATAGGTGTGGTATCGGCAATAAATAACAAACTTTTGCGAATTTTCCGCATCATTGTAGAGCTCAGCCTTAAAGGAGCATCTTTAGGGCGGTAAGACTCAACAAACGATAGTGGAACGCGCGATCGCAAATTCAAAATCTCCAAGCTTTGAAACACTGCTTCTCGTAAAGCTTCACTCGCCTCAGGATATTCAATTTGGTGGCATAAAAAAATGGTGGGGTCTAACTGTGCTAATAAAACTTGCTTTGTCAAATACATTTCATGACTTATCAAGTCAATATTTGCCAAGCAATAACCACCACTACCTTCTATATAAAATTCAATATTTTCTCCTTCTAAATAGCGCCCAAACCAAGTTGAGCTTTTCACTTGTTCAATATCTTCTAAAAAATCTGCTCTTAATCCTGTTTTTAAAAGGCTTCTTTTACTGAGCCGCAGATCGGGTGGACGTTTTTCCAGTTCGTGAATCGGCTCATAGTTTTCCAAGTACCATGCTCTTAGAGCAATAATTGACATAAAACGCTATTTCAACTGTCCCATGCTATTTGGAGTTTGTACAAGCTTACACTGGGTGTTACTTGAAAAACAATAACACCCAAGCCTCTACAGATGAGTGACTTCCTCTCTTTGTTCATTTTAGCTAGGGATGTACTGAATGTATCAACTCTTTACAAAAGAGAGGATTCAACAGTTACAGCGCCCCCTGTTGCTCACCACTTGAGGAAATATCACCTTTAGGTTTGGGTGTTATTGCTTTTTGACGAGACAGATGTGAAATTAACAGCGCTTTTACCTCTTTTTCTACGTCTTAACTTTACACACTAGCTGTTTAATCTGCCAGGGAAGCTTTGTTGCTTCAATTACTAAATTAACACCTTAAAATTAGAGAAGTTTAATTCGCAACTAAACTTTACTTGATTAAGCAAAGTAACATTAAGAAAATGGAAGAAATGGTTATTGATTCTATTAATAAGGGTTTCGGGAGTGGGGACAAGGGCGTGTTTTCACGCGTGTTAAATCCCCCTAAATCCACGCCACAGGACAAGGACGACAAAGGGGACATGGGAAAAACTTTGGCTGAATGTCTAATCCCTTTACCCAACACCGGGAACTGTTGACAACTCACTCACCGTCATAGGCGACAACTGGGAACAAGGAACAGGAGGAGGAAATGTTTTTCTTACTCTGTGCTCCCCGATTTCCTTTGCCTTGATGTCAGGGTATTTCCCCTTCCCATTCTGGGGGTGCGTGGTTGACAATGGGTTGGATGTTTTTCAATATGGTTTAAAATTATGCCCAGAACAGCGAATGAGTACGCAGTACACCTACTTATCGAAGGTGGACATCGAGAAGAAGTACGTTTTCCCACTATTCAAGATTTTCAAAAATGGTATAGTGGCGAGCTTATGCCCAAAAGTGCTTCTAATGACTTTATTAGCGTACCGATTAAAAATATTCAAGGTGAATATATGGTAGTGCGTCCTGCTCAGATTCTTGCGATCCGAGTGGAACCCGTTTTTAGTTCTAGTGTGGAAAGATTTGCGTAGATCATGAAAAGAAAGCTTGCTTTAGTTTCTTTATGTCTGGGAATGGCTTCGATCGCTCCAGTATTCTCAGTTTTTGCTCAGGTTCCCGGTTACCCCCCTTATCCAACACAAAATCGACCTGAGACTTGGTCACCACAACCAAGCCAACCCGAAGAACTTCAACCGTTAGTACCCATTGAGCCTGTTGTTGACTGTACCTCAACCTCTAGATGTTTGGGTTATGACGAACAAATTTGGAGTGGAGACGGCAGACAGGGTGATTGGAAAGCGCTGTTAACATCAATAGATAACAGCTTGCGTTATCTAGCAACTAAAGAAGCTATTGCAGCATACCAGAACTATCCCATTAGAGAGTTTACTCTCGACCGCGTTCGTAGGAGTTTGGTGCGCTTCCGCGAGCTTGTTGTCAGTGCTAAATCACCTGCAGATCTACAAGCGGCTGTGAGTCGGGAGTTTACTTTCTACCAGTCTGTTGGGAACGATGGGAATGGAACTGTTAAGTTTACTGCCTACTATCAACCAGTTTATTCTGCCAGTCGAACTCGCACATCTGTCTATAAGTATCCAATTTATGCTTTGCCAGCCAATTTCAAGCAGTGGGCAAAACCACACCCAAAACGAGTTCAGTTGGAAGGCAAAAATGGTTTGTTAGGCAATCAAAGCCGATTGCGTGGTTTGGAATTATTTTGGTTTCGCGATCGCTTGGATGCATACTTGATTCATATCCAAGGTTCTGCCCAACTAAACTTAACTGATGGTTCTGTGACATCTGTTGGTTACGCAGGCGCAACAGATTATCCCTGGACAAGTATCGGAGGAGAACTTATCAAAGATGGCAAACTCCCTGCAAAGGGTTTAACAATGCCAGTCATGATTAAATATTTCAAGCAAAATCCCAATGCAATGAATGTTTACCTTCCACGCTGGGAACGGTTTATTTTCTTTAAAGAAACGAACGGTGAACAAGCCAGGGGAAGCATTCGCGTACCAGTCACAGCAGAACGTTCTATTGCGACTGATAAATCTCTTATGCCACCAGGAGCGTTAGCTCTCATTAATGCTAACTTTCCATATCTCAGTGAAAACGAACGCTTGACTTACCGTACTGTCAACCGTTACGTGCTCGACCAAGATACGGGAAGTGCAATCAAAGGTCCGGGACGGGTGGATTATTTTATGGGTACTGGTAAGATTGCAGGCGATCGCGCTGGTGTAACAGGCGGTAACGGCACGTTATATTATTTATTGCTGAAAGAGTAGGTAATGGGGATAAGGGGACAAGGGAGACAAAGGAGACAAGGGAGAATAACTCTTGCCCAATGCTTCATATCCTAATGCCCCATGCCTTTTTTCATCCATCTCGATAACAACTTATTTACAATGAAATTTAGCGAAATTATACAAAAACTTGGTGATATTGCTGCTTCTAATAGCCTAATTTTTAACACAAACCTCGATCCGGAAATCACAGGGTTGGCATCTGTTGATGAAGCAACAGCTCTTAATCTGAGCTACATAGAAGGAGAAAAATTTGCCTCTTGGGTTGGGAAAACAAACGCTGGTGCTTTAATTTTGCCTAAAAATGAAGTGTTGCAAGCACAAGCACAAGAGCGAGGTATTGTTTGGATTGCAGTACCGGAACCACGGCTTGCATTTGCTAATGTCATTACACTGTTTTACCAACCTTGGCGTCCGGTTTCAGAAATTCATCCCACTGCTGTTATTCACCCGACTGCTAAAGTAGGCCAGAATGTTTACATTGGTGCTCATGTTGTCATTCAGCCGGAGGTAGAAATTGGTGATGGAGTTTGCATCCATCCTAATGTCGTGATTTATCCAAATTCTAAGATAGGCGATCGCACAACTTTACACGCCAACTGTACGATTCACGAACGCACTCGTATTGGTGCAGATTGTGTGATTCACAGTGGTACTGTCATTGGTGCTGAAGGCTTTGGTTTTGTTCCTACTGCTAAAGGGTGGGTAAAAATGGAGCAATCGGGCTGTACTGTTTTGGAAGATGGTGTAGAAGTGGGATGTAACAGTGCCATCGATCGCCCTGCGGTAGGAGAAACACGGGTAGGTCGCAACACAAAGATTGATAATTTAGTCCAAGTAGGTCATGGTTGCCAAATAGGTCCTGGTTGTGCTCTTGCAGGTCAGTCTGCAATGGCGGGAGGTGCTAAACTTGGCAAGGGTGTTATTTTAGCCGGTCAAGCTGGAGTGAGCAATCAAGTTAAGATGGGCGATCGGTCTATCGCATCTGCACAAGCAGGCGTCCATAATGATGTTGCTCCCGGAGAAATTGTTTCTGGCGCACCTGCCATACCTTATAAAAGATATTTGAAGGTGTCAGCTATTTTGAATCGCTTACCAGATATGTATCAAACTTTAAAACAGTTACAACGGAAATTTAATGATTAGTCGTTAGTGGTTGTTGGTTAGTCGCTAAACATTGAAAGATAACCCCCAAAAAATCATAAGTTTCAGACATTGAATTTGCTTATTGTATTAAGATAACGTAAGTTCGACAGACCTCTCCTTGAAGAAGCTACGGTGTATACACAAGTGAGATTGACCTCTTTAATCCCACCAATGTATTGGGGAAGATCTCAATACTTGTCGGGTTTTGCCGTTTTTTCCTCCCCTGCACAAAGGTGCATCCCCTGCTTGTCTCCCGCGATAATTTCTTTAACCGAGCAGTATTGGGGAAGATCCGATTTTCAGTTCCCTCCCCTTTCACGTGCGGAGGGTTAGGCTGGTGTAAAACTGACGCTAGAGAGTCAGCCTTGTATGGCAACACTTTCTGCTGAGTATAAATACTCAAAGGTTGGCAAATCGAGAAAAATTTGTAAAACTCGTATGGGTGACGGCGGTATTACCACGTAAATAGGGAAAAGAGCTTAAATAAAGCTGGAAGAAAACCTTATGCCTCAAAAAAGTATCATAGCCAACTTCCAAGGGGAAACGATTGGTCAACTGGCTGTTGGCAATTACGTTATCAAAATTGGTTCGAGCCATGGTGCTATGGCAAATACAGCAACCGATGCAGAACAACCAACAAAGCTTTCGCGCCCCGCACCAGTTTTGGTACAAGAAGATTCTGTTGATGACCTGTTAGGTTGTCAAGAATTGGTAACAGAAGCGATCGCAGCCCTTGGAGTTGGTCAATCAGTAGAACTGTACGGTTCTGCTGGTTTTGGTAAAACTGCTCTTTTGAGTTGCTTAGCACATGACATACAATCTATGTCTCTTTTTCCGGATGGTGTTATTAAACTATCTCTTGCTCACCCATATGTAAGTGATTTATTACAAATTATTTGGGAAGCGTATTATCAAAGCCATATTCCTTACAAACCAACCGATGGTCAAATTAAGGAACAAATTAAGGACAAAAAAGCTTTAATAGTGTTAGATGACGATGATGAACTCATACAAGAAGAATTGCAAGAGTTGATCGGTTTTCCAAGCAATTTAACATTCTTAATCGCTTCATCAAGAAAACGTTTTCCAAAAAAGGGGCGTTCTCTACTCCTTCCCAATTTATCAATTATTGATTCTATTTCTTTAGTAGAAAAAGAAATGGGACGTTCTCTAACTAGGGAAGAAATGCCTGCTGCAAAATCACTCTGTACTCTTCTAAATGGGCATCCCGTACACATACAAGTAGCAGTTGCCAATATAGTAGAAGAAGGGCGTTCGATAGCTGAAATAGTGAGCCAACTGCCATCTACTGAACCTGTTTCTTCTTTAATTCAACAAACTGTAGCATCACTATCAAAACCACACCAAACCATTCTAGAATTATTGCTAGTGATGGGAAGAATTGGGCTGGGTAAAGAGCAAATCCAGGCGATCGCGCAAATTCATAAAGTTGACCAGTTACTAGAAACACTACAGCGTAGAAACCTAGTAAAGTTGCAGAATTCTCGATACCAAATAATTCAGGCAATAGTTGAAGTTTTACCGCCAGAGTGGAGGTTAACAACGATACGAGAAAAGGCAATAGCATATTTTGTGAAATTCGCGGAAAAATATCAGAAGCAACCCAATTATTTGTTAGAAGAAATTGATGCCACCGTACAGATTTTAGAAGTTGCTGTAAGAAACAGTCGCTGGCAAGATATACTGCGCTTGGTTAGAGCAATCGAAAGTTCACTGGCTTTAAGCAGGCGATGGCGTTTGTGGGAGCAAGTCCTGCAAAGGGGACTACAAGCATCTCAAGCAGAAAAATCCCGCGTTGATGAAGCGTGGGCTTTACATCAATTAGGAATTCGCGCTCTTTGTTTGGAAGAAAACAGCACAGCTAAAAAGTACTTAACAAAAGCAGTACAATTACGAGAATTGTTAGGTGATACTACAGGAGTGACAGCCACTTCCCACAATTTAAATTTCCTCAAAAATGCTTCCTTCCCATCATCTTCAGAGGAAAACCAACAGACAAATTGGGGCGATAACGCAGAAACAAGCGAGCAAACTAGGCTGCAATTACCCTCACAGCAAGTAGTCACTCGACTGAATCTTGTTTCTGACAATTCTTCATCCTCAAATAAAAGCTTATACCCAAGTACTTCTTTACTTTCGCCCACTAGAGTCATCACTGCTGGAATTTTAGCTTCAGTAGGATTTTTGACTTTGTCTAACTGGCAGCGTTTTACACATTCTCCAGTGCAAAACACTGAACCTACACCAGCAAATACCCCATCATTTACTCCCAAATCTCAACCTAATACCGCTAAAACTCCTTTACCAGAAACCATCAATTCAGTGCCTAGAACTAAGAATCAGTTAACCTTCCCCGAACACAAACCCATAATCAATCCACCACTCGCACCAAACTTTGACCAGCAAAAACCAGAATTTCTCAAACGTCGGAAACCACAAGTTGATACACCACCTACACCAAGACAGCCGCCCGTACCGGAACCATCGGTTTCAGCAACCCAACAACCAGAACTCGACCCAACTCCAACCCCAATAGAAGAACCAACACCTACATTTTCGCCATCTCCATCAGTTGAAAATCCTCCAACGGAAGAACCAACACCTACACCAACTTTCTCTCCAATACTGACTCCTGATGTAGCACCGACAACATCATCTGTAGAAGCAGTCCCTTCTCCTGCTGTAACAGTAACACCTCTGGAAAATCCAGCAAACAGCAATTAGGGCTGTCTCGTTCCTGGGCTCCGCCCAGGAATTCATGTAGTACTCAAGGTACTTAAGCTGGTCAGTTATCCCTCAAGGAGAGGCATGAAGCCCCGTCCTTTAGGTCGGGGTGCTGACTCTGCAAAGTTTCGCCGCTCGCTAAGAAATATATTCACAAGCCTTGGCTTGCAAACGAGACCACATAGTAAAGGAACTCTCAAAATTCTTGCTACAGCTAGCTTTAATTATCGTTCATATTATATAAGTAATCGAGATATATTGTTAACATTAGTAAAAAAGCTGAAAAAATTGGGGATAGTAACTGCTATGGGTCGCGTGGGCGTCTTGCTTCTTAATCTTGGTGGTCCAGATAAATTAGAGGATGTAGGGCCATTTCTCTATAACCTGTTTTCAGATCCAGAAATTATTCGCCTGCCATTCTCCTGGTTGCAAAAACCTCTAGCTTGGTTTATTGCCTCACGACGCACTCAAAAATCTCAAGAGAACTACAAGCAAATTGGAGGCGGTTCACCCTTGCGGCGCGTCACTGAAGCGCAAGGGGACGCCTTAAAAGAACAATTGTCCTCCCAAGGACAAGAAGCCAATATTTACGTTGGTATGCGTTACTGGCATCCTTATACTGAAGAAGCGATCGCCAAAATTACTCAAGACAAGGTAGAACACCTCGTTATTTTACCTCTGTATCCCCAGTTTTCCATTAGTACGAGTGGTTCGAGTTTCCGACTTTTAGAACGATTGTGGCAAGAAGACCCACAGCTGCAACAGATCGATTACACCGTTATTCCCTCTTGGTACAAACAACCGGGTTATCTTCGTGCAATGGCTGACTTGATAGCCCAAGAACTAGACCAACTTCCCAATCGTGATGAAGTTCATATCTTTTTTAGCGCTCACGGCGTTCCCAAAAGCTACGTTGAAGAAGCAGGCGATCCCTATCAACAAGAAATTGAAGAATGCACGCGCCTGATTATGCAAACCCTCAATCGACCCAATCCCCATATTTTGGCTTACCAAAGTCGTGTAGGTCCGGTAGAATGGCTCCAGCCATATACGGAAGACGCCATACAAGAACTAGGAGCAAAAGGTGTCAAAGATTTAGTCGTTGTGCCAATCAGTTTTGTTTCAGAACATATTGAAACACTGCAAGAAATTGATATCGAATATAGAGAACTTGCAGAAGAAGTAGGGATTCACAACTTCCGACGCGTACCAGCGCTGAACACGCATCCCGTTTTTGTGAAAGCACTAGCCGACTTAGTCATTGAAGCATTGAAAGCACCCAGCTTTAAGCTTTCCCAAGTCGCTCAAATGAAGAAGAAGGTGAGAATTTACCCACCAGAGCGTTGGGAATGGGGGATGACTACCAGCGCAGAAGTTTGGAATGGTCGTATTGCTATGCTGGGCTTCATTGCGTTGATTATTGAGTTAATTACAGGTCACGGTTTGCTACATATGATTGGATTGTTGTAGCTAATGGCTAATGGCTAATGGCTAATGGCTAATGGTGAGACCAGCGCTGCAGGCGGGTTTCCCGCGCCCTGGCGACTGGCGTATAGCCCTGCGGGCATAGCTTCGCAACGCGAAGCGTCTCCGTAAGGAGATACCCGAAGGGCTAATGGCTGATGGCTAATAAAAAAGCGCCCCAGAAATGGGGCGTTTGCGAGTCATCGCATTTTGTTAAGCACTCATAACAGCAGACCAAAATCTAAATCTTGATAAGCTTAGCCTTTGATAACGGGAGTTTGTAAAGCTACAGGTGTAACATCAAAGGCAGCTAAATCGAGGGGAAAGTTGTGAGCGTTGCGTTCGTGCATCACTTCCATACCTAGGTTGGCACGATTTAGGATGTCTGCCCACGTACTAATTACACGACCTTGAGCATCAATTACGGACTGGTTGAAGTTGAAACCGTTGAGGTTAAATGCCATGGTACTAATACCTAGCGCAGTGAACCAGATACCAATTACGGGTAAAGCACCTAAGAAGAAGTGCAAACCTCGGCTGTTTCTCCAAGAAACATATTGAAAAATCAAGCGCCCGTAGTAAGCATGAACTGCCATAATATTGTAAGTTTCATGCTCTTGCCCAAATTTGTAACCGTTATTGGCAGACTCAATCTCAGTTGTTTCTCGAATGAGGGCAGAGGTTACAAAAGAACCGTGCATGGCAGAGGCAAAAGCACCTCCAAAAACACCTACAACTCCTAATTGATGGAAGGGATGCATGAGGATGTTGTGTTCTGCTTGGAACACCAACATAAAGTTGAAAGTTCCACTGATTCCTAAAGGCATACCATCAGAGAATGAACCTTGTCCAATCGGATAGATTAAGAACACGGCGGTTGCGGCGGCGACTGGTGCGCTGAATGCTACACAAATCCAAGGACGCATTCCCAAACGATACGATAATTCCCACTCACGTCCCAAATAACAGAATACGCCAATGAGGAAGTGGAAAATCACTAACTGGTATGGACCGCCATTATACAACCACTCATCTAAGGAAGCCGCTTCCCAAATGGGGTAGAAGTGCAAACCAATTGCGTTAGACGAAGGAACAACAGCAGCTGAGATGATGTTATTGCCATAGAGCAAAGAACCTGCAACAGGTTCGCGAATGCCATCAATATCAACAGGGGGTGCAGCGATAAAAGCAATAATGAAGCAGATGGTTGCAGAAAGTAGAGTGGGAACCATCAGTATACCAAACCATCCAATGTATAAACGATTTTCAGTACTGGTAATCCACTCGCAAAACTGTTCCCATACATTAGTGCTTTCGCGACGTTGTAAGGTTGTGGTCATATTCTAAAATAAGATGACAGAAGATTTTTGATTGAGTTGCTGTTCTCTTGGAATCAACAACCAATTGCATAGTAAAACTTTCATCTCTGCCTTTGCAGTTATAGAAAGTTACTAGTTTTCGTTAGTTTTCGTTAGCATTACTTTTGGCAAATGACTGTTGAAGAAGCGTTAGTCATTGTGGAAAATCTTCTGGGAACAGTGTCTTTAAATGACCTCCAAGAAGTGATTTTTCGCCAATGTTGGGACCACAGAACGTACCCAGAGATTGCCGAAGAATTGGGTTATGATGCCGATTACATCAAAATAGTGGGATTTCGTCTGTGGAAGATTCTATCGCAAGCGATTGGAGAAAAAGTAACTAAAGATAACCTTCGTTCTGTATTAAGAAGATGCAACTCCCGAACTGTGGAAGCGGAAATAGGGGTGCAACAGAGCAAGGTAAAAAATTACACCTTATCTCCCTCCTGTCAAGATTGGGGTGAAGCCATTGATGTTTCTAACTTTTGTGGGCGTTCTCAAGAACTGGCAATATTAGAGCAATGGATTGTTCAAGAGCACTGTCGGTTAGTTGCACTGTTGGGAATGGGGGGAATTGGAAAAACTGCTCTTTCTGTAAAGCTAGGTGAGCAATTACAGAAGCGGTTTGAGTTTGTTATTTGGCGTTCTCTCCACAATGCACCAACTATTGAAGCACTGCTATTTAATTTCGTTCAAATTCTTTCTTATCGAAAAGAAACTTATTTACCTGAGTCTCTTGGCGATAAAATTTTTCAGCTAATAAGTTATTTACAAAGACATTCCTGTCTGATCGTTCTAGATAATATAGAAGCAATTTTTTCTGGTAGCGAATCAGGGCTTCTTACGGGTCAATATAAGAGTGAGTATGAAGGATATGGTGAACTGTTTAAGCGAATTGGGGAATTACGGCATCAAAGTTGTCTCATTCTAACCAGTCGAGAAAAACCCAGGGAAGTTGCCATTCTTGAAGGTGAAACATTACCTGTCCGTTCCATGTCACTTTCTGGGCTATCAACTTTAGAAGGACAAGCAATTCTTCGTTGTAAAGGAAGTTTTACAGGTTCGTGGGATGATTGGCATAATTTAGTCCAATCTTATGGTGGCAATCCTTTAGCTTTGAAAATTGTAGCCACGACGATTCGAGATTTATTTGATGGTAATATTGCTAGTTTTCTGCTTCAAGGTACCGTTATATTTGGTGATATTCAAGAGCTTCTTGAGCAGCAGTTCCAGCGGTTGTCAAATTTAGAGCAAGAAATTATCTATTGGTTGGCAATTAACCGCGAACCAGTTACAATTGCAGAAATTGATTCAGATTTACTCTCTCTAATTTCTATTGCTCAATTATTAGAAGCACTGCAATCTTTAGAGAGACGCTCTTTGATTGAAATAGTTAGAGGTAGTGCAGGTAATATGTCTGCCTTTACACTACAACCAGTCTTAATGGAGTTTGTCACTAACCGTTTCATTCAAAATGTTATGAAAGAAATTCAAGAGTGGGAAATTAGAAGCCAGCCTTTGCAACTCTTGAAAACTTATGCTCTTATCAAAGCAACAACTAAAGATTATTTAAAAGAAATTCAAATTCAATTAATTCTTAATCCTATTATTGAAAAATTATTGTCCGTATTTGGTAGTAGAGAGCAGATTAAAAAACAATTATCTTCAATGGTTGTGAAGTTACGCGGACAGAAGCCAATTGAGACGGGTTATGTAGGCGGAAACATTGTCAATTTATTCCGTCAATTAAAGATAGATTTAAGCGGGTTTGATTTTTCTCAGCTTACAATTTGGCAAGCAGACTGTAAGGGATTAAATTTGTATAAAACAAATTTTACCGATTCCAATCTTTCCAAATCTACCTTTACTGTCAATCTCAGTTGTACTTTTATAGTGGCACTTAGCCCTGATGGCAATCTATTAGCAACAGGTGACAGTCAGGGCAAAATTTCACTGTGGCAGGTAACAGATGGACAACAATATTTAAGTTGGGAAGCACACATAGGTTGGGTACGTTCAATTGTGTTTAGTGCTGATGGTCAAACTCTATTCAGTAGCAGTGACGATCGCTCCGTCAAGCAATGGGATGTTCGGAACGGTCAATGTTTGCAGGTATTCCCCGATCCTGCGGGCTATGTTTGGTCTATCGCTTTAGCTGAACAACAAGCTGTTAGTAGCGGTCGCGCAATCCTTGCAACTTGTAGCATGGATCAAACGTTAAAGCTTTGGGATGTTGAAACAGGAGAATGTTTCAAAACTCTACTTGCTCATCAAGGTTGGTTCTGCTGTGTTGCTTTGAGTCGAGACGGGCAGATTTTAGCCAGTGGAAGCACTGACCAAACCGTCAAACTTTGGAATGTGAATACTGGGGTATGCTTGAGGATCGTACACGGACACACGAGTAGCATTTGGTCTGTAGCCTTTAGTGTAGATGGAAAAAAAGTTATTAGTGGTAGCGCTAACGGTACTATCAGAATTTGGGATACGGTAACCGGGGAGTGTCTGCATATACTGGAGAGCCATACAAACCATGTTTGGTGTGTCACCTGCAGCCCTGATGGCAAAACGTTAGCAAGTGCTAGTAGCGATCGCACAATTCGACTTTGGGATCTTCAAAGTGGGGAATGTTTAAAAACGCTTCAAGGACACACCAATAGCATACGGTCAATAACTTTTGCTAGAGATGAGTCTACTCTAATTGCTTGCGATGACGATCAAATAACTAAATTTTGGAATATAAACACCGGACAGTGTTTTAGAACTTTTCAAGGATATGGTAGCAGTATGTACTTCATTGCTGTGTCACCTGCTTTTAAAAATCTGACTAACCAAATAATTGCAAGTGCTAATGAAGACCAAAGTGTCAAACTGTGGAATATCAACACCGGAACTTGTCTCAAAACTTTGAAAGGACATACTAATTGGGTACGGGCTGTAGTATTTAGTCCCGATGGGCGAACTTTAGCAAGTGCTAGTTCCGATCAAACAGCAAGGATTTGGGATGTTCAAACAGGAGATTGCTTGTATATTTTGAGAGGTCACAGGAACTGGTTGATTTCAATTGTCTATAGCCCAGATGGGCAAACACTAGCAACCAGTAGCAGCGATAGCACAATTCGATTTTGGGATGTCAAAACCGGGCAATGCCAACACGTGTTGCACAATTCTACTAGTATGATTTTGTCATTGTCCTACACTCACGATGGCAATTTCCTAATTGGGAGTACTGGAGAAGATATGTCAATCCAAGTTTGGGATGTGCATACTCTAGAGTGCGTTAAAATTTTGCAAGGTCACGCTCACGGAGTTTGGGGAACGGCTCTTAGTCCAAACGGGCACATGCTGGCAAGTAGTAGTGAAGATACAACGATAAAAATTTGGGATTTCCAAACAGGTGAATGTTTGTTGACTTTGAGAGAACATTCTCATACAGTATTTAGCGTAGCTTTCAGTCCCAACAGTCGCCTCTTAGCAAGTGGAGGTGGCGATCGTACTGTGAGAATTTGGGATGTTGAAACAGGAGAGTGTTTGAAAGTTCTAAAAGGCCATACACGATGGGTTTTTGGCGTTGCATTCATCCATTGTCACACCTGCTTTCCTACAGTGAAAAATCCAATTCTTGCAAGCAGCAGTCAAGATGGAACTATCCGGTTATGGGATGTTGAGACAGGTGAATGCTTGAAAGTTCTTACAAGCCCGCGCCCTTATGAAGGAATGAACATCACAGGAGTGACTGGTCTGACTGAGGCTCAGAAAACAACTCTGTTGGCGCTAGGCGCAGTTGAAGAATCTACAAGGTAAGTCCAGTCAAATTAATAACAAATGGCCAATGAAGAATAACGCTCCTAACAGGTCAACATTCAATCAGTTGACTTCTACCAAGTTGCAAACAAAATGGGTTCTTGTCAGATTTTGGTAATCTATTGAAGGTTACGCGCTTTAAGGCAGAGGGCAGAAAGGAAAAATGGTATTACCTTTCGTGATAGCGTTTGCGATACCAGCGATACCAAATTTTAGCACTATGAACAGCAAACCATAGAAGAATTAAAGCAATTAATCCACCGTGTGTGGGAGCATCTAAGGCAAAAAAGACTAAAGCAATACATAAAGCATCTTGAATAAAGACTGCCCATAGTGGTATGCCTTTCAATCGGTAAAACCAACCAATTTGAACCAGTTGAAGAACGAAGGCTAATGAACCGCCAATAAGAGCAATCAACCAATTGGGTGTTGCTGTGGCATTAGCAACGGCTAACCCCATAATTGCCCCAACTACTGGGGCAAGTAATAAGTGAAACACTTGTAGTACTCGCTGCCCTAATAGTTTTTTTGAGGCAAATACCTCAACGACTGACCAACTTGTCAGCGAGAACAGCAAGAAAGGTGTGGAAACCTGGGATAAGATTGGCACGTGTGACCAAAGATTGCTACCTTGAAGTATTCCAATAAAAAGCAGTGGCAGGGCTATTCTAATTCCTGCCGCCGCAGATGCAGAGAGTGCGGCTAGGATGTCAATCATAGAGTTATTTTTACATTGCGCTTAACCATGTATTAAAAGGGCAGACACTTAGACTTACCCCCATTTGTTAGAGTTTGACACAAAAACCAAAATTTGACACCATAGTATTTACTGATGTTTATAATCAAACAGATTTTACAGCAAATTCCAGTATTTCTAAGGAAATACTGGAATTTGCTGCGGCAACCTTTTTAATACGAACAAATATGGCTGGTTGGTTTATATTTGTCAGTCCACATTCAGAAAAAATTCGTCACATTCCTGGTAAGTCCTCTGAATCAGTAGCTATTCATTCTCCACTAGTGAACTGTCGCAAGCAGATTCTATGACTTTTAATAACTTAGGAATGTCATATGGTTTAGAAATAAAATGAGAAATTCCCAAAGATAAGGCTAGCTCTTCCAAATAGCCGTAGGCTGTCGCTAATATCACTGTTAGCTTAATACCTTCTCGCTGGAGTTGTTTATACACTTCATCTCCTGTGAATTCTGGCATCCTATTATCTAATATCAATAAATCTGGTTGCTCCTTAATTGCTTTTTCTATAGCTTCTTTGCCATTCTTCGCTTCTTTTACCTCCCAACCTTCGTCCTCAAGGAGAAACGCGAGCATAGCTCTACTATCGTCGTCATCATCTGCAATCAGTACTTTGCCCTTTCTGGTACTCTTATTGTTCATATATAATTTTTGTAATTGGTAGATAAAAAATCTGTGAGTTTGGTGTTGGTGAAGAGAAATTAACAACTGAAGTCGTTGTAAAACTGACTTGTACTAAGTCACAATTTGAGATTTCACGGACTGCTACGTTTACTATTCCACCTTTACCTGCACGATCGAAGGCTTGGAGAAAATAACGCAGCAGATGACGTAAAAGGCTTTTAGGCTCGGCAACTACTGCGATCGCTTCGTACCAATCAGTTATAATTTCTATCTGACGGATGCCTGCTTCCGTTGAGAGAATGTCTATTAAATCGGATATCTTATCCGTTATGGACACAGGTTGGAGTCTATCAATTTCATTGGATGCTAGATTGCGCCAAATTTCCGCACGACGACGAAATAGTTGAATTGATTGTTCAGCCTGTCGCAGCAATTGTACTGCATAATCCAAGCGGTTAAGTGCCATCATCCGGGAAACAACTTCAAGTTTTAAGCGTGCTGCTTGATGTGCTTGGATGATATCCTGACGCAAATCTTCTAGTGGCTGATATTCATCGGGATTGGACTCTAAGACACGACGAATATCTTTTTCTAAGTTTGCTATCAATAAGTCTGCTTCAACTCCGTGAGATGCACACAGCAATATCTCTTTCATCCGTTGTCCAGCATCTGCACGACGCATAGAGATACTTAGCACTCCGATAATTCCTTGTTTGTCATTGCGTAGAGGAATCCCTTGGCATGTGAATGGATGAAACCCCTCAATAAAATGTTCTGCGCTAATAATTTCTACATAATCTGCTTCTACTAGTGGCGTACCAATACCGTTAGCGCCGGCTACACTTTCTGATAGCAAAGAACCGGGTCCGGGGAAAGCTTCCGATCCATGTACGGTCTGCTTATCACCTACTACATTCAAAACGATCGCTTGGTTATCACCCAACATGACTGCATGACGATCGCTACCTGCAGCCTGTGAGAGTATGCGGATGTAAGGACTAGCCAGTTGAATGAGATTGCTATTTTCCGCTATTAAATGCTTTGTATCTGAACTTGATAGTTTTTCTGCTTGCAGCGCGTGGGGGTTAGCACCAAGCAAATGCGATCGCTCCCAAGCTCGATAGATTTTCGAGCGCAACATCTGAGCAGGAATCGCTCCAATGGATTTGTATATGCGTCCTGCTTCTACTACATCAATTTCTTGAGCTTTAAGATCCCTCGATCGATCCATTTTATTGGAATTTGTTAATGTTAAGTTTTTATACTTTATGTTTTACAGTTACTCACTGCTATTAGTCATAGCAAAATATAATGTTCTGTGCTACTTCTTCTCTCACAGAGATGTTGTCACAGACCTGAATGCACAAATATCAAAAAGGTAGCGGGTCAACCTTGGTGATAGGAAAAAACAAGTAAATTTTTTAAGGAAATAATTATCAAAAAAAGAGGAGGGGGAGAAGTCAATATCGGCTACCTGTCTCCCTTATTCCCAGCCAGAGGCTGGGAACGAGAAATTACAGAATAAGCACGGGCATTAGATTTTAGGCTTTTAGGCTTTGGGTATGAGTTCGTCTCTCTTGTCCCCCTTGTCCCAAAGCCCTAAATCCCCAATCTTTGGTAAACTTCCTCCAGGTGTCTGAGATGGTTTTGGGGATCGAAACACGCTTCAATTTCTGCGGTTGATAGCTTTTGGGTGACGCGAGAGTCGTTAGCAATTAATTCGCGGAAATTACCTTGAGGCTTATTCCATGCAGTATGAGCGTTTTGTTGGACGATCGCATAAGCGTCTTCACGGCTCAATCCCTTGTCTACCAATGCGAGTAGAACCCTTTGGCTAAAGACAACGCCACCGTAGCAGTTCAAATTCCGCTCCATGTTTTCGGGATAAACCAACAGGTTTTTCACTAGGTCGGTCATCTCATGAAGCATAAAGTGGGTCAAAATACAAGCATCGGGTAAAATGACGCGCTCGACAGAACTGTGAGAAATATCTCTTTCGTGCCACAGTGCAACGTTTTCTAATGCTGCTCCAGCATGGCTGCGGACAATTCGAGCCATTCCTGTAAGTCGTTCCGAACGGATGGGGTTGCGCTTGTGAGGCATTGCGGAAGAACCTTTTTGCCCTTTGGAAAAGAATTCTTCAACTTCCAAAACGTCTGTTCTTTGCAAATTGCGAATTTCTACCGAAAATCTTTCAATAGATGCCGCTAGTAAGGCTAATTGTTGCACAAAATCGGCATGGCGATCGCGTGAAACCACTTGAGTTGAGGCTGTATCTGGTTGAAGCCCAAGTTTTTGACAAGAAATTGCTTCTACTCGGGGTTCAATATTGGCGTAAGTTCCTACCGCACCAGAAATCTTACCAACTGCAATTGTTTGGCGGACATTTTTCAGGCGTTCTTGGTGTCGCAGAACTTCTGCCAACCAACCAGCCAACTTAAAACCAAAGGTAATGGGTTCGGCGTGAACACCGTGGGAACGTCCGATCATAACCGTGTTTCGATGCTCTTTGGCTTTTTGACGAATAGCATCAATCAACTCTTGCAAGCGTTGCAACAAAATGTCCAGACTTGCAACTAACTGTACTGCCAAAGCTGTATCCAGTACATCAGAACTAGTCAATCCCAAGTGAATGTAGCGTCCTGCTTCACCTACATATTCATTAACATTTGTGAGAAAGGCAATCATATCGTGGCGGACTTCAGCCTCAATTTCCAGTACCCGCTTTGGGTCAAAATTTGCCTTTGCCTTAATTTGTTCAACAGCTGTAGTTGGGATGTAACCTAACTCAGCTTGGGCTTCACAAACAGCGATTTCTACTTGCAACCAGGTTTTATACTTATAAGCTTCTGTCCAAAGATTGCCCATTTCAGGCAAGGTATAACGTTCAATCACGATCCGCCACAGAGTACATACAACTGTCATATTCTACAAAGAAGACAGACCGTCTTGAACACAAGTGTTGGCTACAGGCAACAATTTAAAGTTTGTACCTTTTGATGGGGGTGTAATTGTTTACTCTGGAGGAAAATAAAAACTGGTATTTGTGGAATATCATCTGCGTAGAGTCTGACCCCGACAAAATCGGGGTCTTCTTCTATCTAGGTACATACTGTCGTAAAAATAATTCTACTTCTTTTGATTGTGGGTTCACAAGCTGCCTTAAGTCAAAATTAGACAGCAAAGCTTCTCCAGCATTTCTCTTCTCAATAAGAATCTCAGCCTCTAGCTTACACTAGGGGCTTTTTTTTGAGCGCTCTTAACCCTAACCATGGGCTGAGCTTTTCTCATATCCTCTCATCTCTAATTTTTAAATAAACATTTGGGTTCCACTTCTCCATGAAACGATTGGGATTGTTAAGTTCAGTAAATCCAAACTGACGATAAAACTCACAAGCATCTTTGGTTGCTAGTAACCACCGACGCAATCCCTGCAATTCAGGATGAGACATAATTGTTTCTATCAACCACTTACCCAATCCAACTCCGCGAAAAGGTTCCAAAATAAACACATCGGCAAGATAGGCAAAAATCGAGTAGTCTGTTATACCAATTCTCTAAAAGGAGACTACAGATAAAGCGGCTTTAATATAGCGTCGTCCAGCAATGGATGCAACAGTTTGGTGAGTTAACTGTTTAATCAGAGAAAAAAGATGCTGTCGTTACTTAGAACCGCGATCGCTACCACAATGTGTTTGGCTGATGATCCAAGCTCACGTTGAAGTCATACGGCGTACCGAACAAAAATTTCAAGTGCTTCCCAAACGCCCTTGTAGTGGAAAGAACATTTGGGTGGTTTAATCAGTACCATCGTCGAGCGCAAAGATTATGAGCGTCTTCCCGAAATGAGCGAAGCAGCCATATATGCTGTTATGACTAGAATTATGCTACGTCGTCTTGTCTCCTTTAGATTTACTTTCTAAATAGTCTCTTATTGATGGGTGGGGGAATCTAAATATTAGATATTACCTAGCAATAAAGGTATGACCATGCTTACTCCAACCGCGTAAATCAAATCAAACCAAACAACCCTCAGAAAATTAGCAACTACGATTAAAAATCCAAAAATCTGGCTAATAAAATATAATATATTTTGAGTTTTACCCTTTCTAATTTTTTTGAATTCAGACATAAAACATTTTACATCTTGATTACTAGGAAAGGCGTGCATTCCGATAGAATACCCTATCCACGCTAGAAATACTGTTGTAAAGTGGCTGGGACTTTCCTTTAATATAAATAGTGCCAGTGATTGTTGATATGTTAATATTGCACAAAGTATGGTGTTGATAACTAATGGCCCAGCAGAAATTAACAAAGCATCTCGCAAGCGATTGACTTCACCATGTACAACATAACCTGCGGGATTTCCAATTCTAAAATAACAAACTTCATATACAGGTACTTTAGCCAAATCGCAAAATAATCTATGTGCAGCTTCATGGACTACTACACCAGGAAAAGTAGCTAATGAAATTACCCAACCAGGTATAAACATTTTAATTATTCTCTTATATTTTCAAAATATTGTTGATATATTTCAGGCATATTCATAATTAGTCTTACCCGATCGGATTTATTAAGATGGACTCCTTTCAAGTATGAAACTGCTTTTTCTATATCAGTTACCTGACCTTTGGCAAAGTATACCTCTGCAAGAGAGATTTTTGCTTCTTTAGAATTAGGTACTTTGATTAAAACTAATT
Organism: Tolypothrix campylonemoides VB511288_2; assembly: GCF_045999855.1. NCBI lineage: Bacteria > Bacillati > Cyanobacteriota > Cyanophyceae > Nostocales > Tolypothrichaceae > Tolypothrix > Tolypothrix campylonemoides. The sequence continues at coordinate 960,538 of NZ_JBFPMW010000001.1, forward strand.
CGTAAGATTTAATTGCTTCGTCATATTGCTTTTGAACATATGCATTACGTCCGGCTTTGAGTTCTTTGGATGCTACAAAATATTTTGGTAAAGACAGCAATGAATATAATAAAGAGCAAAGAACTGCTGCACTCAAAATGACAACCCAAAAGGGATATTTATAGGGAGGAATTGTATTCTCCATATTCTCCTAAACTTGCATAATAAGTTTAATAAAGTATAAATGACTAAAGTTTGATTTTGTGCATTGCTAGTAATAAACGTTATATCACAACTATGATAAATGTACAGTGTTAAGTTTGCTGTATTTTGATAACAGTCGCCTGCAATCGCTAGATTAGTTACAACTCTAGTCGTGATGCTAGGTTAGAGGCTATTTATAAAGTAAATCTAAAAGTGAGCAACAAGAAGTTACGGTAAGTATAAGATACTTCATAGACAGTGTATTTACATAGTTGCTCATAGCTCCACCTCCTCGCAACGTTGCGAGGAGGTGTCAAACACTTGAATTCCCAGACATAAAAAGTATTAAGAAATATTTCGCCAACAGCATCAGCAATGGAACAGAAAACCGGGATAAAAAAATAAACTCAATAAAATCGCTAAAAACGTTACAATGTATAGCCTCTGGCTCAAGGGACACAATATGGGTCAACAACAACGTTTCCATCTGGCATAGTGGTATTGAGGAAGAAGGAACCTTGCATTACGGGGAGAAAGAAGAACTTAGCTCCAGTCAGGTTAGCTCCGAGCAAGTTAAGACCAGTCATTTGGAGGCAATTCAGGTTAGCATCCCTCAAGTCGGTATAACTCAAGTTAGCGCCATCAATGACAGCGAGATCCAAATTAGCACCACGCAAATTAGCACCCCAGAGGTAGGCGTATTGCAACCCGGAACCTTCCAAATTGACATAACTCAAGTTGGCGTAAGGCAAATAAGCCTCTCGCAACGAAACTCCACGCAGATCGATACCTCTTAAGTCAGCACGGTGCAAAACAATGTCTAATCTCTTAATACAAAATTAAAGCTGCTTTTCTTGAGTGCAAACTACGGCTGGTAACGTGCGTTATTATTTAATGTGTGAGTTGAATTGTGGAAGACAAAGAAATTTTGCCAAGGTTGGAAGTTGAAGAATTGTTGGAAAGGTATGCTGCTGGGGAGAGAAATTTTAGCGGCTTCGATTTGACTGGAGCAGACTTGAGTAGAGCTGACTTCGGGCGTCGAATTTTGAAGGGCATTATTTACAATGAGCAAATCGATCTCAGTCAAGCCAACCTCAGTGGTGCCAACCTTAGTGGTGCCAATTTTCGGGATGCCATTATGGAATTGGTCAATTTAACTAACGCCAACTTGAGCGGTACTAACCTGGAAGGAGCCCATTTGGGTGGAGCTTCCTTGGAAGGTGCCAATCTCAGAAATGCTAATCTGTGTGGCACCGATCTCGCTGACGCAAACTTGATTGATGCTGACTTAAGCAGTGCTACATGGGGGTTTAGTGCTAAGAATGCTATTTTCCGTAACACTATTATGCCCGATGGTACTATCGAAACCGATCCGAATTGAATCATATGCTGAATCAGCAGCCAGCTTTTCATATCGGGTATCGGGTAGTAATACGTCGAAACTGTTTGAGTTTGTTAATAGCGCGTTCAACAATATTGCGTTGACGGTAAATTTCACGGTGAAAGGGTCCTCGACGTTGCTCATTCGACAGTCGTGGGACAGTAAGACGAATACCAAGGGCAGCGTAGGTAATTACGGATGCGACGAAGAGTGTAAATTTTTGACGGCGCGATCGATACAAATTTGCAGTTTTTCCGCAAGCACTTGAACATGAGGTTTTCTTAGCATTGTAAGATGATTGCCAGGAATTTGATGAACTTCCACTCCTCCTAAAGCAAATTGTTCCCATCCCAAGCTAGAATCTTGATAAGCAGTTTTTGACTGAATGCCAGACTTAAATAGAGTTACTTGGTATGGGTAGAGTTGTGGGACATAACTTAGAGTTGCTTGGCTGTTAGCTTGGAAAATATCTATCATTGGATGAATGGTTAATTCACGCAAAATTTGAGATTTCGATTCTTGAGTTATGAGATTGCTTAAACTTAACTCTTTTAAGTGAAAAAGTGATAATAAATGACTTCTCACCCAATCCGCACTTTGATTGAGATAAGGAATCCGTAGAAACCTATCCCCTTGGTAAGAAGCTACAATTAAATATAAGTAATCCAACAAAAAAGACCAAATCGATCTTGCTACTGTAGAAAACAGAAAACTGAAACTATCGCCGATGGAAGGTTGAAGATGAGAAATAGGTGCTACGGTATCAAGTAGAGCAAGTAAAGCAACTTCATGTCCTGCTTTATAAAGTTGTTGAGCCATCTCAAAAGCAACCAAACCTCCGAAAGACCAACCTCCTAAAAAATAAGGTCCTCTCGGTTGTACTGTACGTAAGGCTTCAATATAATAGGATGCCATATCATCAATCTGTTTGAGTGGTGGGCTTTCACCATCTAGCCCTAAAGGTTGCAATCCATAAAATGGTTGATCTTTTCCTAAATGACCAGCTAATTCATAATAAGGAAAGATTGTTCCAAAGATAGGATGAACGCAGAAAAAAGGAGGTTTTGAACCATCAGGTTGAATTGCGACTAAGGGAGACCAACTTTGAGTTTTTTGTTCTTGAATGAGAAGTTTTGCTAATTTTTGAATTGTTGGATTTAAAAATAGAAAAGATAGCGGTAATTTTCGTTGAAATTCTTGATGGATATTCTCCATTAAACGGACAGCTAGGAGAGAATTACCACCTAAATCAAAAAAGTTGTGTTGAATGCCTATAGATTGAAGATTGAGCGTTTTAGCCCAAATTTCTGCTAATTTAAACTCCACTGGACTACGAGGAGGGACAAACTCTGTATTGGCTGCAATTTGAGTTGAACGATCGAGAGCAGCTAGTGCGCGATGGTCTAATTTGCCATTAGGTGTTAGTGGTAGAGCGTCTAATAGAATAAAAGCCGAAGGTATCATATATTCTGGCAATTTTTCTCTCAAAAAATCATGAAGTTCAATGGTTGTTTGTCTGTATTTGTGATGGGGAACAACATAAGCTACCAACCACTTATCACCAGAAACATTCTCCTTGACAATAACCACGGCTTCTTGGACTGCATGATGTTGAGTCAGTACCATTTCAATTTCTTGTAACTCGATGCGGAAACCGCGCATCTTGACTTGATTGTCGATACGTCCTACAAATTCAATATTCCCGTCTGTTCGATATCTTGCTAAATCTCCTGTTTTGAAAACACGCTCTGGCGCAGTCGGATTTTTATGCTTGGTTGTGTGTGTTCCCTGAGAATTGCTGACAGGATTGGGAATGAAGCGATCGGCTGTGATATCGGGACGGTTGAGGTAACCACGTGCTAACCCCGAACCACCAATATATAACTCACCAGTAATGCCAGTGGGTACGGGTTGTAAATACTTGTCTAATATGTAGACTTGAGTGTTAGCAATAGGGCGACCAATAGGTGGTTTTTCACTGGGAATATTGATTTGCGCGATCGCAGACCAAACCGTTGCTTCCGTTGGTCCGTAAGCATTAAATAACCGATGGTTGGGTCCCCACCAACGTTTGACTGTATCACTCGTACAAATTTCACCCGCACAAATGATAGTTTGCAATGCGGGAAGTTGGGCTTTTGGTAGAATTCCTAAAACAGCAGGTGGAAGCGTGATATGCGTAATTGCTTGTTTTTGTAGCAGTTCGATTAAAGATTGTCCCGGTACAAGGGATTCCTTATTTGCCAAGCAAAGAGTTCCCCCAGACCCTAACGCCATCACAATCTCAAAAACTGATGCATCAAAACTTAAAGAAGCAAATTGTAAAATGCGATTTCCAGGTTGTAAGTCGAAAGTTGCAATTTGTGCCTGCAGTAAATTATAGACTCCTCTATGCTCGATAAGAACGCCTTTTGGCTTTCCTGTGGAGCCAGAAGTGTAGATGACGTAAGCTAAGTTATTGGGTGTGACACTGCTAGTGGGGTTTTCTTGACTGTATTGTGCGATCGCCTCCCCATCTTTGTCCGGGCAAACTACGATAGGAATGTTATTTGTGAATTGGCGATCGCGAATTTGTGAAGTTGTTAATAAAACTGATACTCGAGCATCTTCTAGTATAAATTTAAGACGCTCTAAAGGATATGTTGGGTCTAGAGGTAAGTAAGCGCCACCTGCTTTAAGGATACCCAAGAGCCCCACTATCATTTCTAGGGAACGTTCCAAGCACAGACCCACTAAAACTTCTGGAAAAACTCCTCCTTGTTGCAGGTAATGAGCCAGTTGATTGGCACGGATATTTAGTTCGTGATATGTTAATTGTTGATTTTCCCAAACAACTGCAATCGCATTGGGACTTTGTTTAACCTGTGTTTCAAATAACTGGTGAAAGCATTGAAGAGTTGGTTTTTCTGAAACAAAATTAATACATAACTGCTGTAATTCTGTGTCTGTGAGCAATGGCAAATTTGAGAGTTTTTGTTGGGGAGCGGTAACTATACCTTCTAATATGGTTTGAAAATGTCCCAACATCCGGGTGATGGTGCTGTCATCAAATAAATCAGTGCTGTAGATAACTTTTCCTTTCAAGTTGTCCAAATCTTGCCAGAGATGAAACTCCAGATCGAGTTTTGCTGTTTTGCTGTCAAATTCTAAAAGTGAGAGTTTTAACCCTGGTAACTCCAGCATTTCAACAGGTGTGTTTTGCAAGCTAAAAACAACTTGAAACAATGGATTGCGGCTTAAATCTCTTTCAGGATGCAGTTCGTCTACCAATTTCTCAAACGTACAATCTTGATGGGCATAGGCTTCTAAAGTTACCTCTCGCACTCTACCCAGTAGTTCTTGAAATGTTGGGTTACCTGAGAAATCGGTACGCAGTACCAAGTTGTTGACAAAAAAACCAATCAATCCTTCTATTTCACTGCGATTGCGATTGGCAATTGGTGAACCTACTACAATATCTTCTTGTTGGGTGTAACGATAAAGTAACGTCTGAAATGCTGCGAGTAATGTCATGAACAAAGTCACGCCTTTTCGACGGGAGAGTTCTTCTAACGCCTTACCCAAAGATTGTGGTAGTTGGAAAAATTGTTGTGCTCCCTTGTGGCTTGGAACTTTTGGTCTTAATCTGTCAGTGGGAAGATTGAGGACAGAGATGCCATTTAACTGCTTTTTCCAGTAAGTTAATTGAGTTTGTAGGGGCGAGAGCCCATCTACACCTGGTTCTTCCAGCCAGTCGCGTTGCCATTCAGCAAAATCTGCATACTGAATGGGTAGTTCTGGGAGAGGTGTAGAGATGCAGGATAGCCTATCTCTACAGGCAGTTGCGTACAGTGCGCCCAGTTCTCGAACAAGTACCGCAATTGACCAACCATCTGCAACGATGTGGTGGAGATTGAGTAACAACACGTGTTCTGTTTCGTCGCATCTTAGCAATGTAACTCGTATGAGAGGTCCAATGCTGAGATGGAAAGGACGTTGTGCTTCTTCTGTTGTCAATCGTTTGGCTTGTGTTTCTCGTTCACCGATCGCGAGATGGCGTAAATCTATAACGGAAAACGGTATGGTTAATGAAGGTGCGATCGCCTGCATGGGTTGACCTTCCACCATTAAAAACGTAGTGCGTAAAGTTTCGTGACGACGCACAATTTCATTGAAGGCTTGTTCTAGGGCAGTTAAGTTAAGCGAACCTGTTAAGCGCAGTGCTGCTGATACGTTGTAGAGAGGGTTTCCCGGTAGTAATTGGTCGAGAAACCACAGCCTAGCTTGTGCAAAGGATGTCGGGAAGAGAAAAACTTCTGTATCTTCAGCAGTTGAAGGAGGGTTTTTAGAACAAGATTGGCTCATAAGCTGCTGAATAATTTAGATTTATTAATAATATCTAGCTCAATAGTTACATTAAATCTCATGCAAAGACGCAAAGAGAGAGGCAAAATTATTTAACAACAAATTAACCCAGTTTACCATTATAGCAATATTATTGACTCAGTAGGTGCAGGTAAATAAACTGGGCTCAACCTCGTTACTTAATAAATCTTTATCAAATCTTCACTCAAATCACACCTTTTGTACATATGCTTATTGACATCATTATTCAGGTCACAGTGTATGCCACAAATTACACTGCTATGTGAAAAATTCGGTTACACCCTTGAGCATTTAAGTCTTTCAGAAAAAAGATTACTTAGATTAATTTTAGTTAATAATGTGACTGCTCAGTCTATGTATAAACCGTGTTCTTTGCTAGCATCATTATTGGTTGTAGAAAAAATTATCGATCAAATAACTTCAAAATACCCGAATAACAAGGACTCTGTGTTTGTAGCTATTGAAATTTTAGAAGGGATAGATATAGATACAACCGAGGGATTGATTGAAATTCTTACTAGACTGATTAAAGTAGAATTAATAGCAACTGCTGACAACTTAATCTAAGTTACCTATTCAAGATTGTGCTTTCAAGTATGGAATGTTTGATAGCCCCAAATATTTTTTGGTGAACCGGAGGGGCGTTCCTTCCGTTGAGGGGACTGCGAGGCTTCAAGAGCGCCAATTATTAAAGGAAAGAGGACGCCCGTTCCACAAAATTAGATAATTTATTTCTTGAAAATCCCTAATTACTTAACTTAGCAATTGCAATCCTTTAGATTGTAACTTCTTCTCAATGTACTGCATTTCCTCAATTGATTCTCCACTGACAATTCCGTAAATTTCTGTATATATATTTCCGTATTTGACTTTCTCTAAGGCTGATAGGATGATAAAGTCTTTGCGATCTAGTTCTGATTTCAAAGTTGTGAGAATGAAGTCTAGCGTTCCACTCATGCGGTAATTGGAAGAGTATTTAGCGACTTCTTTTCCCAATCCTAACAAGGTTTGGCGCTGCAAGCAGAGTGGGGTTGAGCCATTGATTCGGAAGTTAGCATCGATCGCATAAAGCTGTCCGTCTTTATCTTCCAATACATCAAAGCCAATCATACCAAAATAGCCCTGCTCGTAAGCATACTTTCCAATAGCAGCTATCATTTCATAGAACTTGCTCATATCTGTTGCGCGGTAGTGAATTAATCCTCCTAAATAGTTTCCGTCTGGAGTAACGAGTTGTCCTGTAGTTCCCACAAGCACAATCTCTCCCGTCTTGTTCAGGTAGAATTGTACGCAGTAATTTTCTACCACATTTTTAACAAACTCAGAGACAATAATTGTATCTAGCAGTTTAATATCAAGATACTTCCTCAGTTCATCAAAGCAGTAATTCAGATCGCTGGTGCTTCTAATAATATAAGTCCCTTCTCCCGAAAGCCCGTGGGAAGTTTTGATGAGGTAGGGAAATTTTTCTGGTAACTTAATATCGTCAAGATTGAAGTTATGCAGATTGTAGCTTTCATATTTCGGACATTGCACTCCGAGATCGGCTAGCGTGACTTTGTTTAACAAGCGGTAGTGAGTGTCTGGATCGACAGCGTGTTTTTCAGGTTTCAGGCGATCGAAGGGGAAAAGAGCAATCAATTTGTCAAAGCGATCGCTTTGGCTGAGTTCATCAAGATAAACAGAACAATGTAAGAGTTCCAAATTTGAGTAGCTAAATCCAAAGTGTTCCTGCCAATATTGAATCAGTAACTTTGGCGGTTGAACAATGGTAATTCCCGGTACAAGGTCACCTAAAACTGCCAAATTTTTCCAAGGTTCTTTCTGGCAAAGTTTGTCAAAAGGTGTTTTATTCGCTTCACTACTACCGTCTTGAAGAAAGAATTTTTTTGTGTTGGGATAAGCAGCCCAAGCTGCAGTTGCAGGGTAGTTAGGTAGCAATCCATACCGTAAATCTTTGATGTCTTTAGCAAAGAGATCGGAAAAAGAATTTCCCTTAAAGTCTTGAAAATTGTATGTTGATTTCATTAATAGTTAGTGGTTAGTGGTGAGTAGGGGCGCAAGGCTCTGCGCCCGCACAGTACTTTTCTGCTTAAGATCGCTGATAATTATTTATTAGTTTAACCTGCGGTTCGGCTGATAATCCCGAGTTGACGATCGACTGGATTGGAATCGTTAGTTTCATCAGACAGCCCTGGAATGGGAACATCTACGTTTTCGCTATCATGAACGGAGTCATTCAACTCATTCATGTTCTCAGATTCTTTTTTATGTGCTGATGGATCGATGACACTTGGGTCAGAACTTTCATGGACTGATAAGTTGATGGGCTGACATGGCTCCTGAGACATTTTGACCTCTTGGCTTAACTTGCATAAACTCACTTACACCAAATTGAAAAAGAATGCGACAGATAGTTGATTGAGATGAAGTCTAAGCACGGCTTCCTCAATCCATTCATCCACTCATCCAAAATGGTATTACTTAGACAAGTTAAGACTAGAGACAACTGCTATTCCCTCTAGCAAGGGACAGAATCTCAAGGAATACATTTTAGCCAAATGGAATCTGTTGGTTCTCCAGACATTCCCAGATATTGGTAACCACCTTCTCTCATGATTTTTATACAAGCATTCACAACATTGACATCATATTTCTTATCTATATTACTTTCCAGTTCCAGGCAAGCGTGCTCTAACGATAACCCCGGACGGTAGGGTCTGTGGGATATCATAGCTTCCATGACATCGGCAACAGATAAGATACGGGATTCTTCCATAATTTCTTCACCTATTAAACCACGCGGATATCCAGTTCCATCTACGCGCTCGTGGTGTTGACCGACAATAGTTGCTATGGGCCATTCAAAGGAAACTTTTCTTAAAATCTCCTCTCCTACCTGAGGATGTTGTTTAATCAGTTCAAACTCAATAAGACTGAGCCGACTTGGTTTTGAGAGAATCTCAGATGGTATGGAAATTTTACCAATATCGTGAAGGAGAGCAGCTATATTAAGGGCTTCTAACCTCTGTGTCGTTAATCCTAACTGTCTGCCTATCGCGATCGCCAGCCAAGCCACACGCCGTTGGTGACCTGCTGTGTAGGGGTCACGGACCTCAAGCGTTTCCGATAGCGCAGCCACTGCTTCTAGCAAAGCTTCTTTAGAACGAGAAATAGCTGCGAGTCTTTCAGCATCAATTCTCTCATATTCAAGTAGGCTTTCAGTCATAAACAGAGCACGAGATAAATCTCCTGCTAACGCTTCAAGGTAATACATTTCTTCATCATCAAAGACATTGGATTCGCTTGAATAAAGGTTGAGTACAGCCACAACTCGACCTGTATGAAATAGGGGGAAAGCGGCTGATGAACGAAAACCACTATTTAAAGCTGACTGACGCCACACCTTATAACTCTCATCATTATTAATATCTCTAGAAGTTTGAGGCTTACCCAGTTTTATTGCTCTCCCCGTTGGTCCTTCAGCTGTCTCTGTATTGTCCCAAGTGATTTCGAGCCGATCGAGATAACCTCCAGTGTCACCCCATTTGGAAAGCAGTGCGATCGGTATTGAGGGATTGTCCGGTACTTCTCCAATCCATGCCATTGCATACTTTCCTTGTTCAACCAATGCTTGCGTGACAGCATCTGCAATTCCTTGACGATCGCGATGTCGTATTATGGCTCGGATAGATGCAACCAGCGATTTGAGCAATTGATTATACCGTAAAAGCGCAACTTGAGCTTGCTTTTTCTCAGATACATCAACAATAATGGAATAAAGCAGTTTTTGCCCGTGTAATTGCACCGGATGTGAGTAAACCTCAACATCACGAGTCTCACCGTTAGCCCGACAATGAATAAATTTAAAATGATTGCGACGTTGCGATCGCGCCGCAGCCATTTCATAAAATACCTCATCTTCACTCAAGAGATTAATTTCAGAAATGCTCATTGAGCAGAGTGTTTCCTGACTCCAACCATAGAAGGTCGCAGCTGCATCATTTGCCTGTACTATCTTGCCATGCAAAGGATCGATAAGCAGTTGGGGAAGCCCATGTTGTTCAAACAATTGGGTGTAAGTTTCTATAGCTTCATTCCGTTCTCTCTGAATCTTTTGCTTTGCTCCATAATGCTTGTCAATCAGAAGATAGAGTAGATAGGCTGTAATAGCTGCAAACAGCAATCCTTTACAAGATTGATAGACTGCTTGCCGAAAATCTCCTTTAGCAAACAAGATATCTGTGACAACAATCCAGGCTGTAGATATTAAGAAATATGTATAAGAAATACGCGTCTTGGGGTCGAGTTTCAATCTGTACATCTTAAAGTTTTCCTATAAGTGTTGAGTTAAAGCTGTTAGTAAAATAACATTCAGCCAAAGTACTTACCTGTACTTGATAGATTTTGGTTGATGGTAGCAATACAAAATTGAGCAATAATAGCATGGCGGTAGTTTACCTCCTCAAAGACTTGCTGGCATTTACTACGGAATCAAATAATTTTTTAGCACATGGAACGCTTGTGGGAGGTGTGGGTACTTAGATTGTTATTATGGTTACTTCTAGGCGGGTAAAGATTAGTGGTGCGAATGAAGAAATAGAAAAACCTAAGTAATTTTACTGTGTTAGGGAGCGATCGCAATAGACTAGAACCAAACAGCTGACAACATAAGAGTGCTTTCTTTTGACTTTTGCCTCGTTGTACTCGTTTGTAGGTGACTGAAAAGATGGATAATTTACGCTGTCTTGATTAAGGGTATGAATAATCCGAGTAACTACCAAGCCATCTATAGCTAAACGTGTACCGAACATTTATACTTTGTTGCTGTTATCAATATGTATTAACGTCGTGGCAAACACTGGTTCAGTGTTAATTAGCTAGTTTTTTAGGGAATTCTAAGTAAGTATACTGTGGCATCTGTTTTGCCACATGAAATTTTTACTCTTGAAAGTATGAAACCGCGCTTACCAATTGCCTCAGACCGGACAGTGTTCTTGACTATACTGGCTTTGCCTGTTATTCACTTTTGTGTTAGTAAAGTAGCCTTATCACTGGCTTTCAAGAATGGTGTAACAGTGGTTTGGCCTACAGCTGGCATTTACTTATCAGCGGTTTTATTGCTGGGGTATCGCATTTGGCCTGCTATCTTGTTAAGTGAATTGCTGATCAACTCCTTCTTAATTTATCAAAATTTTTTAGTTAGCGTTTCCATTTCAATAATCGACCTGTTCGATCCACTGCTTGTGACTTTTGGTATCTATCATTTCATCGGACATTACTATTTTTTGAATCGCTCTCAAGATGTGTTTAAGTTTGTGGGAGTCATCATGGCTTTCCCCTTATTGACTACAACTCTTGCTACAACCGTTCTCTGTCTGAATGGTGTTGCTTCTTGGACAGCTTATGGAGAAAGTTGGTGGTCTTGGTGGACATCAATTGTCATCAGTATGCTTCTAGTAACACCAGTACTGTTGACTTGGAGCAAGCGCTCCAGACAATTGAGACAGTTTAGGAAATTCTGGATTATCGAGCTTGCTCTTTTACTATTCCTAACAGCTGTCATTACTTACGTGGCATTTAGCGGAGAATATTCAGTAGAGTATATGCTGATTCCCCTATTGGCATGGTCGGCATTTCGCTTTCAACATAAGGAAGTTACTCTGTTGATAGTCATTATGTCAGGAATTGCAATTTGGGGAACCGCTAAAGGTTTTGGGTCATTTGTCCGACCATCAGTGAATGAATCTTTAGTCCTACTACAATCTTTTGTAGGAGTCATTGCGTTATCAACCTTGCTATTGTCTGCGGTTATTCATGAAAACAGACAAGCAGCCTTGGAACTTCAACAAGCAAATGAAGAATTAGAGCAACGAGTTGACAAACGCACTCTGGAATTAAAAAATGCTCTCCAAGAACTTCAACACACCCAATTCCAAATGATTCAAAGTGAAAAAATGTCTAGTTTGGGTCAACTGGTTGCAGGTGTCGCCCATGAAATCAATAACCCAGTTAATTTTATTCACGGTAATATTAGCCACCTCAACAAATATATGCAAGATTTGTTGAGGATGCTACAGCTTTATCAGCAACGCTATCTAAGCAACGATCCAGAGATTCAAGCGCTAGCAGAGGAAATTGACTTAGAGTTTCTGGTTGAGGATTTGCAGAAGATGTTGGCTTCTATGAAAATGGGAACTGATAGAATTCGTAGCATTGTGCTATCGCTACGAAACTTTTCCCGCATGGATGAAGCGGAGTTTAAAACTGTGGACATTCATGAGGGAATTGAAAGTACGCTGTTGATTCTGCAACACCGTTTAAAGGACAAACCAGAATGTCGGGCTATTGAAGTGAAGAGAGACTATGGTTCCTTACCCCAAATAGAATGCTATCCCGGACAACTCAATCAAGTGTTAATGAATATTTTAGTGAATGCGATAGATGCTTTGGAAGAGGTGAATGCCAAACGCACGTATCAACAGATCGAGGAAAACCCCAGCCAGATTACTATCCGTACAGCAGTGAAAGATATCCAGTGGATAGAAATTTCAGTAGCAGACAATGGACCGGGAATGACCCAACAAGTGCAAAACCGCATCTTTGACCCCTTCTTCACCACTAAACCTGTAGGTAAAGGAACAGGTATGGGTATGGCAATTAGCTATCAAATTATTACCGAAAAACATAAAGGCAAATTGGAATGTTTCTCGACTCTTGGTAAAGGAACTGAGTTTATTATTCAACTCCCCATCCGCTCATAACTAATTTTTGTTCATGTATAAATTTTTATGAAAAAATCTGGATTTATTGAGCATCACAACTTGTGGACAGAAGCCCAAAAAGAAGTATCTGTATTAAAGCAGGCTCTTTGTTACAGGAATGTTAAAAAAATCTTGTTTTCTATTTTTGCTGAGGTTCTTTTAGTGTACCAATTTCTTCCTGAAACCTTTGCTCCTCTTGAGAGTTCAATTTCCTTAACCTATTACGGATGCTCATAGGCTATCTTTTCTTAAAGAAGATAACTTCATCCGCCGACTCTCACGAGAAAGTGGAACTAAAGCTGGAGCTTGATTTTTTTCTTTGCCATCTTTTAAATTTTCTATTACCTGAGATAATTCTGTAATTGTCGGTGCTTCAAACAGGCTACGCAAAGGTAACTCTACCTTAAAAGCGTCCCTCACTCTAGAAACGATTTGAGTTGCAAGTAACGAATGACCGCCCAATTCAAAAAAGTTATCGCGGATACTCAATCGCTTAATTCCCAAAACATCTGCAAAAATTTTTATCAGTACTTTTTCAACTTCAGTCTGAGGAGCAATATAACCACTTGCTAATTCTGGTTTTATATTGTTAGGTATAGATAAAGCTCGGTAGTCAATTTTACCGTTAGGCGTTAAAGGTAGAGAGTCTAGGACAACAAAAGCTGATGGAACCATATACTCAGGTAGCTTTTGTGCTGTATACATCCGTAATTGCGGTACCAATTGACGTGCTGCTGTTGCTTGTAAGGGATTATTTGCGTAAGAATGCCACAGACGTGAGGAAGAGTTGGCTTGAGAAGTTGTTATATGGCTCCCTTGTTTGATAAAAACTACGTCGTAGCATCCTTCATGATTTGCATCCGACCAACTGATATTAACTTTGTAAGGCAAACCTTCACCTAGAAGATAAAAATCTTCTGGATCGATTCCTACATTATGGAAGCTTTGCAACGCCTCTCGCATTTGAGCCACCGTTTTAAAATCTTCTGCGCCTGACAACCATTGTGCTGTTTTTACAGCGGCTATGACTCTTGCATTTGGCACGTTGGTGATACTTACAGTTTCTAGTTGCTCCTCAGTTAATAGTTGACGCAGTGCGGAAAGTGTTAAGCGATCGCTATTCCAGTCGATCCATTCCCTCCGTTCCTGTTGAAAAGCAGGAGAATTCTCAAGCCCTGCGTTACCGAGTGAGTCAGAGGGATTTGTTGCAACACCAATATGAAGAATAACGTTATAACGAAATTGAGTTAATTCGTTTTGCGAGTATCCCCGCATCAATTGAATCTCGACACTGCTAATTTCTGGAAAGTGCTGCCTTAATGCATGGAAAAAAGCTGGATCGATAACTAACTCTGTTTCTTGAAAAACTTGCATTTGTACCCTCTGTAGCAGCTTTTCTCGCGTCAGGGCGGGTTCTGCTTGATATAGTTGTACCGATGCATGAAAGGCTTGCAGTAAGGGCAAACTGCGGACATCTCCTATAAATATAAAACCGCTAGGCGCAGTGGTACGCACAGCACCTTCTAACACCTGTAAAAGATATTCAATACTGGGAAAATATTGCACGACTGAGTTGAGAACGATCGCATCAAAAGTCCCTGCTTCGATTCCTTCAAAATCCGTCGCTTCTTTTTCAAACAATTTGACATGATTTGAAGGCGAGAGGGGGTTAGTTTCTACATTTGATAGTTGCTGATGTATGTAATTGAGTGCAGACTTGGAAAAGTCCGTTCCACAATATTGGATGCAGTGAGGTGCAATTTTAAAGAGCAACAAACCCGTTCCACAACCAATTTCTAGCACTTTCTTGGGTTGCAGAGCCAGAATTTGATTGACTTGATTGTTCACCCACTCCCGCATCTGTTCTGGTGGAATAGGTTGATTTGTATAACTGCTATTCCATCCCGTAATATTAAATATTGGCTCTAAAACTGTAGCCTGTTGATTGTAGGTTTCGTTATAAAGCATCTGCCATTGCAGAATTTGCTCGTCTTGGAAAATTGGGGATTGAGAAGTAGAAAATGCCAACAAACAGTTACGAGCGAGTACAACATAAGCTACAAGATGCTTTTCGCCCGGAGCATCCTCACGAGCAACAACGACTGTTTGCGTTACAGCCGGATGTTGATTTAAAGCTGCTTCAATTTCTCCTAATTCAATACGGTAACCGCGAATTTTGACTTGTTCGTCAAGACGACCTAAAAATTCAAGATTGCCATCTGCTCTATAGCGGACTAAATCGCCTGTTTTATAAAGTTTCTTTTCAGGGAGAAAAGGAATGTTTGGCAAGTTTTCTAGAAACTGGGCTTGCGTTAATTCAGGATGATTGAGATACCCTCGTGCTAGCCCATCACCAGCAATGTACAACTCTCCAGGTACACCAATGGGTACGGGTTGCAAATGTGAATTTAGGACGTACACTCTTGTATTAGCGATCGCACGACCGATTGGTGGTACTGTATTTGTTTGTTGTGTAGCAGTCACTTCACCGGATGTTGTGACAACAGTATTCTCAGTTGGTCCGTAATTATTGACAACCTGGAATGTTACAGGTGTCGCTGGATATTGATGCAGTTTATCGCCGCCTGTCAGCAATATTCGCAAAGCTGTATTGTCAGACCATGGTAATGACAAAAGTTTTTCGGCTATTGGAGTCGGTAAAAAGCTAATTGTAATGGCTTTTGAGATCAGCCAATCTTGCAGTTTTTCTGGAAAATATTTGATTTCTTCATCTGGAAAATAAAGGCTTGCTCCCGCACTGAGATAAGGTAAAATTTCCCATATACTAGCATCAAAAGCGACTCCAGAAATTTGTGTGGCTTTATCATTTGGGGAAATTGCAAACGCTTTTTGATGCCAAAAAACAAGATTTAACAATCCTTTGTGTTCAATAGCAACACCTTTGGGCTTTCCTGTAGAGCCTGAAGTATAGATGGCATAAGCAAGGTTGTGAACTGCGGTCTTACCAGTCAGATTATCTTCTCTCTGCTGGGCAATTTTCTCCCAATCTTTATCCAAACAAATCACTTGGAAATTTTGTTTGCCCAGATGATTCAACCATCGTTCTTGAGTCAATACAATTGACGCTCCAGCATCTGCAAGCATAAAGCTCAAACGCTCGCTAGGATAAGCTGGATCTAAAGGTAGATATGCACCACCTGCTTTTAATACAGCAAGCATTCCGATGACATAATCAAGGGAACGCTCTACACAGATCCCCACCAAAACTTCTGTATCAATACCCCGCTCTTTTAAATAATGTGCCAGTTGATTGCTGCGTTTGTTTAATTCACCATATGTCAACTGGAGAGACGTGTCATGATGCGTCTTTATCCCTTCAAAGACTAATGCAATCGCATCAGGCTGTTGTTGAACTTGCTCCTCAAATAGTTGATGAATGCATTTATCTTGGGGATATTCAGTATCAGTGTTGTTCCATTCCAATAATAACTGATGTTGCTCGGCTTTGCTAAGAAGATGGATTTCGGCAATGCGTTGTTCTGGATTGTCAACTATATTTTCTAGTAATATCTGGAAATGCTCTAACATTCGGCTAATCGTAGCATCTTCAAACAAATCCGTACTGTAAATGACAAAACCGCTAATTCCTTCTGAATTATCAACCCATAAACCATTTTGAGGGTTTCTTTCCCACAGATGAAATTCTAAATCGAACCGTGTTGTTGCACTATCAAAGGGTATTGGCTTAAGAGTTAATTCTGGTAATTCTAATGCTGACATCGGTGCATTTTGCAGCGCGAATACCACCTGAAATAAAGGGTTCTGATTTAAATTTCTTTCAGGATGCAGTTCTTCTACCAACTGCTCAAAAGGTAAATCTTGATGGGCGTATGCGCCTAAAGCCACCTCCCTGACTTGACTCAACAACGAGCGAAAACTTGGGTTTCCTGATAAGTGAGTACGTAGAATTAAGCTATTGACAAAAAAGCCAATTAACCCTTCTATTTCGCTGCGATTGCGGTTTGCGATGGGCGATCCCACTGCAATATCTTCTTGGTTTGTATAGCGGTAGAGTAGAATTTGGAATGCTGCTAGCAAAGTCATAAACAAAGAAACCCCTTCCTGCTGCGAAAGAGTTTCTAGTGCCAGGCTGAGATTTTTCGGGAGTTTTAGAAACTGCCTTGCACCTCGGTAAGTTGGATGTGTTGGTCGCGGTTTATCGGTCGGCAAACTTAACACAGAAAGACCGTCTAACTGCTTTCGCCAATAATCCAGTTGAATTTGTAGGGGCGAACGGTTGTTCATCCCTATCCCTTGCAACCATTGACGTTGCCAATGTGCAAAGTCTGGATATTGGATGGGTAACTCCGGTAGATTTGCAGCAACATCATACGCAGCGTCTCTACAGGCTGTATAGAATGCGGCGATCTCTCGAATCAGGACTCCAATAGACCAGCCATCCGAAATAATATGGTGCATATTCAGCACCAAAATATGTTCTTCTCGATCCAACCGCAGCAGCATGATTCGCAGTAAAGGACCAGTTGATAAATTAAAAGGACGTTGAGCCTCTTGGGTGATCAGCTTTTGGGCTTCAGTTTCACGTTCAACTTGCGGTTGTTTCTGTAAATCAATAACTGGTAAGGCGATCGCTAAAGAAGGTACAACAATTTGAACGGGTTGCCCATCCCTAAGAACAAAAATAGTCCGTAGAGCTTCATGACGCTGTACGATTTTTTGAAAAGTCTGTTCCAGCGCTGTTACATCAAGTGTCCCAGTAAGACGCAATGCAGCCGGGACATTATAGAAAGGATTGTTAGGGACTAACTGGTCTAGAAACCACAAGCGTTGTTGAGCGAAGGAGAGAGGGAAAGTTCCCGTGCGTGAAATAGGTTCTATCGGTGTAATGGTCTGGTGGATTGCATCATGAGTTGACTTGAGAAATGCAATAATTTCTGCTTTTTGTGCTTGAATCTTAGCTTGCAGTATTGGTGTCAGGGTTCCTTGAGGGGCATTACAGCGAAGGAGATCGTCTTCAAGAAAAACTTGAATGTCTAAGCTGCGAAGATAGGACAAAAACTCAATGATTTTCAAGGTCATACCCCTTCAGTGACCAGCGATCGGTAAATATTGCTAGTTACTATTAATTTTTTGTAGATTTCTAACATATTTAAGCTTGCGAACAAATCAACCCTAAGGGTGAATTGAATGCAGTTCTACTAATTAGACGTTTACTGAAAGCCGAAGCGATCGCTTTCTCACCTCTTACCGGGTGAGTACTCTACGTCTCGGCGGTTGAATAAATTATGTTTAAACCGATCCAGACGCAGAGAGAGAAAAGAAGCACTTGCCGCCCAAACAAAATTTTATGAGTTATGGCGGTTTTCATGTGCGTGGGTTACACCCAATTGTAAGGAGAATCAGCTTTTGAAGCCCCTCTCCTAGGAGGAGAGGGGTTTGGGGTGAGGTCTGTTTTGACTTCGTTAAAAACTCTCAAACCTTTGTGCCGCAAGGATTTTTAAATAATTTTGAAATTTATTTTGCAATTGCAAGCAAATTGGCAAAGTGTATGTTAGTCTTGCATTATGGGAAATCAAAACCGCTAAAGCGTGGGAATCGCTCTGATAGAAAGATGCGATTGAGGGTTTGTTCCTTCATTGGCAAATTATGCGAAATCCGCTACAGCTTACTGTTTATGAGAGGTAGAGCCAGTGAAGCAGGAAAGTGATATCCGCAACAACTTAAAGTCAATCAGAACCCGTTTGGGCATGAGCCAACAAGAATTGGCAAACCTAGCTGGTGTTACCCGTCAGACTATTAGTGGTGTTGAGTCAGGACAGTATGCACCTTCGGTTGCTATTTCATTGCGCTTAGCTAAAGCACTTGGTTGTCAAGTTGAGGATTTATTCTGGTTTGAGCAAGATTTGACCCAAATTGAAGCAACTCTTGTCAAAGAAGTGTCCTTCAACCAAAAATTGCGAGTTAGCCTTGCACGAGTTGGGGGACAATGGGTTGCTTACCCCCTCATTGGGAGAAACGCTTTTCGTATGGATATGATTCCAGCTGATGGTGAGGTCGTTGCAGAAAAGTTCCGTGGTACAAGCAACTCGTCACACCAAGAGGATGAAGTTCAAAACCAAACACATACAAAGAAGGTTCAAGTCCAGCTTTTAGATGATTTGGACAAACTTCACAATACAGTTGCGATCGCTGGTTGCACACCCGTGTTTTCTCTTTGGGCAAAAGCAACCGAACGCTGGTATCCTAAGTTGCGGGTTCAATTTAACTTTGCAAACAGCATGGCTGCTTTACACAGTCTGTGTCGGGGTGAAGTTCATATCGCTGGGATGCATTTATACGATCCTCAAACTGGCGAGTATAACCTTCCCTTCATCCGGGATACCTTAGCTAAAAGACCAGCAGTTGTTATCACTCTTGGTGTTTGGGAAGAAGGAATCTTAGTCCAACCAGGTAACCCAATGGGAATCAAAACTGTCACTGACCTCGTGGAAACTGGAGCAAACATTGTCAATCGCGAGTCGGGTTCTGGCAGTCGGATGCTGCTGGAACAACAATTGCGGGATGTTCAGGTGCCGTTTGATACTGTGAAAGGATTTGACCGTATAGTCAAAAGCCATCAAGATGTAGCTTGTGCTGTTGCATCAGGAATTGCTGATGCAGGTATGAGCACAGCCTCTGTAGCAGCTATCTTTGGTTTGGGATTTATTCCTTTACGTGAATCACGGTATGATTTGGTCATTCTGAAGGAATATCTGGAAGAACCCCCCGTGCAGCAATTGCTTAGTACCTTAGAACATCGGCTTGTTCATTCACAATTAGAAATTCTCGGTGGATATAACATAAACAACATCGGGGAAGTTGTTGCAACTATTTAGAGTGTCTGTCATATTGATTGATTGGTTGGTTGTGGGAAAACTCTGCATAGCTCCTGCTGACAAAATCACTCTAAACAACAGCTACCATGATTATTAAGTTTATTTGATAATACATGGTAGCTAACAACTAACCTCGTGAAAGTCTTGTCGTAAACTCGAGAACGCCTCTTTTGCGATCGCTCGAAGAGCCTTGTTCTTTCATCAGTCAAGCCTGTAAAAGCGGGTAGCAATGCCATGCGTGGATTTTGGATTGAGAAAGCTTGAAATTCACCCAACCCTTTGCTTTTGGTATTTGAGCATTTATCACAAATGATATTTGCATAATCTTCCCCATTCAACCACTGTAGGAGAAACTTATCATGTCAGACGAAAAAATTAGACAAATAGCATTCTATGGTAAAGGTGGTATTGGTAAATCTACCACTTCTCAAAATACTCTTGCTGCTATGGCAGAGATGGGTCAGCGTATTTTAATTGTAGGATGTGACCCGAAAGCAGATTCCACCCGTTTGATTTTGCACTGTAAAGCTCAAACTACCGTATTGCACTTAGCTGCTGAAAAGGGTGCTGTAGAAGATTTAGAACTTGAAGAAGTTGTTTTGACTGGTTTCCGTGGTATTCGATGCGTGGAATCCGGCGGTCCCGAACCTGGTGTAGGTTGTGCCGGTCGCGGTATTATCACTGCTATTAACTTCTTGGAAGAAAATGGAGCTTACCAAAACCTGGATTTTGTCTCCTACGATGTGTTAGGCGACGTGGTTTGTGGTGGCTTTGCAATGCCAATCCGTGAGGGTAAAGCCCAAGAAATTTACATCGTGACTTCCGGTGAAATGATGGCAATGTTTGCCGCCAACAACATTTCTCGGGGTATTCTCAAGTATGCTCACTCTGGTGGCGTGCGCTTGGGTGGCTTAATTTGTAACAGCCGTAAAACTGACCGGGAATGGGATCTCATTAGCGAGTTGGCAAGACGATTGAGCACGCAAATGATTCACTTTGTTCCTCGCGACAACATCGTACAACATGCAGAGTTGCGCCGCATGACAGTGAACGAGTATGCACCTGAGAGCAACCAAGCAAATGAATACCGCACATTGGCAACTAAAATTATCAACAATACATTCCATGCCGTTCCAACTCCTCTGGAAATGGATGAGCTTGAAGCATTGTTAATTGAATTTGGTATCCTCGAAAGCGAGGAAAATGCCGCCAAACTGACTGACGTTGCTCAAGCTCAAGAAGAGGCTGAGAAAAAGCAGGAAGACCAGATCGGCGAAGCATTGGAAGCAATTAAAAAAGGCGATGTGGAAATCGTGGCAGGTGACAAGAAATGAAAGAATAAAGGGTAAAGGATGAAGAATAAAAGGTAAGTTTTTCTCCTTTGCCATTTTCTTGTAATACAGCCTCTGCTCTTCTCTCTGTGCTCTCTGTACCTCTGCGGTAAAAAAGTCATTTATTAACTGTGCTAGATGCAAAGAACGCAGAGGTAAAAAGAGTTGTTTGTCTGGAAATTTTGTTTAGTTTGATAGGGCTGGCTGTACCAGCCCACCTTTTTTAACCTTTGACCCCGGTTTACCTAATTATTAGAGACATGAAAATCAGCCAAGGAGAAATCAACGATTTGCCCGATCGCTCATCATACCAAGGCGATCGCCAAACGTGTCAAGCATCTTATCATGTTCGGGAGAATTGTACTTTTGAAGGTGCAATGTTTGCGCTTGTACCCATTGTCGATGCTGCTCATGTAATCCACGGACCAAGCGGTTGCACCATCAACTGCTGGCATAATGGAGCCAGTCTTTCTTCTGGCTCCATGTTATATCAAGTTCGTTTTACTACTGATATGGATGAAAGCGACATCATCTTTGGAGGAGCAAAAAAGCTGTACAAAGCCATCCTAGAAATAGAAAGAAGATACAAACCCTCTGCGGTATTTGTTTACTCAACGTGCGTCTCTGCCTTAATAGGTGATGACCTTGATGGAGCTTGCAAAGCCGCTTCCGAGCAAACAAGAATACCTGTCATTTCCGTAGACTCTCCTGGATTTTTTGGTAGCAAACATTTAGGTATTCGTCTGGCTGCTGAAGCTTTGTTAGAAAAAGTTATCGGAACAGCTGAACCATCATCTACCACACCCTACGATATTAACTTGATTGGTGAGTACAATATTGCAGGTGGAATGTGGAATATTGTACCAATACTAGAGAGACTCGGTATTAAAGTTCTGGCAAAAATTACTGGTGATGCTCGTTATAAAGAAATATGTTATGCCCACCGTGCAAAACTCAATGTTATCAGTTGTGGATCGGGATGGTTGAAGATGGCAAGAAAAATGGAAGAACGCTTTGGTATTCCCTACATTGAAGCATCTTTTTATGGTGTAGAAAATGTGAACAAATCCCTGCGGGACATTGCAGCGAAATTGAACGACCCTGGCTTACAAGAACGTACAGAAAACTTAATTCTCCAAGAGACTGCTGCGATAGATAAGAACCTTGCACCATATCGTACTTACTTTCAGGACAAGCGCATTGTCATTTATCCACAAGGGGCGAAGAGTTGGTCAATTATATCGGTACTTCTTAAGTTAGGGGTGGAAGTCATTGCGATCGCTCATCAAAAAGTTAGTCAAGAGGATAAAGCTCGAACTAGAGAATTGCTGGGTAAGGATAGCATCATTCTGGAACAAGAGTATTCTCAGGAAATATTGCAAATAATCCAGAAAAGTAAGGCTGATATGTTCATCGCTAGCGATCGCTATCAAGAGGTGGCTCTCACAGCTACAATTCCTTTTTTCAATATCAGCCGAGCGTTCTACCAGTCTTATGAAAGTTATGCAGGAATCTTAGAAGTCGCACGAGAACTTTATAAAACTTTTACCAACCCCATATGGAAGCAAGTACGCAAATTTGCACCATGGGAAGGGAGAAAAGGAAAAGAAGAATGATGTTATGAGAAATTACATAGCGGCGATTTCAATCGCAAACGTGTTTTTTCACTCATTGGGATGCTCCCACTTTACGGCGCAATGCATTGCCCCCTACAAACCAATAACCTTTGGATGTGGTACTGTACAAAAAGAATAACAGCGCAATTGTTTATTGATGATAGTCCCATTTCTTTCAAAGATAATGAAGTGTTTGAGCAGTTCTGTAAATCGCCGCTTGTCAAAAATTCCTTGAATCAATATCTCTAATTCTGTTTCTTCTTTATGAGAAAAGCTTTCTCCATCAACGGTTCGCCATGGTTGAAACTCTTCCCAATCAGAGGTTAAAGTACCAATTCTTGCTCGTCCTCCACAAGCGATCGCTAGAAATTCATTGTAGGCCAACCATTTAGGATTTTGTTGTTTGTCAGCTTGAAATTTCTGATAAACTTGCTTTAACGTAGTATACCTGCTGCTCGTGTCAGTACAAACAATTAATGCAAGTGGCAATCCGTTGATGAAAACAAGAGTATCCCAACAGCGAATCAAACGCCTTTCAATCGGGTTCTCTGAATAAGTCACTAACCAGTCATTGTTAAGTAAATTAGATGGATCGATGAGCCAAACTTTTTCAGAAACTATTTGGTCATTGTCCCGGTACACAATGTCTATACCTTCAGTCAAGTATTGATGAAAAATTTTGTTGCTTTCAAATATGTTTCTGTTATCGCTCTGGATGCCGACAATTTGAGAGATAGCTTTCTGAAGTACATCTGCTGAAACTTTGGAGTTAATCTGTTTTAAGGCTTTGTAGAGGCGATCGCGTAAAATTCCCCTGAAATCGCTGCTTTCTTCTACCCACTCTTTTCGGATATCTGAGTCTGATTGAATCGTATATCCAATGACCTCAAACCATGTTAGCCAGTCTTGTAAGGCGACATTAGATTTTTTGTCTATGCGTTGGCAAAGTCTACCAGAAAGATGGTAGGCTTTTACGGTTGCTACTTGTGACAATTTAGAGTTCATTAGAAAGACTTAGTTTTAAGGTAATGCAGAGTGTCTGCTTAAGCCTGCAATTAACAGAAAAAATTTTGGTTGGTAGATTTCAATGGAAGACGTAACCATCTCTAAAGAGTATCAAAACTGAAGTAGTTTCATAAAACTGTATCAATTGCATCATTTTACCAATATGGTTGGTACCAAAACACTCTTGATTTTTTACCAACTTAGCTGGTAATTTATAAAAGCATACAAAAATGTTGTTGTATATTCTGCGACAACAGGAGGAATCAAATCAAAAGCGTTAAAAGACCACAGTACCTGTTGTAAAAAGTACAAAGCAAATAAGCCTCAATATGTTTAGCTCAAATAATATAGGCAAGTCTTTACTTGCTATCTCTGTATTCACTTGTATTTCCAGTGTTACACCTACTAGGGCTTTCGCTGCGACATTTAGCAGTCAATCTCAATCTGAACCTCAAGCGATCGGTTTATATGGAGCCGGAAGTTTGAGAGGTGCTTTAACAGAAGTTGCTAACGCCTTCTCACAAGAGTACAAAAATCCTGTAACAACAGAATTCGGTCCATCTGGAACGCTGCGAGAACGCATAGAAAACGGAGACAAGCCTGACGTATTTGCCAGTGCTGACATTGGGAACCCGCAAAAATTGTACGAACAAGGTTTGAGCAATCCCATTGTTAACTTTACTAGCAACCGCATGACTCTAGTTGTCAGACCTGGATTATCAGTGACATCGGAGAATCTTGTAGATACGCTTTTAGATCCTGAGATTAAACTAGGTACTTCAACAGCCATATCCGATCCTTCTGGGGATTATGCACAGGAAATATTCCGCAAAATTGATGACTTAAAACCAGGAAGCTTTCAAACGCTTGATGCAAAAGCTTTGCGTTTGGTAGGTGGACCAAATTCTCCACCAGTTCCAAACGGAAAAAACAACCTAGTATACTTCCTTGAAGAGACTCAACAAGCAGATGTCTTTTTGTCCTATTACACTAGCGCCCTAGCAGCACTTGAAATCTCTCCTAATTTACAAGTGATAGAATTGCCTGACGAATTAGCCGTTAGAGCTGATTATGGTTTAACTGTTTTGAAAGACGCCAATCCTGATGGTACAAAGCTCGCTGAATATATTCTTTCACCGACAGGACAAAGTATTCTAGCAAAGTATGGCTTTAGTGCGCCTTCTCGCTCAACTAAAGTCCCCGAACACCAAAGTATAGCCATTTTTCTTGCAGCTAGTGTTGCGTTGTTACAGAAGAAAAAGTTTGTATCTTCCCAATCGGTTAACTAAAGTTAAAGCAGAATTTTTAACCAAACAGTGAACATGGTGGCTTAAAAGTGGCAAAGATGGGTTAATAACAGCATTAATTGCTGCCATGGCTACAGTCGCTTGATAGCTATCCCAAGATTGCAGCCAGGGTGCTAAGTTTGCGATCGCCGTGTTGACGAGTGTTCCCGACCAAGGTAAGGTGCGGGTTGGTTTTCCCGGACTCATACCTATGAATCACACTTTTAGTAAATTGCAAAGTTTATGCTGCATGACCGATCGCGTATCGTGGTATAAACAAAGTTGGTAACAGCTACAGAGTTGGTAGTAACTCCAACAGAGACTTCCTCTGTACTGGTTCCAACTAGAAATGAGCAACAGACAAACTGCCTCCTTGAATGAAAAGCTGAAACATACTTTATGCGTTTGACTCGCCGCATCGCTCTTGTGTCCCTGACGCTATCAATGTTGGGGTTAGGACAGCCTACTTTGGCTGACTCGTATAATGATAATGACGCAACTTTTGAACAACAAAAAGAGTGTTCTGCTGGTCCCTCAGACCGTTTCCGTTTGGGCGGTCAAGTTGTAAATTGGAGAACTTTTACCCTATCAGATCTTCAGTCATTACCGTCAAGTGAAGTCACTGTTAGTTTCCTAACAGGGCAAGGTCAAGAAACCCATACCTACGTTGGAGTGCTTCTATGGCAACTTATTGAGAGTGCAGGGGGATTAAAACCAAATCCTGACGAAAGTGTGAAAAATAACTTCCTGCGACAGTACATTGTCCTTGAAGCAACTGACTGCTATCAAGTCGTTATAGCAGTGGGTGAAATTCAACCAAACTTTGAAAACAAACAAGTGCTAGTTGCATATGCAACAAACGACGATCCATCTTTAGGTCCACAATTGCTAACAAATGAGGGGTTCGCCCGTCTAGTAGTCCCTGGTGATGCAAGAGGAGGACGTTATATTAGTAACATTAGGCGCATTTATGTGCTTTCCGCTCCAGATTTTCGTTTCAAAAGATAAACTTTCACTGCCAGATATAAGTAGGTAAGCGGAAATAAACAGAACTACCTTACAAAATTTGACATACTCACCGGGCTGAAGCCACGGTGATTCTAGTTCATGGTTCACAGAAGTCCACTTGCTATATCGAGTTTCCCTTCAATAGTAGAGGCGGTCTTCTCCCCATGCTTTCCCTCGCAAGAGGCGGATTCTTCTTGCCCAGAAGTACCGTTTAGTTGCCACTCAGTACCGAGTATCTTCATTCCTTTTTGCAAAATGTTCAGAGCCGCATTGGTATCTCGGCATAGTTCAATTTTGCACTTAGGACAGGAATGCGTTCTGGTACTGAGAGATTTTTTCACTCTATGACCGCAATTAGAACAATCTTGTGATGTGTAGTTAGGTGACACCGCCACAACTGCTTTGTCCCAAATCTTGCCATAATAGTCTAGCCATTGAGTGAATTGATACCAACCAGCATCAGAAATGGACTTAGCCAATTGATGATTTTTTACCATATTGGCAATCTTTAAATCTTCATAGACAACCACATCGTTAGAGTGGACTACGCACCGAGCTTGCTTAATTGCCCAGTCTTGACGCTGCCTCTGAATTTTTAGATGGATTTTACCCAGTCTTTTCCTTTGTCTGTGATAGTTTTTTGATTGGGGTTTAGCACCCTTGACGAATTTCTTACTCAGACGGCGTTGGGCTTTCTTTAATCGCTTTTCTGACGAACGCAAGAATTGTGGATATATCACGGCATTATCGTGTTGATCTTTGGTGAAAAACTTTAACCCCAAATCTAACCCAACAACGTTACCCGTATATTTTCCTGTTTCCTTGCGGTCAGCATCAAAGCAAAACTGAGCATAATAACCGTCTGCTTTTCTAATTACTCGCACCCGATTAATCTTTAATCTGTGCAAGTCTTCTTGAGTTTCATTGTTGCAAAATATAGAAAAAGTTCCAGCCTCAAAGCCGTCAGTGAAGGTGATTGATTTACAATCACTTGATAACTTCCATCCCGAAACTTTGTACTCTACCGAGCGGCAATGTTTTTTGAATTTTGGATAGCCTTTCTTCCCCGAACCTTTTTTGCATCGTGAATAAAACGTAGAGATAGCAGCCCAAGCCCGTTCAGCACTAGCTTGTCTAGCAGCAGAGTTTAACTTCTTTGCGAAAGGAAACTCTGCTGCCAAATCTTTGCATAAGTTGTACAAAATAGCTTTACTAACTCCTTTATTGTCCATCCAAAACCGTACAGCTTTATTTCTAATAAACTGCGTTGTTCTGATAGCCTCATCAAGGGCTAAGTATTGCTCTTTGGTTCCGTTTTTTAGCTTGGCTTCTCTTACTATCATGTCCTGATTATAACATATTTTATCTGCTATATTGCTAGATAAAATAATGTAAAGCCGTCCTTGAAGGACGGGGCTTTAAACCCAGTTTTTTGGTAAAAGTCCCTGACCCTTTAGTTCATTCATATTTTCACTAGAAGCTGAAATAAAAATATCTATTTTTGCGCCTTGTTCAATTTGTCGTGTCAGAACACCAGAAGCAGCAAAATTATAATTAATCTTGAAGTTCGGTGGCTTATGTGTATAAGCTTTTTGAATCTCTTCCAGCACAGGCTTCAAACCCGCACCAGCTGATACGGTTAGAGCGACTGTATTTGGCTGTTGGGCACTGCTTTGTGAGAGATTTGATAAATTTCCAACAAACACCGTGAGGGTTATTGTGACTATCATAAAGGCAATATTTAAAATATGCTTCTGATGTAAACTTTGTCTCAACATTGTGTTAAAAATGTCTTGATAAGATTGATATTTGAGTGACAAACTACCAATACTCTTGGTAATTTGTAGCTGCGAGTTTGTGGTGCAATTATCTTTGCCTGTGTCTTTGCGAAGAACGAGCCCTGAGACTCTTCCTTTCTTCAGAATCGAAATGTTGTCCGGAGAACTCCCGTGTAGATAGTATCGTTATTACTGTTATGTTCTGGATTAAAGATAACGATAACACCAGGTGTAATAGAAATGTTCCGATTGAGTTGATAGCGATACAGCGCTTCTAAGTGAAAAGAAGTATCGCTGTCCTCACGACGAGCAGTTGTAGGACCGGGGTTAGAAGGACCAAAGTCATTTTCAGTGACTTTAGGTGGTTGACCAAAGATAAGACCTCCAACGTTGCCTTTTCTACCAAGATCGGGAAAGGCTAATGTAACTGCCCAATTCCAAATATCTGCTTTATCACCTGTGTTGACTGTGGCTAAACCACGACCATTTTCTGCGATCGCTTGGGTATACCCAACCCAACCAGAAAGAGCAAATTTGGGGTGAAGACGAAGACTTGTTTCTACACTGTAGTGGTTAGCCGAAGTAGCAACGTTAGCACCAAAGGGCTGGTTGGCAAAAGCACTGCCATATGCACCTGAAACTGTCACATCGTTATTTGTACCGCTAAAGTAAGAGTGAGCGTAGGTCAAACCAATAGTAAAAATTTTACTGGGCTCGAAAGCGAGTTGTGCTAGCGCTCCATAACTTCCATCAAACAAACCCCTTCCCTGACCCGGATCGTTGCTTCTTCTGGCAAGATACCCGGCAGAAAAAGTGACAGAGTCGCTCAATTTAAAAATAGCACTCACACCAGAACCCGTGTTACTAGCAGAACCCGTGTTACTAGCCCGGTAAATAGGGGAAAAGCGACCAAAGCGAGATATGGCTCCTTGCGGTGCTGAGGAGAAGAAGGGGTTGACGGTGTTGAAATTGTCATAAAATTCTCCGCCTATAGCATCAACAATCACATTCAATCTATCGCCTATAGGAAACCGATAATAGAGCTTACCTAACAAAATGTCATTCTGAGTATCGCCATCCCATCCCAAACGGGTCATATTAGTACCTGTAACTGCTCCACTAAACGCAGTCGTATTATTCGACTCCAAACGAGCAAACAGTTGGTCTTTGCCTGTAAAACTGCTTAATAAGTTCAGGCGGACGCGATTGGCAAGAATAGGATTATCTTGAAGTTCGCGTCCTCCCCCCTGTGCATATTCATTTGCTCTAGCTGCTTCTCTCTGTGGTCCCGCAGGAGCAGCCTCAATTCTGCGCCATCGGTCAGAGTCCAATGCTCTCTCTTCACCAAATACACTCCCTAGAGTAAAGATGACCTCTCCATTTAACTTTGTCGTCGTGGAAAATTGTTGGCTTTCTACCACAGCAGAACGAGCTTCTAACCCATCTATCCGTCCGCGTATTTCTTTTAGCCCGTCAGCAAACTCTTGTTGCAGTCTTTGAAGAGTTTCTAAGTCTTCCTTTCTCATAGCCTCAGCTGTACTTGTGGCAATCAGCTCGTTCACTCTATCCAAACAGGCATTTAGACCAGCTGCAAATTCATAACGATTCAGTGCTCTATTGCCTCGGTAACTTCCATTTGGATACCCTGCAATACAACCATAACGCTCAACTAATGATTGCAATGCAACAAAAGCCCAATCTGTTGGTTGCACGTCAGAAAGTTGCGATACAGAAGTGACTTGACTTTTTAAAGAATTCGGATTTCTGTTGTCGTAATCCTGAATACGCTTTTGTTGGCGATCGCTCGTCAGCTTGACGGGTTCAGAGAAAGAACTGTCCTGCGTTTGTGCTTGCGAAACTAAGACTTCTTGGGTTTGTGTTTGAGCCAATGAATTGTTGATTTCTTGACTTTCATTTCTTGATGAACTTGTGCTTGCTGCATGAGTATCATTTGCATTCATTCCTAACAGGATTGCAGCTAGCCACAACGAGTTCCTAACGAGACCAGACATTTGCCTCACACCTTTAATACAATAATACCAATTTAACCAGTATATATACTTCTACCAACTAAGTTAGTAAAAATATGTGTTTAAAGTTACGGATAAACCCGATTGAAGGATAAAGTAAACCCAATCAATAACATTGAGAAGCGAGTATCCATTTATCAATCTATTTTTCATTCTTTGACAAAACACAAGTCACAATCGATGTTGGTTGTTTAATCTTTAAGAAAAAATTAAATGTCACGAGCAAACCAAGTATCAAGCTTAATGTGGTAAATTCTGAAGCTAGCGTCAGCTAGTATTGTGTAACAGTTAAAATTATCGGGGGCAAAATAGCCATGCAAGTTAGTGCTCGTAACGCTCTTAAAGCAACTGTTAAGAAAGTTGTTGAAGGATCTGTTAACACTGAGGTCATTCTGGAAGTCGCTCCTGGAGTAGAAGTGACAGCGATTATTACAAAGTCATCAGCAGAGAAACTGCAATTGACTGAAGGTAAGCAAGCATACGCCATTATCAAATCTTCAGATGTCATGGTAGCTATTGATTGATAGCTTCATCTTTGAGGTAATTCTCAGTCACCTTAAAAGCTACCCCACGGAACTTTGAAACCTCGATCGCGTAAAGGCTGAGTGGGTATTCTGTGCGGAAAGAAATTGCGAGGAGGAGACCGTGACAGTACTGTAAATGGGTCTCCCACTACAGACAGCTAATCGTTGCTTTCCTCCTTCGCAAACTATACCTTACAGACACGCTGTGCTCATGAAGAGAAATTTCCTTTAAAGAAAGTGTCCGTCCCGATATTTATGTCAGGGCAGAGATTTCGTGTCAGCTACTAAATATTCGCTGATTCAGCAGCAATCCATTGCAACTCCAACCACAACTGAGGACGATCGTGCTTGAGCGTTGATTTGGGATCTTGCAGCAAGCTCGTTGCGTTTAAACAGACAACCTCAGCCAACCCCATATATTTTGCAACTTGTCGAAACACAGAGATTTGTGCCTTAACAGATAAAAACACGTTATTTGGACAATAGATGGCAATGTATGGTAGAAGGTGTGCGTGAGATTGTCCCCAAAAAGATCGGACGAGTTGTACGGAACAGTATTTGAGTAATGCGCGTACTTCTGGAAAAGATTGGTTGACAATTGTCATGAATTCTCCAATGAGTTCTTGCTCATACCAACTTGAGTTCGTGAGTGTAAATGCCATACTAATTATGTAAGTCAAGAATTGTAAGAACGCTAATTGTTAGCGGTTAGTTAGATGCGACTCATAAATACCAACCACTAACTACCAACCTGTTTTCGTTAATGCAGAGTGTCTACCAAGCCTAAAGTCAACAGAAGAAAATTTTGGTTGGTATATCTCAACGGAAGACATAACAGCCCCTTAAACATTATCAAAACTGAATGAGTTTCACAAAACTGTATCAATTACATCATTTTACCAATAATATTGGTAATTCTATTCGGCTTGATTTTCACCAACTTTGCTGGTAAGTTATAAAAGCGTAGAAAAATACCGACGTATATTAGGCGACAACACAAGGAATTAAACCAAATGACTCAATCCAGTGGGACTTACTTGATTTGAAAGTTCTTTAGAGGTTGTTTGAAAAGTGGTTTGCTGTGTTTTTAAGCACCTATCGCTCCCCCTAGTCCCCTTTTTAAGGTGGAAAAGACCTCTTAAAGTCCTCCAATAAATTGGGGGAGCTAAACGTTTTGCTACCAACAAGAGGACTTTTAAAACATCCTCTTAGAGACATTTAACAGTATCTTGAGCGCATTTCTATCAGCATCTCTGGGTAAAGTGCGTTCAATCTAATTTTTGGTGTGAGGCAGAATCTTGAAGACAATTGAGTTACTTGGGTTATTAACCCTTACGAGCACTACGCTGACAGTACTTGTAGAGTCAGCACCAGCTCGAGCCGTATCAAATGGGGTACAAGGTGTATCATTAGAATCGAAAAAACACACGCACGCGATTGAGGAAAAAATTTCTAGCTTTAGTGGCTTAAAGCCCGCAGTTACAAACGCTTCTCTATTGCTTCAAAACTCGAACGATACAACTGTTGTACAAGTGACAGGAGTTAAGATTAACCCAACCTCCACTGGTGTTGAAATTGTATTGGAAACACCAACAGGAACATTACAACAGCCTTTTACAAAAACTGAAGGTAATACTTTCATAGCTAATCTTCCCAATGCTGTTTTAGCGCTAGAAGATCCTCAAGACCTTCGAGTAAAGAACCCTACACAGGGTATAAAAGTTATTACTGTTACCCAAATCAATACTTCCACTATCCAAATCAGCGTGACCGGAGAAACTGCTTTACCAGAAGCACAAGTTACTGCAAATGCTAATGGATTGCTATTCAACTTAACTCTTTCTCCAGGAAAGCCCGATATTGAATTAGATGTCATGGGAAATCCGTCAGGTTACAATGCTCCTGACTTTGCCACCGTTAACAAAACAGGAACTCCATTACGGGACCTTCCTTTTTCAGTGCAGGTTGTTCCACAGCAAGTGATTCAAGACCAACAAGCCTTGACTGTTTATGAAGCCGTTCGGAATGTGAGTGGATTTGCTCTCTCTGGTAGGGGAGGCGCACGCAATGAATTTTCCCTTTTAACTCGGGGTTTCACAGCTGACCAGTTTCGAGATGGATTGAATGAAGGGAACAACGCCAATCGAGTTTATACAGAATTTTCCAATATTGAGCGCGTCGAAATTCTCAAAGGTCCATCTGCTGTACTGTACGGACAGGCGGAACCAGGGGGAATTGTCAATTTAGTAAGTAAAAAACCCCTTTCCATGCCTTATTATGCAGCAGATTTTATTGCAGGAAATTATGATTTTTATCGAGCCAATCTTGACTTATCCGGACCTCTCGATCGCACCATTGATTCTCGGTATCGTTTAAACCTTGCTTATGAGAATAGTGGGAGTTTTCGCTCTGGAGTGGAATCAGAACGCTTCTTTGTTGCACCCAAAATTTCTTTTAATATTGCTCCAAACACAACACTCAGTCTCTTTTATGAATATTTAGAAGATAGCCGTCCTGTTGATTTCGGCTTGGTCGCTGTTGGCAATCGTGTAGCAGATATTCCTATCAGTCGCTTCCTTGGCGATCCCAATCGCAAAAATGATGTTTATCAGCAAAGGGGTTATGTATTTCTAGACCATCGCTTTAGTGAAAATTGGTCTTTGAATAGTGTTTTTCGGACGACAACAAGCGATCAATATTTCTCTGCCATTCAAGCACGAGGTAATAATGCCTTACAAAGAGATAATCGAACATTAAACTTGCAATTACAAGATAGCGAGCAGTTCTTTAGTACAAATACCTTTCAAACAAACATAATTGGTAAATTTTCGACAGGATCGATCGGACATACAACACTTATAGGGTTTGACTATGGTAATGAAGCTAGAGATGTTGACACAGACAATGCAACAGCAGGTTCGATCGATATTTTTAACCCTGTCTACCGCTTTCCTATTAGTCGAAGAACAAGAACCATAGATCGCAATGAAGAGACAAACCTTTTTGGGGTTTATTTACAAGATGAGATAGCTTTAGCTAATAACTTTAAATTCTTATTGGGTGGGCGCTTTGATTTTGTAGATTTCGATCTTCAGGACAATCTCCTTAGGAGAAAAACAAGCACCTACAGCGAAGCATTTAGCCCCAGGCTCGGCATAGTTTATCAGCCAACTCAACTCATTTCACTATATGCTAATTACAGCCGCTCCTTTGTCCCCCAATCTGGTAGCACTTTTGAAGGGGAATCATTTAAACCAGAACGAGGAACACAATATGAAGTCGGAGTCAAAGCAGATTGGCTTAATGGTCGCCTGACTTCCAATATTGCCTTTTATCAAATTACCAAAACAAATGTATTAACAGTCGATCCCCAACGTCCAAACTTCTCGCTCCAGACAGGAGAACAACGCAGTCGCGGTGTAGAGTTAAATTTAATAGGTGAGATTTTGCCCGGATGGAATGCGATTGCATCTTATGCATACACCGATGCTATCCTCACAGAGGATAACACTTTTCCTGAAGGAAACAGTCTTGCAAGTGTTCCGCGAAACAGCTTTAGTTTCTGGACAACCTATCAGCTCCTAAAAGGAGATTTGCAAGGATTGGGTTTTGGTGCTGGCGTGTTTTTTGCCAGCTCCCGCCCTGGCGATCTAAACAACAGCTTTACGTTGTCTGATTATGCTCGCGTTGACGCTGCTATTTACTATAAGAAGGAGAATGTGAGAGTAGCACTCAATATCAAGAATTTATTTGACATTCAATACTTTGAATCTGCTCAAAGTAGAACGCAAATCTTTCCTGGCGCACCGTTTACTGTTTTAGGAACTCTTTCCCTAGAGTTTTAGACCCTAGGTTACCAATTTTGTAGGAACAGTAACTTATTGCGATTGAGAACGATGCAGCCGTTTGACCCAAAATACTGTTGCTGCACCTAGAAACCCAGCGATCGCACCAAATACCAAATGTGTCATCAGAGGGTAAAACGGACCAGCAACAAATAGTGCTCCATACCGCCAACCTCCACCAGCACTTACGATCGTCTGAGATAAAGGTTTAATAAGGTGGACAAGCCCCGCAGCGATCGCCCAAAACCAAATTTTTTGTCGCCGTTGTTTGTTGAAGTGGTACGCCAAATCTAATAATTCTCCCACCACAAGATACAAAAACCAATCAAAAGGATTGTGTCTGACTCCGAGGAGGAGCGAAAAGCCTGTTGCGCTAAGGCTGGTAACAGATGCAGCACCAAAGAAAGAAGTTGACAAACGAGTCGCGACAAGAGGTGTTAACCAAGTCAGCCCGCGCCAACCGGGTAATCTCAGTGGTACGCGCAGATTTGCCTGCAAAAAGGCAATGAAAAAGCCTATTCCCAACAGACCGATAACTTTTAGCCAGTTGACTTTACCCAGACGCTTAATATTGACGAACGATGTTTTTGGGAGCCATTTGGTATTCATAGTCTTCCTGTTTTACTTCGCGAGCTTCATCAGTGGCTTGAGCCACCAGCATGATAATTTGACCGTTGAGTAGCACCGGACGAGGCCAACTGTTGACTTGTATTCGCATCCCTTCGGGTATTAACTCCCCTGTCAAATCTTGAATGCGATCGACACCAACGACATTTTGATAAAGTTGACGAGCAGTATATATGCCTTCTAGTTCGTATAAACCAGGTAACCAAATAAATCGCCCATCGTTTCCAGTTTTTCGCAAACCTACTCCAGCAAGTGCTCCAATGATTCCGCCTTTAGTACCTGTCAAACCTTCCAAAAAAAGCCCTGCTTCTTGAGCCACTGCAATTGCTTCCTTCTGAGTCAGGACTTTTTCTTTTGCCAGTTTGCCAAACGTCTGCACTGTAAGGTTAACCCTATTCCAGGGAGCCAAACACAACCCAGCATCCGATCCACTTGCACTGTTTTTAAGAAGAAATTCCCGGCAATAGCCAGTCAACTTGTCAACTTTGTCTGTATCAGTCTCTACCATCATGCAGGCTGAACTATTGTGGGAAGTAAAAGGAATTTCAGGGCTAACTAAAAGCTGGTGGCGAGTTGTTCCAATGACTTGGGCTAATTCTCGAGCAACTAGCTCTAGACCCAACATTCTGACCAATTTGCCAGTTCCAATACTTGTCAAATTATCAGTATCGTCTATGCCTATAAGAAGACGCATCCTATGCCGTGCTTTGTTTTGAGAACTCTACCAACCTTACCACAATTTTACCAACTTTTTAAGTTATCATATGGACGACAAGGATCTTTACGAATATGGCTACAAATACCTGAATCCTTGGTTTTGTTTCACAGCAGGCTGGATGTTTCTCTTAGCCAAAACCGCTTCAGCAGCTACTGCTGCATTGGGATTTGCTAGCTACACTGTAAGTTTTACGTGTGAGGAACTCCAACGCTCGATAGCCAGAGTTCCACTTCAGTCGCCAAGCTTGACAGTAAAAAAATTACCTAATCAACGGAAACAATCACATCTGAAGCTTTAATAATAGCGTAAGCTTGTTTTCCTTCTTGAAGTCCTAGCTTCTCTACTGAAGTTTTTGTGATAATCGCAGTTACCGCTACTCCCGGTGCAATTTCTATCTCTATCTCATCGTTGACTTCCTCTAGCGTATCTTTCAAGCTAGCAGCAGCAGATATAAGTAGGTTGGCGTTAGATTGTGCGATCGCAGGAGATGGATCGAACCATCGCAAGCCACTTACCAGGAGTAAACTAGCAACGGCTAATCTAATGAAGGCAAAAAGTTGTCTTCTTTTCATGGAAAAACTTAATAAAGAATTTGCGATTGGTAAAATCGTACCAAGATAAGCCTCTTTTTACCAATAATATTGGTAAAAAAATTCAAGAAACTAAGAAGGATGACTTGTACATTCAGCAAATCGCAAAGTTTTTCTCAAAGGCGATCTCTGCTTTGTATGCCAACACAGCTATTGCACTCTCCAGCTTAAGGAAAAGGTGTAAGGGCGCACAATACCTTACACCCCTACCAAAACTGTTGGGTAATTGACAAACAACTCTGGTACACTCGAGCCACATTGTTCAAAATTCGATTTCTTCCCGACCCTCACTAGTAGTTACTTTATCTGAACCTGCGATCGCCCAACGCATAGTTTCAATATATTTTGCCAGTTCTGCAACAGTTGGTGCTTCAAATAAATGACGTACAGACACATCAACATTCAAGACATCGCGTATTCGAGAAACTAACTGAGTTGCGAGTAAAGAGTGTCCGCCCAATTCAAAGAAATTATCGCACACCCCCAAGTTCTCTGTCCCTAAAAGCTGATTCCAAATGTCTGCTAGTACTTCTTCAACTGGTGTCCTTGGCGCTAGATAATCTTCGTCTCTATCAAATATCAATTGATTTGGTGCAGGTAAAGCATTGCGATCCACTTTGCCATTTGGTGTTAGTGGAAAAGATTCTAATACAATACAAGCTTTGGGTACCATGTATTGTGGCAACTTTTGTTTTAAGAATTGACGGAGTTCGTGGAGTTGTGAATTGTAGACTGTGGATTTTGGATGGTTGGCAATATCTATATACTGATTATCGGTTATGATATAAGCCACTAAGTCTTTCTCACCCCTCACTTCTTCCCGCACGATCGCTACACTGTCTCTGACGCCGGGATGCTGTTTTAAAACAGCTTCAATCTCTCCCAACTCAATCCGAAAACCGCGAATTTTCACTTGATTGTCAATACGTCCTAAAAATTCAATATTCCCATCTGGTAAATATCGGGCTAAGTCACCTGTTTTGAAAATAGGGGTTCGGGAAGAGGGATTTTTTTGCTTGGGTGTGCGAGATTGGTCGTAATTCTTAAAAGGATTGGGAATAAAGCGTTCAGCAGTTAGATTCGGGCGTTTGAGGTAACCACGCGCTAACCCATCACCGCTAATGTATAACTCACCCGAAACACCAATAGGTACGGGTTGTAAACGAGTATCTAAAATATATATTTGCGTGTTTGCGATCGGACGACCGATGGGTAGAGAAGCAGTTGTTTCTGGAAATTCTTTTACATTATAATAAGAAGAAAATGTTGTCCCCTCTGTAGGACCGTAAACATGGATCAATTGATGGGGTGAACCTTGTTTTAAAACCTTCTCAACCCATCTGACATCAACGGTTTCTCCACCAAATAACAAACATCGCAATGAAGCAAAAGCTTGTGGGTTGTCTCTAGCAATTTGTTGAAATAAAGCTGTCGTTAAAAATAAAATACTAATTTCTTTTTCTTGGAGTTGTCTTTTAAATTCACGTGATGATAGAAGAGTTTGTTTGTCGATTGAAACAAGTTGAGCCCCGTTCAATAATGCTCCCCAAATTTCAAAGGTAGCTGCATCAAAGGACATAGTTGATGCTTGAGCTACTTTATCTATTGTCTTTATTGTTATATAATTTGTGTTACAAACAAGTCGATTGACAGCTTTGTGAGTTACTGCAACTCCTTTGGGTTTACCTGTAGAGCCGGAAGTGTAAATCGCATAAGCCAAGCAAGCACTATCAATTTTAATTTTGGGGTTATCTGTGCTTTCCTGCGAGACTTTATCCCAATCTTTATCTAGATAAATGATTTGCTGAGAAAAATCCATAAATTGCTTGCTTGTATTTTCTTGCACCAGCAGTATGGAAACTCCTGCATCTTCTAGGATAAAATTGAGACGTTCTTGCGGATAGTTAGGGTCTAAAGGTACATAAACTCCCCCTGCTTTCAAAATTGCTAACAAACCGACAATTGCGTCTACAGATCGTTCTACACAAATCCCTACTAAAACTTCTATACCCACACCCCGTTGTTGTAGGTAATGTGCGAGTTGATTGCTGCGTTGATTTAATTCCCTGTATGTCGTCTCTACATCTCCAAATACTAATGCAATAGCATCGGGACTTTTTTGAACCCAATCCTCAAACAATTGATGAATGCACTTATCATCAGGATACTCAATATAAGTATTATTCCATTCTACTAATATCTGGTGTCGTTCAGCTTCACTGAGAATAGGTATTTCTGTAATGCATTGTTCTGGATGATGCACAAGACTTTTTAAAAGAGTTTTAAAATGTTTCAAAAAACGAATTATAGTGTTCTTCTTAAATAAATCAGTGTTAAATACGATGACACCTCGAATTCCATCAGAGTGTTCCCAATTCCCACCCCATAAACTTCTAAAATCTTGGGAACATTTCCAGAGATGTAACTCTAAATCAAAACGTGTTGTTTTAAAATCAATATTCATAAAACTAGGCACCAATCCAGGTAATTCCAGGGCTGACATTGGTGCATTTTCAAAACCAAAAACCACTTGAAAAAGTGGGTGATGGCTTAAGTTGCGATCGGGATGCAATTCTTCAACGAGTTTCTCAAAAGGCAAATCTTGGTGGCTGTACGCACCCAGTGTCACTTCTCTCACCCTAGCTAGCAACTCTCGAAAAGTTGGGTTTCCAGATAAGTCAGTTCTAAGTACCAGACTATTCACAAAAAAACCGATAAGCCCTTCAACTTCACTGCGGTTTCGATTGGCAATTGGTGAACCCACCACAATATCTTCTTGATAGGTGTAGCGGTAAAGCAACATCTGAAATGCAGCCAGAAGTGTCATAAATAAAGTGACACCCGCTTGCTGTGAAAGAATTTGGAGTTCGTCAGCCAACTGCTGCGATATCTCTAAAAATTGCGTTTCTCCTTTATAGGATTGTACAGTCTCTCTCGGTCGATCTGTCGGCAGATGCAACATGGAAACACCCTTCAATTGCTGTCGCCAGTACTCTAACTGAGTTTGCAGTGGTGAATAACCGTTTGTCCCTTCTCCATGCAACCATTCCCGTTGCCAGCAGGCAAAATCCGCATATTGTAGGGGAAGTTCCGGCAAAGATGATGTAGAAACATTGCATACAATGTCTTGATAGAGCGTTCCCAGTTCTCGAATAAATACTCCAATCGACCAATCATCACAAATAATGTGGTGCATATTCAACAATAAAATATGCTCCGTTTCAGAAAGCACAAGCAATTTCACTCGCAGTAGGGGTCCTTGGGATAAGTCAAAAGGGCATTCTATTTCTGAGGTGACAATCAGCTTTGCTTCTATCTCTCGTTTCTCTGTTGGCAACTGCTCCAGATTCAGTGTAGAAAGAGGGACACATAAAGAAGGTGAAATCAGCTGTACAGCCTCCCCCTCCAGTATCCCAAACCTAGTGCGTAAAGTTTCGTGACGGCAAACAATTTCCTGCAAAGCCTGCTGCAAAGCAGTGCAATTCAGCAAACCTGTCAAACGAATAGCAGTTGGCACATTATAAATAGTATTGCCCGGTATCAACTGGTCGAGAAACCAGAGCCGTTGTTGGGCGAAAGATGCGCGAAAGACGAAAACCTCTTCAGATGACATAAAGATTCTCCCAAAGCAATCTAGAATTTTAACTGATTTGGTGGAATTCCCCATCCCTCTTAAAGTTAACCTGAGTTCAACAGACCTCACCCCAAGCCTCTCTCCTCTTACCTCTGCGTACTTCCGTTCGCGTAGCGTGCCCGTTGGGCAAGTTTGCTCAACGGGGGCTTAGGGGTCCCCAAGTTAATAAGCAAAATTCGGGGTTAACATTAGGAATAACTTTAAATTATTATATCGATACAAAATAATATTTGATTGAGTTGACTGGGAAGCCCTAAAGTAAAAATTAACCAAAAAAACAAATTTTCGCCAGAGTAGAACTGATAAATTCAAGTCGAACCAAGAAGCAAAAGCTCAGCAATAGAAGGAGATAGCGCAACCTGTAAAACATCAGTCTTATACGAGTCACGATCTATTGCTACTCCTATGTGCTGGAATTTTTTGGGCTGCCACTTTAAGTTTGTTTGCCTGGTCCCTCACTCAAACAAGTGTGGCTATCTCTGTTATCTTACACAATTTAGCCCCTATCTTTACTACCGTAACAGCTTGTCTGTTGTTTCGTCAGAATTTTGACCGCCCATTTTTCATTGGAATGGTCATTGCTATCGGGGGAGCAATTATGATTGAAGTTGAGGAACTACATATTGCTCCGAGTCAATTCCAAGGAGGCTTAGCAGCAATTGGTTCCGCAATTTTGTTAACCGCATATTTATTAACAGTAGAAAAATTACGGTCTAAATTTGACCCGATGACAATTCAACTGTGGATTTGTGCGATCGCTTCATTAACTATTTTCCCCATACTTTTGGTAACTCAAGATGGGCTTTTTCCGTCTTCAGTTAATGGCTGGCTTTGCGTTACTTCTTTAGCATTTCTCTGTCAAGTTGTAGGACAAGGACTTATAACTTACAGCCTTGCTAGGTTTTCTTCTGTAATTGTGTCCTTGGTACGTCTATTAGCTCCGGTATTAGGTAGTGTTTATGCTCTAGCCATCTTTTCTGAAAGATTAAGTTTCTCTAACTGCTTGGGTTTTACAGGAGTTCTTATCGGTCTGTACTTAGCTGTATCCAACCAAGTTGTTAATAATTCTCTCATGAAGCCGAACTTTCCCCTCAAGCACAAAGAGTTAACTCTTTTCACGAAGAGTTTTCCATAAATTTTTTTTATCTTTTTCAAAGATAATAATGATTGCTTTTATTGGACAGAAAACTTAATATGACAAGCGCTACACACTAAAGATCAACAATTGAACTCTCTCCTGAATCGCGCTCACTTCTGGAAATAGAGAAAGACTACAAGCAACTTTGAATCATTGTAACAACGCTTATGAATTGGCTAATTGGTACATTAATTACAGGGATTTCTGTTGCTTTTGCAACTACCTTTGATGACAACATATACTTGACGGCTTTCTTTGGAAAAGTCAACCAGATCTTTCGTCCCAAGCACGTTATTCTTGGTGAATTTGTTGGATTCACTCTATTAGTGATTGCCAGTCTCCCCGGTTTCTTGGGTGGTTTAGTTATTCCAGAAGCTTGGATTGGATTGCTTGGTATCCTCCCAATTATAATTGGTATCAGTAATCTGATGAGTCGAGAAGATGGAGTAGAGGCTGTACAAGATGTGTCCTTTGACTTTGGTCATTCAGTTAAATCTAGGCATCGGAAAAAATCATTATTAGCAACTTTGACCGATCCTCAAACTTACCGCGTTTCAGCAGTTACCATTGCCAATGGAGGAAACAACATTGGCATTTACGTACCGTTGTTTGCGACTAGCGATCTTCCCAGTCTGGGCGTGATTGTGTGTGTTTGCTACTTGACTGTTGGAGTGTGGTGCTTCCTCTCTTACAACATGACTCGCAATCCTCTGATGGCTCCAGTTATAACCAGATATGGTCGAAAAATCTTTCCATTTGTGTTAATTTGGCTTGGGTTTTCCATCATGATGAAAAGTGGAACATTTCAACTTATACCGGGTCTCGCAACACTTTTCTCTTAAATAAGGCAGATGGCAGCTATGTTCACTTCTGTTGGGAATTCTGACCCCAACCTCTAACAGGACACCGTGTAGACAGTGGGTTTGCATATCGGAACAGTGCTTTGAGGTCTGTAATGCTAAAATCGGGATTAAATCGACGGAAGTGAGAAAGCAAAACCTGGGAAACATTAACCATAAAAGCCATCACCACAGCACCATTATTCCCAAAATGACCATCTAAAACCAAGTAAGTCAATGATAAAAACTTATTTAACTTTTTGAGCATTGTGATTCTTCCACTCATCCCTAGAATCGCGTATGTGATGACGCTCCAACGTCTTAGAGTTGTTCTTGCCGTATATCGCTGCAAACATTCCAAAAGTGCTAATATATCTGGCATGGGTTTTCTGTCGGTGTTGAGTTGTAGTTGTGGTAAACAATAACTCTACTACGGAAAGCCCTCTTTATTTTGGCGGAGGTATTGTTGGCATTTAAGATTAAGATCTTTGAGATTGTCAGGAGATTAAGTTATGGTACAAACTAAAATTTACGGATTAAGAGAGCGACTTAACCCAATCAAATCGCAACTCTCTGATATCATTCATTCTTGTGTCATGGATGCGCTTCAGTATCCCTCCGATAAACGCGCACATCGATTTTTCCCACTTGACGCTTCAGATTTTTTCTACCCCGCAGGTCGTACCGATCGGTATACCATTATTGAATTCAGTATGATTGAGGGACGGAGTGTTGAGACAAAGAAGCAATTAATTCGTCTATTGTTTGAGCGAGTTCAGGTACTTGGAATCTCAACACAAGATTTAGAGATGACTATTTTTGAGACACCAAAGCATAATTGGGGCTTTCGAGGTTTACCCGGAGATGAGCATCAATTGAACTACAAAATTGAGGTGTAACTGTAGATGATGTTTTTCATCATAGAGATACACAGAAGCCAGCGCCATGCAAGGGTTCCTCAAACAATAAGTTTTGCTCGAAAATTCCGCAAACGCAAAGCATTTGTAACAACGGACACCGAACTAAATGCCATTGCTGCACCTGCAACAATAGGGTTAAGCAGCCAGCCAAAGATAGGGAAAAGAATTCCTGCAGCGATGGGAATCCCCGCTACATTATAGATAAAAGCAAAGAAGAGATTTTGACGAATATTATTAATTGTGGCACGGCTCAGTTGAATTGCGGTCACAATTGAGAGTAAATCCCCAGATATTAATGTAATATCACTTGCTGCAATTGCAACATCTGTCCCAGTACCGATCGCTATGCCCACATCGGCTTGAGCTAATGCAGGTGCATCGTTGATTCCATCACCAACCATAGCAACAATGGAACGGGACTGTGGCGGAACGGGGAATAATTGTAAATCTTTTCCCGCCCTCTTCCTTTCTCCGCCTCTTCCCCTTCTTTCTGCTTGGAGAGACTGAATGACTGCAGCTTTTCGATCGGGACGCACTTCAGCGAAAACACGGTTAATACCAACTTCACGGGCAATAGATTCAGCAGTCCGGCGGTTGTCACCTGTCAGCATCACAACTTCTAAACCTAATTTTTGCAATGCTTTCACTGCTTGACCAGAAGTGGGTTTGATAGCATCTGAAATGCCCATCAATCCTTGCATTTGTCCGTCAACTGCAATCCAAACTGCTGTTTTGCCCAAGTATTCCAAACGTTCTTTATCTTGTTGCAAGGCTTGGGTTGGAATGCTCAATTCTTCCATCCAGCGTTGTGTACCAAGTTGTACGAGATGGTCACAGACTATACCTTGTACGCCACTACCTGCAATTGCTTCCAAATCTTTGACTGCGGCTAACTGTACTTCTTGAGATTCGGCATATCTGACAACAGCGTCTGCAAGGGGATGTTCTGAATAACGTTCCACAGATGCAGCAAGTTGCAACAATTTCATTTCATGACTGTTAGCTGTTCCATTTACCGTTATAAAGTCCGTGACTGTGGGTTTACCTTGGGTAATAGTTCCAGTTTTGTCAAGTACGATAGTTTGAATTTTGTGTGCAAGTTCCAA
Organism: Tolypothrix campylonemoides VB511288_2; assembly: GCF_045999855.1. Classification (NCBI taxonomy): domain Bacteria; kingdom Bacillati; phylum Cyanobacteriota; class Cyanophyceae; order Nostocales; family Tolypothrichaceae; genus Tolypothrix; species Tolypothrix campylonemoides. The sequence goes on from NZ_JBFPMW010000001.1 coordinate 1,004,083, forward strand.
ACTTTCGGCACTTTTAATGAGAATACCATTTTCCGCACCTTTCCCAGTGCCCACTATGACGGATGTGGGCGTAGCCAAACCTAAAGCACACGGACAGGCAATAATAAGTACCCCAACTGTTGTTATCAGTGCTAGGCTCAAGTTACCCGTGACGTTAAACCAAATGATAAAGGTCAGCAGTGCAATCGCTATCACCACAGGTACAAACCATCCAGTCACTTGGTCTGCGAGTCTTTGAATTGGGGCTTTAGAACCTTGAGCCTGCTGTACTAATTGGACTATCTGTGCCAGTACGGTATCTTTTCCAACTCGTGTGGCTTGAAATTTGAAACTGCCAGTTTTATTGATAGTGCTACCAATGACTTCATCACCTGGTTGTTTTTTAATGGGAACACTTTCCCCAGTAATCATGGCTTCATCAACAGTGGATGTGCCTTCTACTACTTGACCATCTACGGAGATTTTCTCACCAGGTCGGACTAATAGAACATCTCCAACTTGTACTTCCTCAATTGGAATATCGATTTCGCGTCCTCTGCGAATTAAACGTGCTGTTTTGGCTTGCAGACCAATTAACTTACGAATAGCTTCTCCGGTTTGACTTTTGGCACGAGTTTCTAACAGTCTTCCCAGTAAAATCAGTGAAATAATGACTGCTGCGGCTTCATAGTAGACATCAGGGCTGAGACCTTGGGCTGTCAACCAATTGGGAAAAAAGGTGGGAAAAAGAGAATAAACGTATGCAGTGGTTGTGCCTAAAGCTACGAGTGTGTCCATTGTAGCGGCTCGACGTTTTAAAGCTTTCCACGCATTGACGTAAAACGATGCACCGCACCAAAACAGTATTGGAGATGTTACAACCAACTGCAACCAGGGATTGTGCAGCCACGTAGGAATCAATGGAATATGTAGCCCTGTCATCATTGGTATTGACCCAATGACGAGCACTGCACTCAGGATACCCGAGATCGCCACTTTACGCGTTAACACTCGAATTTCTTGCGATCGCACCCGTTTTTCTACATCATCTTCCGCCAAAGGGCTCTGTTGCTGTAGGGGATAAGCAGAGTAACCCGCCTCAGCTACCGCATTTTGAATAACTTGTAAATCTGTTTTTTCGGGATCGTATTCTATTGTTGCCTGTTCTGCACCAAAATTCACAATGCATTCATCCACACCAGAAACGGAACTAATAGCTTTTTCAACACTTCTGGCACAAGAGGCACAACTCATACCCCGGAGCTTAAGTATAGCATTCTCCATAAGACTGCTCCTGACTCTCAATAGCACCCATTAACAACTTACTTTCATCATGAATGCTCCAGTACACTGGAGAGTCAAGAGGGTCAGAAGAAAAATATCTCTCACTTCCCACTACGAATATCGCCGATCTTCCTTTTTCTCGCTCTAGCCTGTGGCAACTCCTTCAGAGTACGCTTCCTTTGTTGCGTCTTTGCGGTTCATATCCTCACAACAGACATTTGCTAAAGCACAGATTGACAAAGCCCCCCATCGACTTGCAACATCACTCCATTGATAAACGAAGCCGCAGGCGAACACAAGAAAACAGCAACGTTAGCAAACTCCTCGGGTTTACCCATACGACCTAAAGGCACTGTAGAATTGATATTCGCAATTTCTTCTGCGGGAGATTTTCCATTTCTTGCAGTACGGGCTGCTATCAATTCTTCAACTCGTTCTGTATAAGTCCAACCAGGTAAGATACTATTAACACGGATTCTGTCAAGCCCGAGTTCTCGACTTAAACTTTTTGTTAAACCAATCACAGACAAGCGAATAGAATTCGACAAAATTAGATTTTGAACTGGCTGTTTCGTTGAAGAGGAAGTGATGGTAAGAATTGCCGGAGTAAATGATTTACGCAAATAAGGTAATGCCAGTTTAATCAGTCGAACTGCACTTAACAAAATCAAATTTACAGAAGTCTCCCATTCCGTTAGATCGACATCATCAAAACTACCCGATGGCGGTCCGCCTGTATTTGTTACAAGGATATCCAAACCTCCAAATCTGGTGACAGTAGTCTCAATAACCCGTTCAACATCTTCGGGTTTAGTCAAATCTGCACGTATGGCCAAGACTTCTGTACCCGTTTCGTTTTCAATTTCAGCAGCCGCTTTTTCAACTAACTCGCTGCGGGCGCAAATAGCTACTTTTGCTCCCTCACGAGCAAATTGACGCGCTGTCGCTTTACCCAAACCTTTGCTTGCTGCTGTTACTAAAACAATTTGACCGTTCAGTTGTAAATCCATTTTTTTATACATACTTACTAGTGAGTGATTAATAGTTAGTTGTTGTTAAAAAGATTACAGCTAACAACTAACTACTAACCACTAACCATTCTCTACCGTTATCGCAGCTCGAAGCCTAAAGTTTTCAAAGCTTCACGCAAGCGATCGCGTCCGGATAAAGACTCAGCCGAAATCACTCGCTTAACAGAATGCTCCGACCAGTCGCCTGGAACGCTCATCTGTTGCGAGGTGTAAAAATCTTTCATGACCTCATTATATTGTGCGATCGCCTCATCTTGCTCTGCCAGCTTGTACGTTTCCCGATGCAATATAGCTGACTGGGACAAACGTGGTTTAATAGCAGCAGGTTGAGCGGGATTTGGATAACCCACGCACAACCCAAATACAGCAAAGACATGAGGAGGCAAATTAAGAACTTCAGCGACTTCCTCAGGATGATTCCGCAATGCACCAATATACACTGTTCCCAAACCCAGAGACTCAGCAGCTACAGTTGCGTTTTGGGCTGCTAGTGCTGCATCTATGGCTGCCATCAGGAACATTTCTAAATAATCCAAACCCTCATGAGGCAAACCGCGACTCTCAGCAATGTAAGCCAGACGGGCTAGATCGGCTAGCCAAACAAGAAATAGAGGACATTGCCGAATATGAGCCTGATTTCTAGCCAGTTGTGACAATTTTTCTTTGCGTTGTGCATCTTCTACAGCTACGACACTCCATGTTTGAAGATTAGAGGAAGTAGAGGCAGATTGAGCCGCAGCAACCAAAGTTTCCAGGGTACCGGGCGGTACAGAATCGGAAAGATAAGCACGAATCGAACGGTGAGAAAGCAAATTTGCTATAGTCTCGTTCCAAGGAATATCTGTATTAATGGTATCAACACCATAGCGGTGGTGTAATAACTCGGTTAGATTTGTCATAAGTGGTTGGTGGTGAGTGGTTGGTAGTTGGTGGTTTTCAAATACAAAATATCTTGCGATCGGGTATCTTGCTCGCTCCTAAATAAAGGACAGGCAAATAGTAGGGTGGCAATGCCCACCAATAACGGGATGTAAGTAGAGAGGCGCAAAAAAACGAATTATATAACGAAGCCTAAAAACCTCTTCCCTTCTGCCATCTGCCTTGTCATGACGACAATTTTTCACACCACCTACTTAGTAAGTATTACTACTAAAAACTACCCAAATTATGTTTTAGGAGACAGTGACGCGTATTGTTCTGGTTTTAACATAGCTTCTTTAACATCTATCTTCTTCGGTATCAACTTCAAGTTGTAGAATGTATCTGCAACTTGCTGTTGCGTAGCAATCAGATCGTCAGTGATGGGTACAACCCCAAAACGTTTTCGATTGGTAGCTCGTTTCATTGTATCCAAATCAATCCCCAATACGGGTGAAAGAGTTTCTGCCACCGCCTCCCGATTTTTATCAGACCATTCCTCCAATTTTTGGATTTCTTCTAAGACTGCCTTGATCGTTTCTTGGTTTTCATCCGCAAACTTGCGACTGGCTAAATAATATCCGCCTTGTTTGTTGACACCCGTACCATCTACCAAAACACGAGCATTCGCGTTTTTTTCAGCAGCTGCATAAAAGGGGTCCCAAATAGACCAAGCATCTATACTACCCTTGACAAAGGCAGCACGAGCATCAGCTGGAGGTAAATACACGGGTTGAATCTCACTGTATTGCAATTTTGCTTTTTCTAGCAGTTGCAACAACATATAGTGAGCGCTAGAACCTTTTTGAAAAGCGATTTTTTTGCCTTTTAGGTCGGCTAATGTTTTAATAGGAGAATTTTGCGGAACAAGAATTGCCGAACCTTGAGGGCTAGCGGCTATTCCTGCAATGTATGTCAGTGCTGCACCAGCCGCTTGGGCAAAAATTGGTGGTGATTCGCCTGTATGACCAAAATCAATACTGCCAACATTTAAGGCTTCTAGAAGTTGCGGACCCGCAGGAAATTCAATCCACTCAACAGATACGCCTTCGGGTTGCAGGCGTTTTTCCAAAACCCCCTTGGCTTTAATGAGAATTGCTGATTTTTGATAGCCAAATCTGAGGACTGATGCTTTGGTAGAACCACTGTTAGCAACAGATGTGGCTGTAGGGTTAGAAGTGTCAGCAGTATTATTGGCAGAACATGCAGCAAATAACAAGCTCAGAAATAAGCCAGCAAGAAAAGCTCCAAAAAATGGCTTGGAAAAGACAGACAACAGTCCCTGGCTTCTGTCACGCCTCTGGAAGCGGAGTTTTGTCAATGCTTTCCATTGACTGAGTAAGATTTGAAGAATTTGGTCAAGCACCCAACTTTGCTCCTACAAAAAACATTGCTTACTTTATATTGATTGATTTACCGTAGTATTTTAAGAAAAAAAACAAATTGGCAACATAAACTTTTGCTAAAAAGCAAAACTGGTACGAAGAACGCCTACCCAAATTGGGTCATTAGCATCATTATGTTCTGGTTTGGTAATCACATAAACAACGGGCGTAACACTGATATTGCTATTTAACCGGAAGCGATAGAAAGCCTCAATATGTAAAGAAGTATCTGGATCTTCTCTGCGCTGTCCTGCTACTCTATAGTCAGTATCTGTCACTTTGGGCGGTACACCAATCACAAATCCTCCTAAATTACCTTCTTTAAATAAATCGGGGAACCCAAGAGTGAGCGCACCATTGAGAATTGTTGCTTCGCTATCACCTCCTGTTTCTTGGTGTGCGCGAGTATAGCCAAACCAACCGCCCAGAGCAAAGCCAGGAGTGGCTCTCCAGTTGAATTGAAGCCCAAAATTATCAGATGTTGTAGCATTTTGCTGAAAAGGATTTCTGGCAAAGGCGCTTCCCGTACCTCCAGTCAAGTTAAAACCAGATTGAGCAATATAGTATTTGCGAGCATAAGTCAAAGCAACATCTAATTTGCGACTGGGAGAGAAAGTGAGTTGACCAATGGCGAGGGACGTGCTGTTGCTTAAACCTCTTGTTGGTAAATTAGATTGAAAGTTCTCAAGTATGTAACTTGCGTGAAATTGCAGTTGGTCGCTAAATCGGTAAGCAAATGCTACCCCCGCACCATCAAAACCGGGTCGGTAAACAGTGGGGTTAAACTGTCCAAATCGAGAAAAAGCACCGTTGAGAGCGCTACCCGTTAAGTTTGTAACTGTCGGCATATAAGCAGGTGGATTGAGTGTCCGAGTACCTACCCAAGCAGTTGCCTTGCTGCCTATGGGGAAACGATAATACAGAGCATCAACATACAAGTCATTATCTGGGTAGTTAGCCCCTCCATCTAAGGTAAAACGGGTCATTTGAGTTCCTGTGGAAGCTCCCATGTTAGGAATACCATATGCCGTTAAACTTGTTGTTAACTGGTCTCTACCGGTAAAACTAGTTTGTAAACCCAGTCTGGCGCGGTAACCAAAAATGGTGTTAGAGTCATCGTCAGTATCATCCGGTTCTGTGTTGTTTGCTCGCGGTCCGATGGCATCAGCCAGTACAAAGACGGCATCACCTACCAATTTGGTCGTTGTGGAAAATTGATTGGCTTCTACTTCAGCAACACGAGGTTCCAAACCGTCCACTCGCCCTCGTAACTCAGCAATTTCCGGTCCAAACTCTTTAGTTAATCTTTCTAAAGCAGCTAACTCTTCTTTAGTTAACAAATCAGCTGTAGAAGAGGCAATGAGGCGATTGATTTGATCCAAGCATGAATTAAGACCTGCAGCAAACTCATAACGAGAAAGAGCGCGGTTACCACGATAAGTGTTGTCTGGATAGCCTACAATACAACCATAACGCTCAACCAACGATTGAAGTGCGACAAAAGCCCAATCAGTTGGTTGTACATCCGAAAGTTGGGAAACCGATGTAGTTTGTGGCAAATTTCCTTTCTGTTTTGCTGAAGAACTTTGCGATTGTACAGTTGGTGTAGAGCCACTTTCCAACTCAGAAACTGATGGTGTTCGTGAGAAACTCTTTTCTTTAGGTTTGAGCAAAAAAGAACTTGATGAAGTATCTGGTTCACTTAATCTTTCTTCACTTTTTTTTGTCTGTTCTGTTGTTTCTGTTGACTGGGCAACAGCTTTTGTATGAGTGGCTGAGAAGATACTTAAAATAACCGGAGTAGCGAGCAGTAAGTTCCAAACAATTTTGTTCATTGCAGAAGAAATTTACTTTCAAGTTGAATCAACTACAGGATGCAGGATGAAGTATACAGTATGAAGCTATTCCCTCAATAAATTGAGGGAAATCATATTTATTTTGTCAGATTTTTGTTCATCCTTTACCTTTCATCCTTAATCCTTTTTTTGTCAAGTCAATAATTCAAAATTCAAAAGACTAGTGCTGAAAAACTATGGGTTTTTAGAGTAAAAAACTTTATTTTCAAACAAAGTACGGTAATACAGTCGAATTTATGATGTTTGATTCTACTAGATACAAGTATTTCATAAAAACTGTAGTTACTAAGTATTTTTAGCTACAATTCCTTATGAGTGACTTTTTGAAAACTTAAGTTGCTTGTTGAAGTTAAGTCTGATAGTATCTTAAGATTTTCTTGTAAATACGCATATTTTGGTAGGTTTGCAGTATTTTAATGTCAAGATGTAGTATTTTTAAGTCTTAGATAAGAAAACCATCGGAAAAAACTTTGTCTGACGTATGAAGTACAATCAGCTTGGTGAGAGCGACCTTAAGGTTTCCGAAATTTGTCTTGGAACCATGACCTACGGTCAGCAGAATACCATTGAAGACGCACATCTACAGCTAGACTATGCCGTTAGCCAAGGGATTAACTTTATTGACACGGCAGAAATGTACCCAGTACCACCCCGTGCTGAAACACAAGGGCGAACTGAAACTTTTATCGGTGAATGGTTGAAAAAGCAACAGCGGGATAGACTGATTATTGCTACAAAAATTGCCGGACCCGGTCGCCCCATAACTTGGGTAAGGGGAGGAGCGACGAACATAAAAAGCGACAACATCAAGCAAGCGGTAGATGACAGCCTCAAGCGATTGCAAACAGATTACATCGATTTGTACCAAATCCACTGGCCCGATCGCTACGTTCCTACCTTTGGACAAACAGAGTACAACCCTCATTTTGAGCGTGAGACAGTACCCATCGCCGAACAGCTAGCAGCTTTTGCTGATGTCATTAAGGAGGGAAAAATCCGCTACCTGGGTTTAAGTAATGAAACTCCTTGGGGAGTGGCTCAGTTTAGTCAGATTGCCAAAGAGTTAGGGCTGCCCAAAGTTGTTGCCATTCAAAACGCTTATAATTTACTGAATCGGGTGTTTGATTCTGCTTTAGCAGAAGCTTGCCGTTACGAGAATGTTGGTTTGCTAGCTTACAGCCCTTTAGGATTTGGTTTACTATCAGGCAAATACTTAGAAGGCAATAAACCGGAGAAGACACGACTGACTCTTTTTGAAAACTTTGGACAGCGCTATCTCAAGCCGAATGTAAGTGAAGCGGTTACGGCTTATGTTGAAATTGCCCGCAGTCACAATCTCAAACCCTCACAATTAGCTATCGCCTTTGTCATCAGCCGTTGGTTTGTCACCAGTACGATCGTTGGTGCAACAACTCTCGAACAACTTCAAGAGAACATAGATAGCGTTAATGTAACTCTAGATAAAGAGATACTGGCAGAATTGAATGCCGTTTACACTCGTTATCCCAATCCTGCCCCATAACGGGTAATCTTTTTTTTAAACTGCTTGCTTTTCCCAAGAAACTATGCAAAACTCTCCTATTAGGTTAATGCGGTAAATCTACCAATTAACCGTATTTTATAGATGCCAATGCGAACTCGATCGGCAGCTTTTGCTAGAAAGCTGCTGGTTTTCATCCTTACACGAGTGGTTTGTCACATGAATTTTGATGGAGTTGCGTATCTGGCAGCCCCTCACAATTCATGCGGTCAAAGACTAGCAAACAATCATCAGGAATCCCTATTATGAAGCATTCATCTACAGGCGATTTTGACCCAAACATACAAGCAGATGTACTCGTTATAGGAGGCGGTCCTGCTGGCACTTGGGCTGCTTGGAGTGCAGCAACTTCCGGTGGGAATGTTGTTCTCGTAGATAAAGGATATTGCGGTACAAGTGGATGTGCGGCTGCATCTGGAAATGGTGTGTGGTATGTACCGCCCGATCCAGAAGCAAGGGAAGCAGCTATGGCATCTCGCGAAGCTTTGGGTGGCTATTTATCAAACCGCGATTGGATGAAGCGGGTTCTCGATCGAACCTATACCAACGTGAACTTGCTTGCTGACTGGGGTTATCCCTTTCCTACAGATGATGAGGGCAAACCCTACCGCCGTTCTTTGCAGGGTCCAGAGTATATGCGACTGATGCGAAAGCAAGTCAAACGGGCAGGGGTAACAATTTTAGATCATAGCCCAGCTTTGCAACTGCTTGTAGATTCTGAGGGTACAGTTGCAGGAGCAACCGGAGTCCATCGTCAGTCTGGTAAAACATGGATGGTTCGGGCTGGGGCGGTCATCATTGCAACTGGAGGCTGTGCTTTTTTAAGTAAAGCACTCGGGTGCAATGTCTTGACAGGGGACGGCTACCTCATGGCAGCCGAAGCGGGTGCTCAAATGTCAGGTATGGAATTTTCTAATGCCTATGCGATCGCACCCGCTTTTTCTTCCGTTACCAAAACCCTATTTTACAACTGGGCAACATTTACTTACGAAGACGGCACACCAATTCCGGGTGCGGGATCGCAACGAGGTCGTTCCGTTATTGCCCAAACCCTTTTGACACAACCAGTGTATGCCATATTGGACAAAGCAGAAGAAGATATGAGGGCAGCTATGCGGAAAGCACAGCCTAACTTCTTCTTACCATTTGACCGTGCGGGTATCGATCCATTCACCCAACACTTTCCCGTCACGCTCCGTTTAGAAGGAACCGTGCGCGGTACTGGCGGAATCAGAATTATAGATAATACCTGTGCCACATCTGTTGCGGGATTGTATGCAGCAGGAGATGCTGCAACAAGAGAATTAGTTTGTGGAGGATTCACAGGAGGCGGTAGCCATAATGCAGCTTGGGCATTGTCTTCCGGTTATTGGGCAGGGCAGTCTGCGGCATCCTACGCCAAACAACTAGGAGAGCGAGCAAAAGTTCGCGACACCGAACCAATAGGCGAAATTGCATTCAATCCTACAAGCAAACACACTCTTAACGTGGAAGAAGCAATTCGGGCAACTCAAGCCGAAGTCTTCCCATACGATCGCAATTATTTCCGCACCGAAAAAGGCTTGACAGAATCCCTACACAACTTAGATGACCTTTGGAAAGAAATCCGCACTAGCCTTGCAGTGAACGATCGCAATCTCATCCGAGCAAGAGAAGCCGCAGCGATGGTAGCAACGGCAAGATGGATGTATAACAGCGCTCTAGCAAGGAAAGAGACTCGCGGAATGCACAAACATTTAGACTATCCACAACAAGACACCAATCAACAGCGTTCTTTAGTTAGTGGAGGTTTAGATAAAGTGTGGGTTAAGGGACTGGAGGCTGAGAACTGGGGACTGGGAAGTAAAAACTAGAAAAAAGAAACTTCCCAATCTCCAATCTCCAATCTCCAACATCTAAGGAGTAAGAGCATGATAGAGTTAGTCAGTGAGTCAAAGTGCATTGAGTGTAATGTGTGCGTAAACGTTTGTCCAACAAACGTATTCGATATGGTACCAGATGCACCGCCAACTATTGCCAGACAAAGCGACTGTCAAACCTGTTTCATGTGTGAGTTGTATTGTCCCACAGACGCTCTTTATGTCGCACCCCAAGTTGAGCCACTTGAGTCAGTCAATGAACAAGTTTTGGCTGAAAAAGGGTTTTTGGGAAGTTACCGCCGAGACATTGGCTGGGGACGCGGGCGTGAAAGCGGGGCAAAACAAGACTCAACTTACGAGTTGTTGAAGCATATGAAGTAACACAACAAGTTTTTAAGCACATCACACATATCAATATCTGACTATGAAAAGGAAGTGTCACTCTGTTCGCGATTCCTACCTCATGCAGATTCTACCAAGTTCAAAAGTTCTGCCAAAAGCAAGCAGACCAGCTAAATTCACAGCCCTAGTTACACTTGTGCCATTGTTTTTGGGAGTGTTTCACGGTTCGAGTCCAACTTTATCTCAACCTGCATCAAGCAATGGTGCTACCCTACGTCTTGGTTATATTAGTAGCGGCGGTGGTAAAAGCCCAATAGGACCTGCGGGATGGGCGCTTCATAAAGGTCGCCTCAAGCCAGAGTTGCAGAAGTTGGGTATTACAGAGTTGCGATTGCTTAGTTTTCCTAACGGACCAAACCTCAATGAAGCCTTAGTAGCAGGTCAAGTAGACGTTGGGATTTATGGTGATACACCAGCTATTGTAGCTCGCTCTAATGGGGTACCAACAAAATTGATCGGTCAAGAACAGGTAGGTACAAATGCTTGGTTAGTGGCTAAAAAAAATGGGCCTCGTTCATTAGCAGAGTTGAAAGGGCAAAAAGTAGCTACATCAAAAGGGTCCTATATGCACCGCTATTTGATAGGATTGTTACAAAAGTCCGGTATTGCCCAACAAGTCACTGTTGTTCACTTATTACCTCCTGAAGCACAAGCAGCATTAGAAAGAGGCAATGTAGCTGCGATCGCAGCAGCAACCGGAACAGGTCCCCTTTTACGTGCTAAAGGATATCCAGTTCTGGATGAAGCCGTCAAACATCCAGATTTACCTGGCACAAGCGTGGCTGTAGCAACCGAAACTTTTCTGACTAAGTATCCCGATTTTCCCAAAACATGGAATCGAATTAGACAAACATCACTCAAAGAAATCAAAGCTCGTCCACAAGAGTATTACCAATTTCACGCTCAAGCGTCTGGATACCCAGTCGATATTGTGAAAGCTTCTTTTCCTTTATCACAATTTCCTGAAGAACCACTACCAGCAAGGGGGCTGCAACTGTTAGAAAGTACAAAGAAGTTTTTAGTTTCACAAAAACTTGCCAGAGCGGATTTTCCACTCAGTGAGTGGATTCACAATCAAAAACAATAGTAAAAAATTATACTTGTTTTTCATCTCCGACGTTTTAACCTACCTCAACCTCTCCGATTTAGCTAACTTGTGCGTAGAAGTGAGATTTACCTCCCTTAATCTCCCCGATAGAGGGAAGCGAATTTTCAGTTCCTTCTTTATAAAGAGGAGGGTTAGGGTGGAGTAAAGTTCGCTATTACAGACTTGTGTGTACACCGTAACTTAATAAAGGAGAGGCTTCTCTAAATTTATCTGTCATTTATAACTAAACAATGAAACTTATATTACCTACAGACATTGTAGAAGACCTCAAACCACAACTACCTTCAGACGTCAATGTTGTACGTCTAGATAGTGATGGCAATATTGATGGCGATGCGACAGATGCTGAAGTTTATTTCAGTTGGTTTTTGCTAAAACCGACAATCTTAAATACAGTACTAGAAGCAGCACCAAAACTACGGTGGCATCATGCACCTAATGCTGGCGTCGATCGCATTCTCACACCAACGAACTTGGAACAGTACTTAAAACGCGATATTACTCTCACCAATGGGGCGGGAGTTCATTCGATCCCCATAGCTGAATTTGCGATCGCTTTTATGCTAGCTCATGCCAAGCATCTGCGAGAATTATACGATTTACAAGACCAACATCTCTGGAAAAGAGGTTTTCCCATCCGAGAATTATTAGATTCAACTCTATTAATTATTGGTGCTGGTGGTATTGGACAAGAGATTGCTGCTCGTGCTAAAGCCTTTGGTATGAGAATATTGGGAAGTCGCCGCGATCCCCAAGCATTACCAAATTTCGATAAAATTGTGGGTGCAGATGAATGGCGTTCTCTTCTCTCTGAATCAGACTATGTCGTTGTTGCAACACCGCTGACCCCGGAAACTAGGGGTTTGATAGATGAAGCAGCACTGCAAGCCATGCGTCCTGACACCTACTTGATTAATATAGCTCGCGGTGGAGTTGTAGATGAACCTGCATTGATCAAAGCTCTCCAAGAAGGTTGGATTGCAGGTGCTGGATTAGACACAGTATTGACCGAACCCTTACCACCCGAAAGCCCTTTGTGGTCGCTTCCCAACGTCTTTCTAACACCACACTGCACCGGTCACTCTCCAAGAGTCAAAGAACGCACTCTAGCTCTTTTTTTAGATAATTTAGAACGTTACCGTACAGGGAGATCCCTACGAAATGTGGTGGACAAAAAAGCAGGCTACTGAATCATCTCAACAACACGATCCCTATGCAGCATGGCGCTACCGCGATTACTGTTTTTATGCACTCGGTCACAACCTCTTACTTTTAGGCAACCAAATGCAAAGCGTTGCTATTGGTTGGGAACTTTACGAACGAACGGGTTCGGCATTGATTTTAGGTGGAGTTGGTTTAGTACAGGTTATACCTGTTATCTTACTGACTTTACCTGCAGGTCATATTGCAGATAGGTGGGATCGCAAGCGCACTGTCTTGTTGACCACTTTAATGCTGGCATTATGCTCCCTTGGTTTAGCAGTTTTATCTTATGCGCGAGGTTCAATACCTCTTATTTATGTTTGTTTGCTTTTAGGTGGTGTTGCTAAAGCCTTCAATAACCCAGCATCTTCAGCTCTTCTACCTCAACTCATACCGTTAGAAGTGTTTGGTAATGCAGCAACATGGAATAGCAGTGGGTTTCAGCTAGCTGCAGTACTCGGTCCGGCTTTGGGAGGATGGGCGATCGCACTCACAACAAGTGCTACATCAGTTTATGTTATAGATGCCGTGCTGATTTTAATTTGCTTTGGCTTAATTGCAAAAATTAGCGAGGTACAAGCAGTACGTGCGATCGAACCTCTAAGTGTTAAAAGTCTATCAGCAGGGCTCAATTTTGTCTGGAAGCAAAAAATTATATTTGCTGCCATTACTTTGGACTTGTTTGCAGTCTTATTTGGTGGAGCAGTTGCTTTACTACCAATTTATGCTAAGGACATCCTGCAAGTTGGTCCTTCCGGTTTGGGATGGCTGCGTGCTGCACCCGCTTTTGGAGCTTTGACAATGGCGCTGTCTCTAGCTCACTTACCACCTATGAAAAAAGCAGGCAAAGCACTGTTATGGTCAGTTGCGGGATTTGGTGTTGTGACTGTTGTTTTTGGGCTGTCGCAATCGTTTTGGCTCTCGATGTTAATGCTTGCATTGAGTGGAGCTTTGGATAATATCAGCGTAGTCATCCGTCATACTTTAGTACAAATAGGTACACCGGATCGACTGCGGGGAAGAGTCTCTGCAGTAAACGGTGTATTCATTAGTATATCTAACGAATTAGGAGCTTTTGAATCCGGATTTGTTGCAGCTTTTTTCGGACCTATTTTTTCTGTAGTCAGTGGTGGTCTTGGAACACTGTTAGTTGTGCTGATGATTGCTTTATTGTTTCCAGAAATTCGCCGCTTGCGATCGCTTCAAGAAATTGATAGCACTGGATTGAATGCTTGAGGTTAAGTTGGTGGGGAGCGAAGGCTCCCTCACTTCTCAATTAAATCCCAACATATAACTTTGACTGCGTCTAACTCTTGATATTATTTTGAGTCACTTTTGCTTCAAATCAATCACTTTTTTTCCATCAGATCCAACAACGTAAAAATTTTGAGGGTAGACCCATTGTGTCTCTAAAGGTCCGTGGATTTGAATACCTGTCATGACAGCATAATGGAATATAGAAGAGTTTAAAGTCTTCAAAAGCTTTTCTATATCTTTAGAAATAATCTGGCCAGCTAACTTTGTGATCTCAACTAAATCGGGTTTATCTCCATATTGGAGGGTAGAAATAATTTTCTGACGAACAATGCTTTGCTCAATGTCTTGCATATCAGTTTCTAGATGGAGACATCCTAATTCCAGTTCTTTGACAATCGCTTCCAATGCACCGCAAGCATGAGAAGGTTTGTCGAGACCTTGGCGGTAGACTTTCCCAATCTCACCATACCGCGAAATCGCAATATGAGGCATGGCATAAAAAGTGAAACGACGCAGACCGTCAAAGATGGGAGTATGGTCCATTGCTGCTGCCAAACCCGTTTTGCCCATCGTGATGAACCCTGCTAAGCTGCAACAGTTGAATGTTTTCCCCCAATATCTAATGACGGCATCAAAGAGTGGATCTGTAATCTCATCACGACATATAGCTACCATACCCATTGTGTTTTCATCAATAAAGCCATGGGAATTCAAACACTCATAGGTCTTGCTCATATAGCTTTCTAATGGCAAAGTTCCTGGGAAATGACTTTGAACCGTTTGGTGGAAAGCAGGAAACACATTAGGATTGTAGCCATTTAGATCTTGCACAATGGTTTCTTGTTCTCGAACGTGGTAGTTTTGTATCATAATATGACTGCTAAACTTAACACTTCTTAATGGTTATAGCAAATATTGAGTCGTGAAGCCCTGATTGAAGTTGGAATTCATTTAGGATTTCTTGCAGCATCTGAGTTAATTTGAACAATGGCATCTTCCCTACCACTCAGACCTGAGTATTTATACGTATTTTAAGCAAACGAATCGCACACAAAATTTTACTTTGTATCCATTTTTACACGTGTTTTATTTAGCATCCTATAACACTTTCAAATTTTGGACAACTTACATAAGCTTCCATCCTTAAGGAAGCTTGAATGAAAATGAAAAATTTTCTAAAAATGTTATCGGCTGTATATTCTTCAATATTTTTAGTATAAATTGAGTCGATTCTATCCAATCTTGTTTTGATAACCATAGCCAAATCGAGTTATGTTTGGCTGTGTTTGCTGAGAGAGCAGATCTTGGACAAAATCTTCCGAAAAAGGACAATTTCAGTTTGTAGATAAAGCTATACAAACTTAAACAAACCAATTATGAAAAACGTAGATTGCAAAGGGACGAAATCTCTTTTGGGAATTTTAGCTATAGCTTCTGGAACTGCTTCCATATTAACAGCAACACTGGGAATAGCGAAGCCTGCTCTTGCCGCTAGAGGAATATTTAGCTGTAGCGCTGAAGGTGTAGTTGTTGAAGTTTCTCGACTCAACACCGGAACACTTCGTTATTCCGCATATAATATACCCACGACATTACAACGCCCGGATCTTATAATTGATAATGGTACAGTTAGATATAATCGAAATGGAGAGACAGTTTACAGATTTAGAAATAGAAACTATCAATATGTAGCCGTTAAAGATTCAGGTTATGGTAGGGTTTTGGTATATAGAAATAATCAACTAATCGCTACAAAATATTGTGGAGATGTTTAAAAATAACTGCAATAAAAAATTATTAATTCTCTAAATTAACTTTTATTCACTCTTGGTAAATAGAGTTAAGTAGAGCGCAAACTAAACTTCTTTACCAGAAGAGTATGATTATTACCCCTATACAATCTTATTCTAGTACAGTTCAGCGTAAATAAAGCAACCATTAGTGACAGAGAAAAAGCTTACGCGTTCGGATTCTAAATAGGATTGCTTTAGCTCTGTTAGATATTTTTATCTAAAACATTAACCTCCTCAGCATTGGACAAATTTTTAGCTCAGTTATGATGCGGAAAGTGCCATTCAGATAGAGAATGGCACTTTTTTCAGTCAAAAACTTAAAAACTCCCCGCTACCCAAACTGGCTAGAGAGGAAGTGCAATAGGGCTATGGGAGATAGCGATCGCCAATAAAATCAAAATTTTCTGTAGATTTACTGACTGGATCTGGCAACAGATTTTTGTAAGCGCTATATTTTTAGAATTGCACCAAATTTCACAATTGGCTAGTGTTTTTTTCGACCTTATCCAAAAAAATACATAGAGAACAAGTTAGTTATAAGTACTGATTCTTTTTGCTGAAATATTTATTTTTCATGAAGACAATCCTTTTATTATTCACAATATATAAATTTTTATCTGACCTCTGATATAGAAAGCCAACACAAATTAAGTTTGACTATCGCTCATCAAATTTCATCTCACTTCTGTACTCTCAATCAAGCTCTGTCAAAGACAATAGTACTGCTGACTGTTGAATCTACCGTACTTTGCCAGATTCAGTAATAATTTTAATTAAGTATCTCATTAGCCCTTGAGTGTAACCCAATCAATTAGTCACTTCTTTTTTAAAAATTCTGAGTATGGTTAAATTAGCCACAATTAATATCCTGTTCGATTTAGAAGAGTGGGAGCAGCGACGGTCTCTATTAGTCGATGGACTAGCAGCAGAGCAAGCTGACCTGATTGCTTTACAAGAGGTTAAGCTGCCAGAAAATACAGCGTTGGAGCTTGCAGAGCGGCTCGGTATGCCTTACGTGCAGTTAGTGCAAGAGCCAACATTAGGTTTACAACAAAAGACTCACACAATAGCAATTCTGAGTCGCCATCCATTTGTTTTACAAGAAGTACTCGATTTACAAAGTCAAGGACGTTTTGCCCAGTACGTTCAGGTTGTTATAGACGGTCAACCGTTGGTGTTCTGCAACGGACACTATTACTGGTATCCTGGTTCGCATCCAGAACGCGATCGTCAGGTACAGTTGCTGCTTGACTGGTTAAGTCATCTGCCACAAGAGATGCCAATTGTAGCTGTCGGTGATTTCAACGGTACACCGGAAACAAGTGCCATCGCTCTCATGCGATCGCGATTCTCCTCAGCTTATGCTGCACATCACAGTCATGAGCCAGAGTACACTTGTCCGACACCTCTTGCTCGCCGTACATGGAAAAAAGCACTGCGTCTACTGATAAGAGATTGGAGATCTAACCGTACCTTACGTCCTTGGCGCGGCACACTAGATTACATTTTTGTTAACCAGCACATCCGCGTGCAAGATGCATATATTATTCTTGATAAACCTGCACCATCAAGCCGTACCTTATATCCCTCTGACCACTTTGGCATTGCTGCTGTTGTGGAAATAGTGGGAAGTTAATCAATCATGCGATGATACCGTGTTTTTTCCCTAGCAAGAATATCTTTAACGGTTGCACGATCGCGCTTAATCTACTGCCACTTTTTTATAAGAAAAACGGTTTAAAGTCATAGGTAGCGGGAATGTCGTTGATAGTTGCGCCATACTCGTTCCAGTAGGTCGCAGGATCGAGTTGTTTAGCATAGCGATCCGTAGTAGGTTATGAGAACAAGTTTTTGGACAGTTTTGGAAAAAGAAATTTGGACACAAAGAAGCCAGGTATTATCTGTTTCTTGGCGTGCATCTCCCAAACTACTTTTAATCTGGTAATTTCATCCTGTAATCCACAACTGTACATCATGGTTACAAAACTCGTCCTCTTTCTTCTAGTCGCACTTGGTGGAGCGGGTCTTACACTTCAGATGGCTTGGAATGCTCGTTTGCGAACTTCAACAGGCTCTCCGGTTCTCACGACGATGATCTCAGTATTCGTAACTCTCGTTTCACTCGCTCTGTTGTGGGCCAGTGGAACGACTGACCGGGGCTCCATCCCTGCGTTTAATTCTCTTCCAAAATGGGCCTGGTTTGGTGGCATTTTTGCCGCTTACTACCTTGTGGCGTCTCTGATTGCAATCCCAAAATTAGGTACCGCAGTAGTTTTTTCTCTCGTGATTGCCGGACAGATGGTTGCGGCACTCATCTTGGATTCTACAGGCGCATTTGGTGTTCCTCAGATTTCCCTCAACACGTCTCGCGTCTTGGGAACAGTATTATTGCTGATTGGAGTCATCTTCATTCAAAGACATTGAGAAACACCTAACCAAGGGCTGTAGCTAAACTGGTCATGGTTCACGTGAGGGTGAAAGCAGAATTCCCCAACTTCTAGTTGGGGGAGTGGCGCAAAATCAATTTTTTGCTGAGATTCTTTAAGAAGTTTGATAAATGTAACACTGAATAAAGGCAGTCTTTACCATTACATTCTCTTCGCGTATATTCGTACAGTTAACCTTTAACAATTGCTGACGTTTTCTTTGCTTATGACTGCAACTCTAAGTACAAGCGTCATTCCCAGCGCCGAGCAGATCGCTAAGACTCAGGAAGCCATTAATACATATATTCGCAGCATTGATACCAACCCAAATCATCGATCTGGTGCTTACCCCTACTATCGTTTTCACGATCCAGGAAAACCTATTCGTGGAACGGTGCTGCTGTTCCACGGCTTAAGTGCTAGTCCTCACCAAATGTGGCGATTGGCTGATTACTTATTTTCTAATGGGTTTAATTTCTATCAGCCCTCGATTGCAGGTCATGTCTTGCTTCCACCAGACAAATACTGGCCTCAAATCGATTTGAAGCCAGAAATTGCTAATCCCTTGCGTCAAAAGGTTCAGCAAGACTGGGTTATGCAAAACTTCTTGTCCAATTTAGCAACAGCAGACACGAGTAACTTTAAGCGTCCCAATTTGTTCATCACTGCTGCCTTGGTTGCTCGTATTTTCAAAATCGAGCCACGTCTACTCGATATAATTAAGGCGCTCCAGAAGCAGGACGATCCAGATTTTGACAAGTATTTTATCTCGTCCCATATGAATTATCTCATCGAAGCTCGTGCCAGACTAGCCGAACTAGATACCATGCCGGGACCAATTTATACTCTTGGGCTATCAGTAGGAGGAGCCGTGGCGCTAGCGCTGGCGGCGGACAGACCGGACCGGGTTAAAAAAGTTGTAGCTTATGCACCACTATTGAAAATTTATAGCGAAGAGCGACGGCAGTATGTTCTGTTAACTGGACCACTTGATATTCGCGAGACAGGTTGGGACCCAAATCTACAATTTCCTGTTGGGGTATTTACTGCTTGCGATCGCTTTGGTGGATTTGTCCGCAATGCCAAGAATCTAGCTAGTTTACAAAATGTTCCTACATTTCTCGTGCTAACTGAAAATGAGGATGCTGCCGATGTCCAAACTAACAAAGACTTTTTTAACAAGATTGGTGGTGAGCGAAAAGGGCATTGCTTGTACACCTATCCTACAACCGATCTTGTACCGCATCCAATGGTTGACCCAACAGAAGTCAGCCAAAATATGAGCAATCGCTTTTGGCAAAGCCTTTACCAAGAAACTTTCCGCTTCCTCACCACTGGTAAGGTTAATGCTAGCAACATGAGTAGCATTGGTCAGGAATCAGATGTGCCTGTTGTTGCCCCTGTTTCTTAAAGGTCGCTAATAGAAATCTCTGGAAATAAGGGAGTCACTCAGACTGTAAGGGGTTTTCATCTATTTTTCTTATAATCTTTTGACTGAGCCACAGGTTTTTACCAGAAAGTCGGGTTTTTATAAAGTTGCGATCGCAATTATGTTACCCCATGGCTTTGTAGAGACGCTATGAATAGCAAGTCTCTACAAAGAAACCTGATGTTTAATACTGTAAAGTCGTGTAGCTATCGAAAATCGCAATAATATGGTTGAGTTTTCAGAAACTGCTTCAGTATTCGCTTGAGTGAATTTCTTTTAATCACGCGAACTGCTTCACGAGCATCCAACCATTGTCGTTTTCTTTGAGTCACTTCCGGATAATTATCGCTGACTTGCTCAACAAATAGTGTATAAAGTTTGACTTTGTGATTCTTGCCTCGTTTGCGATATCTGTAGCTTCCCAATACATTAGTATTGACTTGTCCTACAACTCCAGCTTCTTCCCATGCTTCTTTTGCTGCAGATATGGGTGGACTCATCCCCTTGCAAATTCCCCCTTTGGGAATTAACCAATTTTTGCGGTTAGAAGTTGTAACTAATAAGACTTCAAGTTTTCCGTTGTCTATCCGATATGGAAGTACGCCAGATTGTGTAAGTACCTTTTTGTTTTTCTGACCCATATTTACTCACGAACCTTTTTAATTAACTTTTGTATAATTTTGACTGGTTTAAGCCACGTATGATGCATCAGCAAAAACAATTTCTACGTGACTCTCTCATCCATAAATTTAATCTATTGATTCAAGGCTTGTTGCGATCGCAATTTAGTCAAGTAATCATGACATTTCGGACGAACTCAACGACTCCGGTAAATTTATGGATAAGGTGTAGTAAAGATTTTAGGTTGGACAGAAAGTTAAGGTAAGATTAATTTATTTAAGAAAAGGTTAATAAAATGGAAGCATCCAAGTCAATAAATAAAAGCAGTTTTCTCTACCCTTGCGGGCGCTATTACGGTCAAACAAAGCCGGAAAACATAGTATTTAACGCTAACCTTCAAGAATTTACACACAAAGTTAGCATTATTACCAGTTTAGAAACATCTGGAAAACTTTCTCCTTTGGAGGCTTACAACCAGATTCAATCACTTTGGGAACAGTTGAAGCGCAGTAAAACGGAACTGGGGATTGGCAAAGAGGTTTTGCAGTGATTGCTAAGCTTCATAAGTTTGCTCTTTGCGGCGTGTACTACTCTACGCACGCAAAACTGACAGCACAAATTGGGACTCTTGGTTGATGGCAACTGAAGGCGGGAAATCAGTACACTGGAGTAAGTAGCCCTGCTGGGATTCACGTCCGGAAAATCAATGACTCAACAACCTGCTAGAATTTGTATCCTTGGAGGAGGCTTTGGTGGTCTCTACACTGCATTGCGCCTGAGTGAATTGCCTTGGGAAAATTCACAAAAGCCGGAAATTGTTCTGGTAGATAAAAGCGATCGCTTCCTCTTTTCTCCCCTTCTTTACGAATTATTAACTGGAGAATTGCAAACTTGGGAAATTGCCCCACCATTTGAAGAACTTTTACAAGGCACAGGTGTACGCTTTTGTCAAAGCATGGTGTCCGAAATTGATATAGACCAACGACGCATACACCTACATGATGGACCGGAATTGTCTTATGACCGATTGTTATTGGCGTTAGGTGGCGAAACACCCTTAGATATAGTACCGGGAGCAACATCATACGCTTATCCATTCCGGAGTATTACAGACGTTTATCGCTTAGAAGAACGGCTGCGAGTGCTAGAAGAATCAGAAGCAGACAAAATCAGAGTAGCAATTGTTGGTGGTGGATATAGCGGAGTAGAGCTAGCTTGCAAACTAGCAGATAGGCTTGGGGAAAAAGGAAGATTTCGACTGATTGAACTCAGCGATCAAATTTTGAGAACTTCCCCAGAATTCAACAGACAAGCAGCAACCAAAGCTCTAGAAGAACGGGGTGTATTTCTTGATTTAGAAACCAAAGTAGAATCCATCGGATCGGACAGCATCTCCCTAGAGTACAAAAATCAGATTGACACCATTCCTGTAGACTTGGTTATTTGGACAGTGGGAACGAGAGTCTCACCTGTAGTGAGAAATTTACCCATCAAACAAAACCAACGAGGTCAAATCAGTGTAACACCAACTCTTCAAGTTGAAGATCGTGCTGAAATTTTTGCCCTAGGAGATTTAGTAGATTGCCGTGATGCAGACAGTCAGCAAGTTCCTGCAACAGCCCAAGCTGCTTTCCAACAAGCTGATTACGCTGCTTGGAATATCTGGGCAACTTTAACCCATCGTCCTTTGCTACCCTTCCGCTACCAATACTTGGGTGAGATGATGACGTTAGGTCTAGATAATGCAACGCTCACTGGGTTAGGAGTAAAATTAAACGGTCCGCTAGCATACGTTGCTCGACGTCTTGCTTATCTTTATCGACTGCCAACCTTAGACCAAAAATTTAAAGTTGGTTTTAATTGGCTCGCCCGTCCTATTATAGAAACACTAATAAAAAGCAGTTAGTGCTGATTGCTAATTGCTAAAAAGCTAATTGCTAATTGCTTTATGATGGAAAGACCGAAAGTTATCTTTTTAGATGCTGTTGGCACTCTCTTTGGGGTTAAAGGGAGCGTGGGCGAGGTTTACAGTCAAATAGCACAAGAGTTTGGTGTGGAAGTACTGTCTGAAATTTTGAACAAAGCATTTATCCAAAGCTTTAAAACTTCCCCACCGCCTATCTTTCCAGATGCAGAACCACAAGATATTCCTCAATACGAGTTTGAGTGGTGGTATTATATCGCCCGAAACACCTTTGAAAAAGCAGGTGTTTTAGAAAAATTTACCGACTTTTCTACTTTTTTTAGCGAAGTTTACATCCACTTTGGAACAGCAGAACCGTGGATTGTTTATCCTGACGTTCTGCCTGCTTTAGTAAACTGGCGACGACTGGGAATAGAACTAGGTATACTGTCTAATTTTGATTCTCGAATTTATTCAGTGTTACAGGATTTGGAACTCAGAGAGTTTTTTGGCTCGATCACCATTTCTACCCAAGCTGGCGCTGCTAAACCAGACCCTAAAATTTTTGCGACTGCTCTAGAAAAACACAACTGTCCACCTGAAGCCGCATGGCACATTGGTGATAGCGTTGCAGAAGACTACCACGGGGCTAAAACAGCTGGTATCAGGGGGATTTGGATAAATAGGAAGAGCTAATAGCTAATAGCTAATGGCTAATTGTCAATTACCATTAGCTATTAACTATTAGCCATTAGCCTCTTAAGCTATTTGCTTTGCTTCATCCTCTAGCAAGCGAATGAGATTTTCATCTCCCTGTTCTCGAGCAACTTGCAGGCGATGTTCTAAATTACGACGGATACTGGTGAGATGCGCTTTGGCTATCTCATTTGCACATTTTTTGACGCTGCCAGTTTCTACCACACTGGCTTCTTTACAGCGCTGCTTGGACAGCATCATTAATTCTACGTCTAATGGATCGCCGATAGTGTAATTTACACCACGATACTTCAACTCAGCTATGGGTTGAGTCTGAGGAATGTGTCTTGGGTAATGGCGCGTCCAAGCTTTACCCCGATACTTCCCTCGAGTCTCGCCTGCAGTAACTTCGGGATTTAGGGGATTGTGTTCATAATGAGTACCACGATATGTGAGTTTCATTTGTCTCGCCTCTGAATCGAAATGAGTTGTTTGAGTCGTTAAATAGAATGAGGCGCGTTCCTTGGGGATGTTTCCCTACTTCCGTCTCTACAAGAGATTGCGCTGAAAAATCTATTTTCGAGCCTCTTATAAAGATGAACGATTTATTTCTGTATTTATTGTAACAGTTTTTCTGCTAAGTTGGCAAATCATGACAAAAATCTATAGGAATATTTTATGTATATCTTGAGTCGCAAAAGAGATCTCCAGCCTTCTTTCTTAGGGTGTAACAAGGCGAGATGAGGGTATAACAGTAAGATAAATTCATAAAATTTAATAATTTATTCTCTAATCAGAAGGGGTAAGAGGCATAAAACTTCATATCCGCTACGCTGTTGTTATTGTTGTTATTTATAATTTAATAAGACATAAGTTTACGCCAGGGAGTTAGTCAATGACTTTTAACTACCTTCAATGTGTTTAAACTGCTATCTGCACATCCACTAATAAAACCGCCTGTTCTTTGGATGTATTGGAGATAATCTAAAGCTGTTTTGGTAATGACTTCTCCTGGCATCAAAACAGGAATTCCTGGAGGGTAAGGACAAACAATTTCGGCACAAATTCTTTCTGTGGTTTCTTTTAACGGTAAAGTTTCTGTTGCAGCAAAGAACGCTTTACGAGGTGAAAGACACAGAGAATTATTTAAGGATGTTAATTCCGAGCGCATAGAGAAACTATCAATATCACTCCCTATTTGCCAAACTCTACTGTTTATCTTTGTAGAAAGGATTGTGAAAGCTTGCACTAATTTCTCTATATCTTCTTGGGTGTTTCCCAAACTAATAATAAATGTAAGATGTTGTAGGGATGCCAATTCAGCAGTCACGCCTAATTTGTCATTGAGAATTTCTTCTGCTTCAAAGCCAGTTACACCTAAACCAGAAATGGTGACAGTTAAACGTGTTTTATCTAAGGCGATCGCTCCTTGAAAAGCAGGGTTGGGAGAAATTTCTAAAACTGAAAATCCGGGAATTTGACTGATACGGTTTCTGGCATTTTCTGCTAGTTCTAATGTACGCGACATTAACTCTTTGCCATGCAGTGCCATTTGTTGGCGTGCTGCATCTAGAGAAGCTAACAATATATAACTGGGGCTGGTGGATTGCACAAGTTGTAACGCTTTGCTCACTCGATCGGGATCTATCCTATTACCTTGAATGTGCAGCATGGATGCTTGTGTCATTGCACCAAGTACTTTATGTATGGATTGCACTGTTAAATCCGCACCTGCAGCTAAGGCTGGAGTGGGAAGTTGGGGATGAAAGGCAAAGTGTGCGCCATGTGCTTCATCTACAAGTAGGGGAATGTTATGTTGATGGGCAAGGGATGCGATCGCTCTGACATCTCCACACACACCGTAGTATGTAGGGTATACCATCAACACAGCCTTAGCATCTGGATGCTTTTTTAGTGCAGCATGTACGGCGTTGGGTGTGATGCCGTGGGCAAGATCTAAAACGGCGTCGTATTCTGGATAAACGAAAATAGGGATTGCGCCAGAGAGAATTAAGCCTGCGATCGCAGAAGAATGAACATTGCGAGGGAGTATAATTTTGTCATCGGCTTCACAAGTAGCCAGAATTGCTGCTTCGATACCACAAGTAGAGCCATTCACCAGAAACCAAGTTTGTGAAGCACCAAATGCATCTGCAGCTAATTGTTGCGCCTGATGGATAACGCCATTGGGTGAAAAGAGATTATCGAGTTCTGCAAGTTCTGGCAAATCCGCACGAAAGACAGATTGACCAAAAACATCAGTTAACAATGGAGAAATTCCTTGTCCTCGCTTGTGTCCTGGCGTGTAAAAGGGAGCATGAGGGCGTTCTGCACAAGCTTTTAAAGTGTCTAGCAGGGGTGTTTGATTTTGATCGAGCATCGCTGGCAGATATGTTTTTAGGAAGATGTCATTAGCATCTAATGTTATCTAGCTTGGGAATAAGAAATAATCATCTCAGTAGATACAATATGATTTACCCCGATCCCGGACCATTACCAAACGTCCCTCTAACTCCCGACCCAGTACCCCAGCCAATACCGGGACCGGTACCGGAACCAGTACCCGCACCAGCACCGGAACCAGTACCCGCACCAGCACCGGAACCAGTACCAGCGCCCATTCCTCAGCCAGTACCCGGACCAATTCCCCAAACAGTTCCCGGTCCTGTATAGTAGCTGAGCTACTATAATTTAGAATCCAAAATCTAAAATCCAAAATCCAAAATGCTACGAGCCGGAATTGTCGGACTCCCTAACGTTGGAAAATCGACTTTATTTAATGCCGTGGTTGCCAATGCTAAGGCAGAAGCAGCCAATTTTCCCTTCTGTACCATTGAACCGAATGTCGGCGTTGTTGCTGTACCAGATGAACGGTTAGATGTTTTAGCAAAAATTTCCTCCTCAAAACAAATCGTTCCGGCGCGTGTAGAGTTTGTAGATATTGCCGGCTTGGTTAAAGGTGCTAGCCAGGGTGAGGGGCTGGGTAACCAATTTTTGTCTCACATTCGACAAGTGGATGCGATCGTTCATGTGGTACGTTGTTTTGAAAATGACGACATTATCCACGTTGCTGGTTCAGTCGATCCCGTGCGGGACATTGAAATTATCAATCTGGAACTTGGGTTATCTGACTTGGAGCAAGTTAAACGGCGGATAGAACGCACCCGCAAGCAAGCGCGGACTAGCAAAGAAGGACAGATTGAATTAGCTTTACTCGAAAAAATAGCGGTTGCTTTAGATGAAGGGAAATCAGTGCGACAGGTAAGTTTAACTGAAGAAGAAGCTGAGATAGTTAAACCACTGGAATTACTCACTGCAAAACCTATTATTTATGCTGCCAACGTCTCAGAAGATGACCTTTCTACAGGAAATGAATTCGTAGAAAGAGTGCGGGAATTTGCAGCCAAAGAAAATGCCCAAGTTGTGGTTGTTTCGGCTCAAGTGGAATCAGAATTGATTGAGTTACCAGAAGAAGAAAGAGCAGAATTCCTGGAGTCTTTGGGAGTAGAAGAAGGCGGGTTAAAATCGTTAATTCGCGCTACTTATACTCTGCTAGGTTTGCGGACATATTTTACGACTGGGGAAAAAGAAACTCGTGCTTGGACGATCGTAGCAGGGATGTCAGCACCGCAAGCAGCAGGTGTCATTCACAGCGATTTTGAACGCGGATTTATTCGTGCGGAAACAGTTGCTTATAAAGATTTGGTAGCATCTGGCTCAATGAATGGTGCGAAGGAAAAGGGTCTGGTTCGCAGTGAAGGAAAAGAGTACATCGTTCAAGAAGGCGATGTTCTGTTATTCCGTTTTAACGTCTAAGTTTGGGCTACACTGAGCCGCAACCCGTGACGTGTGACCTGTAACCTCGTTCCCAGGCGGAGCCTGGGAATGCCTTTTGAGAGGCTCCGCCTAGGGTGTTGATTTACAGCCATTTTCAGATTAATAGACCACATGGGGTGAGGCGGGCGAGGACGTCCGCTTTTTGGAATGCCAACCGATTGAAATCGCGGCTATACAAACGAAGCCTGCCTGCGCGGACTAGATTATAAAGGGGGTACAAAATTATGGATGAACGAGCTTTCCGAGAAATACTCAAAAAGTGCTGGTCAAAAAAATCAAGTTCTCTTTGGTCTTCTGAGAATCCGAGTTGCGGACAATGTAGTGTAACGGCGCTTGTCGTGCAAGAAATATTTGGTGGAAGAATTCTGAAAACATCGATCTGCGATCGATGGCATTTCTACAATGAAATACAAGGTATAAGATACGATTTGACAGACGAACAATTCCAAACGCCTCTCAACTATGAGGACATTCCGTCGAATGCTGAAGAAGCATTTACTGATACCAGTCAGGAGCAGTATGAATACTTACGCCATCAAGTCAAACAAAAATTAAAACAGATGGGGTCGCATTTCCTCAAATCAAGTGCATCTGTAGGGAATTGCAGCCAGAATTAGGTTTGTTTGCACGGCTGTGCTGTCACTCATAAGAATGTATAAAGCAGATATTTAAGATTGACTTTTTGACAAAAGCAATTTATACCTTTTAATAGATGGAATTAAATTTAAATTGTGTATTTATGACCTAATTTAAACCTTTAGAGATAGGCAATGTAGTAAGTATCGATCGCTGTTTTATACTGCATTACGTTCTGACCGTAAGTCTATTGATAAATATGCCAATTTCAGTAAACTTACTAATATTTTATGTTTTAAAATTTTCTTAATTTCCGAATTTCTCTGGTTTTGAAAAGAATCTATTTTGTCTTTAATAAAGAAAATTAACTTTCATGTACTTCTCTGAATTTTTGTAAGGGCTGAGACCTCAGGGAAGAACATTGGACTTGCTTTTAAACAGGAAATTATGTTTCTTCCCCTCTGCCCTGGACGCTTTCTTCAATCGGTTGTGCAGTCTCTAATTGCAGGAAAAGTCAGCATGCTATTAACAGAAGAAAAAGTTTATCAGGTTGCGGATGTAATCCCATACATATACCAACTGAAAGAGGAATTTGAAAAAAGCAGATTAGTCCAATATATGCAGCAGGAAACAACACCTGTGGAAGAGCGGCTTAATTTTGCTCCCTACTTTGCATATTTTGCCAATTCTTTTTCGGATTTGAGTGCCTATATAATTCCGTATGAGAATCCAGACACGGACTTGAAGAAAAAGATTAATCAACATACCAAAGAGGATATGTGCCATAATGGCTTATTTCTTCAAGATATGCAACTTTTTGAAGAGAAGTTTCATGATTTTACCTTTACGAAATGTTTGGAGTTTTTGTGGGATGAAAAGATAAAACACAGCAGAATACTTTCATTTGGAATTACAAAATTAACATATCTTGCCTCAGAGCCATCACTTAGATATTGTCTGATACGTATTATAGAAGAATTAGGCAATACCTTTTTTCAAATTTCACACAAATGTAAAATAGGTGAAAGAGAGAGTAAGTACTTTGGGCATATACATTTGGGATATGAGCCCGGTCATCTTCATGTAGAAGATGAGAAATTGTTTGAAAGTCAGAAATTAACTTCAGAACAATATGAACTAGCTAAGCAGATTGTTCGTGAATGTTTTACTTTGTTTTTTAATATGATGGAAGAAATTTACGAGCGAACTTTAGAAAGAAAGTTCTGCTAGATCTTTGGGCAAATACAACCAAATAATTCCTAATTCTTCACAGGGAACGGAGATCTCTTAATAAGGAGATTTCCCTGGTTTCCCTGTATGTCCCATTTTGCGGACAATACAGCGAGAAAAATACCTTTTTTCTTAGTAGGCTTTAAACCTTGCATCTGCTTTCGCAGAGCAGTTGCAAAGATATAAGCATTGAAATAATTAACTGAACCCAGAGTGACGCCTTTTTTCTTAGGGTAGGATAACCCATATGCTTCAGCAAGAAAAACCTCAAGCCTTACAGAACACCCCCGCACAAGCAGCAATGCTACAAATGATTACTGGCTCTTGGCTCGCTCGGTCAATCTACGCCGCAGCTAAGTTAGGGATCGCCGATCTCTTAAAAGAGAGTCCCAAGAGTTGCGAGGAATTGGCAAACGCTGTTTTCGTCAGACCCAAACCCCTTTACCGTCTCCTACGTGCTCTTGCGAGTGTGGGAGTGTTTGCTGAAGAACAGCAGGGTTATTTTACCCTGACTCCTCTGGCAACTTGTTTGATAAGCGATCGCCCAGGCTCATTGCGTAGTCTAGCAATGATGCTTGGTAGCACTGAATTCCACCAGGCTTGGGGAGATATCCTTTACAGTTTGCAGACTGAGAAGAGCGCTTTTGAGCATTTATACGGAATGTCACTGTTCCAATACTATACCCAGAACGCAGAAACAGCAAGAATTTTTGATGAGGCGATGACTGCTTTTTCAACAACAGAAATTGCTGGAGTCATTGCCAATTATGACTTTTCCAAAATACACAAGCTGGTTGACATTGGTGGCGGGCAGGGGCTTTTGATAGCCTCTATCTTAAAAGCTTACCCAGCAATGGAAGGTATTCTTTTCGATCTCCCGTCGGTTATTGCAAGTAGCAAGAATTTTATTGAGATAGAGGAAATAAAAGATCGTTGCTCCGTTGTTGAAGGAAATTTCTTTGAGTTAGTACCAAGCGGTGGTGATGCCTATATTCTCAAGAGAATCGTTCACGATTGGGATGATGAAAGCGCAGTTGCTATTCTCAACAATTGTCACTGCGCTATGCAAGAGAAGGGAAAACTTTTACTCGTAGAGATGGTGATTCCACCTGGCAATGAACCTTTCTTTGGCAAGTTTCTTGACCTGGAGTTAATGACAGTGTTTGGCGGTCGCGAACGCACGGAAAAAGAATATCGAGAACTGCTTGAGGCTGCTGGCTTCCAATTGACTGGAATTATTCCTACAGGGTCATACGTGAGTGTGATTGAGGGAGTTAAGATGTAGTCCATTTTTTGAAGTTTTGTAGGGATGTAAAATTTCTACACATTGGCAGCTATCTGTATGTGCTGTTGGGATAAAGATGTTGAAGCTGCAACTGCGTAATCATCGGATGTAATGATAAATTACGTAAAGAATCATTACATTCGTCTGTAAGTGCTACTCAATTCGCTTAACCATAATTTGTATAAAATCATGGCGATCGATTAAAGAAGTCGGAAGAGAATGGAACAACATCGGAAGTCAACGGTCATAATTACGGGTGCCTCCTCCGGAATCGGTTTGCAAGCTGCAAAAGTTCTTTCCCAATCCGGGCAATGGCATGTGGTGATGGCTTGCCGGGATTGCTCCAAGGCACAAAAAGCTGCCCAATCTGTGGGTATGTCTCAAGATAGCTACACAATTTTGCACTTGGACTTAGCATCCTTAGAAAGTGTTAGGCAATTTGTGAAGAACTTCAGGGCAAGCGGAAGGTCTTTAGATGCGTTGGTATGCAACGCGGCTATTTATATGCCTTTATTAAAGGAACCGAAGCGAAGCCCAGAAGGATATGAATTGAGCGTTGCTACAAATCACTTGGGCCATTTCCTCTTGTGTAACCTCTTCTTAGAAGATTTAAAAAATTCTCCATCTTCGGAACCAAGGTTAGTGATTTTGGGAACTGTAACACACAATCCCAAAGAGTTGGGAGGAAAGATTCCCCCACGTCCGGACTTAGGCGATCTTAAGGGTTTTGCAGAGGGATTTAAAGAGCCAATTTCAATGATTGATGGTAAAAAGTTTAACTCTGTCAAGGCTTACAAAGACAGTAAGGTTTGTAACATCCTGACTATGAGAGAATTGCACCAACGATATCATAAGTCACACGGCATCACTTTCAGTTCCCTCTATCCTGGGTGCGTTGCAACATCGGCACTTTTCCGGGACCACTATCCCTTATTTCAAAAACTTTTCCCAGTTTTTCAGAAGAATATTACTGGGGGTTTTGTATCTGAAGAGGAAGCAGGTAAGAGGGTTGCAGAAGTCGTGACCTCTCCTGCATACAGTCAATCTGGTGCTTATTGGAGTTGGGGAAATCGACAAAAGAAAGATGGCAAGTCTTTTGTTCAAGAAGTTTCTCCGGAAGCAAGCGATGAAGAGAAATCGCAACGTCTGTGGGAACTGAGTGCAAAGTTGGTTGGGCTGGCATGATGTTTAACGGGGCTTAGCTGCTGTTCGCTGCTTGCGATCGAGATGCTTCAAACAGCGAGTCTTCCCATTTTGGTTTTCACAGCATTCCCAGGCAGAGCCTGGGAGTGCTTTCTGGGAGGCTCTGCTTTCTGCACACAGCATATCTAATGTAAGTGTACGGACAACACAAATAATCTTTGAGCGATCGCACCCAACCCCAAACCTATGAGAGATAAAGTGGATAAAATCCAAAAGGTCTGTCCTTGATTAAAAGCAGATGTTTGAAAGTCTATTCTTGCCAAGATAGAAGCAGCAATAATAACTAAAGTATCTAAGAATACTCGAAACCAGGCAAGCATGGCAAAAAACAACAGAGCTGCCAAAACAGTCGTGGTAAAAGACCTGAGATTTGACTTGAATAGAAAAAAGGTGTAATCTGCAACTTTACTGAAAGGACTTGTTAACCCTCCTACAAGGAGGATAGCAGCCGTAATAGCAAGGAGCCATACAAGCAAGGGTGGGTTTGCTTTGGATATCAACCAGCCATAGGTGGCATAGGTTAGTAGCAGGAGAGAAAGGGAAACCCAAGGAAGTCTTCTCAAAAATGACATGGGTTAGATTTTCAGGGCGAGCAATAACTCTGGAATTCTCTCAAAATAACCCATCTCCTCGGTCAATAAGGGCATACCTGAAAACTTTTTCTACCCTTCTACACTCTAGAGTCTGCCTCGTGCTGTTCCCAAAGGCTGATAAACTTGTATAGAATGTAGCTTCAATACTTTAAACTATAAGCTTATCATCATAATTTATTCTTCATTAAATCAATAGGAATTTATGCTCTCTCAAAGAAAGCAAAACAAGGTTCGCCAGAAGTGCTATATAAAGTATTAAATATTTTCTTAAACATTTGTAAACTATTAGCAGAATGCGTAGCTGCACATCACGTCTTGTAAGGGAATTATCATGAGACAATTGGTTATCACTGAGCGTATATGCCTGATCGGTCATATTTCAGCCAAGGTTTTTGGGCTGATAGGTATTCTATTGGTTATACCTCATGCCGAGGTTATTCTGAACTTGGGAGGGGGCGTTGGACAGACAGCTATGCAGTTAAGTATGGCTGATGGTGGTGTGGTAGACATCATTTTTGGGACAATAGCTGTCTCAATTTTTGCCTCGCGAGTCTTGGGGTGGCGCAATTGGCTGTTATTTATGATTCCGGCTCTGTTGATATCGGTAGGGAGTGAGTTATTGGGAACCAGTACGGGGTTTCCTTTTGGCTACTACAGTTATCTGAGTGGATTGGGTTATAAAATAGCGGGGCTTGTGCCGTTTACAATTCCCTTATCTTGGTTCTACGTAGGTTTGTCTGCCTACCTTCTGGCTCGTGCAGGGCTGAAAGTGGCTGAAAAGCCCTCTTTAGGTCGTCAAATTGCCGCAGTACTTCTTGGGGCTTTACTGTTTACGAGTTGGGATTTTGCGTTGGAACCCGCTATGAGTCAAACAGCCTTTCCTTTCTGGTATTGGGAACAACCAGGCGCGTTCTTTGGCACACCTTATCAAAACTACGCTGGTTGGTTCGGCACCAGTGCCTTGTTTATGAGTGTAGCAGCACTGTTGTGGAGAAACACACCCGTTAAATTAGAGCGATCGCAACTCACCGTGCCAATTATTGTATACTTGAGCAACTTTATCTTTGCTGCCGGACTCAGCTTGGGGGCTGGGTATTTTATACCAGTTTCCTTGGGATTGGGACTTGGGGTTGTTCCTGCTGTTGCACTTTGGTTGTCTGCAACTGCGATCGACAATCTCAAGGTTACATCTCCCACAGCCTCTGCTGAAGTTTCAATAGCAAATGTTAAGGTTGCTGTCAAGTAGACTTTACCAATTGTGATTGATACCTGGACGATAGCAAATGCTATCTCACTTCTTCTGTTGGTCATCCAACTACCAGCGACAGCCATATTACTGTCGCGCCTTTTGAAAGGTCCCAGCCGTCAACCCCCCATCTCACCCCAAAAACCAACTCCGGAAATTTTGGGGTGCGTGAGCATCGTGATTCCCACCTTAAACGAAGCCAGTCGTATTAGTCCTTTACTAACAGGCTTAAGTCGGCAAAGTTACGAAGTGCGGGAAACGATTGTTGTCGATAGCCGGTCAAGTGATGGTACTCCTGACTTGGTAAAAGCAGCTGGGCAAAAAGACCCTCGCTTTCGCCTCATGACAGACGATCCCCTCCCTCCTGGCTGGGTGGGGCGTCCTTGGGCGTTACACAATGGATTTTTGCAAAGTTCAGAGGCAAGTGAGTGGTTTCTAGGTATGGATGCTGATACTCAACCCTCACCTGGTTTAGTGGCTGGATTAGTCAAGACAGCAGAATCTCAAGGATATGACTTGGTTTCTCTATCGCCTCAGTTTATTCTCAAGTACCCAGGGGAGTGCTGGCTGCAACCAGCCCTCTTGATGACTCTGCTCTATAGGTTTAATCCAGCTGGGGTGAACTCAGAACAGCCAGAACGAGTGATGGCAAATGGGCAATGCTTTTTATGCCGTCGCTCTGTGTTAGTTGCTGTTGGAGGCTATTCCAGTGCAGGTCATTCATTTTGCGATGATGTGACGCTAGCAAGAAATATAGCCGCCTCTGGATACAAGGTGGGTTTTTTGGATGGGGCAAAGGTTTTAAAGGTTCGGATGTATGAGGGAGCACTAGAAACGTGGAAAGAGTGGGGGCGAAGCCTCGATCTTAAAGATGCTTCCTCTCGCGCTCAACTTTGGGGCGATTTATGGCTGCTTACCTCAGTCCAAGCTCTACCCCTTATCGTTATCCTCAGTTATCTCGTCTTTTTCTACCCTATCCCCCTATCTCCCACTCCCCCCTTCCTCCTCCTGGGACTCAATCTCTTCCTACTGGTGATTCGCTTTGCACTACTTTTTGCGATCGCACCTTCCTACGATCGAGCACAAGCAAAAGGCGGTTGGTTATTTTGGCTTTCTCCCTTTGCCGATCCCATAGCAGTGCTGCGAATCTTTTTATCCGCATTTCGTACTCCTAGAGAATGGAGGGGAAGGAAGTATGGTATGGGGACTGGGGATGAGTGATTGGGGAGACAGGGGGAAAAGGGGGACATGGTAGAAAAAGCTACCTTGTCTCCCCCCCTCTACCTTGTCCCGATCGCTCTAATCACCTTCCTCCTCACTCGCTACTTTATCACCGCGTTCTAGTTCCCAAAGTATCTGATTGCCTTCACGCCTTACCCGCGAGACAATCCAATTTCGCCATCGCCATTCGTCGCCACGACTGGTAACTGCACTTGCATGGACATCCATTAGGTCTGCAAGTTCGGAACTCGTGATTAAATAGCCTTTGTCTGCTATTTCGTCTGCAATGCGGAGGGTTTCTACTAAGTTACGGAGTTGTGTAACCCTCATTTCTCGTGGAACTTCTTCAGAGACAGAGCTAGCATGGGAGGTTTGTGGTTCCATAGGATTGGTTATATTGTTTTCAAGAGTACTGATTTCTTGTTTCTTTTCGTTAATTATTGTAGAGTTTGACTCAAAATCAGATGCTCTGGTTGCATTCCCCTCATTTTTTTGCTCTTTTGGTTCGTGTTTGAAGATTTTTTGTTTTAAAGCCAGACTTCTGCCGTTTGCATAGGCACGAGCGATCGCATCACAGCGTTCGTTACCAATATTACCAGCATGACCCCGGACGTACTCCCACTTTACTTTAGAGTTATTGAGTCGATCTAGAGTTTCTAAGAGGTCTTGGTTGAGAACGGGTTTGCCGTCTGATTTCTTCCAGCCTTTGTTTTTCCAGCCTTTTACCCATTTGGTAATGCTATTAATGAGATATTCGCTATCGCTATAAAGGGTTATTGGCTGGATTTGTCCTGATTCTTTCAGAAATTCAAGGGCGGCAATTGCTGCTTGCATTTCCATCCTGTTGTTTGTGGTTTGAGGGTATGCGTCACCCATTTCGTGAGTGGAACCATCACTGAAATAAACGACTACGCCCCAACCTCCTGGGCCGGGATTTCCCGTACAAGCTCCATCTGTGTATATGCTTTCGATTTTAGGAAGTGAAGACATAAGTGATATTTACATAAATGCCAAAACCCCAAGAAAGGGGTTGTGTGATGTGCTGACTGGTCTGTTGCATTAAGGGTGGGGGCGGATCGCTCCCCGACTTCTTTGAGATGCCGGAGAGCAGAATGTCCATAAAACATAAAGGTTAATTAAGGTTAGCATAACTGCTAACTCTGTTTGTTTCAGTGTGAGTCATTGGTACTGACTTGGGTAGGTAATACCGCTCGCTACACGCGTACATAGTGAGTGATGAAAGCTTTACTCTTGCGGTTTGTGGTCTCGATACATCAATTGAATACCACTTGTATTAGCCGTAAAGTTCCACTTTTCATAGAAAGGAATCATCTCTGGCAGACAGTAAAGAGCAATTTGCTCGACTGAGGCTAACTTAGGATGGTTAACAACACTATCAAGCAATTGAGAACCAAGCCCCTTATTTCGGTGAGTGGATTTAACAATAACATCATAAATAGTTGCCCTGTATACGAAGTCTGTTAAAACTCGTGTAAATCCAATTAATTGGTCGCTATCATCAACTAAAGCGATCGCAATATCTGTTGCTGCAAGCATTTTAACAACATCATCTCGCTTGCGTTTCTGACTCCAAAATTCTTGTTTGTACAAATCCAGCAGTTGTGAAATCTGATGTTCAGTTAAATGATGAACAACTCGGTACCCCGTAACTGAATCTATATTCATTTGGCTCTGTGAGATTATTCGTTTGCTATTATACACTCAGTACTTTGGGGTAAGTGGTATGGGATGATTTTCAGATGGAGCCGATTTCGCTGGCTTTTTGGAAAGGTTCCAGATGGTATGGGTTCCCATACTTGTCGGTTAAGCCTAAATTCATTGTAACTATGCGTGTTTCCTCGTTCTTTGCTGGTATTGGTGGTTTCGATCTCGGATTTGAAAGAGCGGGAATGCGTGTTGTTTTTCAGTGTGAAATAGATCCTTTCTGTCAACAAATACTCAAGCGCCACTGGCCACACGTACCTTTTCATGACGACATCACGACCCTCAATTCAACAACTATCCCTACCTCTGAACTTTGGTGCGCGGGATGGCCATGCCAAGACATCAGCACTGCCAACACAGACCGAAGAGGGCTCTCAGGCGAGCGAAGTGGTCTTTTCTTCACGTTTATGGCATTGGTTAGAGAAGTTCAACCAACTTGGCTGGTCATGGAAAATGTGCCTGGGTTACTCTCAGCAGAGCAAGGAAACGCTCTTGAGACAGTTATCAACACGTTGGAAGAGAATGGGTATTTGGGGGGATGGGTATCGTGCAACGTTGTGCATGCGGGCTTACCCCACAACCGAGACAGAGTATTCTTTATCGCAAGTTTTAGATCGGAACGTGCCTATCACTTCTTTACTAACAGCAGCGAATTGTCTTGGGATACTTCGACGAGAGAATCGAGCCGGAAGAAAGCTAGATCCAATTTTCGTCAAAGCGCTCTCGGAAACCCTCCGCTTGTGGTACAACGTCGCGGAGGCTTCGGGTATACCTTGGCACAAAGCATCTGCCCCACGCTACGTGCCCAAACTGGAGGACATCAAGGAGGTCATTCAGATCGACCAATACTGTGTGGCGAGAAACTTGACTTGGACAGAGTGGGAGAGGCTTATGGGGTTTCCCCCAGGTTGGACGGTCGTCGAGGGAGACTCCTTGGTAACGCCATCGTCCCAAGCATTAGTGAATGGATCGGAAAGCGAATTTTAGATATTGAGAACAACGAATCTTAGCTACTCCCTTTCCCTTCTAAAAATTACAAAGAAAGGCAACCTTGCTGGAAGCACCTATGCTGCTATGCTTTCTGCCTCCTACCCTCTGAAATAAAAATGCGTATTGTGGGAGTAGCGCCCACTAGAAAAAAAGATGTGTTTCCAAGCGGAGAGTGCCACGAGGAAAAACGGTGAGTTCACAACTGTCATCGGGTTTCCCTCCGGATATTTTCGTATTGATATAAAAATTAAGAAATTTTTTTGAAAATATTTTTAATGATTTAAAAGTACAAAAAGTAGGAAAAGTGCTTTAGCAAAAATTATCATGATAAAAAATAGTCAAAAAAGTGGGGATGTCACCTACTTTTTTGACCTTCCGTTCTTCTTCAACTGTAAAAATACTTAATAAAGTAATAGGAGACTTTAACATTCGCTATTGGAACTTAGCCTGCAACGTCCCTGACTTTTACCTTCAATACGCTTTTGTCGTTCAGCAACAATCGTCGCCATATTTGGTCGTCCGGTAAGAGCAAGTCGCAAATTAGCCCATACCCCATAAATTGCGTCAACAATCGGTCCGATAACGGGCAATTTGGTGGCTGCATAAACCCAACCCATTCCTAGAGTCTCATAAACTCGACGAAAAACTTCCACATTTTTAATAACTGTACCGTCAGAAAGCACGGCATGGATTCGTCCCATCGCAGTTTCAAAGTCAATACCACCATGAGCTTCAGGGGTATAGTTATCATCTGCAATATCCACAAACGCTACCAAACCTCGACCTGCATCCCGTCTTTTCAAAAAGTTGACCTCTCGCAGACATAGCGGACATTCACCGTCGTACAACAGCTTAATTTGCCATGACGGTGAAGAGGTGACTTGAGTAACATCAGGAGATTCGGAGGACTGAATTTTGAAAGATGGCATAGGTGGTTCTAAGCAATATTTTTATAAGATTCATATAACTATTTTAAGAAAAGTTAAGACTCTATTGCATTAGAACAACGTGTAACGGCGGTTAATCATATGCGTGAAAACTCAGACAGTTGGCTCCTGGTATTTGACTCCTCGTTTTTTATGACGTTACTCAGCGACGATAGGATAAACTATACCGCATAACCCCACCTACCTACGCTTTCCCTTAATACCCGTGGGGTTGTTCAGTTCTCGATCTCTACCTTGCCTTAAAACGGTCTTTGGCTTCCTGAAATGCTTGTTGCATAACTGACTGAATTTTTTGGGGATCGGGTTTTTTGCCTCCCATTAAATCACCAAAGTAAACACAAGCTCCTTCACCTAAAGCCCAGGTGTATGCGGCTGCCCAAGAAGCAGCTATAACGCTGCCAAAACCTGGGATAAATTTGATTAGCTCACGTCCAATTGCCCGTGCTAAGAAACCACTCGCAATTGTACTGACAATTCCCCCAGCTTGGGATGGACTTAATGTTTGTCCGTATAATTTCCCTAGCAAACCTACCATTGATACTTGCAAAGCCGTAAGTACTGGCAAGGTAGCAAATGGTAACGGGACAACTGCGATCGCAGCTGTCATGACAGAAAACACTAAAATATAGCGCCGCCCGGTATCGCGGTAAAGATTACCAATTTCTTTTCCCGTGTCCTCATCTAACAACTGATGAATTGCACGGGATTCTGCTTCTGGAAGCAAGTCTGCAAGTGTGTCTCTGAATGCTTCCAAACCGTAAAAGACTGGCGTGTAACCATCCTCTTCCAAAGTAAAGTCAATCAAGACGGCGCGATCGTACAATCCTGCAAAAGCTTCTTGCATGGCGGTAAACGCTCTATTAACCTCCTCGTAATCCGGTGGATAAGCCGGATGATCCTCTACACCGGGAGGATAAACTTCATGCAAGCAGGTTACCGCTAACAGACAGGGAATTTCTGGGTGCTTTTGACGCAGTTCTCGAGCGATTTCCCGCAGTGTATCCGTTGCGAAATCATTAATTTTGACTGTCAAAATCAGGGATCTAGCACCATGATTTTGCTGTTGTAAATCCCCTAGCAGTTCTTGAACGATCGCCTCAGTCTCCTGAGTCACATCTCCAAGTCCCACCGTATCTGTAAAAATGAGCAACGGTAGATCGTTAGAAGGATAGGCGTAACGTTCGGTGTGTTGCGTGTGAGGGCGAAATCCCTGACCAACAATTGCCGCAGAAACGCCTGTCAAGCCCCGCACAATCGAACTTTTCCCCGCTTGGGGTTTGCCTATCAATAAAGCTTCAGTCGTTGGTAGTTCTGCTCGAACTCTCTCCAAAATTTCCGCAACTTGACTTTCACTGACACTAAACCATTTAACCAATATCCGAGCGATCTGGTCTACAGGTAGGAGTTTCAGGAAACTTGCTGTTGCTTGATTCCAAATGGCGGCTGCAGAATTTGTCAGGGAAGTTTCCCCTGACTTCAGATTTCCTTCTGGAGTCGGCAGACTCGGTGGTTGAGAATCAGTTGACGGCAAGTCAGTGTTGCTTTGCTCAGCCATTGGGCAAAATAAGGACTAGGGATTACGGGCTAGGAAACAGAGGTGGTGAGAGACTGCAAACTCCCCGACTTCTTCAAGAAGTCGGGGCTCTATCCAGAGCAGCAACCATTCACCGGTCACTGTTAATATCTTATCTATTTTCAGGACGCACAATATACTGATAAGCAGGCGTATTAATAGCCACTGGTTCCATCCTTCCGGCAGCTACCAGTGTTTGATAAACTAAAGCACTCATTTCACCACGAGATAGGGTTTTTCTGGGGTTAAGAACGTTACGCTTTGGATAATTCACTACAAGATTTGCCCTAGTTGCTTTTGCGATTTCATCTACCTTGTCTTGAGGAATTTCTTCAGCATCCGCGTACAAACTCGTGACCGCATACGAGCTAGGGCGGTTAGAATTGGCCGAGCGAGCGCTTGTTTTTGCCTCTTCACCCTTACCCATTTGTTGTACTGGAGGAACACTAGCTGCATTGGCTTTTGCTAGTAATAATGGCTGCATGAGAGAAGTCATTGCCAACGGCAACAGTGCAAACTTTCTTGTTGGTTTTCTTGCTTGTTGAGTCGCTACAGGTACGGTAGTAACTTGTGTCGCTGTTTGTGCCTTTGTGGAAGTTGAATTTACCACTTTTGATAAAGCAGCTATTGCATCAACCTTTGAAACATTTTGATTGGGACGAAAGACACCATTAGGATAACCCGTCATCAATCCTTGTTCGTAAGCGTCTTCTATAGCAGGAGCTGCCCAATAACCTTCCGGGACATCTTTATAAGCGCTGCCGCTAGATATTTGCCGGACTGGTGGTTGATTGAACGCCTTGTCAATCATGGCAGCAAACTCATCACGATTGACTGATTGTTCGGGTCGAAACGTACCATCTGGATACCCAGCTACAATATTTTTCTCTGCTAGCCCCTGAATAAATGGCTGCGCCCAATGATCGGGCTTGACATCTGGAAAAATTTGTTGAGCTGTATTTTGAGCGGAAGTTTCTTTCGGTATACCTGACAGTAAGAGTAAACATAAAGTTGGCAAAGATATAAGTGGTAAAAATAACCGCAGTAACCCGTTCATTATTTATGCCCCCGAATACATCTCTCTTTACTGGTAATTTTAAAGAAATTACTTTATTCGTTTATCCCTCTAGCGATATAGAGGATTTTTACCAATTAACACGCTGTTCAAAAAAAACTAAATCTTTCTCATTATTGCGAAGCTTTTGCCTTTGTTCGGGAGTGAGAATGGCTTCTATTTTTTGCACATATAACTGCATGAGTTCTTGCAATTTAGCTTTTTGTTCTGATGTTGGTCCTTGCAAAGTAATTTGTACGGTATGACCGGATTGAAGTTGATTCTGTTGTTCTTCTGTTAATTGTGGCTGAGGAATCAGTTCTGATATCTGGGGTAATATTTCTTGTCTAATTTGCCAAATTTGCTTTTTTTGTTTATCAGTTAAATTAATATCTTGGACTTCAGAAAGCGAATCTTTTTGTGAAATAGCTCCATCATGAGGTTTAACTTTTAGTGTTCCGAGTTCGGTAGAAGGTTGAGCAAAAGTTTTTGCTTCCCCAAATGCGATCGCAAAACTGATTGTGACAATTAGTATGGATATAAGGTGAGGTTGCATAAGTTTGAGTATTGTTAGTTATTGTGGGTGATTGTAGTGAGTGGATAACCGATAACCACAAACTACTAACCATCAAACACTCACTAACTTTATACATTTGCGATCGCTTTATACATGGAACAAAATTCCTAGAAAAGGATAAGCCTAAAGTACTAACTTCGATCGGTACTTAAGTCCTATTTTAACTATAGTTAAAATAGGACTAATGTCTCTTTGAAAATTTTAAGGAAATTATAAAAAATCTTATCTATGGTGTGCATAACTACCACACATTTGTTTAAAAAATCAAATAAAATTTATATACTCCCTACAAAATCTTGTTTCATAGAGTGAAAAAAACTAGAATTGCCACCATACAACACCTCATTCAGCCCAAGCCTCATCCCTTTCGCTTACTACTCTATCTTGAGTGGATACTTTTAGGTATTGCGCTTCTGGTTGAGTTCCCCTTAGTCGAAGTTCCACATCCAACATTTCTACCGCCTCCCTCTTCCTCCCAAGATCCTCTGCCATTATCTTTATGCATTGCTAGCTTTGGAATAGCAGGTTTGTGGTTACCAACTGCTAGATCCTTAATTGTAAAAATACTTTACACGGGATTTGAGTTTGGACTCGTTTTTTTAGCAATTGTCATGAGTCGTCGAGTCGTAGGTCTTTCACCTGCACTTTTGTTGATTCTTGTCGTTAGAAGCTGCTTGCTTTTTCAATTGAGCGGACGTTTGCTCGTAGCAGGTTTAGCTTTTCTATCTTTTGTTTTCACTTGGTTGCTACCGCTACAAAATGTGTCTTTTTTACGAGCACCCCTACAAGCACCCCTCCCCCGAGTACCCCTCCCCAAAGTACCGCCGCCGCCTATGGCAGCTTTGATGCCAAAACCAATGCCAGATGGAGATTTTAGAACATTGGTTTGGCATTTGGCATTAAATTCAGGGTTAATGTTTGGGTTGGTGCTAGTCTTTGTGTTACTTTTGGTTAATGCTTTGCTTGCAGAACGACAAAGCCGGGAAAAGTTAGCTAAAGCCCACCAAAAACTCCGAGAATATGCTCTTCGGATCGAAGATCAGGCAACTTTACAGGAGCGCAACCGCATTGCACGAGAAATTCATGATTCACTCGGTCACTCACTGACAGCCCAGAGTATCCAATTAGAAAATGCTGTAGTCTTCCTACAATCTAATCTTGACAAAGCCACAACTTTTTTATTAGAAGCAAAACAACTGGGTAGCAATGCTCT
Organism: Tolypothrix campylonemoides VB511288_2; assembly: GCF_045999855.1. Lineage (NCBI taxonomy): Bacteria > Bacillati > Cyanobacteriota > Cyanophyceae > Nostocales > Tolypothrichaceae > Tolypothrix > Tolypothrix campylonemoides. Next base: position 1,046,043 of record NZ_JBFPMW010000001.1, read on the forward strand.
CAAAGAAGTTAGGATGTCCGTCGCCACATTGCGTTCTGACCCTCTTTATGGAAAATCTTTAGAGTCTGTACTAACAGTTTTACTAGTAGATTTTCAGCGTCGAACTGGGATCACTCCAAATTGTATCTTTAACTTATATCAATCTTTACCTGCTGAAGTCTGTACGGCAAGTTATCGTATTGTTCAAGAAGCCCTGACAAATACTGCAAAACACAGTGGGGCAACTCATGTAACAATTAATATACAAGTAACCGTGACTTTACTCAGTTTAGAGATTTATGATAACGGTAAAGGCTTTAACCCACATCAAAATACAACTGGATTTGGCATACAGGGAATGAGAGAACGAACACTGGCATTAGGAGGTCAATTCTATATTGATAGCAAACCGGGTGAAGGTTGCTGTATAAAGGCTTTATTACCTTATTAATGGAAATGGGAAATTGTATGAATTTTCACAATACCCAGTACTTCATACTCTGTTTCTCATGGAAAGTCCAAAATCTAAAACAGTAAATCCAAAATCTAAAATCCAAAACCCCATGATTCGCCTGTTACTTGTAGATGACCAAATTATTATTCGTCAAGGTTTAAAAAGTTTGTTGGAGTTAAAACCCGACTTTGAAATTGTGGGGGAGGCAGAAGACGGTGAAAGTGCGATTTCATTTGTTGAGATGTTTGACAACAGTTCTCAACAACCAGATTTGGTTTTGATGGATATTCGCATGCCTGTGATGGATGGTGTAGCAGCAACTCAGGTGATTTGTCAGCGATTTCCTCTTGTGAAAGTGTTAGTATTAACAACCTTTGATGATGATGAATATATAGCTCAAGCTATGCGATTTGGAGCAAGAGGATATTTATTAAAAGACACTCCTTTAGAACCATTAGCAAATGCAATTCGTTCTGTTTATTTGGGACACACCCATTTAGGTCCGGGGCTATTTGAAAAAGTTTTTACTCCCTTACCAGACGTCCCAATAACCAAATCTCCCAGTCCTCCGCCCGAATTTGCTGAATTAACTCCTAGAGAAAGAGAAGTGTTGCATTTAATTGCACTTGGTGCCAATAACAGAGAAATAGCTGAGTCTCTCTATATTTCGGAAAGAACTGTAAAAAATCACGTGACCAGTATTCTCAGTCGGTTAAATTTACGAGACAGAACTCAAGCTGCTATCTTTGCCAATTCTTTTTACAGCGAGCGATGAGTTGCGATTGGTGAATATTGAATCAATATTGTACTTATTCCCAGTAATTGTTCCAATTGTCTTTAAAAACTTCTTGAAGTCTTTTTAAATATGCATTTGTCTTAATTTTTACCATCCATAAATCCTCACTACTTTTCCCTCCTTTACAGATAACACCTTCCGCTACATTGTATTTTCCTTCACGAACATCATCAATGAATTTGCCAGTCAGTTTGCCTCGATAAACAACTTTTGCAATGTTTAATTCCTGAAAATCTTTCACAAATTTTTCCGGTTCAATAATGCCTTTATCGGTTTGTACGTCAAACAGAACAAGTTGCTTTGAATCTTCCTTTTTGTGCATTCCTGCAAATGATGAAGCTCCAAAAAATTCAGTAAAAACAACGATTTCTGGGCTATGATAATCTGGATTGTTTTGGAAAAGAGTTGTGAGTGGATTCGCAAAGTCTCTTAAAAAAATGCTAGCTGCTTCCTCTAAACCGGGATGAGCAGCATTAAAGTCTGTAATACCCATTTCATCAAAGTCAAATCTGTCACGTCGTGTACCGAAGGCATACCAGCCCAGTTCGGAATCCCAAACCCAGTGTAGATTCGTACCATCGTACTTCTCAAAAGCGATACATTGCTTGAAAGGGCAGTTTTTACTGTCGGGAATTTTGGGATACGCAAGCTTAATTGGAGCCATATTGTCATTAACTGAAATGCAATCGCACAAGTATTATCACGGATTTTCGATTTTAAACCGGAAGTTGAGATATACAATATGTAACAGACAATTGTAGATAAAGGAAATTGCTTCTTTAACTTATGCCTATCCTCTCGAACCGAACATTCCGCATAACAATAGGTTTTGCTGCTTCACTACTTGTTTGTTTAGCCAGTCATCATCTCTACACTCAGTTAAAAATTAAACCAACAGACCAACAAAATTTAACTTCCCAAAACCTATCCTCAATCTACAGTAATTTCCTTGTTCCACAATCCTTTAACAAGCAAGATAAGCAAAACACTCCATCAACCAAACAACTAACAAGTACTCCAAAGTCTTATCAAGTTATTGATGAATTACAAAAAGATAAATTTAACGTTTCTGGCGATCGCGTTTTTACACGTGGAAAACTACCTACTGTTAAAGTAGATTTTAATCAAGCAGAGTTATTAGCGACTCTCACAAATACCAGAAAGTATTTTGAAGACTATGCTGCAGAAGATCCAAATATTCAAAGACCGGGATTGCTAGAAACTCAAGGAATTACCGTACAAGATGCTCTGAATACTTTGGATTTCATGATTTCTGTCTTACAGGAAGATATTAGCAACAAGCGAGTGACACGCTTGCAAGATCCAAATTTCATTAATACTCATTTTCGGGTGATGAAATGGTCTGCTTATAATCCGGGAAATCCCAGTCAAAAACAACTGCGGCTCACAAAATATGCTGTTTTTACTCATCCAGGCTCTCGTAAGAAAACTCCCACTTTTAATACAGCTATTTATAGTTTAAAAGACCATTCAATTACAGACAATTTTTATACCAAGTATACCAAGCAAGATGTTTTACGAGGTATTTACGAACCAGGAGGTAAAGAATTTGGCAAAGTCGAACCTCTTGCCTACTTAACTCGAGAGGGTTTGGAAGAAGCTCTGATGGAGGGAACAATTCTTATTAAATTTAGTGATGGTTCTCAAGCACTGTTTAATGTAGATCGAAATAATGGTATTCCTTATATTCGAGGTGCAGCAGCGAGAGCACAAAAACGCTACTGGTATTTTAGGGAAGTCGATGCTATTAAAGGTTATGGATATAAGATAGATGCCAAAATTTCTATTTCTCCAGGAGTTACTTTTGCAGGAGATATCCTTAATATTGGTTTGGGAAAAGTTGTTGCTCTTGAATATCTTCAAGGCGGACGCAAACATTTAAAACTGGGAATCATTGCGGATACAGGCGGAGCGTTTTTACCCAATCTTCATCAACTCGATTTCTTAGCAGGTATTTTCCAAGGGAGAACAGATTTCGATCGCAATATCAGGCGACTCCCCGAGTACGCGACAGCGTATATTTTGGTAAAGAAGTGAACTATTTTGTTCGCCCTCATTCCCAGCTGTTCTCCCTGTTCCCTACTGCCCGCCCCTTATTTTCCAGTAAGATGATTTTGACAATGACTACTTAATTTGGGAGTTTAAAGCCATGCCAATGGCAGTTGGGGTTATTGAGACACAAGGTTTTCCTGCTGTACTGGCTGCAGCCGATGCAATGGTGAAAGCGGCTGCCGTTACCCTTGTATATTATGGTCTGGCAGAAAGCGCTCGATTGTTGGTTGCAGTTCGTGGAGATACTGCTGAGGTAGAAAGAGCCGTTGAAGCAGGGATTGCTGCAGGTAACGAGCAGTCTAATGGTGGTAAGGTCATTACTTACTACATTGTTCCCAATCCTCCAGAAAACGTGGAAAGCGTTTTGCCCATACACTTTACAAAGAAATCAGAGCCATTCCGTGTTTCCTAAAAGAAAACCTATCAAAATAGGTAGAAACATTCGTACAATTATCTTGTTGCGCCAGATACGTTTACTGATATAGGAGATAACCAATGCCACTACAGGCAGTTGGATCGATTGAAACTAAAGGTTTTCCTGCCGTACTTGCGGCAGCAGATGCGATGGTGAAAGCAGGTCGAGTCACCCTCGTTGGATATATAAGAGTGGGTAGTGCTCGCTTTACAGTTAACATACGGGGTGATGTTCAAGAAGTAAAAACCTCTATGGCAGCTGGTATTGATGCTGTAGAAAAAGTTCATGGCGGTACTTTGGAATCATGGGTTATTATTCCGCGTCCCCATGAAAACGTTGAAGCTGTTCTACCTATTGGGTATACACAGGAAGTCGAACAGTACCGACAAGCTGTAGAAAATCCGATAGTACGAAGGTAATTTGTCATTTGTCATCGGTTACTAGTTATCGGTCATGTATGTCTAAAGTCTCTATTATTATTCCGACTTTAAATGAAGCGAAGTGCTTGGGACGTACTCTACGCCATCTGAATCTGTTAACGCCACCTGCAAGGGAAGTGCTTGTTGTTGATGGCGGAAGTTCTGATGGCACCGTTACTATAGCCGAACAAGCAGGCGCTTCTGTCCTGATTGCTCAAAAACGCGGGCGTGCTGCACAAATGAACCAGGGTGCGGAGGTAGCCTCTGGGGAGTATTTGTGTTTTGTACATGCTGACACTTTAGTGTCAGATGACCTTGTGACTTTAATTGAGGAGACTTTGGCAGACGGATCTGTGACGGCTGGTGGTTTTATTTCCCTCATGACTGGAGATAAAACCACACGTTGGGGTGTGACGCTGCATAACTTTTTAAAAACTTATTACGCACCACTGCTGTTTCGCCCGCATTTGTTTGTTCGGGGATTGCGTTTGTTGTTTGGGGATCAAGCTATCTTTGTACGTCGTACTGATTTTTGGGAATGTGGGGGTTTTGATAGCAATCTCCCCATTATGGAAGAAGCTGACTTGTGCTTGAAGTTGGTGCAACAGGGAAGAATTTGTTTGCTGAACCGAGTTGTTCATAGTAGCGATCGCCGCGTGGCACATTGGGGATTTTTTAAAGCAACAGCTATATATCTTTACATTGGTTTCCTTTGGGGTTTTGGTGTTTCGCCGCAATACCTCAAGCGTTTTTATGAGGAGATTCGCTAGTTGGGGGTTGGGCATGGAGCCATCCGATCGGTGGTATAATCCCTAAGTAACCCTAAATACACTGGTCACTTAAATTACGGTATAAAAAACATCTATACGGTACACGGTAGAATGAGGCAACTTTAATGAGTGCCTCGCACTCACCAGATAACTCGTAACTGGGAACTGATAACTCCAAAAGGGTGAAACATATATTCGCAAAACCGCGTCTAGACGGGGGTGAGTTATCTTCGCGCTACGAGAGCGGGTGCAAAATGTTAATGTTTCCAAGACCCTCATTACATATACCGTGCATAACTGTATGTTGTCATCAAAATGGTTTTCTAGGTTCAAATTACCTGCCGTAGATTAACAAAATGTAAATTTTTGTAAAGCTGCACAAGGTCTAGAAAACAAGGTTTTCCGTGATTTGGGCTAGATAAAGATGCTTCGGAAGATAAAACTTTCTGCATAACTCTAGTGAACTAGAACGTAATACAAAGTAGAGACGCGCTTAGTTTATGACGGACATGATTTTATCAGGGGCAACTGCCAGTGAAAAAGTTAAGTGGGATAAAAGGGGGTTGTGATGCAAACTTTAAAACAGGGTCTCGAGGAGCGCAATCTCACTATGGCGTTGGAGGCAGAAAAACTGGCACATTATTGGCGAAAGCGGTTAGCTGAGGAGTGCCCGGAACAAAATCTTGTCAATAGGGAAAGTATCGTTGATTGGCTTTTAGGAAGTGATTTGCAACGATTTGAGGTACTCTCCTCAAAAGAGTTAGATATTGCTCAGCAAGCAATGGAGTACCGCTATCGGATTTTACGTCAACGTTACTTGGGTATTGCCAGAGAACGTGCTTATCGCAACTTAATAACTCGGTTGGGGAGTCTGGTAACATTACGGAACAAAATTCAGACTTGGGTGGCGTTAAGCCGGGATCGCCAACGGACAGTGCTAGATGTGTTGCAAGAAGTTATCCAAGAATTATTGCAAAGTGATAACTACATGCAGCAGCAAATGCTTTCTATTGGGGAATGCACGACTGATGATAGGTTAAAAAATGCCCTCCTGTTTGCCAGTGTGGAAGAGTATTGTTTGCGCCCAGTTCGCAATCAACCATTGCTCGTATATCGTTTTGTAAACTATCTGAGACGGACTCAGCGTGGTGGCTTAACTCAAGTGCCAAGCAGCGATTTAGTTAGGTTGGTTTCAGAAGAAATTCTCACAGATGACAGCGATAACCGCATTAACTTGGTTGATACTCAAGCTATCGTAGAGTATCAAGAAGCACAAGAAGCCGAGGAACAACAAACGCTGCGTCAAGCTGTGAAGCAGGAATTTGAAACTTACTTGCGAGAACATCTCGGACAAGAAGCGGTTGAGTGGCTGCATCTCTACCTAGAAGGGAAAACACAAGATGCGATCGCCAAACAACTCGGTAAACCCATTAAAGAAATCTACCGACTGCGAGAAAAAATCAGCTACCATGCAGTCCGTGTATTTGCGCTGAAAGATAAGCCAGAACTGGTAGATGGCTGGTTGTCAACTTCTTTAGAAGAGCACAATTTGGGTTTAACGCCGAACCAATGGGAGCGACTGCAAGAGAAATTAACCGCAACGCAGCGCCAAATACTAGATATGCGAAAAGCAGGTCGTTCCATAGAGGAAATCGCTCAACAATTAAAAATTAAGACCCATCAAGCTATGGGTGAATGGACGAAAGTCTACTTGATAGCTCAAGGAATGAGAACCCAAGCTGAATGAGTGTTGAAATTTCAGTCAATCACCACACATCTATAAATATGGATATGAGAATTAGTCAGGAAAAAAATTGATTTTATTCACTTGAGCCATAAATTAAGTTTGGAACTGCGTGTTTACCGAAGGCGCAGCACTTAGTAACAATTTACTCCAAACGTTGGCGCGTCCATCTCAAAAATGGTGTACATAAGTTGTAGGTTGACATTACCCATCCTAACAACACACCACCTGAGTTTGGACGCGCCACTCTTAGTTATTTATTTAACTTTTTTTAGTCTAGAATCATATTCTGTTTACTGCCAACTTATTTGTGGGCAGTATAGGATATATAGAAACATCTAGCATCAAAACCGTATGTTGTCTTCAGAGGGTAAACCAGCTGATACCGCAGCAAGTGGTAAGCAAGTGCTACCCAGCACACAAAATCAGTCGGAACAAGGACTAGACCGAGAGCAAATCTTTCGGTTGATTGAAAGTACCTTGTCCTTTGAAGCGTGTCTGTATCACCAGATTTTGCCCTTTAACATAAAAGACAACAATTTGGTACTGGGAATGGTGAATCCCCAAGACAATGCGGCTATAGATTACGTAAACCGCATACTGCCATACATCAATTGCACCATGGAAACTCAGCCTATCAATGGCGATACTCACCGTACCATACTCTCAGCGTACCTGAATCATAAAAATACAGGAGCGATTGCGGGCAAACCAATGCCAAAATCTTGGGAAGACATTGCTCAAGAAAAAAAACCGGCTGCGATCGTGGATAGCTCCGATACGCAAATTAACACTATCATCCCTGAAGCGCCAGAACGACGGGTAGATAAGACACATACTCAAGCACAAACGGTACACAATGGCGATACTGTTTGGCAGTTTGGGTATTCAACCTCCTTGAACGAATCGGAAGGTTCGACACCAACTCCCCACCATGAAAGACCCAGCTCCACCAAAGAATATAAAGACAGGGATGGTGATAGAACAACCCTACCTTCCAACTTGCACGTTTTGCACTTACCCAGCGTTGATATTATCAGTTCGGTTGAAGAATTAGCGACATTACCACCTAGAAAATTACTAGAACAGTTACTAGGACGAGTGTTATCAGATGGAATTGGTCGTTTGTACTTGGAGAGAAGACCTTACCACGGCAGAATACTCTGGAGTGAAAATGGAGTTTTACAGTCTGTCCTGGAAAAAGTACCTCTCTCTGTCTTCCAAGGAGTATTGAATGAATTAAAACGTTTTGCATCTCTACCCATGACCACAGTTGTCGAACCAAAACAGGTAGAGAAAGAATGCCTTTATCAACACAATCGCTTGTTACTGCGTTTGCGCGTCATGCCGGGAATGTATGGTGAAGAGGCAACATTACAAGTGTTGCGGGGAGCCGCTTTAAAATTTTATCAACAGCAACAATTAGCACGTTTGAGCCGCGATGCAGTAGGAATTTCCCAGCAATTGACCTACAAGTTACGCGAACTTAAAGACCGTCTTGCTCTTAATTCCAATCTCAATAACGGACAACTAGAAGCTTTTAATAGCTTAAACCTAGTACTGGAAAACTTAGACCTACAGATAAAGGCACTAACGGATATTCCAGAACAACCAAAAAAAGAGAAGAAAAAGGATAGTTAGTCGAGAGTCATCAACTACTAACCACTAACCACCAACCAATAACCTTCAATAACCTTTTATTTATTAAAGATATATTTCATGCAGACTGAGGTTTTTAGTGAACTGTTTCCTTTGATGAGCACTGCCAACCCCCAAACAATAGAATGGCTGCTCTCTGTTGCTATCGATCATGAATACCCGGCAGGAAGAGCTGTTCTCATGGAAGATGCCTGGGGTAATGCTCTCTACTTTCTGGTTTCTGGTTGGGTTAAAGTTCGGCGTACTGTAGGTGAAGATTCTGTCGCTATAGCAATTTTAGGTCGGGGCGATTTTTTTGGAGAAATGGCAATTTTAGACGAATCCCCTCGCTCAACAGATGTTATTGCTCTTTCTCCCGTAAAGTTGCTGAGTATTTCTAGAGAACGCTTTATTCAAATATTATTTAAAGACCCACAATTACATCATCGAATGCTGCAACTGATGGTTCGGCGGCTCAGGCAAATTAATGTCCGCTTGCAAATGCGTTCTTCTCCCCCAGCTGTCAAGTTAGCTCACACTCTTGTCACCCTAGGTGAAAGTTACGGTCAGTCTTTAGAAAATGGAAAAGAAATATATAACATTCCTTTCAAGGATTTAGCAGATGTTACAGAAATTAGTGTTGAAGAAACAACAAAAATTATGGAAAAACTACATGAAAAAGGCTGGATTAAAATCGATAAGATCGAACAGAGCATTTATTTAGCCAATTTTAAACAGTTAGTCAACTTAGCAGGTAAAGTCTAGTACGTGAGATCGCTACTACGGCAGAAGGCGCAAAAGCTTATTACTGAAGATTTTTTCTTATTGCTAATGGTAGGTTTATTTCCTCCGTACTCTACTAGTAATAAATAGCAAAATTATACCGAAGAAAGGCAGAAGGGAGAGATCGAAAGGTAATAAGTGTAATTTTTGTTGGAATGTACTGAGTGATGCAACAAAATCAATGCATAGCTTGATTATTAATAAAATATTAATTTTTTTACATTTTTGCACGATTTACCCTTACCATAATTGCCTTTTCAATGAACAGATAGCTTTTGTCAATGGTTCGCAATATAACAATCAAAATTTCTTCTGTATAAATTTGGTTGTCAAGAAAATCTTCTTAATTACAGATTTTCTTGTAAAGTAGATTTTTTATGGTACAGGCGTCTCGCCCGTATTTATATCCCACAATATCTGTCATTAAACAGATGTATTTTATATGACCAGTAAAATTCACATATTCTCTCCGATCTAAATTTATTCTTGAAGTAGTGCTATTAATGATAGAAAGTAATTGATTTTACCCAGTAAAAAGTATTGATTACTGTATTGGTAAGCAAGTTTTTTTACTTGAAGCTATTGACTGTTGACCATTGATTGTTGGCTAATGACTATTAACTAGTCACTTGTCACTAGTACCTAGATCTCCTAACACACAACCACTGATGACTAAAGCAACTGTACTGCAGAGCAATACTTATCAGCAGCAGACCGTCCCGACAATTCACTATCAAGTCGCGATGCCTCAACCAGAAGCGCATCTGTTTGAGGTGAATCTGCAAATTGCAGGCTACCTATCCCCTATCTTGGACTTGAAGTTTCCTGTATGGACTCCAGGTTCGTATTTAGTACGAGAATACGCCAGACATTTGCAAGATTTTGCTGCTATGACTCGAGACAAGCCTTTACCCTGGCAGAAAATTAGTAAAAATCATTGGCAAATCGAGACAAATGGTGCATCAAATATTACTATATCTTACCGTGTTTTTGCGAACGAGCTAACAGTAAGAACAAATCACTTAGATGGTAGCCATGGCTATTTTAATGGTGCAGCCTTGTTTTTTAGAATACCAGGTTTGGAACAATACCCAATTGAGGTAACTGTTGTACCACCACTCCCAGACTGGCGGGTGACTACAGCACTACCCCCAGTTCCAGAAAAAGAAAATTCTTTTCATGCTCCAGATTTTGATACTCTCGTAGATAATCCTTTTGAAATTGGTAACCACCAGTTATATCAATTTGATGTTTTGGGAAAGCCTCACGAACTCGCTATCTGGGGTAAAGGCAATTTCCACGTCCAGCAAATGATTGCGGATCTCAAAAAAATTGTCACTACAGAAGCAAAGATGTTTGGTGGGTTGCCATATCAAAAATACGTGTTTCTGCTGCATCTATTTAACCAAGCACATGGTGGTTTGGAGCATAAAAATTGTTGTTCGCTGATATATCAGAGATTTGGATTTCGCGATCGCGACAAATACGAGCGCTTCATGCAACTCGTTGCTCATGAGTTCTTTCACTTGTGGAACGTCAAGCGTATTCGTCCCCAAGCATTAGAAGTCTTTGACTACGACCAAGAAAACTACACGCCTTCTTTGTGGTTCTGTGAGGGGACAACAAGTTATTACGACTTACTGATACCCCTAAGGGCGGGAATTTATGACGCCAAATCCTTCCTTAGCAATTTGAGTAAGGAAATCACTCGTTATGAAACCACGCCAGGGCGGAAAGTACAACCTCTCTCGGAATCGAGTTTTGATGCTTGGATTAAACTCTACCGTCAAGATGCAAACAGTGGGAATTCCCAAATTTCCTACTATCTCAAAGGAGAGTTGGTGTCTTTGCTACTGGATTTGCTGATTCGTTCGCGCAATGCAAATCAGACCTCACTTGATGATGTCATGGTCAAAATGTGGCATCAATTTGGTAGAGATGAAATTGGTTATACTCCAGAACAATTGCAGGAAGTTATTGAGTCTGTGGCTGGGGTGGATTTGACTGATTTCTTTAAACGCTACATTGATGGTACAGAAGATTTGCCCTTCAATGAGTATTTAGAACCGTTTGGCTTGCAACTGATTGTGGAAACTGAGGAGGAGCCCTATTTGGGTATAAGAGTCAGTAGCGATCGCGGTCGAGAAATCATTAAGTTCGTAGAAGCCGGCTCTCCCGCACAATTAGCCGGAATCGATCCCGGAGATGAGCTGCTGGCTATTGATGGTTTGCGGGTAACGGCAAATGATTTGTGCGAAAGGCTCAAAGATTACCAACCAAACGATACCATTCAAGTCACTGTTTTTCATCACGAAGAACTGCGAACCCTACCGGTGACTTTAGCTCTTCCACGTCCGAGTAAATATCAGGTCAAACCCCAAGAAAAACCAACTACGATACAAAAGAAAAACTTTAATGGTTGGTTGGGCACAAATCTTAATAATTTGTAATAGTTAATTCGTAATTCGTAATTAAATGAATAAATTGCGAATTACGAATTAGAAACTATGAAGTAAGATTGAGGCAATAACAAACAAAGTATGGAAGGGAAGATAGCATGCAAAAGTACATATGCACTGTTTGCGGTTATGAATACGACCCAGAACAAGGAGATCCAGACAGTGGTATAGAACCGGGAACAGCGTTTGAGGACATTCCAGAAGATTGGATTTGTCCTGTTTGTGGTGCTAGGAAAGAAGATTTTGAACCTGAAGAGTAAAAATTCTTTATACCCAGATAAGAAACGTAAGATCCAGACGCTCGGTTTCTTTAAAAAGCAGGATTTTTGACGAAAAGCATATCACAGACACTTCATAAAATACTTCGGGTGGGCAATTACTACATCTAACTATTACTTGGCAATGCCCACAATACACTATTTAAAGTTTTTCATCAATCATTTATAATTTCTAAATTTCATTGAGTTGCTATACTGAAAATTCATTCCTTTGATACATATAGTTTTTTATTAATTACAATATTATTTTTATTTTGAATATTTTTTTTAGTTATATTAAGAAATACCAACGGTGACCCAATCCAAAGCCTCAAGTCGAGAACAGGAATTACTAGATACGATATTAGTCGTGCAAGAGCAAGCTCAACTTCTAGATTTAGCTCTTGACGCAATTGTAGTTCGAGATTTGGACAATCAAATTACCTTTTGGAATCAGGGTGCATGGGAAATCTATGGCTGGACGAAAGAAGAAGCCTTAGGAAAAAACTCTCATACCTTGTTGCAAACCAAATTACCCCAACCGATAGAAGAAATTGAAGCTGAATTGTTTAACACTGGACGTTGGCAAGGGGAATTGGTTCACACAAAAAAAGATGGTGATTCCATTGTTACAATTGGTCGTTGGGCTTTAAAACGAGATCGGACGGGACAACCAACAGCCATTCTCGAAATTAACCGCGACATCACTGCTCGCAAACGTGTAGAAGAAGCACTTCATCAAACCGACGAACGTTTAAAATTGGCTGTGAAAGCGGCTCGGATAGTGGCGTGGACGTGGAATGCAAGCACAAACATGATTTCTCGTTCGGAAACAGCCTGCGAAATATTAGGATTAACACCTGAAGCCCAGAGCGGTACGGGAGACGAAGGATGGAAGCTAGTTCATCCTGATGACTTAGCAACTCACCAAGCACGCGTACAAAAAGCAATTGATTGTAAAAGCAGCTATGTTTCAGAGTTTCGCATGATACGACCTGACAATGGTGTTACTATCTGGTTGGAAGATAGAGGTAAAGTCACCTACAATGCACGAGGAAATCTTGTCAGCATTGAAGGAATACTTTTTGATATTACAGAACGAAAACAAGCCGAAATCGCCCGCCAACAAGTAGAATTCGAAAAAGAACAACTGTTGCAGCGAGAACGAGCTTCCCGAGCAGAAGCAGAAGCAGCCAATAGGATTAAAGATGAGTTTTTAGCTATTCTCTCTCATGAATTACGCTCTCCTCTCAATGCGATATTGGGTTGGTCAACAATGTTGCGTACCCGCAAATTAGACCAAGCAACAACTAGTCGTGCTTTAGAAACTATTGAGCGTAATGCTAGAGTTCAAACTCAACTTATTGAAGATTTGCTAGATGTTTCTCGTATTTTGCGCGGTAAGCTGAGTCTAAATGTTTTAACTATTAATCCAGCTTCAGTAGTTGAAGAAGCAATTAACACCATGCGTCCTGCTGTAGAAGCAAAGTCAATTGAACTGTTGCTACACATCAACCCAAACGTTGGTATGGTTTTAGCCGATCCCAACCGTCTCCAACAAGTTGTATGGAATTTACTCTCTAATGCGATCAAGTTTACACCCCAAGGCGGACGGGTGGAAGTGATTTTGTCATCTTCCCGATCGAATTCCCACGCTCAAATCATTGTGAAAGATACGGGTAAAGGTATCAGTGCAGATTTTCTACCGCATGTTTTTGAATATTTTCGTCAAGCTGATGCTTCAGTCACCCGCAATCATGGAGGCTTGGGACTGGGTTTGGCAATTGTCCGTCACCTGGTTGAATTACATGGGGGAAACGTGAGTGCTGAAAGCCTCGGAGAGGGACAAGGCGCTACCTTTACTGTCAGGTTACCTTTACTGGATACTCAGTCAGTGTCAAACCGAGACAGCGATCGTTTAGAAAATTTTATCAATCTTGAAGGGATAAAAGTATTGGTCGTTGACGATATAGCCGACACGCGAGAATTTTTAGTGTTTGTGCTTCAACAATATGGAGCGATCGCAATGGCTGCAGCATCAGCAAAAGAAGGCTTCGCTTGTTTTGAGCAATTTAAACCCAATATATTAATTAGCGATATTGGTATGCCAGAAGAGGATGGTTATAATTTACTCCGCAAAGTGAGACAATTGCCACCAGAGATGGGTGGTCAAATTCCCGCAATCGCACTCACAGCGTATGTTGGAGAGGGGGATCGAAATCAAGCTATAGAATCAGGCTACCAAAAGCATATCCCCAAACCAGTAGACCCATCTGAACTCATTGCGATTGTTGCTGAGCTTTTAGCAGTGACTGGCAAGCGGTGACCTATTTCTTAGTCCTCACGTCCCGCACCTATTCCATATCGCTTTTAGCATCGGTTGGAATGCGTTCATTTGAGACTTCGTCTCCTACAGTGCAAAGCAGCGAGTCTGTAGCCCAGGAACGGAAGCAATTGCCCTCAGAATAGAATTCTGGGGCTACACAAACAAAGTCCACCTACGTGGACTTCTTATTAAGTCCGCATAGGCGTGATTTTAATCACAAGCATATTTTTTCCAAATTGGGATGCTCCCAATCAGGGCTTCTATTTTTTAGAAACCATAGAAAAAATATGTTCGGAAAACTTCAGATAATTTGGGGAAGATTGGGGGTTTAAGGTTAGGAGTTTTTTTTGAGAAATGTTGGAGTTATTGTTATTACTATAACTGGTTGTTTGAGGACAATTCCTGATGAGTACTGTACCCCACTCTGACTACAAATACCAAATAGGGGGAAGTTTACCTCCTGATGCTCCTACCTATATTGAGAGACAAGCAGATGTTGAACTCTACAACGCTCTGTTAGCAGGTGAATATTGTTATGTCCTCAATTCACGCCAAATGGGTAAGTCTTCTCTAAGAATTCATACCATGTTTAAACTGCACGAACAAGGAATTTGCTGTGCAGAAATTGAACTTAGTGGAATTGGCAGTCAACAGATTACACCACAGCAATGGTATGGAGGTATTATTCAAGAGTTAATCAGTGGATTTGAACTAAAAGTTAACCGTCGAAATTGGCTGCGCGAACAAAATGACTTATCGCCAATACAACGTTTGGGAGAGTTTATTGAAACAATTTTATTAAAGCAAATTAACAAAAAAATTGTTATATTTATAGATGAAATTGACAGTATTCTCAGTTTGAGTTTTCCTACAGATGAATTTTTCGCTTTTATTCGTAATTGTTATGATAAACGAGCAATTAAGTCAGAATATAGAAGACTTTCTTTTGTACTGCTAGGAGTAGCAACCCCTTCAGATCTGATTAAAGATGAATTTGCAACACCTTTTAATATTGGTCGAGCTATTGAATTGAAAGGTTTTCAATTTCAGGAAAGTGCAGCTTTAATGGATGGATTACTTGACAAAGTCAGTCATCCTGAGACTGCTTTAAAGGAAATTCTTTACTGGAGTGGCGGACAACCTTTTTTAACACAAAAAATATGTTGGCTGATTTCTCAGGAAGCAGAAATACAAACTCCTGAATCAATCGATCGATTAGTACGAACACGAATTATTAATGATTGGGAATCTCACGACCGACCGGAACATTTGCGGACAATTCACGATCGCATTTTACGCTCTCGTTTTCAGCAAAAGTTATTACACCTATATTTACAAATATTAAAACGGGGCAAAATCCCTGCTAAAAATAATTGCGAGCATTTAGAATTACGTCTATCCGGGTTAGTGAACTTGCAACAAGGACAGTTAGTTGTTAAAAACCCAATATATCAAGCCGTTTTCGATCGCAATTGGGTTAAGCAAAACACCAAAATCCCTGAAAATCGCTTCAATGTCCTTCCTATTAAAACTGTAACTGTGGCAAGTCTTTTAGTCACGAGTTTAACAATTGGAATGAGATCGCTAGGTTTTCTGCAATCTTGGGAACTGCAATCTTACGACCAATTGATGCAGTTGCGACCCGATGAGGGACAAGATGAAAGGCTTTTACTTGTTACCATTACCGAACAAGACGTACAATCTCAACCTGTTACAGAGCGAGGGGCTGCTTCCCTGTCCGAACGCTCGTTGACGAAGTTGTTAGCTAAATTAGAGCGATCGCAACCGCGAGCTATTGGTTTAGATATTTACCGTGAAATCCCTATAGGAGCAAATAACAGAGATTTAGCAATGGGGATGAAAAACAACAGCTTTTTTGCCATCTGTAAGTATGGTAACCCAGGCATTACACCGCCCAAAGAAGTGTCAAAAAAGAATCAAGGTTTTAATAATGTTGTTAGAGACGTTGATGATGTTCTCCGCCGCCATGTTTTAGCAGTCAGTCATGCCGAACCATGCCAAAACAGTTATGCTTTTAGTTGGCAATTAGCCACACATTACTTACTTAAGGAAAAAATTGAAAGCGGTTTCACTTCAGAGTCGTATTTAAGAATTGGTCAAACTGTCTTTAAAACTTTAGAAAAAAATACAGGTGGTTATCACAATATTAATACTAGCGGGCATCAAATATTGCTCAATTACCGCGCCGCCGAACCTATTGCTCGAAAAGTTACCCTGCAAGAAGTACTGAGTGATGGATTCAACCCCAATTTAGCCAAAGATCGCATCGTTCTCATTGGTACAACCGATCCCAGTTTTAACGACCATCGTTGGCGCACAACCTCTGGTAGAGGTCAAGGGTCAGTACGAAGTTTGACTGGTTTGGAAATTCAAGCACATATGGTCAGTCAACTTCTCAGCAGTGTATTGGATCGCAGACCGTTAATTTGGTGGTTGCCAAAACCACTAGAAATTCTCTGGATTGGGCTTTGGTCATTAGTCGGGGGTGCGATCGCTTGGTCTTTTAGGTCACCTGCAAGCATTCTACTAGGAGAAGCGATCGCAATTACAGTTTTATACGGCAGTTGTTGGGGTTTATTAGTGTTACAGGGCGCTTGGTTGCCATTAGTTCCATCTGCTTTTGCTTTGATAGTAACTGCTAGTGGATTAGTAATTATTTATACTGTACGATTCAAAACAAATTTTCAATCGATCGATTAAGAGTTTATTTAAAAACTATTGAGCCTACAAGATCCCTGACTTATGGGAGCAGTCGGGGATCTTAGAAATTTGGTAAAGAGGTGTCATCGATATTTCCTCCCGCACCTCGTTCCCAAGCTCTGGCTGGAAATACCTTCTTTAGAGGCTCTGCCTCTTAATATAAAGCAGTTCGTGACTGCCTGGGAACGACAGACGAGAAGTCCGGAATCAGATAATTTAAATTTGTAGTTCAAGTTATTGCGGTTAGCGTGAGATGCAATATTATTCCCATATGAAAGAATTACAGAAATTACAGTTAAAACAGTTATTGATTCTACCTTGGGTAATATGTGGCTGGAATCTCGTTTCCCTACCCTCACAAGCACAAGCACAAACCCAAATAATTACAAATAAAGCATCTCAGACAAAAATTCGTTTTATCCCACCACACAACGATCCACCCGATCGGGGAACGCCTCCAACAAATGACGGTACGGGAAGCCGAGGAGATTGCCTTGCTAAAAAAAACAAGCCTCCACTGACTCGTCTAGCAGGCAGTCATAACTTAAAATTAACCACAAAAGAACATCCTACTCTCTGGATTTATGTTCCTTATACTTCTGAGGAAGTGAATGATGGCGAGTTTGTCTTGCAAGATGGTGATACAGACGTTTATCGCACTCGTTTTAAATTAAATGCAACACCCGGTATTGTCAGTGTCAGTTTACCGTCAAGCGTTCCACCTTTAGCAGTTGGTAAAGAATACCGTTGGTATGTAGATATTAACTGTCCGAGTGCAACCTCCAAGAGCGAATCACTGACACCAGCTTCCTTAACTGGAGTCGTACAACGAGTCTCAGCATCATCTGAACTTCAAAAGGAGTTAGATACAGCAAAAACACCTCTAGAAAGAATTGCTGTCTACGCCAAACACGGTATTTGGTTGGAGACATTAACAGAATTAGCCCAACTGCGCTTAAAAGAACCACAAAATCCCAATCTTCAGAGTGTTTGGAGAGAACTGTTAAATGCTGAAAATGTTAACCTGGGAAAAATTGTACAAGAGCCTATTGTTGGTAGCGTGACAGCGATCTCCGATCGGTAAGTCGTTAATCTCCAACTTTTAAGTATGGAGATTGAATAATTCGTAAATAAATGTATCGCTTGGCAATGTGTATGCGTTTACAGTCATGTTATTTCAAAAACAGAAAATTATGAAAGTCAAAAAAATATCTCATATATCGGCCATAGGATTCTCTATTAGTGTTTTTGCAGCTTCTACTATTAGTATTTTTGCCAACACCTCTGTTGTTCAAGCACAGCAAACAACTAAATTGCCTCAAATTGCCACAGTCACGGGTATTACCAACGGTGATATTTCGTGCTATGTGGATTTAATAGATAGCAAGAGAAAAAAATACCAAGGACTTTACGCATCTTACGATATTTGTGCAAAGGAAAAAACTTATTTAAATAAGAAAGTGCGCTTATTTTACGGACCGGGAAAGGTTAATGATTGTCAGAGTGCTGAGCCCTGCGGTAAAAGCCGAACAGTCACCTCAATCAAGCGCATGCAGCTTGTTCGTTAAGTGTCTGCAAAATTACAGCCAATTTCCTACAAGAATAAACGATGCCCAATGATAAGGTCGGTTATAATCCGTGCTAGAAAACTCTGTTAGGAAAGCACGCTGGACATTTCGTAATGCTTCTGCTTTCATGATTTGAGGATTATTCAGTTCTTGATATAACTTAATCATAAATTGAGCAGTTGAGGCATCATTGACTTGCCACAAGCTAGCTAATGTACTGCGTGCGCCTGCTTTGAGTGCGACTCCTGCTAGCCCTAAAGCTGCTCGATTGTCTCCTGTAGCTGTCTCGCAAGCGCTAAGAATGAGTAATTCGATTGGTTTAGTACGCCTTTGAAAATCTAGGTTCAGTAAGTTATCAAAATCCTTAACTTTGATACGTTTTTGCCAATCTAAAATGAAAGTTTGCTCTGGATTTGAACTGAATTTCCCGTGAGTTGCCAAGTGAACGATATTATAGGGTTTAGAATTAATTTGTTGTTCGATATTTTGTTGGAGAAATTTTTGGTTTTCCAACATTTGAGTGTGCAGAACTTTTTGCTTGACGCCCTCTAGTTCTACCGCTACATTATTTATGGCTCCTAAACCTTCCTTTTCAAAACTGGGAGCATCTGTAGCACCTCCTACTAAAACACTTAGCGATTCTCTATGAAGTGGTTTGGGTTCGAGCAGTTGCAAACCAGAAGTAACACTCACGGCGTATCTTTCTATAAGGTATCTTGTTCCATCATGGAGAACTGCCATAGGTAAATTACGCAACGAACCATCTAGAACAAATATCAAATTTTTTACCTTGCTTTCCTCTCGATTTTTGGTATTTTCTAATTCAGTTTCAAAAGGTTTAATCAACCAATTATAAATTTGTTGAGCTTCTTTTTTTATCTGGTTGGGGCTGATGCTGCGTCTTTTTAAAGATTGTCGCAGTCGTGTGACTGCTTCGTCTACTTGAGTGTTAGAAACATTTTGATGACCGTAATGACGTAAGTTATCGGTGCCTGGTAATTTGATAACCACTTCCAAACGGTCTGGCAAAATAATTGGATAGATAACAGCTGCATGGGGATCGAGATCGTCAATTTTGACTTGTTCTGGTTTAGCACAAGCATCGCCAAAAAAGTTATCGAGTTCTGCTAGCTGGAGTGCTTCCATAACGTCACGGGCTTGAATCAAACGATCGCGATTGGGATTTGGATCTCGCAAAAGTAAATCGACTAACTGTCGGTAGACTGGTTCTACAGTTTCTCGGAAGGAAAATTGTACTTCGGGACTGAGGACGACTAAATCGCCCCGTAAATTATTAAGAGTCTTAAAAGCTTGAGTGTAGTAACTTACTGCTTGAGCGTCAGCATTTTTGCTGCGATGCGTTGTCTCTGCTTGCTTTTGAAGCAACCGCCCCATTTGCCACTGCCAGCGATAGGCAATATCTGGTGCATTTGTCGCCTGAGCGATCGCTAAAGCTGATTGAGTTAATTCAATTGCCTTTGACTCGTCTAAAGTTTTTTCATATAACTCACCAAGCGTACCCAAAGCATATGATTCTGCTCTTCGATCTGTTAAACTTCTAGCTTGATCGATAGCAGTATTTAATATTTGAGTTATATCCTTTTTGTTTTTTGGTTCTTTACTTTCTTGTAACCATTGGATTAAATTTTTGGCAAAATGTACGCGTGCATATATGGAAGATCTGCTCTTAGGTAATCTCTCTAAAGAACTGCTAATTTGTGGTAGCAAAACTGGAAAAGAGGAATATTGCTGATTTTCCAGCAATATCGAAAATTGGTTAATTTTTGCTTGAACTTTTATCTGTTGTGAGATGGCAATATTAGCTGCTTGTTGATAGTCATTTAAAGCTTTCTGAGTGTAAGTCTGAAAATTTTCTTCATTTTTTAATGCTTTTGCATTTTTCGCTAGAGCTATTTCAGTATTGCCCAAACTCAATAAAACTTTACTTTGAAATTCAGGCGATCGCATTTTTTGAGCTACTTCTAGCCCCATCTGTAAAATTTTCTGCGATTGTTCCAAATCTCTTCCTTGACGGCGAATTTGACCGAGATTTAGCAAACTAGCAAATTTGAAAGAGGGGTCGGTTTCTTGATAAATTTCTTGTTCTACTTGAGCAATTGTTCGATCGGCGCGACGGGAAAGACCTAAAACTTGTAGTGCCAAAGCTTGATTGAGTAGACTCCCAAGAATCCCCAAGCGATCGCGAATTTGCCTGTAAAGTTTTTCTGCATTTTGCCAAGATTCCAGAGCAGTTTCAGCATTGCCTTTAGCCAATTGTAAATGTGCTTGAGCGTTCAAAGTTAAAGCACGAACTTGGATTGTATCTTTACGTTCGGGCAAGCTTTTTAACAAAGATAAACTATTATGAATAGAATTTTCTGCTGCTTGAAATTGCCCTAATTTGTGTTGAGCTAAAGAAGCAAAACTGAGTGCTTGAGCTTGGTTGAGAGTCTCCCCTGTTGCTGCGTATATTTGTACTGCTTGTTGTAATGTTTTTGTTGCTTCAGCAAACAATCCTTCTTCGTAGTTTTTTTTACCTGCTTGCATTAATGCGATCGCAGATTGCTGAGTGACTCCAGGTTGCTGTGCGATAGCAGAAAACAATATTGGACTGTGCAGGCTAAAGATGACGCTTAAAGCCGCAAGCAAAATAATTTGAAGAATTTTTCTGTTCTTATTAATAAGCTGCAAAATACGTGACTTCCTAGAGCTCGGCAAAATTCCCAACTGCTTCAACAAATTGGGTAACTGAGCAACTTTAATCTTTTCATTAGACTTCATAAGTTTGCCCTCAACCGCTGACAATCTAAAGGAGATAGCCAAGTTCCTTGAGGTGTCACGACAGCAGGCTGAGCTGTGAGAACCACCGTACCATTTGCACTCATAACCCAACCTTGAGCTTCAATAATATTTATAGGTTGAAGTTCTTTTGAATTTGGTTGATAATTTCTTGCACTCTCTGTTTTTTCAGATAAAGCCTGTGGCTGTACGATGCGCCAATCTTCCCACCCAGCATCAGGATTGAGGGTTTCATGAGGAGAAGGAGGTAAACCTCCACGTCCGGTTATGGTAAATTTACTTCCGCGATCGGCTGCAACACAAAGGTCCTGACGAATTAATCCACTGACATCGACGATATCCATTGGCAATTCAACCAACATTTTGGAAGGGTCAACGTCAGGCGTGTTGATGGTAATCTGACCGCTTAAAGAAGGGTTTTCTTGTGAAATAGCAGTGATGTCATTACTGAGCAGCCGACTCGGATCTGTATCGCCAGCTTGACTCGTTCCCAATAAAGTTTGGAGTTGTTCTCGGCTGCGTGGTTCTAACCCAAAAATACTTTGGGCTGTAATTTTCACATTACCGCCACTCCCACTAAAAGCATTGGCGGTGATATCGCTATTTTCATTGGAGACAGCTACGATGAAATTTGTATTAATGTTAATGTTTCCTCCATCTCCTCCTGCTTGTGCTGAACCTGCTGTGGTGGATATTAAACTATTACGGCGTAAAAGCAAGATATCTTGCACTTGTAGTGTAATATTTCCTCCCTGACCGGAAGCAGTAGCTGCAGTAATTTGTCCTTTATTATCCAAACGAACGGATCGAGCTGTTACGTCTAAAGTACCTGCACCTTGAGCTCTAGCATTTTCACTTCTACTACTTACAGTCACTACTGCGCCATCTCTCACAGTCAAGTTTCTGGTTCTAATTGTTAGATTTCCACCTTGTCCCGTAGGAGAATCAGATTCTCCCTGTCGGTTAACTTCTCTCAAATCTCTGCCCACTTCGGCTACTATTCTGCTGCGAATTTGCCCGTTTGTATTGAACAATTCCACAGAATCTGAGGCATTGATTTCTACACTTCCCCCATTACCTGCACTAAAGGTAGACGCAGAGAGTTCTGCTCCATCCCGAATCACCAAATTTTTAGTGTTGATAGCTAAATTTCCTGCGTCTCCAGAACCTGTTGTCTGTACGGATATGCCACTAGAACGCAGCCCTCCCATGGCGTTGAAAATACCAATCAATTCCACAGAATCAGCAGCATTGACCGTTATATTGCCTCCCTTTCCTTGACCTGCATTGCTAGCTGATATTCGTCCTCCCGGTCGGATAATCAATTGTCTGGTGTTGATTGTCAGTTCCCCAGGGATGTCCCCGACTTTTCGATTGTCAACAGACAGGGAACTGGGAAATCGTCGGTTATCTCCAAGATTGTCAGCAGTTGTCCCGCCGAGTTCTACTAGATCTGAAGCGGTTACGGTCAACTTTCCGCCAAAGCCCTTTTCCAAGCGAGTCGCTTCAATTTGCGAACCCTCCCGAAGCACTACTCTTTTGCCTCTGATTTCAATCTCACCGCCACCCTCGCCACTAGCATCAATTGCTGTGGCTCCGGACAGTTGAATATCTCCAAAATTAGCAACACCTTCATAACCTAAAGAAAAACCTTTTTGCACAGCAGTCAAACTGACATTACCAGTACCCGCAACGCTACCCAACTCGATTCTTCCTCCTGCAGTTTTCAATGTCCCACCTTCAAAAGTGACATCTCCACCTACTAGAGCTAGCGTTCGATCGGGTTGCGTGCGTAAAGCATTATTTGTATCAATGATTGGATTCTCCTGTCTCCTTAAACCTCGACCATTTCCCCGAACTAAAATTCCTTGGGAATTGCTTGTAAATTGCAAACCAATTGGAACGCTAACGGTTAGCAAGGGAGAGTTTTGGGAAGCTGTTGCACTGAATTGCGTATTATCGGCAAAGTTCAGACCACTAGCAGTACTTGCAATGAATGACCCTTGGATATCTAATCTGGCATTTTGACCAAAAATCATCCCATTGGGATTGATGAAAAATAAATTTGCACTGCCATTGACACCTAATGTTCCTAAAATGTTTGAGAGTTTAGTGCCTGTGACTCGAGTAATAATGTTTGTAATTCCTGCGGGATTGTTAAAATAAACTCTTTGCCCTTCGTTAATATTAAATTCTTGAAAACTATGAAAAAGATTGCTACCTCGTATTGCTCCCCCGTCTATGCGATCGCCTCTCACTCCTTGTCTAATTCCAACATTTGGCGCGAGCGATGAGCGTTCTGACCCTAAAGTTTCATCTGGATTAATCTGAGCCGATACACAGTTTTCAGAGACAATATTGACAAAACATACTGTTAATGTATGTGTAAAAGCGATCGCATATTTAAGGACTTTAGGCATAGTTTCATAGGAAATACAATAGCTATCTCAATCCAACTCAAAACTTTCTTTAAGAATCCAACTCTTTGGCAATATGGCAAGTATATTTAATTATGATTTTAGCATTGAAGGCGTACTATACCCGTACAAATTAAATAGTAGTGCAATTGCTGTAAGCCATCTACCTACTTACAATTGCTGCAAAATATTTTAAAAATCAGCAATTAATTTTGCCTTTCTCATGAAGAATTGTAATACAGTTTCTTCTCGAGAGATAATATCTGCTCTGCCTTGCATGCCCAAAGTTATGAGGCATTGACTTTTGCCTTGAGCTAGCACCAAGTTTTCTGGTTCTATACTAACCTCGTAGAAAGCACCACCCGTTACCATCTTGCTAGCTGTAGTGCCACTATTGGAGTTAGCACCTTGGGCTTGAGGGGAGATGGCATCTGGAGAAATAGCTGTGACTTTTCCTTTTAGAGTACCGTAATCTGGATGAGGACACGCAGATATCCGCAGGTGAACTTGTTGGCCAACTTTGACTTTACTCACTTCCTCTGCACTGACCGAACTCTTAGCGACTAGTTTTGAGTTGCTCGGAGCAATTTGGGCAATTTCTTCTCCCGAGCGCACGGTTTGACTGGAGTTCCGCAAGCTGAGTTTGAAGATAGTCCCGTCAGATGGGGCTGTGATAATTGTTTGTCTGATATCCATTCCCACTTGTTGCAATTCGCGGACATCGCGATCTAACTGTTTTTGGGCTTCAATCCTTTGTGCTATCAGAGCTTGGCGTTCTTTATCCAATGTAGCCAAGCTAGCTTTTCCGGCTGCTTTTTCTTGGGCAATACGTTCTGTTGCGATCGCGATTTCTGATTGGCTGGGATTTAAAGCGACTTTTACTTTTTGGCTTCTAGCAATAGACGCAGAAACAGCTTGTTCGAGGCGAGCAATAGTTTGTTTTTGTGCTTCAACAGCTGCTTTGTGTCCTTCCACTGCTTGTTCTTGTTGGCTAGCAGCGAGTTGTGCTTCTTCTAACTGGTCTTTTGATAGCGCTCCTACTTTAGCCGCCATTTCATATCGATTTTGTTTGGAGCGTGCAGCTATCAAAGCTGACCTAGCCGCATTTAAATTTGCTTGCGCCGATCTTAACTCTGCATGAGCCTTGCGTAAATCCTCTTCAGAGATGCCAACATTTGCTTCAGCTTCTTGAACTTCTGCAACAGTAGTCATTCTTTTATCTTGGTACGATCGAACGCGCCCACTCAGTTCAGCTTCAGCAGAAGCAATAGTGCGGTTTATACGGTCAGTTTCAGCATGGATTTGATTGTTGAGAGCGCGAATTTGGGAGTTAATTTGAAAAAGTTGTAACTTTGCTTGTTGAATACTGCTTTGCAGTTGACTTTTTTTAGTTTGCAGGCGGGAGTCGTCAATAGTGGCTATAACATCTCCTTTTTTAATAGGTTGATTTTCTTGAACTGAAATTCCTATAATTTGACCTTCTGTTGCTGCTTGAACAATTCGCAGTTCACCTGCTGGACGGATAACAGCTTCTGTTTTAACAACCTCTTTATATTTACTAACAGAAGCAACTGGAACTGCTAAACATATGACACCTAAGATGAACATTCCACCGTAGGTTGTCCAGCGACTCATGGGGGGCAGAAAATCGTTTTCTTGGGTGAAGGATAGAGAATCGGATTTGAAGTGGCTAATCATAAGATTTTAGATTTTAGATTTTAGATTTTGGACTTTAGATTTTGGATTGTGCAAGCTTTTACACTGTAGGAAACTAGCAAAACTCTAAGATTTACTGCTCGCCGATCGCTGCTAACAATGACCTTTGAGTGCTAACATCTTCTAGGAAGTGTAGGTGTTCGCCAGGGATTTGTCGGAGGTATTCTGGAGTTCCTTGGATTTTTAAGCGACCTTGTTCGAGGACTACAATCCAATCAGATCTTTCAATGACTTTGGGGCGATGGCTGATCGTAATTGTGGTTTTACCGCGTCGGTGGTGTAACAGTTTATCTAATACTTCGGCTTCGCTAACTGGGTCAAGAGCACCAGTTGATTCATCTAAAATAAGTACGGGGGGATCGGTTGCTATTGCTCTAGCTATAGCCAATCTTTGCTTTTGTCCGCCGGAAAGATTTGCCCCAAATTCTCCTAAAACTGTTTGATATTTATCAGGTAGTTTGTTGATAAATTCATCTGCACCAGCAATTTGGCAAGCTTGTACAATTTGTTCAAAAGTAATGTTGGGATAACTGAAGCGGAAGTTGTCAATAATTGAGCGGCTCCAAAAGTGTGCTTCTTGAGGTACGAGAACGATTTGCTGTCGCAAGCATTCTAAAGATAGGTCTTGTTGGTTGTATATGCCATAAGAGACATTACCCGATTGAGTCTGATATAAAGCAGTTATTAATTTAGCTAAAGTGCTTTTGCCACAACCTGATTTACCAACTAAAGCAATGACTTGACCGCCGGGGATAGTGAGAGAAAAGTCTTGCAGTAGGTCTACTCTACCCGCATGGTGGAAGTTGAGGTTGGTGCAAGTGATATCTGCATTACTGGGAATTTGAACCCACGGTTTTTTGAAGTCGTTTTCGTCTTCTGCAGTGGCGTCAATAACTTCTGTCAGGCGCTGAATAACAACTTGTGCGGTAATAAATTTATCAACTAAGCCAATTGCCGAACTTAAGAAACCGAGAAAGTTACCGCTCATACCATTGAACATTAAGAGTTGACCAATGGTTAGGGTATGGTTGATAACTAAATAACTTCCTATCCAAAGTAAGGCAATATTGGTGAATGTGGAAATCAGACTGGTGATAGTACCACTGTATAACCCCAGTTTCATCGTACTCCACCCTAGGTTTGCAAGGCGACCGTAATTTGTTTGATACTCTTCCCACGCTTGGGGAGTTGCTTGGGTTGTTTTTAGCACTTGGACGCCACGAAAAGTTTCTACAAGAAAACCTTGATTTTCTGTTCGTAAAACGATAGATTTGCGGGTTTTATTCCGCATCATTGGGACAAAAAGCAGATTAATGCAAGTCAAGATAAGAAATGCAACAAAGGAAGCTATGGATAGTTGCCAACTGTAGAACAGCATAATTCCCAAGGAAACCACAGCGATAAAGAATTGGCTGGGTAAACCGAGAACAATTTGGGATACAAGAGCATTGATGGCATTGACATCAGAAATGCGGCTGACAACTTCCCCACTGCGACGCCCTTCAAAATATGACAGGGGTAAGTGTAAAAGTTTGCGTCCGTATTCTAAAATTAACCCGAATTGCAAGCGCTGACCAAAGTGACCGATGAGGTGGGATTGTACTAATGCGATCGCGCTCCTAATAAAATTCATAGTAATAACCCCAATTGCCACCGTTGTTAGCAATTGAGTATCTCCCCTCACCAACACATCATCAGTTAGTAACTGCATCATTAAGGGAGAAGCGAGGGAGAGAAGACCGATAGCTATATTAATACCAATTGCCTGAGCAAGAATAAAGCGATAAGGCCAAGTACGGGCAAGAAAACGTCCAAAACCACCAATTTTATCTTCTGGTTGTTCTAGAAAACGGCTGTAGTCTGGTTCTAGCAAGAGCATGACACCATTAATCCAACCCGTCATTAACTCTTTACGAGTGAGGTAACGCATACCAAGACTGGGGTCAGCAACAATGTATTTTTTCCCTTTTTGACCGTACAATACAACCCAGTGATATCCTTTCCAATGAATAATTGCGGGTAAAGGGACTTCGTTTAAACGCTCAAGCATTTCAGGATTAGCTTTTACCTGACGAGCATTAAACCCCAGTGCGTCTGCACCCCGTTTCAAACCCAGTAAAGAAGTGCCTCGCGAACCAGTTCCCACGGCTTCCCGCACCCGACTGATGGCAAAAGTACGTCCGTAATATTTGGCAATACTGGCAATACAAGCAGCACCGCAGTCTTCTTCGCTGTGTTGTAGAACAACTTGATATTTCATAATTGATAATAAGTATTGGTGTCCAAAAAATATTTGGGAAATTTTCGGTAAGATTGTGAATTCTATGCCAGAAAGCTTTTTGACTGCTTTCTATTGTTAGTATGATTGATAATTTTGTATAGAAGTTGAGCTAAATTCAGAAGCTGCTCAATTCATTTTTGGTTCCATAGGTCAGAAAAAGTCAGAAAATTCAGGGAAGTTTAGGTTTGCCCTGCTTCCTCGTAGGGATTCAATACTGCAAGGGCTGAGAAAATTGTCGAGTGAGACAAGCAGGGGTGCAGGGGTTGCACCTTTGTGCAGGGGAGGAAAAAAACGCTCTTTTCGACAAGTAGTGCGTAGGGATTTAGTACAAAAAGGCAGAAGTCCGGAGGAGCCACTGCGGTGGTGAGGCAACGCGCTCTTGGGTAGTTTACCCATGAGCGATTGCTGTGCGTGGTTTCACAGGCTACAGTAAGTAGCATGGCAGAAAAAGCAAAAGCTTGTAATATAAGCCATTACTAAAGGTTACACGATTTCAGCCGATATCTACTAGAGTCAGTATATTTAAGTTAAAATAAATACAAAAATTAAAAACTTTTTACGTGGATTTTACAGATTGATAAACCCGGTATTGGACAAATACCGAGTTTATTAAAACACCAATGTTATGTTCTAAATTTAAACAGAGTAAACATCATAGACAAGTTTGTAATTAGCGCCTTCCCTAGTGAAAGAGAGTTCCAAATCTGTTC